>JBCDBK010000060.1:0-31232 GCA_039184115.1 Planctomycetota bacterium | reverse complement strand
CTGAAACGCAACGACTTCCGCCGACAATTCCGATAAGTCGTTCGGATACGCGGACGTCGCTATATCGCCAAGCGTTGTGACGCCGGCACGAGCCGACTCAACCAGGCCGCGATGGATGGCACGCGATGTCTCACTCCGCTGCTTTCGCGATGCGATGACCATTTGAATCCAATTCGGCAGTGAAATACCAGGTTCGCCGAGCGGCGCAGGCAATGCGCTAAACTCCAAATGCGTGTGTGCGTTAACGAAGCCCGGTAGCAATGCAACGTCGCCAAGATCGTACAACCGAAAGCCGCTCTCAGCCGAATTGCCGATGCGGACAATCTGACCTTCGGCGATTGATACCACACCTCCGTTGACCGGCGGTGAGGTAATTGGCACTAGCCAACGAGCGCGAAGTGCGAAAGATTGCATATTGCTGACCGAAGCGAGTGACGAACAGGACACTTGTCCATTGTCCGACAGTGCGATGCAAACCTCAAGCACCAACGAGGCGATGCTCACGCGCCTCGTGAAGTTTTTCTTCTTTGGTGCGCTGATAGGGAAGATGGTGCAGCCAACGCAGGATAACCGCCGCTCCAAGGAACGATACTACGAGTACCCAGGGTTCGAAGATGGTCCTGTCTCCACTCAACAGCCAGCCCAGAGAACTTCCCGCGGGTGCTTCTGCGGAACTGATCACTTCGGCCAGATACAGTCCGAGTCCGTTGTAAACAGCGTGAAACAGCATGCATAGCATGAGGTTGCCGGTTTGAATCGCCAAATAGCCCAGCACCAATCCGACGGCCGCTGCGCCAATTTGCTGTTGAAAGATCGTGTGCACTAGACCAAACGCAACGGCGGACAGGCCGATTGCCCACCACTTGTGTCCCACATGCCGCAAGCCCGAGAGGACAAAGCCTCGGAAAGCAATCTCCTCGCACACTGCCGGCAATAACGCCATCAACGCGATCAGCATCCACCAATTGGGAATCGTCCCAAAGGCTTCCTGCATTAGATTGAGCTGCGATTCCATACCTGCTGTCGGTGGATAGATCCACAGCACCCACTCGGCGAAGACCATGCCCAGCGGGCGAACGGCAATTGCTAGCAGTGTTGTCATGAGCACCAGCGGCAGGCTGGGCAAATGATCTAGCAGGAGCGTCTTCTTCTTGTTGCTGGTAAATAGCAATGTGAACATTGCCGCCGGCACCAGGATGCAGACGACCTGGCTGTTAAACATCGCGCCAAGCAAGAAGCGGAAGTTGATACCCTCTTTAGCTGCTTCCACTGCTTGCGCCGACGTTGCCATCGTCACAAAGAACTGCACAACCAGAATGGCGCCGACACACAGAATACCTTGGGCGAACGTCGGCGTCTCGCCGCGGTCTCGTACCAGATGCACCAGCCAGCGACCCAAGTCGAGCCTTTCGCTCTCGCGAAACAGCACCGACTCGCTCTCAAACTGCTCCTGCGCCCAGCGGATCGCGAGCAGCACGCAGATCGACGTGACTCCACACACCGGCACGACGTAGGGCAACACTTCCCAGTATTGGCCTTCGATCATCGACCTCAGCAGCAGCACGACGCCGGTCACAGGGATCAAACTGTTGCCAAGTGTCAGCTCCACACCCGGTGATAGAGGAAGCATCATCAGTGGCATGACGATCAGCAGTAGCGGCATCAGGTAGTACTGACCCTCTTTGGTACTACGCGCGAGCGCGGCACAGGCCAGACAGAGGGCGCTGAACAGTGCGGAAATCGGCAGCAGAGCGAGAATCAGCCAGACGAGCGAACTCGTCGGAGGCAGCGCCAGAGCGCCGGCTCCAGAGAAACTACTCATCTGTTGAAACTGGGCCAGCACAAACTTGCCGGTCAGTCCCATGCTTCCTAGGTTGAGTAGGGCCGTAACGACGCTAAATGTGATTACCGTCAGCAACTTGCCCCAGACAATCTCACGTCGCTGCGCTGGGCTGGCGAGCAGTGTCTCGAGGGTGCCGCGTTCCTTCTCTCCAGCGCAAAGATCGACAGCTGGGTAGAAGGCACCGGTTAGCGCCCAGATGAACAGAATGAACGGCAAAATCTTCGACCAAACCGCCGCGTGGCGTTGCTGCTCTTCGGCGACATCCTGTGGCTGCAGTTCGAATGGTTGGGCAGCTGCGAGCGGTACATTACCAGCCCTTAGATTGGTCCGCATCACCGAGTTGCGCCACAGACGCAGCAGACGTTCGACTCGCATTTGCGCAACGCGAGATTTTTCTTTGGCCGAGTTATAAAACAGCTGCGGCTCGGGCAATACGGCCTCGTTGGCGGTTGCGACATCGCCCCCGCGTTGAATCAGGGCGGCGCGCGCATCTTCTAGACGGTCGCCGAAGCCTGGCGGAAAGTAGAGCACGAGTTGAACCGCGCCACTATCAAGCTTGTCGCGGGCGAACTCAAGCGACTCTGGATCGAAGCTGTCGGGCGAGGCGGAGTCCTTAGACTGTAGCGACGCTGCGTCAACGAGTTTCAGACTCGCCAACTCATCGGGGTGCTGCACGAACAGCGCTTGATCGAATTGCTCTTCGGCTAGCAGCTGCGGTAACCACTCGCGGTTGGCCAACTCTTGCTCGCCAACCACAAGTACTTTGGCAGCCGTGTTGCGCAGAAATTGCGACAGTTGAAAAAAGCTCATGCCCAGCAGCGGATAGAGCAGAAGCGGCAGGACGGCAATCAGAAACAATGTCCGCCGATCGCGCAGCTGATCACGCATCTCTCGTAAAAAGATCAGCTTAACGTTGTTGTAGTTCATGGATTGCGTGAACGGTTCAGTGGGTCGCTGCGGCAGGTTCTTGGTCGCCCATGAGTTGGAAGAACAAGTCTTCGAGGTCGCGCTCACCGTAGGTGTCGTGCAACTGGTCAAGTGTACCCTCGGCCAGAATGCTACCGTGATGCATGATTGCAACGCGATCGCACAGCCGCTCTGCCTCTCGCATAATATGAGTGGAGAAGACGATGCACTTACCCATGTCACGCAGTTCTGCGACCGTGTCGAGCAGCGCCCTCGCAACCAGCACGTCCAGCCCGCTGGTTGCTTCGTCGAAAATCAACACCGGCGGATCGTGCACAATTGCCCGTGCGATCGACACCTTTTGCTTCATGCCGGTGGACATCTTGCCGCCCAATAGATCGCGAATGTTCTGCATCTGCAGTCGATCGAACAGGGTCTCCATGCGATCGCGCAGCTGCTCTTCCTCGAGGCCATAAAGACGTCCGAAATACTCGACCATTTCCCACGCCGTCATCCGATCGTAGACGGCCGTATTGGCTGACATAAAACCGATGTGATGTCGCACCTGTTCGGGCTGCGTCACGACGTCAAATCCGTTGATAGCCGCCGTGCCGCTGGTCGGTTGCAGGACGGTACTCAGAATCCGCAAGGCTGTTGTTTTTCCGGCCCCGTTGGGGCCAAGTAGACCGAACACCTCGCCCTCGTAAGCGGCGAAGCTCAATCCATCTAACGCGACGAACTCGCCCCTTCGCAGGTCTGCGTAAGACTTCGTCAGGCCATCCGCTGCAATCACCGGTACGTTGGAATCGGTGGTTAGTTCAGACATAGCAGCGGGAAGTCGATCGGGTGGTCGAATGGTGCCAGAGCCGCAAAATCAAGGGCTTCTAAGGCTTCCTGAAGGATACCAGCCCAAGTTAGATTTGCGAAGTAAGTTCGCACGTGACCGTAGTTTCGCACCGCAACACGTGCCGGTTGTGGGGGATATGACGACGATGAGAGAGGAAGCGCGTGTCTGCAGTCGGATGACTAGTGCGATCACATGTCGATATTCACCAGTTCTGGCTCATCGTTGATGACGGTTGACGTCACTTCGGCGTCGATGAGCTCGTAGTGCACGTTGCGCTGGCGCGGCTGGTACCCGAGATCGGAGATTGCGCCACGGATTTGATCGAGCGTCAGATGATGGACAGTGCCAGCTTCAGCGACGACATTTTCTTCGATCATTAGACTGCCCATGTCGTTGGCTCCGTAGAGCATCGCCATCTGACCAATCTTGAGTCCCTGCGTTACCCAGCTCGATTGAATGTTGGCGAAATTGTCAAGGTATAGCCGTGCGACGGCGTTGGTCTTGAGGTACTCGAAGGCACCCGCCGGCGGCACTTCGGCCATGTCCGTGTGATCGGGCTGAAAGGTCCAACAGATAAACGCCGTGAAGCCACCGGTCTCGTCCTGCAGCTGTCGTAGTCGATCGAGGTGCTCGATGCGTTCCTCTAAGGTCTCGACGTGGCCAAACATCATCGTCGCGGTGCTGCGACCACCCAGTCTGTGCCACACTCGGTTCACATCCAACCAATCGTCAGTCATCACTTTGCCGCGCGTGATCTCCGCACGCACACGATCAACCAGTATTTCCGCGCCCCCGCCCGGCAAGCTTCCGAGTCCTGCTGCACGCAGGCGAGTGAGTACTTCCTCGGTTGAAAGCTTGGAAACCTTGGTAAAGTGATAAATCTCCGGCGGACTAAAGCCATGAACGTTAATCTGCGGGAATCGCGTTTTAATGTCGCGGAGTAGTTCTTCGTACCATTCAATTTTGAACTCGGGATGCAGACCGCCCTGCAATAGGATCTGATCGCCTCCGAGCTGGACGGTCTCTTCGATCTTTTCGAGTAGTACGTCACGATCGAGGACGTAGCCCTCGTCTGATTTTGGTGAACGATAGAACGCGCAGAAATGGCACACCGCCGTGCAAACGTTGGTATAGTTGATGTTGCGATCGATGTTGTACGTGCGATAGGGCTCAGGGTGCAGACGACGGGTGATTTCGTCGGCAGCTCTACCCAGCGCAGCCAAGTCCTGCGAGCGCAGCAGATGCAGCGCGTCGTCATTGCTGAGCCGCTCGCCATCAACGGTGCGTTGGAGAATCTCTTGCAGATGGCTGTCGGAGCTAGCGGATTGGGCAATCATCGTTGATCACTTCGGGTGGATGGGAGATCAAGCCAAGCTTTGCAGCATGGCGGTAGTAGAGATCGAGGCCTGCAAGTTGATCGCGATCGAGCGTGAAGTAAAGATTGCGGTGCAGATACTCATGGATGGCCGACTCGGACATACGCATGACGTCCGACTCGCGTTGCGCAATTTCTGTGAGGTTGGCACACCCTCGGTCCCGCGCGGTTGAAAGCACCGACGCCAGCTCGACGTCGGAGAAACCGGGTCGCGCTAGCCACATTGCGAAGACAAACGGCCGCTCTGCCCATCGGCACCAACGGTCGCCTAAGTCCCAGACCTCGACGAAATCGCCAGCGGCCTGCTGACTCGCCGCGCTGCCAACCTTGTCGTGAATCGCACGGTCGCCGATCACTAGCACCGCGTCGGCGTTGGCCTCGCGGTAAGAATCACCAATTGGCAATTTGCTTAGCTGTGGTCGAACGCCGTACAGCTCATTTAACAGAATCTGTGCCAGCACCGCGCTGGTGCGCGAACCTTCGTCGAGGGCAAGCGTTTTGACTTCGTGCGGCGCGACCCGGAACATGATCTTAACGCTCAGTACCGGGCCACGACAGCCAATGCAAGCGTCTGAGATAATCGACCATTCTGGATGGTCGGCGAACTCGATCGACGGCACCAGCGCCACGTCCAGCTCGCCTACAGCAAGTTGATCGGCCAGGCGGCTGGGCAGATCAAACGTGAGCGATGCGTTCGGAAGCATGTCTTGCAGCCCGTAAACAAGCGGCTTGGTATTCAGGTAGCTGACAGCACCGATTCGCAGCTGCGAGCAAGGCTTGTTATTTGATGGGTGCATGGTGCTGTGAAGTGAATGGTGGTTTGCCTACCGGCGATGTCACGGCTCTGATTTTAGGTCTCCTGGCGACTTGCTACCAGATCGCTCTCACAAGACAAACCGCAGTATTTGTCGGTTGATAAACACTGACGGAAGGTAGTTGAGCCGTCGGACGCCGAGCTAGACCTCCAGCTGACGGAAGGCCTTCAGCCCGCTGCGCATTGGCAAGACCGTCACAATTGCTGCCAGTATCAAAGAACCTCCCAAACCCAAGCCGAGCCAGAGTTTTAGGAAATTCGGCTGCAGTAGCCGTGGTGGCAAATCGGACGTGTTGGCCAATAAGTAAAAGTGACACGGCAGTGCAGTGAGCAATACGACAAGCAAGATATACAGGGCGCTAAGTACTAAATTGAGCGTACCACCGAACCCAGCGGCAATCTTCGACGGCGACTGTTCGCGGAAATTCGGCATCATCGCTCCCAGTCCGACCGCCATTCCCGACAGTCCAATGCAAAGCAGTAAACAGATAATCTGATGCACAACCACCACCAGCGGACGCACGTCGAGCATGAGATCGCTCACGAGCACCAGGCCGCTACAGGGCAAGAGCGAACCACCCGCAGCAAACAGGAATTTTCCCCATAGAATCGTGTCACGTTTCACCGGCAGACGGCCAAGAATCCAGAAACGACGACCCTCCAAGCTGATCAATGGATAGATGAAGCGTGTGGTAAACGTGGACAGAATCAGACCAACGACTGCTAGATTGAGAAAGCTAACCACGTTCACCCACGTCATCACGCTCACGTCGGCGCGATGTTGGCGAAAGCGATCAATGTTAGCGAAGTACAGTAGCAGCAAACCGAAGAAGATCAAAAACTGCGACCATTGTACCGGGTCGCGACGAAACATGCGTAGGTCTTTGGTGATCAGCAGGCGCGTTTGCACGTTGAACGGCATGAACAGCGTGTAGGCGATCCGATCAACCCAAGCCATCTTGGCCTTCACTTCGCGTGCTTGCCTGGCATGAAGTCCGTAGTAGCTATTGCGAAACACTCGTTTTCCCACCCAGCTGACCAAAACATGCAGCAGCAACGCGTTGGCGACCAACACGATCAGATACTTTCCACTCTGCAGCCACGGTAAATCCTTTGGATCGATCGTCATTGGATGCCTGGCTGCGTCGAGCAATCCATTGCTTAGCCAGGTACTGGGCAGCCACTCACCCCGGGTAAATTCAAAACGATGGAAGGTTTCTTTGAACCACGCGGCACCGAGGAGATCGGCGTTACTGATGTTCAGCGTTCGCCAGATTGAAAAATATGCGGCACTGATGACGACCATCGCCAACACACCGACGACAATGCGGCGCAGGTGTGGCAGTCTGTTGATTAGCAGCAGACAGAGAATCGCGCCTAGGGAACATGGAATGTATGCAAAGGAAACGACCATGATCGGCAGGTAGGCGAAGTAATACCATGGTGCGGAAACCACAAGCCCGTACGCGACCATCATTGGGCTGGCTAATAGGAAGAATCCCCAACTGCTGAAAAACAGCGCCTCTTGAAAACGGTAAAACACCAGTCGAGAGTCGCGAACTGGCAAGGTCATCAAAAATGTTGTCTCGCGTGTCGAATAGAGTCCGCCGTAGAGAATAATACCGGCAGAGAAGATCAGCATCACCTGCAGCGAGACGAAGAACAGCGTGAATACAAATTGCACCGTTTGGGCGTGATATGGCGCACCCGGCGCGCCCACGTTCGCCACCACGAATTGAAATCCGCTATAAAACAACACGAAGAGACCGACCCAAAAGAGCAAGCTCAGAATCAGCACCAAGCTGGTCCTCAGTCGGGCGTGTCGCAACAAGTAGCGAAGCTGCGTTTGGCCAACGCGCCAGCGAAGCTTCCAAAAGATCTGACCTTCGCGCTCGTCCGAAGGCAGACGCTCGCTTTCGTGAGGTTTGACGGCGAGTTGACGAAGATCGCTCTCAGGCATCGCAGGAGTCTAGGCTGTTGTGGTATCGTCGGCTTTGGCCACTGAATCAGCCGGACTTTCGGCGGTCGTCTCGGTGTGCATCAGCGCCAAGTATAGAGCTTCCAGCGAATCACCAGCGTCAGCGTGCTGCGCGCGCAGTTGGTCGACTCCGCCTTCGAAGATCAGTTTGCTTGTTTTCATAACGGCGATGCGATCGGCAATTTCCTCGGCGACTGAAAGCGTGTGGGTCGACATGAGGACGGTTTTGCCTTGGTTGGCATAATCGCGCAGCAGATCTTTAACGAGTCGAATGCTGTGCGGATCGAGACCCACCATGGGCTCATCGACCACCAGCACCTCTGGCTGATGAATTAGAGCTGCGGCGAACACCGTTCGCTGCCTCATCCCGTGCGAGTAGCTTTCGGTAAGCTGGTCGAGAAAACCAGCGAGCTGAAACCGCTCGGCTTCGCGTTCGACGGCGTCCCGCGATTCGGCCGCCGTAAGGCCGTACATGTCGGCGACAAAGCCCAGGAATTCGCGGCCCGACAGCTTGTCGTAAAGAAATGGCTGATCCGGGACGTAGCCAATCAGCGCGCTCGCCTCGCGGGGATGGTCGACCACGGCGTAGGGTCCGACGATGACGTCTCCGGTGCTGGGGCGGAGCAGCCCGACGAGCATTTTCAAAGTCGTCGTCTTGCCCGCGCCATTGTGGCCCAGCAGAGCAAGTAGTTCACCTGGCGAGACTCGAAGATTGAGATCGTCGACGGCTACACGAGTGCCGTAGCTGCGGGTCACGTGTTCGAATCGGATCATAGTGACCAGCTTAGTTTCCTAGATGCCGAGCGTTCGTCCAATAGTGAGCGAGGCGTCGCTCGGCTAGCCTCTAGTCTCTGATTCGCGTTCGACTTCCGGTCTGCTGGCACCATTGGTACGCGAGTTGTCTTCCGCCTCATCGTGACCGTTTAGCATAAGCTGATCTTCAAACAAGTCGAGACCCGACTGCATCGCAGCTTCCTTAGACAATCGCTCGAAGCGAAGTTTCGAGTTGCCTAGAAACACGTCGCGACGCAGCACGTCGCCGGTGATTGGATCGACCCATGAGATTCCCTGGACGCGGGCATTGAGGGGAATTCCCGAAGAAGTAATCGACCGATACTCGACGCGCATCACCGGTCTCACTTCACCTTGGTGCTGCAGGGTCTCTTTGGCGACGACTTCCACTTGTACGAGTTCGACCGGATCAGCTGGAGAGCTAAACGGGCTATAAACCTTCTCCTGCCAATTCCGGCCAATGTGCATGTAAGGCAGCTTCGCATCGGGAAACAGCGTTTCGCTTAAGGCTTCGCTATTGGGGAGAAAGATACGCGTCGTATGACTCAGGTCATTCGACCGAACTCGGAGATTGAGATACGAGTCTTCGATGCGACCGGTCATTTTTAGGATCGACGGCATATCGTTGAGCGAGATGCGGCTGTTGAAGGACGAAAACTTGCCCAGTGGATCGAATTCCACGCGAGTCAGCACGTCAAATGTCATGCTGCCTAGATTTCCGACGGTGGCGCGGATCCACGACGGAGCTAGTTCCATGACGGGAAACTCCTCCAGAACCACACGATTGAACAGGTCAGTGGAGCCACCGACTCCGCTCAGTCGGACGCTCGCGGCTTGCCCAACCCTTCGGCCTTGCCAGATAACTTGCCAAGCCACAGCTTCACCGTCTTCGTAGGCTTGCGCTATCGGCGGCTGACCGCCACCGAAGAAAGATGGCAAGATCCTATCCGTGACTAGCCAAGTCATGCTGCTCAGCCAGAGTACCACGACAGCCGACACAAAAATTCGATTGGCCATAGTTTCGGATGTCCCTGGATCATCGAGGACTGCAGCAGTCGCACCCTTGCGCTGCCCAACCATCGGCGAAAACTCTTGGTATCGCCCACTTTAACGCTGGCGAACTCATTCTACATCCCGGATGCAGATAATGCGACACAACTCCAGTCGGGGGGGCCGCTTCGGCTGTTCCGCTACTGAACCGATGGGTTGCCGTTTGCCGCATCTTCGCCCGAGTCAGCAGGCTGATTCTCGCTTTTCGCGGCAGCGTGAAACTTCTCGACGGCAGCTACATAATCAGCAGCGGTGTAGAGATGCCCGCGTCGTCCCGTCCGATTCTCTTGCTCCTGCCGCCCGTTTCCTGAAACTTGTTTCTTGGAGGTCTCGGCGATTACGTCCAGTATTGGCTGGATCGATTTCGAGGCAATTGCCTGCTTAAGGGCTCGACGACCTAGGGCAGTGCGGCCAATGCGGTGAATTTCTTCATACCCGGCAGTTTCCTTCTCGGCTCGCCGCAGTAGGTCCGCACCGCCGTTGTAGAAGCTATATGCCAGGGTGTCTCGATCTTTCAGCATCCGTTCCGTCCACCTGGAATGAGTCGCCACCGAGTGTCCGTGGGTGCGGCGCAAATACAACTGAAACTCGGCAATATTCGACCTAGTGATCAGATCGCCGCTCTTGTAGCCAGCATCAGAAGACAGGTAGAGATCGAGAGTTTCCGCCAGGTTTGCCGGCAGCGGTCGAATTTGGCCGGCTGGCGAGTTCCAATTTGCCAAGCTTCCGATGGCGACAACAAGGCACAACAAGTTCTGAATCATATTTCACCTACTGGTTTGAGCCGCCACGTCGTGACGGCTTCCGTTTATCAAAACGAAAATGTTATGGCCTCAGGTTTAGTTCCCCTGCCTAAAAATAGCTCACTGCTCTCGAATCTCCGAATTTGACGCAAGGTGTTGCATATTAATAATTTACGGTCTATTCCCGGTGTTTTCTTGGGTCATCGGCTTACCCCAAATTGGCGGTTCAGTTTGAAATCTGGTCCCATTTGCGGTATCCTGTGCCTCGTTGCGGAACAGCCCCCTACGGATAACGAAGACCTAGCACAGGAGGTAGAACAATGAGCGGCGGAACCTATTACGTCCAGGAATGCCCGACTTGTGGTCGATCTCTTCAGGTTCGCGTGAAGTACTTGGGCAAACGCGTGGCTTGCCAGCACTGCGGTGGCAAGTTCGAAGCATGCGACCCAAGCTCAGCGAACTATCCGCCAATGGAGTCTGGCATTTCTCTACTCGCCCGAGCTGACGAACTGCTCGACAGCGTGTCACGATCTGCAGCGATGTCGAAGTCTGCAGGCGAGTGCTAAGTCGGCAGACGCGACGTTACTCGACTAGCCGCCTAAGATCGTCGAAGAAGTGCGGGTAGGTCTTCACCGTGCAACCCGGCTCATTGATGACGACCCCAGGTCGAGCAAGTCCGGCGACTGCAAAGCTCATGGCCATGCGGTGGTCGTTGTACGTGTCGATCGCCGTATCGCCGCTTGGCCATTCGCCAGGCGTTATCTCAAGGCCATCTTGAGACTCGACCACTGACGCACCCAATTTGCGCATTTCGATGGCGACGGCCGCGATTCGATCGGTCTCTTTGTGTCGGATATGCCCGACGTTGCGAATTCTGGTCGTACCGTCGGCGAACAGTGCGACGGGTGCCAGAGTCTGCACCGTATCGCTGATTGCATTCATGTCGATGTCGATCGCACGTAAAGGCTTGCCCACGACCGTGATACTGTTTTCGCTGTAGGTCACATCGCAGCCCATCTGACGCAGGCACTCGACAAACCCGACATCTCCTTGCAAACTTTGCCGGCTAAGTCCTTCGACGGTGACTTCTCCGCCCGTCACGGCTGCGGCAGCCCAGAAGTAGCTGGCGGCCGAGGCATCAGGTTCGATGTCGTAGTCGGTCGCAACGTAGTGCTGGCGTGGGACAGACAACCGCGAGTAGTCCGCCGGCGCATCGATCGAGACACCGAAAGAACGCATGACCGCTGCAGTCATCGCGACATAGGGGACAGAGACCAGCGTCCCATCGACTCGTATGTTGATCTCGTTAGCTGCGCATGGCGCGGCCATCATCAACCCGCTGAGATACTGGCTACTAATTCCACCGTGGATCTGCACCGTGCCCCCACGAAGTCCTTGAGCTTTTACCAAGACCGGCGGACAGTAACTTTCGCCCAGGCACGCGATGTCTACTTCGAGTTGCCGAAGTGCGTTGACCAAGTCGCCAATCGGTCGCTCGCGCATTCGGGGGATGCCATCGAGGGTGAACTCGCCGTGGCCTAACGCAACCAATGCCGTTAAAAAGCGGATGGTCGTGCCGCTGTTCTCGACAAAGATCTCAGCGGACGCTGCCGGGGGACGACCACCGCAGCCGTCAATAGACAACGTCTTGCCCTCGTCGCTCACTTCGATGTCGATCCCGAGCGATCGCAAGCCTGCAATCATGACTCGTGTGTCTTCGCTGTCCAGGGCCCCCACAAGCACCGAACGCCCGCCAGCCAGTGCCGCACACACCAGGGCACGGTTGGTGATGCTCTTTGAACCAGGCGGCCGAATGGACGCGCGGATTGGCTTCGGCGAGGGTTGGATCGCGATCGATTCGGGCATTGAGCAGAAAGCTATTTTGCGATCTTCCAGAGGTGGTTGTGGCTGCGCACAAAGAGACCGTTTTCGGCGACCGCCGGCGAGCCGAGAATGTCCTCGCCGAATTCGTTTTCAGCCAAGATCTTGCCTTTGCCGCCATTCTCGTCAAGCTCAACGACAAAGCACTTGCCGTCGGAGTTGACGCAGAACATGCGATTGCCAACCAGGATCGGCGTCGCCCAGAACCGGCCACCTAGGCGAAGCTTCCAGGCTACGTTTTGGTCTTCGATGGAGCCACAGTTGAGCACCCCGCTGCGGTTGATGACATAGACGCAACCGTTGGCCACCACCGGACTTGGTGAGCCAGGTTGCAGCTTCGACTCCTTCCAAATGGGTTTGTCTTTGTCGTCTAGCCCTGCCGAAAGCACGTCGAATACCTGAATGCCGTCTGCGGGCGCAAACAGATACTTATCGAATGTTAGCGAAGTAATCGTGTCACAGTCGGCTTCGATTTCCATTAGAGTTTCGCCATTGTCAATGCGATGCAGTCCGATCGATTCGCCCGATTGCAGTACCAACACCGGCTGCTTATCAATTGTGTATTCAGCCTCGATCGCAATCGGCGAGCACCAATTTGATGCTTGCGGCCGTTCTAAATCCCAGCGAGTTTCGCCGCTGGCGCAGTCGATCGCAGCGACAAACGAGTTGCCTTGAGCCTCACTCTGCACGACAACCACATCACCGACCACCACAGGCGAACTTGACATACCGAGGGCGTTGCCTGCGCCAGGATAGTCGAGTTCGAGTCCACGCATCCACAGCAGATTGCCATCCAAGTCGAGGGCAATCAGGTCGTTGGACGAATAGAACGCGAAGATGCGCTGTCCGTCGCTGGCCGGGGTCGGTGCCGCGTTGGCCGAGGTAGCATGGCAAAGCGACTTGCCTGTTGCCCAGAATTGCCGATGCCACATCAACTCGCCCGACGTCGCGTCAAACGCCGAGACATGTAGCCGGTCACGATTCGGTCCGCTTGACGACGTGACGATTACTTTCCCATCGACGACGATCGGCCCCGACACGCCGCGGCCCGGCAAATCCGCCTGCCAAGCGACATTCTTCCCGTCGGCGATCGACCACTCCTGTGGAAGTTCGCTTGCTTCGCCAACGCTGCGGCCGCCCGGGCCCCGAAACATGGGCCAGTCACGTGCTTCGGTGCAGGCGGCGAAGCTAGAACACAGAATCAGGCACGCCGAGATGATCGTTGTTGGCATGATCGTTGTTGGCTTCGTGTGCATCGCTAAGTTCCAATGGGTTGAACGCAATCGACTACTTTGCTAGCTGAGCGCTTGCTTGTTGAACGGCGCCGCCAAGGCTATCGGTGATGCGTAGACGAAACTCCCAAGGCTTGGTCCAAGGTTGCGTCTGCTCGTTCTGGCATACCTTGATGAGAATCGCATTCGCGCCAGCTTTGAATTGACAAGGCACAATGTACTGGTCGAATCCACCGCCAGAATGATAAACATTTTTTACCGCTACCTCTTCGCCGTTGATCCACAGCTTCGTGGCGAGCTTCGATTCGTATCGGCACTCGACGGATTGAGCTTTGGACGACACAAAGGTCGTCAGCGCGTAGCCGAGTACACTTTTCTCTTCGACCAGCGCCGCGTTGAAGTCGACCATGCCAAGATCGTCGAAGTCGTCGAGCTCGGCAACGGCGTCTTTCCAGACTACCGGACCGTGCTTGCCCGAGTACTCGGCGGCGAGGTCGATCGAGTTAGGCGACAAGTAAGCGTTGTCGAAGCCCTCGCGGTCCGTGTTGTCAAACGGGCCGACAACTTTCCAGTTCTTTAAGAATCCGAACTGACCAGCCATGTCGGGCGTCTGCCCGAGCGTCTTCAGTGCATCAGCAGCCTGCTGAAATTGCGTTTTGTCGCGAGCCGATGCAAAAGCACGTTGATATTTTTGCAGCTTCGTCTCTTCATCGGTTGCTTCGTCGGCTTCGGTAAGCAGGCTGCCGATTGCATCGTAACGCATCTCGAGACTCACATCGTCGAGCATTTGAGGCAACAATCGTGCAGCAGCAGGCTCGTCAACCTTGAGTAACCATTCGTACGCGACGCGTCGTGCACGAGGATGCTGGTCCTCAGCGAGCACGAATGCTTCGAGTGCCGCCGTGGGCAAACCGCCCGACCCGCGCAACTCGCGTTCTGCCACCGCATCGACGGCCGCACGGATCCAGTTTTCGGCAAGTGGACCAACGTTTTGAGCAGAATTCATCGCTGTCAGAATGGCAACCAGATCCTCGCTGGTTGCGTCGTCGACAATGGCCATCCATCGCTTGCTCGAGGTGGACTGGTCACCCTCAGCAACGGCCTCCACTAGCTGCTCTAATTTGCCATCCAACGCCGAGTCAGTCGCTGCCGATAAATTATTGGCAATGGCTAGAAATGCCAAGTACATTAAGCAGCGAAAGCACTCAATTGGGCGTAGCATCGACGGGCTCCATCGCATCTAGGTGTGCGAACAAAGGCGAGTTGGCTATAGTATCACTTAACCTATCGCACCTGTGCGCCGTTCACCAGATGCGAACCGAAAATTCGGCTCATCACAGACTGATTTCCCGCAGATAAAAAAATGAAGAAAGTTCGTACTGGTGGCGGCTGGCCCGCTGTCGCTTACACTTTTCGCAAAGCCCAAGAAGCAGGCGGCCTGCTGAAGCTATGGAAAGCTATGCGCTCGAAGAACGCGTGCAAGACTTGCGCGCTCGGTATGGGCGGACAGGCGGGCGGCATGGTCAACGAGTCGGGGCATTTTCCCGAAGTGTGCAAGAAATCGTTGCAAGCGATGGTTGCCGACATGCAAGGCGAGATCAGGCCCGACTTTTGGAAGCAGTACACGCCCGAGTCACTCAAGAGCCTGTCGCCAAGAGAACTCGAGAACTGTGGAAGGCTCGCTCAGCCGGTCCTCTACACCCCTGAACTCAAACGATTTCAACCGATTTCGTGGGATAATGCCTTTCAACGAATTGCCAACAAGTTGCGTGAACTTGCCGCTGACCAGACGTTCTGGTATTTCAGCGGACGCAGTAGTAACGAAGCGGGATTCTTGCTGCAGCTATTCGCACGCCTTTACGGCACGAACAACATCAATAATTGCAGCTACTATTGTCACCAGGCGAGTGGCGTCGGGCTCACCAGCGTCACCGGTAGCGGCACGGCGACCATTACACTCGAAGACTTGGACAAGGCCGACCTCGTGTTCGTCATCGGTGGCAACCCTGCAAGCAATCATCCACGGCTGATGCGTACGCTGATGCAAGTGCGTCGTCGCGGTGGTGAGGTGATCGTCATCAATCCGCTGGTCGAAACGGGAATGGTGAACTTTAGCGTTCCTAGTGATGTCCGCAGCTTGTTGTTTGGGAGCGAAATCGCGAGCCTGTATGTCCAGCCGCACATTGGCGGTGACCTGGCGCTACTAACGGGGATCGCCAAGCGGATTCTGGAACTTGGAGCGCACCAGGAGGAGTTCTTGGCTTCCGGTTGCGACAATTGGTCGGCGCTGCGATCTCATTTGCAAAGCGCCGACTGGCAGGAAATCGTCAAGAAGAGTGGCGTTGAGAAGCCACAGATTGACGATATCGCCGCGCGTTACGCGCGTGCCAAGAACGCGGTCTTTAGCTGGACAATGGGAATCACCCATCATGCGCACGGCGTGCTAAACGTACAAGCAATCGGCAACTTGGCACTGATGCGCGGCATGGTTGGTCGACCAGGTGCCGGTCTGATGCCGATTCGAGGGCACTCGAACGTGCAAGGAATCGGTTCCGTTGGCGTCACGCCAAAACTAAAGGACGCGATCTTTGAACGATTACAAAATCACTTCGACATCGCGCTGCCCACCACCGTCGGACGTGACACGATGGCGTGCATGGAAGGCGCGAACAACGGCGACCTAAAATTTGGTTTCTGCCTCGGTGGCAACCTCTACGGCTCAAATCCCGACGCCGACTTCGCTCAGCAGGCACTCGAGAATCTCGACATGCTCGTGTATCTGAACACCACCTTAAACACTGGCCATGCGTTTGGTCTGGCAAAGGAGACGATTATCCTTCCAGTTCTCGCTCGTGACGAAGAGCCGCAACCGACCACACAAGAGTCGATGTTCAACTTTGTCCGCCTGAGCGATGGTGGGCCGCAGCGATTGGCCGGCCCAAAGAGCGAGGTCGAAGTGATCGCGACTATTGCCGAGCGGACTTTGTCTCAAGAGTCTGCAAGCGAAGCCAATGGCAAGAACGGAAACGCGTCAAGCAGTCCCATCAATTGGCAGTCGATGCAGGACACGGGCAAGATTCGCGACGCGATTGCCGAAGTGATACCCGGATTCGAAAAGATCAAAGACATCGAACAATCCAAGCAAGAGTTTCAGATCGATGGGCGGACTTTTCATCGGCCCGACTTCGCCACCGATACCGGACGCGCGAAGCTTCACACGCACGACTTGCCAGACTTGCAGGGTACCGGTCAGAGACAGCTCCGGCTGATGACGATACGCAGCGAAGGCCAATTTAATACTGTCGTTTATGAAGACTACGATCTCTATCGGGGCGTCGAGCGGCGTGACGTGGTACTGATTCATCCCGACGACATAAAACGACTTGGTCTAGACCCGTCGATGACGGTTGCTGTGCATGGCCCTGCTGGCACGCTTCGTAACGTGAGGCTGCATCCATTCAAGGAAATACGCGCCGGCAATGCGGCGATGTACTATCCCGAGGCGAACGTGCTGGTTAGCCGCGACCTAGATCCAAAGAGCAAGACACCAGCTTTCAAAGGCGTGATCGTTACGCTAGAGGCTGAGCAGCTGGCGATCGTTTAGTTGCAAGGGATTCCGAGTGTCATGGAACCACCACGATTTGTGATACAGCGCGTCGATCAGATGGAGCCAATGGCTTGTCCGTGCGGCAGCACCCGACGCGCGTTTCTCGACGATCCCGATCGAATTGCTTCGTTGCACATCGTCGAATCCGACGGTACGGCGCGAACGCACTATCACAAACAGACCACCGAGTTGTACTACTTTCTCGAGGGTACGGGCGTCATGGAACTTGACGGTCAGCGATTCGACGTTGAACCCGGGACATCGGTAATGATTAAAGCTGGTTGCCGACATCGGGCAATTGGCAGACTCAAATTCATTAACGTGCCGATTCCGAGCTTCGATCCCGACGACGAATGGTTTGATGAGTAAGCGTCGACCAACGAATCGTTTGAACAATTCTGGCTGGACAGATCATGAGATCAACGATTGCAGGTAGCATGCTTGTGCTGGTAGCCACATGCCGGATCGCACATGCCCAGCATGGCCCAACAGAGCAAGCTGCAGCGTTCATCGCGCAATACGAACTGAACGTGAAGCCGCTGGAAATCGCCCTCGGCAAGGCGTGGTGGAAGGCCAATACGACGGGCTCCGACGATGCGTTCGCCGAAAAAGAGGCGCTCGAGAATCGCTACAACGAGCTACTGTCAAACGCCGACGATTTCGCGATGCTCAGCAAGCTGAAAGACGACCAATTGGCCGACGTGCAAAAGCGACAGATTCAGTTGCTCTACCTGGACTACCTCGAAAAACAGGTCGAAGTCGATCTGCTTAATCGTATGTCGGCCAAATCCAACGAGATCGAGAAGAAGTTCAATGTCTTCCGCGCAACCGTCGGCGACACCGTCTACACCGATAGCGAAGTACGCGAGGTACTGAAGCAGTCGAAAGACCCCGCCGAGCGCAGACGAGTCTGGGAGGCTGCCAAGCAGGTCGGTGCGGAAGTCGCAGCCAATCTGCGTGAGCTGGTGCAACTGCGAAATCAAGCCGCACAGAAGCTGGGCTTTGCCAATTTTCACGTCATGCAGTTGCAACTCAACGAGCAGAGCCAGGCGGATGTGCTGGCGTTGTTCGATGAACTGGACGAACTTACCCGCGCACCTTACGCCGCGGCCAAAAAGGAAATCGACGAGTGCCTCGCCGAGCAGTACGGTATCGGTGTCAATCAGCTGCGACCGTGGCACTACCATGATCCTTTTTTTCAAGAACCCCAAGATGTGTACGGAGTCGACCTCGACGCTCCGTTCCGAAGTGCTGACATTTTGAAAGTCTGCCGCGAATTTTATCACGGCATTGGCTTGCCTATTGAAGATGTGCTAGCGCGAAGCGATCTATACGAGCAGCCAGGCAAGAGTCCGCACGCCTTCTGCACGGATATTGATCGCAAGGGCGATGTGCGGGTTCTGGCGAATATCAAGCCAAATGGTTACTGGATGAGCACCATGCTGCACGAACTGGGGCACGCCGTCTACAGCAGCAAGAACATGTCGCGCAAAACGCCGTACGTGTTGCGAACTGATGCGCACATCCTAGCCACTGAGGGCGTGGCGATGATGTTCGAACGCCTCTGCACGGACTCGGAGTGGTTGAGAGCGTTTGGTGTGAAGGTTGACGATCCAGCAGCGTTCGATGCCGCCGCACGCCGACAACGTCGCGATAAGCTGCTGATCTTCTCGCGTTGGTGTCAAGTAATGCTGCGCTTTGAGGTCGAGCTTTACAGGAACCCTGACCAAAACTTGAACCCTCTTTGGTGGGACCTGGTCGAGCGCTACCAGCTCGTCCGACGACCTGAAGGGCGCGACGCGCCCGATTATGCCAGCAAGATTCACGTTGTCTCGGCGCCTGCCTACTACCACAACTACATGATGGGTGAACTCTTTGCCTGTCAGCTCCATGCGGCCATCGTCCGCGAATTGGGCTTCGCTGGCGAGCCTCGCGATGCGATCTACACACGCGACCTCGACGTCGGCGAATTTATGGTCGATCGGGTATTCGGCCTCGGTCGGACGCTCACTTGGAACGAACTCACTCGATTTGCAACTGGCGAGCCACTCAACGCCGAAGCCTTCGCTGCCGAATTCCAGGGCGAATGAGTTTTCCGTCGCGTCCATTTCCGCTAAACTGGCGGAATCTTCAGCAACCATTCACCGAGTACTACGCACAGCCATGAGCCAACCGATCGTCCGCGGCATCGTCCATCTTGTCGAAGAAACCAAGACCTACGGCCAAAAAGGCTTTCGCAAGCGGTTGGTGGTGCTCGAGCAGCCGGGCGATCGGTTTACCAACTATGTGCCGATTGAATTCACCGGCGACGCTTGCGAAAACGCTGACGGTCTGAGCGAAGGCCAAGACGTTGAGTTTACCTACCGGCTCAGTGGCCGGCGCTGGCAGAAAGACTCGCAGAGCGAAGTAAAATTCTTTCTCAACGCCGAAGCGATCAGCTTCAAAGTCCTCGGTGGCGGTGCCGACGAGACCGCGCAGACGGATCCGAATGACGCCTTCGCCGAAGCCGCGCAAGACGACGACGTGCCGTTTTAATTTAGGACGCTGGGTAGCAGCGGAGAGGTAAGTTGGCGTGCTTTGAGTTGCAGCGTTGAGTGAAGACAGGGGGCCGGCACGGGCCATTGGCGATGTCTTACAAAATTGCTGAAAGCGTCACCGTGTCGCCGACAACGAACGACTTGGAAGTAGCGAATCCAAATTGACTCACCCGGACAACATCACCGCTTTTTCGCGTACTGAGATCTAAGCAAATTGCGGATTCTCCGTCGACTTGTCAAATCGGATTCTTTACGCTCGCAATTGCTAATCGCGGGTTTTCATGTAAAACGCAACTTGGCGCGTGTGAAAGTGCTGAGCATAGGAACCGCTTACTTCAATAGTCCGCCGTGATTTGGGTAACCCGATAGGTGCAACCCAGCCTGCTCACGATTTTGGGAAAGATTCTGCTACTCTTTTGATGTGGGCTTTTCACATCATGTATTGCTAATCGCGGTAGTGGTAGATAAACATCTAGGGCATGTCTCTCGGCAATCGCAGCCGTTTTGAAGCTGATTGCATCTCAGTGCGCTATTCCGCAATTCGTGAGCTATGTTCTAAGAAGACAGGCCTTGAGGCGACCAATGGGTTAGGTCAAACCAATGGGCATTTGTAGATTTGCAAGAACTGGGGGGAAAGAACATGTCGTTGGATCACGGAGTTAACATCTTCCGCCTACGCGCGTTGGCGTACGTGCTATTTTCTGCTTTGACCATCGCATCGGCAGGCTGCGGCGAAGCGATCCCGCAGATCACCATAGACAACACCGGTACGAGTCCGTTGATCGTTAAGATCGATGGTAAGACGGCAGCCAAGGTAGCGCCGCATGAGTTTCAACGCATTCGTCTTGCACCCGGCAAGTATCAAGTGGAAGTCAAATCTAATGGTCAAAGGCTTTTCGTCGGGCAACGGATTGTTGAAGGTTCGGGGTCGGCGCTTGCTGCGAAGAACTATGTTTTCAATCCCCGCTCAAATCGTGGCTACGCTGTTTGCAAGGTCGTTTATGGCTCCAAGGCCTTCAGTGATCTGACCGACGAAGCCATCGTTACGCTAGCGGAATACCAATCGGGCAAGAAAGTCAACCGCGCAAAGTTGGAATACATGCAAGTCAAGCGATATGCGGAACCCACGTCGAGCACTACCTGGTTTGCCTTGCCCAGTGGAGTTGGCTACATCCTCAACGATCCGCCTCAGGTTGCCTACACGCGAGGAGGGTCTACCTCGAAACGCGCTCTGACGCGGATCTCGAAGGCCGATCACGCGAAGCTGAAGAAGTTGCATCGGATCGAGTCCCCCAGCGCGGTGGATCTCGACGAGTTGAAAGCCGTTTCGGGGCGTGCCCTCGACTCGCTGTCGATGCTCAAATCTTTGCAGTAGTGTTGCGAACCTGAACTGGGCTTACCAGGCAACTGATCAGTTTCTCCAGATGTTCAGGAGCGCCACGGCATCCAACTCAGTCCGAGTCACCCTACCCGCTCGATCCAGGCGCTTCCCATGTTCCGAATTCCGGGTTTGAAATATGGGAACGCCTTGTGCAGGGCGTCGGGGGCGTACGCTTGCATGTAAGTCAGTGACCAGCGCACTTGGAACGCTGAGTTGAAGGCCAAAAAGGCTTGCAGCATGTATTGCTCCGCCCAGAAGTTGAGGCGGTCGACGACGAAGCTCTTTGGGTAGTTGAATGGAAAGCAGATGTCGTGAATATGAATATGCACACCCGGTTTCAGTCGCGGAAGGATTTCGAGAATCTCGAATACCGTGTCGCCACCAATATGGACGGTGTGGCTAGAGTCGATGAACAGAATGTCGTTCTGCTCCAGATCTTCAAACGTCGAGAGCGGCAAGTCTTCGACTTTGGATTTAACCAGCTCCGTGTACTCGTCTCCTACATCGGCCAAGTAGTCGCGTGGATACGGATCGATCGAAGTCAGTTTGCCGGCGTCGTCTTCACTGCGATTCTTGGCGAGCGCCAACTTCGATAGCAGCGTCGATTGTCCGCAGCCAATTTCGACGACGCGATGGGGCTTTAGCTTGCGAATCATGCCGTACAGCAGCGCACCATCAAACCAGCCAAACCCGCCATGTCGTGCGTAAACACTGCGATCTGCGACCGGTTTCTCGGGCAGTTGATGGTACTCGTCAAGATAGCCCTGATCGAGTTCCTCCAGCAGCGCGATCTGACGATCAAGTTGCATGTCGATGCCGCGCATTTCAGAAGGCTCAGTCCAGACGCGCTCGTCAAGCGAATCGGTGTCGGGCACCGGATAGTAGAAGTCATTCGGAACGATATGTATGCCTCTGCGCTGGTATCGCTTGAAGTATTTGCGATCGAGAAGCGCCCCGCGAGGCAGACGCAAAATCAAGGACGCGGCTGCGTCCCGCAGGAGCTGTTTCATATTCGATACTTCTTTCCAAGCTCCGGTGAGCCTTGCTGTCGTCGGGTTTTGCACTAATCTTTCCAGACTAGATGATGTGGACGGCAGAAGTAACCCATCACGTAGATAATCCAATGCCAAGCCCTCATCGTGCAGTGCAAATCAATCCCTCTAAACCTTTCCTGCAGGCGTAAGAATAAGCGCCCTGCATCCTGAGCTACTGGAGTCGAGGCTAACGTTTGCGTGTCGTGGACATTGCCAGGCAACCAGTCAGCGCCATCCACAGCGAAATTGGCTCGGGCACAAAGGCCACGCGGCTGATTGAAAACTCTAGCCCGAGCGGAATGTCGGCTGGATCAGAATCCGTACGACCAATCGTCACCAAGACGCCATCGACAGAGGTTCGATCCAGTGGCGGCAGAAGATCGCTGACGGGCATGCCATTCTCGAAACGCCGGTTCGCGAAAATGTCGCCGGTGATATCATCGAGGGGGATCACCAGCCTACCGCTGCCTGCCGGAAACACGAAGTCAAACGTGTTACCACTGTCGGACTCGGCATTGCCGACGGTCTGATTTGCAATCGTGACGTTGCCGTCGGTGTCTGTGTTTGAAGTGTAGTCGATCGCAATTGCCGGCATTCCCGTGACGTCAAGATCCAGAGCATCCTGCGTGCCCGTCACCCAGGCAAGGGCGACCAGCGTAGTTGCCTGGGAAGTGGCGATGGATGCTAGCTCGCCCGCCGCCGTATCAAGCGAGACGGTTACGGTTTGGTCCGTAGGCAATGGGTTGGGTGGAGGCAACTCGACGCCGGCTGCAACGAGAACGAATCGCTCGACATCGCCCAAGCCGGTCGAAATGATCTCGGTTTGCGAAGGTGATCCACCAAAAATGTCGTCAACAAGCGGGAAGACGGTACTCGCCGACGGCTGCGTGAAATCATCAATCAGAATCTCCGCATGAACTGCGGAGCCTGGCTCCAACAACGCAGCGCATGCCAACATCGGCAAGCAATTACGAAACAAATGCGAATTCATGGTGCCCCCATAAAAACAGAGTGTGTCAAGCCGGCAGAATCGGGCAGGCCTGATTAGTGAACTAGAAATTCAACTCGCGTTCTGAACAGCGATTCGTCCGGTGTTGCCGGATCGATCGATAGAGCCGCCAACACAGACGGACTGGAAGCAGCGTCGAAGGCAAGTTAGTGGAATCGAAAGCAGAGACAGCCCTAAGCAACCGAGCCCTGGCCAAATTCGGGCGATCAGCGAGAACTGCTGTAGATTCAGTGATTCACTAGCAAAAGAAGATCAGATATCCCTGTGGAATGGCTTGTCGTGTCCATGAGTGTAAGCGCCTAGTTTGAACGGTCAAGCCAAATTTTGGTTCAAACTCCAACTTAATAGCCCGAAATTCGGACTTGTGAAACGTTCTGCCGTACTTGAGCGACTTCTGCGCCAGTCATTTATCTGTCTGAACTTCGCGTCGCCTGGGCGATACACGGTAGAGAACGTCACTTGAGTCGTACGGAAAATCGTCCGAGTAGGATTCGCCTGTTATCAATGCCGACTGCACTTGGCGAGAGGCGTGGAGATTGTCGGCTGGGCGTCGTGCTACTCATCGGCCGCTGAGATCACCGGAATGACGTAGTTCTTCACTAGGTCATAGAAGTCAATCTCTTGGTCATAATCCGACGCGGCGATCACCAGAATAGCCTGAAGCTGTGGGAACAGGATTAGGAATTGTCCACCATGGCCCATTGCTAGGTGAGACTGAATCGTTTCTCCGTTAATCGAGTAGGCTTCCCCGTACCATAGGTACCCGTAGTCGATTTCCAGAAGTGTTCCACGGCGTTTGAAGGTCTCTTCCAGCCACTTGGACGAGACGATCTGGGTGCCCTGCCAATTGCCGTGCAGTTCCACCAGACGCCCTAACACTGCGATGTCTCGGGGATGCGCCTTCGCGCCGAATCCCATCCCGACGCCGTGCTTTGGCGAGCGTTCCCACCTAAACGACTTAATTCCGAGAGGTTCAAATAGGGCACGGCGGGCAAACGTTTCGACGCTCTGACCGGTCGATGTCTCGATCACCTGTTGAAGCAACTGAGTGCTTGCTGTGCAGTAGGTCGACTCCTGGCCCGGCGGCCTTGCCATCGGCATCGCCAGGAGTGCGGCAATACGGTCATCGGAATTCAGCCATGACCTGAACTGTTTCATACCTGGGTCGCCGTAGTCGTCGCATGCAATCCCATGCTGCATGGTCAATAAGTGTTCAATAGTTATCGATTGTTTATCCGCTGGCCAAGAGTTTTCATAAGGTGTATTCGCAAAGTAGTTCACGACTTTGTCTTCGACACTTGATATGTGACCACGATCTATGGCTATTCCTATGAGCAGGGACGTCACACTTTTGGTTATCGATGCGATGCCATGAGCTTTCTCAGGACCATACTGGTTTTGGTATGTCTCAAATATCAACTCGCCGTCTCTTAGCAACAGCAGCGAGTCTATTTTCCTAAATCCATTGGAGCTAATCTGATTAAAAAGTGCATCAAGAGCCGTGCCATCCACGACGCTATCAATGGCATTTGAATTCGGCCGACGCGAATCTTGGGTGGTCGATTTCCGATCCTCAGTGGTAGGGCTCTCGCACCCGATGGCCATGAGCTGCGATAATGCAAGTAGAGATAAGTAGTGTCTCATAGCAAAGTTCTAACGCATGCGAAGTCAGTCGTGCAGAGCTTTGATGGCTATACATAAGAGTTCTTGCCGCAGCAGCTGTATTGACGAATGCTCCTTGGAGTTTCCAGTGGTTTCCAGCAGCGCATATGACGCTGATATGAGTACCGTCATGGGTTTCGATAAGGTACTGGAATTTGCATCGGCATCACGCTTATCCACAGGCAACGAAGAGCGTGCATTCGCGGCAAGCAATTGCAGGCGTTGGACTTAGGTCTTGCATTCTAATCCGAGCCTTGCCTGTGTTTCGACAGTTGTACCCCAGTGCCGAAGCTATGCTGGCGAATATGTGGCGAGCGTTTTCGCCAGAGGTACAATAGGGATGCTATCTCAACTCGTACGGCCGCTGTGAAAGTGCTTCTATGTCTCGCTCCCCAAGAGTCTATCTGTTTTGTTTTCTGCTGATTGGCACCGTGCAGAGCGTGAGTGTTGGTGTCGTCAGAGATTGGGATGGCGAAGGCGCAACCCTCAACTGGTCCGAGGCCGCGAACTGGTCGGACGACGGCGTGCCTAACACGACGGACGACGTGTTCATCGGCTCGCTACCTGCCGCGTTCGACACAACCGTGGTGCTCGACTTGAATGCCGACTTGGTGCTCAGTTTGGCGCTGGAAAACGGCGCCGACTTGGACCTGGACGGCGCTCGTCTGGTAGCCAACGTCGATATGACGGTCGGTGCAGGCGCCGCCTCCGGCACATCGATCTCAGAACTGATTGTTCACAAGCGAAGCGGCACCAGCAGTGGTGCCATTGCCATTGACGCCAACCAAGTCACAATCGGTGCCAATGGCAAGCTGGTTTTGCGAGACGGTCCACAGATCGAAATTGATGGCACTGGTGGACTGCCGGGTACACTTAGTGTTGCCGATGGTGGCGAGGTTCAGGGTTATGGTCAGATCGCACTTACCGATACCGATGCTTCACTCGGCGGTCTCAGCTCATTGATTGAAAACGAAGGCGACATCGTCATCGAAGATCCACTTTTTATTGGGATCGGAGAGCCAACTACCGTACAACTTGAGATCATAGCGCCCGAAGCGCCAATGTTCGCTCAGCTCGACTTTGCCGGAGCTGCCGATAGTGGCTTGGTCGCCATCACACGCAACGCGAGCTTGCTGCTCGATCAACCGTTCTTTGGGCCTAACCGATTGACTTTGGCTGCCAATGCCACACTCTCGATGGCGCAAGCAGGAACTATTTCTGATCAGCAGACGGTCGAAGTCAACTCTGGCGTGCTGAACCCCGGAGGTGTTAACGAATTGCCGGCGGTGCCCGCGGTGATCGCTGGTGACGGTCTACTTTCGATGTCGGGGATTATCCGCGTCAATCAGGTGGACGAAGAGTTGATCATCGAGACACCGTTCGACGGCATTGCCGGACTGATTTCGAGTCGCGGAATCGTGCGATTTCGGGGCGGGGGTAACATTCGCGCGATCGAGATCGATGACTTAGGCTTGGGGGTCATCGTCAACGAAAGCAACGAAGCACTGGAATTTGAGGGCGGACGAACCTACGACACGCGAATGACCAATGCCGGCACGATGGCCATTGCTGAGTCAGGAGGCGAAGCGACCGTCGAGCTGAAAGCGTTTGAACAGACGGACGCTGGTACGCTAGCGCTGGATATCGGCGGAGCGGCAGCGGGCGAGTTCGAAGCACTGTCAGTGATAGACGATATTGCGCTGGACGGCACTCTGGACATTAGTCTGACACAGTCATTCGAGCCAGCGCTCGGCGTGTCATTCACGATTCTCAGCTCTCAAACCGGCCTCGTGAATAGCGAGTTTGCGACAGCCAATTTGCCCGTTTTCGATGGCCGTACTTTCGAGTTGGTCTACAACGCTGCCAGCGTTGAGCTGCAGGTCGTGGCCGTGCCACTGGCAGGAGACTTCGACGCCGACGGCGATGTCGACGGTGCCGACTTTCTGCTTTGGCAGCGCGGCGGGTCTCCAGATCCTCTCAGCGCCGACGACCTCGCAACTTGGCAATCTGCTTACGGCGGCGTTGCAGCTTCCGCTGCCGCAGTAGTTCCGGAGCCAACAGCAGTAAGCAGCTTGTGGCTGGCAGCGATGCTGACGTTGAGCAGCAACTCGCGCCGCAGCCGTTAATGGTTTGTGCTGGTTGATCGCTAGCGCTCAGACAACTACCCTATAGGCCGGTTCATTGGCTCGTCCTCTCATCTGCTCTCGGGAGTTGTTGTCTATGTTTGCAGTTCGCCGGTACGCGCCTGTTACTGCTGTTTGCCTCTTGTTTTGCGCGCGCGGAGTATTCGATTCGGCGTGTGCCGCGGAGGACTCAGCTGCAGAACGACCGAACATTCTCTGGATTACCAGCGAAGACAACGCTGCCTATTGGCTCGGCTGCTACGGCAATGATGAAGCGCAGACGCCACGACTCGATGCGCTGGCAGCGAAGTCGGTCCTGTTCGAACGCGCATACTCCAACGCTCCAGTCTGCGCAGTAGCGAGGTCGACGATCTTGCACGGCGTCTACGCCGTCTCGACGGGCACGCAGCACATGCGTAGCCGCCATCGCATCCCCGAGTCCTTCAGGCCTTACGTCGAGTACTTGCGGCAGCAAGGTTACTACTGCACGAACAATAACAAGACGGATTACAATCGGGCTGGCGACGACAAATCCATCTGGGACGCTTGCAGTGGCCAGGCTCACTATAAGAACCGCAAAAAAGGCCAACCGTTCTTCGCCATCTTCAACCTCGGCGTCACCCACGAAAGCAATTTGTTCCCAGAGAAAGTCGCCAAGAATCGTCAGCGCAACATTGTGCCGTCGGAGCCACGAATCGACCCAGCACAAGTGTTCGTGCCGCCACACTTGCCCGATCTTCCACTGATGCGCACAGACATTGCGATTTATCACGATTGCGTTACGGCTCTCGATAGACAAGTAGGACGCGTGCTCGACGAACTCGAAGACCGAGGCTTGGCCGACGACACGATCGTCTTTTACTACGGCGATCATGGTGGCGCGACGCCACGCGGCAAGCGTTATCTAACAGATACGGGTGTGCGAATTCCGATGATTGTGCACGTGCCGAAGCGCTGGCAGCACCTGTCTCGCTTCACGGCCAATCAGCGCTCGGAGGAGCTTGTAGCATTTGTTGATCTAGCACCAACGTTGCTTTCGCTATGTGGATTGGAAAAGCCTGAACTGATGCAGGGCAGGGCGTTCCTCGGCCCGCATCGTGTAGAACCTGACGCCGACGCGATGGTCTATCTGTTCGCCGATCGCTTTGACGAACTCTACGGCATGCGACGCGGTCTCACGGACGGCCGGTACAAGTACATTCGCAGATTCGCCGCTCACTTACCTGCTGCTCCATGCAGCAACTACAGTCTTGGGCAACCCGGCTGGGTGGCTTGGATGACGGCCTGGCAGCAAGATGAGTTGGCTCCGAAATTCCGCAAACTTTGGGAAGGCAATCAGGCCGTCGAAGAACTCTACGACTTGCAGTCAGACCCTTGGGAAGTGAGCAGTTTGGTCGGCAGCCCGGCACATGCCGAGCAACTAGCACGGTTCCGTTCCCGCCTAGCTAGCGAGATGATCGCTGTTCAAGACACGGCAGTCATCCCCGAGCCGATGTTTCGCGAATTAGCCGCTGACGAAACGATCTGCGACTACGTGCGCGGCGACAGGTGCGATCTCGACAAGCTCGTCCCCATCGTGCTGCAGGCGACCAGCGGCGATCCAGACAACAAGACACAACTGTTCGCGATGATGCAGGATAAGCAACCCGTCATGCGTTACTGGGGTGCGCTCGGGTGCAGTGTTCATGGCGAGCGTGCTGCCGAGCTGGCACCGCACTTGGTAGATCTGGCCAATGACGAATCGGCTTGCGTGCGTATGACAGCTGCTCAGGCACTATGGAACTTGGGCAAGCGCAAGGCCGCGCAACAGGCGCTAATCGCAGAATTCGATCGCCAGCAGAATCCAGAAGACTCGATCTTGATGTCGAATTTACTTGTTCAACTCGATTGCGTCGATCAGGTACCTCAGGACTGGATCGATCGAATCATGGCCGACGACACTGCTAGCGAGTACTTCAAGCGGTTCGTCAAGCGCATCAGCAAGCGATAATTGCGCTGACATTTTTGAGCCCTTCTTGCAGTAGAATTTTCTCAAAATCCGACGGAAGATCCGCGCGGGTTGAAGCGTCCGACTAGCACCGGTATGTTCCGTATACAGCCCACACCTTTCACTGCCAATGGAGAGCGGAAGCAGATGAACACAAGAGAAGCAATTAGCGCAACGCTAGCGACCAGTTCGATGGTACTCAAGAGCTACGTGGGCGATCTCAGCAACGAGGAACTGATGATTCGTCCGGCCGAAGGCTGCAATCATCTCGCTTGGCAACTCGGACACCTGGTCGCTTCCGAGTGTATGCTCTTAAACATGGTGGTTCCCGGCGCAGCCGCGGAGCTGCCAGAGGGATTCGCTGAGAAGCACAGCAAAGAGACCGTCAGCGATGACAATCCTGAGAACTTTTGCAGCAAGCAAGAGTACCTCGATCTATTCGAAACAGTCCATGCCGCCACGTTAGCTGCCCTCGAAAAGTGCTCCGACGAAGACTTCGACAGGTCTGGGCCTGAACACTTCGCCCAAATGTTCCCGACCGTCGGTCACGTGTTCGTTTTGATCGCCACTCACGGCCTGATGCACGCGGGACAGTTTGTGCCGGTTCGTCGTAAATTGGGTAAGCCTATCGTGATCTGACGAGTGCGATTTCGGCTTGAATCGCCTGCTTTTTGGCGGATTTGAGCCTTTATCAACTTCTTGTTTGTGATTTGTCGCAAATGCGTTACAATTAGCCGCAAATAGGGCAAGTCGTCTGAAGATGTTTGTTTCAGGCAACCCTATGTTACTACTTTTTTTTAGGGATGCGTTTCAATGGCTGAAGGTACGATTAAGCGGCTCACAGACAAAGGTTTTGGTTTCATCGACACGGGAACCAACCAGGACATGTTCTTTCACTCGTCCAACGTTGAGGGAGCCCGGTACGACGAACTCCGCGAAGGCCAACGGGTAACTTACACCGAAGGTCAGGGTCCCAAGGGCCCACGCGCTGAGAATGTCACGCCCGCCTAGCTTAGGCCCCGCCTAGCTTAGGCAATGTCGCGCTAGCCGACGCACCAAGGTGCGTCGCTCGCGGTGTCTTTTCTTATCGCACAGACGACACCTTGAAGCCGGCGAGCAATCGTCGGCTTCTTTGCGTTGATGACTGATTTGCGTTGATGACTAACCTTTTGCATACCGACTGTGCGACCGAGATTCAGTCTCGGACGCGCAAGCAGCAGGTCACGCCACCTATTGCAATCAGCAACGAGATCACCGTCGCCGGTTCTGGAACGCGCGTTAGCGTAAGCTCATAGTCACCCGCTTCAGGATGAAGCCCAATCACAGCAAAGTCATCGAAGCCGGTCACCGCGAGATGCACCTCGCCAGTCGGCGAAGCTTCGACCAGCAACTTCGACAACAGATCGAATCCGTCATCATCGTCGATATCCAGTGGTGTGCCATCTGGTGCGAACCAAGCCAGAATCGAATCAAAGTCGCCGTCCGTAATTTCCGCTTCGTACATCGATCCTGGTACGAGGCCCGTAAACACCCAGAAGTCGAGTGGGTCGACGCCATCAACCGGCCCGACGGTGTTGTCAATCACCGCGTCAAACGTGCCACCTATCCATGTCGGGTCCGCAAAGTCAAACTCGTCGACAATCCCTGGGATCAAGAATCCGCCGGCCGCAAACGAGTCGATCAACGAGCCCCCCGCGTCAAACACGTCGACCAGCAGCTCATAGCCGCCCTCTTCGTCGTGCGACCCGTCAAAGTCGTCGCAGCAGCCCGTTACTGCCAGGGGAATGCTACCATCGTCATTCACCGGAATATCGAACAGGGCGTCGGCTAAGCCGTTGCCCAGCGGGCTCGAATCGTCGTCCACTTCCAGCGCCGGCAGGGTAAATGTATCGTCTGCGAAGAATCCCAGATTGGTGTCCGGGGCACCCGTGCCGCCTTCTAATGAATCCGATACCATCAGCGTGCCAGGCGAGAGCACCGTCGCGTCCAGAAAATCGTCATTTGGCTCAGCCGCAACAAGCTGGTCAGACGAAAGCGATGCAACCATCAGACCGATGGCCACGCAAGAAACCATTTTCGTTGTGCGAAACACTAGCGTCTCCTTCTCGTGCCAATCTGCGCGTTGGTGAATCCGGCGAAAAGACCCAAGGCAATAATGCTATCCTAAATCGAATCGGCTGCAGAATCAAACTCAGTTCTCACCACGCTCGGGCCATTGCAAATCATCGGACTCGGCGAGCATGAGTGCCCCAATCGCTTGATGGCGATGATAGTCGCCCATTTCAACAACCGTCAGATTCCAAAAGAGAATGTTCACACGAATGGCACGTAGCTTTTGCTAAGTACTTTCCCACCAACTGTTAAGCATTGCTTTCGCAGCATTGCATTCATGGGGGTTCGTTGAATTGATGTCGGTAGAAAAGGCCTCGCT
>JBCDBK010000059.1:0-31548 GCA_039184115.1 Planctomycetota bacterium | reverse complement strand
CTCCGAAAAAACTCCACACCGATGAAGTAGAGGTAGATTGTGGTATGCTTAAAACTGCCTTGATTTTGTTGCCCGTATTACCATGTTGACGACCAAATGTCCTCAGAAATTCAAGTTGCAACTGCCATCGGGGAAATGGTGGGCTTTTTTCTGCCGCACTGTTCTGAAGTCAGCACACTCTCCGAACTTAAGGCAATGTCTGCTGACCGTGAATTATGGCGGAACGGCCATGACCTCTTCGACCGAATTCGTGATAAGACGCTAGGTGCAGACCAGCGTGCAAATGCTCGACTCCAGTGCCAATACTCGTTCGAAGAGATTTGTGCCAAGACGCTTTACAATTTGTCCGGTTATCCGGCACCTTTTGACGATGATTCCCCTTTTTGGGTAATTCCAATTGCCCTGGAGTTCGCCGCATATCTACGGCTTGAGAATCCGTATTCAATGACGTCGCTTCTGCAACCAACAGCTAGTTGACTAGGGACCGAACGGGCATCGCAACCGCCTGAATATTACATCCTTTCGACAGATTCTCGTTCTGGGATTCTAGCGCAGAAGTGAACCACCAAGCTTGGAAACTGCTTGTTGGATTATCGTGAAAACGGACGTTTCTACGGTAAGAATCCTTCGAAGTATGACACTGAGATTCGGACAATGATTCTTATCGAGATAAGCCCTTCGTTGGGTTTTCATCGAATTCGGCTGATAAGCCAAACGACACGGGTAGCGAAGAGAATGTCGGACTGCAGACGTAAGTGGCTGGGTTACGCACGCTCAATCGTGGCGGTGATGTAGCCAAACGGTTCGTCAGTGACGACAAAGACTTCGTTTTCGTTTTCACGGTCGAAGGGCGAGAGGTTCGCGAGTAGGTGGTGCTTGTTGGGCATGGTGAGCGTGATTTCTGTGATCGCTGAGCACGAATCCAGTGCGGACTGACCCATTTTGTACAGCGTCTCTTGGACGCTGTTGCTGTAGTGGTCGATGAATTTGGCCAACAGCGCGTCGAAAATGGAGCGGCGATTAGCGGCGAATTCGAGCTCTCCAGACGCGTAAGTCCATTCAGCGGTCATATCGGTGGCGAGAATGCGATCTTCGGTATCTGCGAGAGTGCGGAATTCGCTTTCGTGAAAGTTCGTAAAGCCGCTTTCGGTCGTCTTGGCGATGAGGACATGTTTCACGCCTGACTGAACGATCGGTTGGGAACCTCGCTGGCAGCTTACCGTTGCCGTCGGTGTCGCCTTATCGTTGGCGATAAACGCATGGGCCGAGTCGGAAATTCGTGTCCACACTTGTTCCGAGAGCGTGATCCGGCAGTTTTCGACGTGCGAGAAGTTGGTGAGGAAGTACTCCGCGATCGTGACGCCGAACGACTCGATCGTATCGAGGGAGTGATCTTTGGCGAGGGCGTAGACCGTGTTCTTGCAGGTATCGGTCGCGATGATGGACGTGTTGTCGGCAGCGGTGTAAGCCGCGTCAAATGCGCCCTGCAGTTCGATGTTGACCGACGCTTCGACGAACTCGTGATGCTCGACGTTGGCGGCCGCGACGCGTGGACGACGAACCTTGCTCACGCGAACTGAATGTTTGCCGTAACTTTGCGACTGAAGACGACCGGGCATGCCAACCTCAACTATTTCGGATATATTTGCTGATTGATCCAAGATACAAAACAATGCGAGCGATGTAAGCCGAGATGTCGATAAACTCAGGTGATCTAGACATTCGCAGTCAGCGAGTCGTGACAACCGACGGCGAAGTGGCCGCGTCAATCAAATTGCGTGCGGGCAAAATCGTCGAGATTGGCAGCTACGAGTCGAGCGATGCGACCGATGTCGGCGAGATGGTAATTTTGCCGGGCCTGGTCGATCCGCATGTGCATATCAATGAGCCGGGGCGAACCGAGTGGGAGGGATTCGAGACTGCCACGGCGGCTGCCGCTGCGGGTGGCATCACCACGCTGGTGGATATGCCGCTCAATAGTGCGCCGGTCACCACGACGGCCACCGCCCTCGAGACCAAACGCGCCGCTGCTGCCGGCAAGCTGAAGGTCGACGTGGGATTTCATGCGGGGTTGGTACCGGGAAACGAGGACGAAATTGCTGGCTTGCTCGATGCCAGCGTGCGAGGCGTCAAGGCGTTTCTCTGTCACAGCGGAATCGACGAGTTTCCCGCGGCCACCGAGAAGGAGCTGCGGCAAGTCATGCCATTGCTTGCCGACCGCGACGTTCCGCTGCTGGTGCATGCCGAGTTAGAAAGCGCCGTACCGGCGATGGCCGATCCGCGGCGGTATGCAGACTATCTCGCGACTCGGCCTGCGAAATTCGAGCGTGATGCGATTGATTTGATGATTCAACTTTGCCGCGAGACGCGTTGCCGTACGCACATTGTCCATCTGGCCGATGCCGGCAGCTTGCCGACGCTACGCGACGCGCGTACCGAAGGCCTGCCGCTGACGGTAGAGACCTGTCCGCATTATCTTACCTTTGCGGCTGAAGAGATCCCGGACGGAGCAACGCAATTCAAGTGTGCGCCGCCGATCCGTGACGCAGACAATCGCGAAGGCCTCTGGGCCGGGCTCGCAGAAGGGGTGATCGATTTCATCGCAAGCGACCATTCGCCTTGTCCACCGGAGATGAAGCAGCTTGCGACAGGGCGTTTTGATCAGGCTTGGGGTGGCATTAGCTCGTTGCAGCTTGGGCTGCCGATCGTGTGGACCGAAGCAAGTAGGCGCGGCCATTCGCTTGCAGAAGTTGTCGAGTGGATGTGCCACGCACCGGCTCGGCTGGTCGGCTGTGAGTTTGGCATCCAGGTTGGCGCTCCGGCGAACTTGGCGCTGTTTGATGCCGACGAATCTTTTGTGGTTCGAGGCGAGTCGCTACATCATCGTCACCCGCTCACACCGTATGAAGGCCGCAATTTGCTAGGCGCTGTATCGCGAGTCTATCATCACGGCCTTGCACTATCAGACTCGGGAGGGCTGCTATGAATAAGCCGGCGATGACTAACGGCGTAGTGGAATGGCTCAACGGATTGCCTTCAGACGGCGCGTACCAAGAATTTCTCAAATGTTGTGGCGCGAGTTGGTGGTGCGAGCGGATGGTCGAGGCCCGATCGTTTGAGAGTCCTGCCACTTTGGTGGACTGTGCGGATCGATTATTCGATGCGATGCCGGACGATGCCTGGTTAGAGGCGTTCGCAAGCCATCCGAAAATCGGCGATTTGGAATCGCTGCGCATGAAGCTGGCAGGCAATCGGCAATGGTCGTCGGGCGAACAGGCGGGGGTGCAGCAAAGCGACGAGGAGACCCTCGTGGGTCTGGCCGAGGGCAATCAACAGTATGAGAAGCGGTTTGGCTATATTTTCATCATCTGCGCGACGGGGCTTTCTGCCGCACGTATGTTGTCGGAGCTTGTGTCGCGGCTGGAGAATGACGATGCGGTCGAGTTGAAAATCGCCGCTGCAGAGCAACGGAAAATTACCCACCTTAGACTAGCGAAGTTAGCAGCGAAGTAAGCTAGCTTGCGATCTCACCGATAGGAATCCAACATGAGTCCAATCACTACGCATGTGCTTGACACAGCACTGGGTAAGCCAGCCGCAGGTATCACCGTCACGCTCTGTCAAGTTGCCGAAGATGGAGTCTACGTTGAAGTTGGCCGCGGCGTCACCAATGCTGACGGGCGCGTCGCCGATCTCTTGCCTGACGAAGCAGCGGTGCAAGGAACCTATCGGATCGAGTTCGCGACCGCCAGTTACTTTGCTGCAACCGAGCGAGGTAGTTTTTACCCTCGCGTCGAAGTGTTGTTTTCGGTGGAGCAAGAAGGTGGTCACTACCACGTCCCGCTGCTGCTTTCGCCGTTTGGTTTTTCTACTTATCGCGGCAGCTAGCGACGATACAACAGCTACGGAGTCGCGGAGCAATCCTGATACGAGTTGATTAGCTGGGCGTCGGTTTCGACATTCAATTTGTCGAGCACTCTTGCTCGATGCTTCGCCGCTGTTTGGAAAGTGATGTTGAAGTGGCTTGCCAGCTGTTTGATGGTTCTGCCTTTCATCATTTCCTGGAAGACTTCCCCTTCTTTGGGCGTCAATTTTCCAAGTTGCCGCACCTTCGCCTCGACGGTCGAGCGTTTGACGCGGTTTTCTTTGTCTTTCTCGAGAGCCTCGCCTACTCGCTCCAACAACACATCGACATCCACCGGCTTGGTAAGTACATCGCACGCACCTGCGCGAAAGGCTTCGGAAGCGAGGCGTACGTCAACATGCCCAGAAATGAAAATGATCGGCACGTCGACATCCCGCTCGTCTAGCGTCGATTGCAGCTGCAGGCCTGACGACTCGGGCATGCGCACGTCGAGTAGCAGGCAACCCGGCCGATTCGGATCGTAAGCTCCCAAGAACTCTTTCGCCGACTCGAAGCTGAGCGTCTGATGATTGGCAGATTCCAATAGCCAACTGAGCGACTTACGCACACTTGGATCATCGTCCACGATGTATACAACGCTCTCAGTGTCCATGCGAACGCGATTTATTGATGTGGTTGGGGAATGGGAACTTGCCTAAAATACTGAATGAGAAACAGTCGTAGAAGCGTGCCACGCAATCCAACCTTGGCATGTGCGATTCCTCCTGATTTTACCCGGATCGCTCGGGCGAGCCAACAGTCAACCATGACTAATCAGTAGATGTTGATTGGAAAACACGTCCCTAGCTGCGGACCGACAAGGACGGGAGCGTGTCACGGTGCCTTTCGACTGCTACTGGACTATACGGTAGGAAGCAGGTCGATGCTGGGCGACCACGGTGCGAAAATGTCGCATCGAAGTTTCGGCGACTGCGGCGATGAATATGGTATCGTGCAGTCTGCGGGCAGACAGTAGTTTCTGGTTGTTTATTACCATACCGAAGATAAACGATGGCGACGATTCAAGGATCCGACGAAACCTCTCGTCTGGCAACGCTCATTCGCTATCAGATCCTTGATACCGATCCTGAGCAGCTGTATGACGACTTCACGCAGCTCGCAGCCCACATCTGCGAGGTGCCGATTAGTCTGATTAGCTTGGTCGACGAGCAGCGTCAGTGGTTCAAGTCGCGCGTGGGTATTGACGCGGAGGAAACGCCTCGCGAGTTTGCGTTTTGCGCCCACGCCATTCGCAGCCCCGACGAGATCTTAGTCGTGCAAAATGCGCTCGAGGACGAGCGATTTGCGAATAATCCGCTAGTGACCGGTGCGCCGCATATACGCTCGTACGCCGGCGCGCCGCTCGTTACCAAAGAAGGGTACGCCCTGGGGACGCTATGCGTCATCGATCGCGAGCCGCGGCAGTTGACCGACGACCAGCTGTCGGCGCTGCGGATGTTAGCCCGGCAAGTGGTTTCGCAGCTTGATGCTCATCTCAACCTCAAGCTTCTCAACGAAGCGGCACGCCAATTGGAGGAGGAACGCCGCGACGCCGAACTCATCCTCGACCACGTACCCGCTTATCTCTACTTCAAAGACAAGCAAAACAACATTCTGCGACTGAACCGAGCCGCAGCCGCGACGATCGGACTGGACCGGTCAGAGATCGAAGGACGCCCTGCCGTCGAGTTCTATCCAGACAACGCCGAGAAATTCTACGAAGATGATCTGGCCGTTATCGCGTCCAAGCAGCCCAAGCTCGGATACGTCCAGCTGCTAAAGCCCGATAACGGAGAACCTCGCTGGATTATGACAGACAAGATTCCAATTCCGGATGAGCAAGGGGGTATTAAAGGGTTGCTCGTCGTGGCTTCCGACATCACAGCGCTTAAGACCACCGAAGATTCTCTCAGGTTAAGCCAGACGAAGCTTAGTCAAACCAATGCCAACCTCGAGCAGTTGGTCCTGCAGAAGACGCAGCAGCTAGCATCCTCGCAAGAGATGTATGAAGATCTGTATCAAAATGCCCCCGATATGCATGTCTCGGTCGATCCGCGCGACGGATCAGTTATCAAGTGCAACCAAACTTTGCTGAACGAAACGGGCTACGCTGCTGAAGAGGTCGTTGGCAAGCCCGTTTTCAATTTGTACCACCGAGATAGCCACGAAGATGCTCGAAAAGCGTTTGAAGAGTTCCGCACCGTAGGTGTCGTCAACAACCGTGAGCTAGTTCTGGCGCGAAAAGATGGCTCGGCAATCGATGTGAGCCTCGTCGTCGCATCAGTCCGAGACGAGAGCGGTCAAATCGTCGCGAGTCGGAGTGTCTGGCGGGACATCACGGAAAAAAAACGGATGGAGGGCGAAATGCAACGCAACATGGACCGTCTGGCCCACCTCTCTCGCGTCGCGACGATGAACGAAACCGCGACAGGAATCGCTCACGAATTGAACCAGCCGCTGCAGGCGATTAAGAACTACGCCCAAGGTGCTCTTCTGCGTCTGAAAAACGACAACTTCGAGATGTCGTCGCTCCCCGCTCTGTTCGAAGAGATTGTTGGCGACGCCGATCGTGCGGCGGAGCTAATCGCAAGCTTCCGTCGATTCATCAAACCGAGCGCCAAAGCCACCATTTCGATTGCCCCAACGGAGCTATCAACGAGACTGTCCAGACTCATTACTCGCGAAGTCGCGCAGGGCGTCGGAAAAATCTCGATCGATGTCGCTGATAACTTACCAAACATCTCTTGCGATTCGGTGCAAATCAAGCAGGTGCTACTGAACCTCATCCTGAATGCGCGCGACGCGTATGCTGAGGCGAGTCTCGATGACGAAGAAATTCGTTTGGTCATCGAGCCCGGTGCCGAGGACTTTATACGGTTCTCGGTCATCGATCGTGGTCCTGGACTTGCGGACGTTGATGCTGAGAAGATGTTTGACGCCTTCTATACCACCAAAGAGACAGGACTAGGCGTCGGGCTGGCAATCTGCCGGACCATTGTCGAATCGCACGGTAGTACACTGACCGCGACCGACAATGAAGGGCCGGGCCTAACTATGTCATTCGAGTTGCCCATCGACGTAGCCGCTGAGACCGAGACGTAACCCAATGAGTGAAGGACGCCCGAGTAATCCAATAGAAAACCAGCGACAGCTGGCCGAAGCCGTCGGCGTTGCGGCGACGAAGCGGCACATCCTACTCTGCTGTGACCAAACCAAACCCAAGTGCTGCGACAAGGAGTCGTCACTGGTCGCGTGGCAGTACCTCAAGCAGCGATTGAAAGAATTAGGCCTCAGCGAGCAGGGCGGTATTTTTCGTACCAAGGCCAATTGTCTGCGTATTTGCAGCGGCGGTCCGATTGCCGTCGTTTATCCCGAAGGCGCTTGGTACGGCGAGTGCAATGCCGCAGTGTTGGAAAAGATTATCCAGCAGCACCTGATTGAAGGTCGTGTCGTCGAGGAACACCTTATCGTCGCGAATCCCCTTTGACGCTACGGCTGGCGACGCACTTCTGGGTCTTGCAGCATGCGTTTCAGCAGCGCCGTGCGTGGGAACTTATTCGCGGCGTAGGCCCGACCAATCGCGTTATTGTGATAGTCCATCTCACGCTCCGCCGGTGTGTTGCCCGTGTCTCCCTGTTCATGGGCATCGCCGACGCGTTTCGCGAACTCCTCACCGTATGTCTTCGCCAGCAGATAGCTCCACAGCACATGGCGAAAGGCATCTTCAGGGATCGACTCGTCTCGCTCGCGGGCGCGGCGTGAGTCCGATTCGGCGGCGTCCTTGATCTCTAGCAGTCGCGCGGCGCGTAGCGGATAGTCAGCGAGGAGTTGGACTTCGGCCTCGGTGAGCTGCTCATCAAACCGCTGCGACAGCTTGGCGACATCTGCGGGCGTAAGGCGAAGCGCGTAAGTGTCGTCCGTCTGTTGTACTTCGATGCCAATCTTAACGGGATCGTCGTTGAGCGAAAACGACAGACTGCCGTTGAGTTCCAACGGCATATTGAACTCCGTTGCCGTGAGCAGGCGGACGACTTCTGGTAAGACCGTGCGCAAAGACTTGCCAGGATCGAACAAACTCAGCGGACAGTGGCAGACGATACGCTCAAGCTCAATAGCCCGCTGCGAAGAGTCAAGTGCATCAAAAGCCTGCGCCGCCCCGCCGTCCGTCGTAATGGTCACGCGGTCGATCTCGACGACGGAGCTTTCTGAAAGCCCCTTGCGGACTTTCATGTGATTTACATAGACGTTCCACATTCGGTCGCTTTGGCTGTCGGCGCCCTCGGGCAAGCGGATCTTGGCGCGCAGGCCGTACCAGTGCGCTGATAGCAGGGGCGAAAGGTGCGCCGATTCGAAGCTGGGTTCTGCCAATTCGAGGCCCTGCTGGTCAGCCACTTGAATGACTTGAGCCATGACTTTGCGAGTCGCTTGATCGAACAGGGAACTGGCGACGATGTAGCCAGCGATCATCGCGACGAGAAGCACCGCGGCAAGCGAGAGTAGCAGTTTTTTTCGTTGCGTCACCACTCGTCCCCGCAGAAAGACTCCGAATCGCACTCTGCCTATGCTATCATCTAAATATCGGTTTACGAACGCGAATCTATCCTTCCATGAGACAGGCATGACACAGTTGCTGGGTGCGGTTACTAGAAATTTTCTGTTGGCACTACCAATTGCCATGGTTGTAATCGCCGACACAGACGCCGCTGAACCCCGGGTACTAATCGAAGGGGCGCAGCTGGAGCTTGCAGGTCGCGAGCCTGAGATCGTGACGCCTGTCGGCATGACGTTTGATTTAGCCGGCCGCCTACTAGTAATCGAATCGCATACACATCAGCGTTCCCAGGACTACCAGGGACCTAAATCCGATCGCATTCGGATGCTGTCTGACTCCAACGGCGATGGGAAGCTGGACAAGTGGAGTACGTTCGCCGAAGGCTTTCAGCAATCCATGAACATCATCACGGCTGGCCCGGGGATGTTCTACCTCGTGACGCGGCGATCGGTCGATCTGCTCATCGATGCCGACGGTGACGGCGTGATGGATTCCAGCGAATCTATCTTGAAGTTGGAGACCGAGGAGAATTTCCCGCATAACGCGTTAGGCGGCATTGCTCTCGACGGCAAAGGTGGCATGTACGTCGGCCTAGGCGAAAACTTTGGCGTTGCTTACAAGCTTGTCGGCGCGGACGGCAGTGCTTACAGCGATCACGGGGGCGTTGGCACGATCTTTCACTGCACGACTGATGGAAAGAGACTGCGTCGGTTTTGCAATGGCTTTTGGAATCCCTTCTCGATCTGCACCTTGCCCAACGGCGAGGTGTTTACTGTAGATAACGATCCCGATTCTAGCCCACCGTGTCGGCTCATTCATGCGGTGGCGTCCGGCGACTATGGTCACCGATGGGAGTATAGCCGCGCGGGCATACACCCTCTGCAAGCGTGGAACGGCGAGTTGCCGGGTACGCTACCGATGCTCGCCGGAACTGGCGAAGCTCCTTGCGCGGTGCTGCCTCACAGGGGCTTTCTGTGGGTGACCAGTTGGGGGGATCACCGCCTAGAACGTTATCGATTGACTCCGCGCGGAGCTACGTACCAGGCGGAGCAGGCGATTGCAGTACAAGGTGATTCAGACTTCCGGCCGACGGGTTGTGCAGTTGCACCGGATGGATCGTTGTACTTTGCCGACTGGGTCGATCACAGTTATCCGGTGCATGGTAAGGGTCGCATCTGGCGTCTGAGTTTCGACAGCGACGCGGCTGACGCAGGTGAGGTAGAATCGCCAACGCGGCAGGCAGACGATTGGCGGAAGTCGGTTAATTCTGCCGACGCGTTTGAGCGGCAGCGCATTGTCCGGGGCTACGTCCAGGAATTCCGAACCTGGCCTGGGTTTTTGCCTACGTCTAGCGCGGAGCGACTTGCGCAGGCGCAGGCTGCGCGGTGGCACAAGCTTTGGATTGGCATGGGCAACGAGATTGCGATTCTGCCAGAATTGCTACAGGCACCCGATGCGGACACTCGGCTTTATGCCGTGCGTTGGATCGCTGACGAGCGGATTCAATCGTTGCGAGACGATGTGGCGCAATTGCTAGATGGTGTGATCCCTGATGCCAGGTACTATCTGCAGGTGCTCAGCGCCTTGGAGTGGCTGGATGGCGAGCCGAAGCATCGTCGATCGACGCTCAATGATGGCCTGTTTGTCCGCGAATTGAAGAATAGTTCGCGCTCGCCTGAGCAGCACGCCCTCGCGTTGCGAATGGTCTCGCCCGATAACAAATTCTTGACGGTTGACCGGCTCAAAAACTACTTGCTGTCGGATCACCGGCCATTGAGGCTTGAAGCGGTTCGTACGCTCGGTTTGCAAACGAACCCCGATCGGTTCGCGTTGCTCGCTGATGTCGCGCGAGATGATGCGCAAAGCGACCAGGTGCGCGCTCAGGCGATTTCGTCGCTCGCGGCGACGCAGGAGTACGGTGACCTCCTAAATTCTCTGACGACCGACGAAAGCTCCACGATCGCCGAAGAAGCACGCCGCGTGCAGCGATTGCGAGGGCTAATTCCAACTGTCGACGAAGTCAAACCCGATACCAGTGACTTGACGGCGTGGAACAGATTGCTAGGCGAATCCGGCGACGCCGAAGCCGGACGACGTCTGTTCTTTTCGGCGAAGGGCGCACGCTGTGCCGTCTGCCATCAGTACGAGGGACGAGGAGGCAAGATCGGTCCAGATCTCTCGCGGATTCACCTCAGCAATTCGCGAACGCAGATCATCGCTTCGATTTTGCAGCCCAGCCGCGAGATGGCACCTCACTACCAACCGTGGAAGCTGCAAACGGACGCGGGCAGAACGCTGCTGGCGCTGCGATTGCACAAGGCAGGCGATGAGGGCAAGGAGATTTATGCGGACTCGGACGGTAATCAGATCCGACTGCGTGGCGACGAGATTGAAGTCCGCGAAGCGAGTGAGACTTCAATCATGCCAAGTGGTTTGGAAAAGACGGTTTCGATTGATCAGCTGCGCGATCTGGTCGAATTCTTATCCACCGGCGGCAGCTAGCGACGCCCTTGGCCACGCAGGCTACTACCCGCTGCCGACATGCCACCAAACATCGGTTCTTGCTGATAGCCGGTTGGCGGCTGCAATTCCGTGAGGCCGATCTGCCGATAGGTTGCGCCACGCAGTGCCGATTCGCTTGCGACGGTGCCATCGATGCGGTATTCGCGTGAGGCGACCGGAAAGCCGCCCATCTTGCTAATCGTCGCGAGCGCGTTGTCTTGCATTGGCGCTTGCTGCTGAGCTTGAACCGGAAACGCAGACAAGAGCTCTTCAGTAAACTGCGACATACTCTCAAATGTGGTCGTCAGATTGCGGCTCCCCTGAATGTTGTTCCAGTTTGTCACCCAGACGTCGCGAACCTTGCGTCCGTCGCGACTGACGGAATAAAGTGTGCATGGGTAACCATACACTTGGGCACGCGTACCCACGCGACGGACGTCGATTTGTGGGCGCGCAAACTGTCCGCCAGTTTGAGGTTGGTTCTGCGTCATCTGTTGGATCATCGCACGCTGGTCAGCGGGAATACTGTCGATCATGCCCTGCATCTGGCCAGACATCTGCTGGAGTTGCCGCATCATATTGGCGGCAAACTGCTTGTCGATCACCATGTAGCTGCGTCGCTGGTGATCGACCACCATCATCTCGCGTCGGTCACCACGATAAATTACCGTATCAGGCAGTCCACTTTGCCCGTCGTTGGATTCCATTTTCAGCGAGATTCCTTCGGCCAAGATCTTCGATTGCTCGACCCTTGGCGGCGAGTAGTCAAAATCACGCGTTTCGATGCTGAATTCGAGACCCGCTTCGGCAGGCACACCCCAGGCCACGGCGAGGGTTGCTACGAACAGATAACGCATGATCACACAGCTCCACAGGGTGATGACGAGACTTGATCAGCGGCAGACTATCGCGGATTCCGCTAGCAAGGCAAGACGAGTTTCACGAGCGGTTCCCCGAGTGGCCGCCGAAGGGGTAAACTTGGGGTCATGAACAATCGTGAAATTGCGGCGGTGTTCGAGCAGCTTGCTGATCTGCTCGAATTTCAGGGGGCCAACCCGTTCCGAATTCGCTCATATCGCAGTGGCGCTCGAAAAATTGCTGACCTGAGCGAGCCATTGGGGTCGATTGTTGCCGATCCTGACCGCCAGCTGACGGATCTCGACGGCATCGGCAAGACGCTGGCCGAGAAAACTGAGGAGCTACTCACGACGGGCAAGTTGAAAGCTCTTGAAGATCTCCTTAGCGAGTTGCCCGCCAGTCTGATGGCCTTATTGAGAGTGCCAGGACTTGGTCCGAAGAAGGCCGCGGTGCTGCACAAGCAACTGGGCGTGGCGTCACTCGACGAGCTGCGCGTCGCCTGCACGGAGCAGCGGGTTCGCGACCTGAAGGGCTTTGGAGCAAAAACCGAAGAGACGATTCTCAAGGGCCTTGCCATTGCTGAGCAAGCTGAATCACGCACTCGTTGGGCCGATGCCGACGCGGTGGTTCAGGAGCTTCTGGAGCATATGCGCGCCGCCGAGGGAGTTGCGCAGATGGAGATGGCGGGCAGCTATCGACGCGGATGCGAGACGATCGGCGATCTCGACCTGCTGGTCGAAGCGACCGATAGTGCGTCGGTCATGGAGCACTTTGGTCAGCTCCCAGGTATCGCCGACGTGCTTGCGCAAGGCGATACCAAGATGTCTGTGCGTTTGGGAAGCGGGCTACAGATCGACCTGCGCGTGGTTCCGGCCGAATCGTTTGGTGCCGCTTTGCAGTACTTCACAGGCTCGAAAGACCACAATGTCATCGTGCGAGGACGGGCGAAGCAGCAGGGACTGAAAGTCAACGAGTGGGGCGTATATCGGATTGAGGATAGCGGTGCCGAAACCTATCTGGCTGGAGCAAGCGAGCAAGACGTTTACGCCGCGCTTGATTTGCCATGCTTTCCTCCGCAACTGCGCGAGGCTCGGCAGGAGTTCGATTGGGCCGAGCAGGGCGTTTTGCCTGAATTGGTAGAGGTAGCCGACATCCGCGGCGATTTGCACATGCACACCACGGCCACCGATGGAAAGGCGTCGCTGGCAGAGATGATCGCAACCGCCAAGGCACGCGGCTTGGAGTACATCGCGATTACCGATCATTCTCAACGCGTGTCGATGGCCAACGGTTTGGATCCCGCACGACTGCGCGCGCAGTGGGCCGAAATCGATCGCGTACGCGACGAGTTGGAGGGCATCGAGGTCTTGAAAGGTATCGAGTGCGATATCTTGGAGAAAGGCGGAATGGACTTGCCTGATGATGTCCTCGCCGAAGCGGACTGCGTAATTGCCAGCGTCCATTATGGCCAGCAACAGCCGAGTGAGCAGATTACCGAGCGGATTCTTGGCGCGCTCGAAAATCCGCATGTCGACATCATTGCGCATCCGACCGGACGACTAATCAACCGTCGCGAGCCCTACGCCGTCGACATCGAGCAGGTAATTGCCTCCGCCGCCATGCACGGTAAGATGCTGGAACTAAATGCCAATCCGGCACGACTCGACCTTAGTGATATTCACTGTGCAGCAGCCAAGCGACACCGTGTGCCGATTGTGATTAGCACCGACGCACACAGCACGAGCGGTTTCGACGTGATGCGGCATGGTGTGCAGCAGGCGCGGCGCGGCGGACTGACCGCGGCCGACGTGGCAAATACGCTTGCTTGGAAGCAGTTCAAACAACTCCTTGCGAAAAGCTCTCAAGCCTAGCGGTGTGAGCATCACGGCGACGAGATTTCTCAAGCCAATTAATCTGAGGAGACTTACGATGACGAGACTTCTACTGACCGTTGTGGCCTTGCTGCAAGCGCTTGCAGCCTATGATGCGTGTTTCGCCGTCACGAATGGTCGACCGAATATCCTCTTCATTTTCTCCGACGATCACGCCTGTCAAGCAATCAGCGCCTATGGCTCGCAGCTAACAAGGACTCCAAACATCGATCGCCTCGCCACCCAAGGCATGCGATTCGATCGCTGTTACGTTACGAATTCGATCTGTGGTCCGAGCCGAGCGTGCATTCTGACTGGCAAGTACAGCCATAAAAACGGCGTATTCGTTAACGGGCAACAGTTCGACAGCAGTCAGCAGTCGTTTCCGCGCTTACTGCAGCAAGCTGGGTATCAGACGGCGATCGTTGGCAAATGGCACCTCGGGCACAACAATCCTCCGCAAGGATTCGATCACTGGGACTTGCTTCACACCCAAGGCTACTACTATCAGCCGAAATTCGTCGGTCCGTTGGGCGTGCGACAACATGTCGGGTATGTCACCGACTTGATTACCCAGTACACGTTGCAATGGCTGGAGCAAGGTCGGGATCCCAGTAAGCCGTTTATGTTGATGATGCAGCACAAGGCGCCGCATCGACCGTGGGATCCGTCACCGGAGCATCTGGATGACTTCGAAGGAGTTGAATTCCCAGAGCCAGCCACGCTGTTCGATGATTACCGCAACCGCGCGTCAGCCGCACGGCTTGCCAAGATGAGAATCGCCGACGACATGAATCTGCGTGGCCCTGATCTCAAAGCTTGGGATTACGATCGCTTGAACACCGCGGGTGAGTCGCAGGCTCGAGATTGGTTTGAGAACAAGTTGACTCGCAAACAGTTCGCCACTTGGAAACCCACAATGGCTCGCAAGAATCAGGTGTTCGACGAGGAAACGCTTGCCGGTCAGGCACTGGTGCGCGCGAAATATCAGCGCTATCTGCAAGACTATCTCAGCAGTGCCGCATCGGTCGACGACAGCGTCGGAGTAGTGCTCGATTATCTGGATCAACACGGCCTGACAGATAACACGCTGGTGATCTATAGCTCCGATCAGGGATTTTTCCTGGGCGAACATGGCTGGTTTGATAAGCGATTCATGTACGAGCCGTCTCTTCGCACGCCACTGCTGGCGCGGTGGCCTAGCACAATCGAACCCGGCAGGGTCGACACTCACATCACTTCGAATCTCGACTTTGCTGAGACATTCTTGGAAGTGGCAGGTGAGTCAGTGCCTGTCGAGATGCAAGGCGCCAGCCTGGTGCCGTTAATGCGTGGCGAGCAGCCAGACGAGTGGCGAAAATCGTTCTACTACCACTATTACGAAGGCAACGGGCACAATGTCAGCGAACACTACGGGGTGACAGACGGCCGGCTCAAGCTGATCCATTACTACAAACTAGACGAATGGGAATTGTTCGATCTCGAAAGTGACCCCGACGAAATGCGGAGCGTTTATGGACAGGCGGACTACGCGAAACGGCAACGCAGAATGGAGCAGGAACTCAGCCGCTTGCGCGAAGAACTTGAGATAGTATCGAACGACCCGATTGTCAGGCGCTGAGGACTCAGTCAAGCGGTCTGAACTTTAGTCGTTCGATAGCCGCTCGCGTCGACGGATGTTGCATAAACAATTTCCAGATGAGTCCCGTGCGGGCGTTTTCGATGGCCAACAGCATGGGCCCATGGTCGATGCTCAGGTAGTCGGGCGTGCCTTTTCGATCGGTCCGATCGAGGTTGTAACTGTCGAGAAGGCCGTAACCGCCTTCCTCGGTGTCGCGCCAGACGATCAGATTGCCAGCGTCGTCCTTGAGGTGGCGGAAGTCTCGCAGTGCGGCGATCGACTCTTCAGGAGTAAACATGATCGACGAGCCCGCCGCGTATGGCGCGACCGTGCCTCCAAAGAAGTTATCGCGGTCCTCCATACATGGTCGCACTGACTGAACGATGTAGGAAATGTCTCCCTTCGAATTGATGTCAGCGCAAGGGCTCATTCCCCATCGATTGGGCCCAAACGAGCGAAAATCTTCGGCTGATTCAATACAGCGTTGCCGATGGGTCAGCAGAGCACGGCGGGAGTTTTCAAACCAATCGACAGGCGGCTGATCGACGCCGAACGTCTGCGGATCGTCGGCACCATAGCCGCGATAATCTATCCAGCAGTGTGCGAAAAAGTACGTGAAGGCCTGCCCGCCCCAAGACACGACATGCGGTGACATCTGTCTATGCTGCTTGATGGTTCGATGCAGTCGATAATACATTTCGGGTTCGACGCGATGCTCAGCCGTTGGCGAGCCGACAGCGAGAAACGTCACGAGCAATTCCTCGTCGCTCGCCTTGTACCACGACCACGGTCGGAAATCTCCCGGACCGGCCAGTCCTTCGTATTCTCGCTCGGCACGCCAGCCGAAAGAGATGAATTTTTCGACCGCGTCATCCTTCGACCTCCGCGCTCCCTCATTCAGCGGCACTTCGTAGGTTTTCCAGTTCGCTTGTCTCACCATCTGATTGGCCAGTGATTCGACTTCGCCGCCAAAGTACACGCCCGCAGTCATAGCCCCCGCTTGTAGCAACGCGTGGTCGACTGTGCTCGCTTGCACCTGAGCGCCGCGACTACTATGCAGACCGCCGTGATTGAGGTCGACATAGTGGAGATAGATGCCGAACTTCTTGTTGTCTTGCCGCTGAACTAAGGCTTGCAGAATCTGTTCAGCCCGCTGTTCGCCCTCGGATTGAGTGATCCAACCACGCTGAATTCCGATGGGCAGTGAAGAGAGTTGAAACCCAACTCCAGCTAGGCTCGAAACGACATCATCAGTCAGACGGTCTTTGACAAGTGGCACCGGGCTGCCGACTTGGTCCCAGAGGAACTTGAAGCAGCCGTATTGAATCTCGTCGAGCAACGCCTCGTCGTCGGGAGTAAACGGATACTCGATCGAGGCGTCGGTAGCAGCCGAACGTTTGATTTCGGTTGCGAGTGATGATCGTTGCTCTACTCCGATAACCAACGTGACCGAGATAAGGGCGGCGCGAACAGCGCAGTTTCTGGACATGATTGGAGAACCCGCCTATCAAGGCCGACCTGCGCTTTGGCGAGGGCGACCGACTGAAAATTGTTGCATTCAGAGAGCCTCTGAATGTTGACATCAACTATTTTTAAAGGATATTATTTAATGAAAGCGCTGTCAAATTCGATCTTATTGATACGCCCTCACCATGATCCAGGAGTACCAAGTTGGCCGTATCGATTGAAGATGTCGCGAAGAAGGCGAACGTCTCGATCAGCACCGTCTCGCGTGTGTTGAATCGCCGCAATATCGTCAATGCCGACACGCGGAAGCGCGTGGAAACGGCAATTCGAGACTTGGGCTACCGGCCGAACGTATTTGCTCGCGGGTTGATGCTGCGCAAGAGTAATATTCTCGGGCTGGTGCTGCCCGACTTGCACGGTGAGTTTTATTCGGAAGTGATCCGAGGCGCTAATTTTCGAGCACACGAACTCGGATACCAACTGATGATTTCATCGGTGCCAACCGATGATGACGGCAGTGCGCTGCTGTCTGCAGTGCTGGGACATGGGCTGGTAGACGGAGTGGCAGTGATGGTTTCGCAGGTTGACGCGCGGACTCGCGAAACTCTGGCCAACGTCAAAATTCCTTTTGTCGTTTTGGACGGCAATCTCGACGGGATCAAACACGACAGCGTCGTGATCGATCAACGGCAGGGTGCTGGGGCGATGGTGCAGCATTTGATCGATCGCTGTGAAGCGAAGCGGGTCGTATTCGTAGGTGGTTTAGCGACAAATATCGACACGATGGAACGCTTAGCGGCATATCGCGAAACAATGCATGCTGCTAACTTGACTGTGGCAGCAGCGGACGTCGTGCATTTGGATTATCGCTACGAGCCGGCGTATCAGCTCGGGTTGGAACGCGTGGGAGAGTGGGCGGCCAGCGACGCGTGCGTTTTTGCGGCGAATGATGAAATGGCGGCGGGCATAATTGATGCGGCGATCGAACAAGGGATTGCCGTGCCACAGCAGTTGCGCGTTGTTGGTTTTGACGACACGCGGATTGCACAAATGACGCGGCCACGTTTGACGACCGTCCATGTGCCGATGTCGAGTATGGGCGCTTCGGCCGTCGAATTGCTATGCAGTCGGCTTGATGACGAAAAGCGTCCCACGACGAAGTTGACGCTGCAGTCCGAATTGGTCGTGCGCGTCTCGTGCGGCGCTGTGGATCGCTTCGGAACCTGAGACCGGAGATTCTGGCGTCTCAATCGGCTTGGTTGTCTTTCGCACGACGCTCCTGGTGCATCTTTTCAAGGCTCGCCTTGATCTCGTAGCATCGCTCTTCGGTCAGCGGATACCGAAACGCCAGCATGATCGAAAAGACGCCGAGTGCGAGCGGGATGGTGATCTCAACGATCTGCATCCATCGCAACGTCCCTGGCGCTTGTGCTTTGAGGGCAAGCGAGGCACTGAGCATAGCTTGGGCTTCGCGCTTGATGAGTTCCGCCGCATAGCCGGTTTCTTCGATACCCGATAGCGATCTCGCGCTTTGTTGTCTGAACGCATCGAGATGCTTGAGGAGCTGCGCAAGGTGCTGATCTGTCTTGGGGCTCATGTTCGATTCAAGCTCACCGTGGTCTCCACGCCACTGCGCTTCAAGTTCGTTCAGCGATGCGTCAAGTTGCTTGAATTGGCGGCTGACCAATTGCTGATCAACGAGCCTAGGGGGAGTACTCTCGGACGAGTTCGATGCTTCCTCTTCGATAGCAGCAATGGCGCTACGCAACTCGTTGGCGATTCGGTTCTGCTGTTCGTCAAAGTCCGTGAACGTGACGAGCGCGCCCATGACGAGGCCGGCGAACGCACTCCCCATTTTGATATACCACCAGAAGACCGCATAGTAGCTTCCTTCGGTGCGTGTGCCCGTCTTCAGTTCGTCCTCGTCGCAAATGTCGCCAACCATTGACGCGGCGAGTGTGAAAAACATGAACATCCCGGCAGACAGCAAGACGGTTGGAATAAAGACCAGATAGGGGTACTCCGGCGAGTAGCAAATGATCTTAGCGAGCTGCGCTGATCCCATGAGCAGAATCGCGATGATTAAAGTGGTCTTTTTGCCGAATTTTTTACCCAGCCAATTGAGTGGAAAAGCAGCCAACACACCGGTAACACCCCAGAGTAGACCGTTCCAGGCGAGCAGGTCGGCGGCACCGTACTCATCTCCACCATACAGATAGAATATGATGGTGTACTGATTGAACAAGGACACAAAGTTGAAGCCCATCGCGAGCGTGAAAATAATCGCTACCAGACTAAGAAACGTCTTGTTGGACAGCGTGACGCGCATCTCTTGCCAAAACGACGTCTTTTTCTGTCGACGTACTGATGCAAACATCGGCTCGCGTAGGGCGAAGAACCACCAAAGGGAAAGCGGCAGCAAGACTCCAGCGACGAGCAGCGATACATAACGCATACCATCGACGAGGTCTCCAGTGCCTTTGAAAGTCTCTAAACTTGCCAGCTTGATAAGAAACGGCGTTCCCATGGCGAACAGATTTCCGAAGAAAGCTTTGGAGCTAAACAGCCTCGTGCGCTCGTGGTAGTCATTCGCCATCTCCATCCCCAACGCGCCGTGCGGGATCTCGAAGAGCGTGCACGCGGTATAGAAGACGACCACGCTGCTAAGGATGAAGCCCAGCTGCAGCCACTGATGCGCTGCGTCGCTGCCGGCAAATCCGGAGCCCTCGCGCGGTACCCACCACATGCACACAAAGCTTACGGCCACGAAGATGCCGCCGGCGGCGATGTAAGGACGTCGCCGGCCCCATCGGGTACGCGTGTTGTCGGAAAGGTGTCCGATAATGGGGTCAGAAAACGCATCCCACAAGCGCGGTATCAGCAAGATCGCGCCGAGCCAAACGGCACTTAGTCCAAGGGAAATGTTCCCCAGCAAAGCGATCAGTTGCCCCGCAATGTTGAACAGGGCGATGGGGATGACGCCGCCGGTGCCGTAGGCGATGAGCTGGGACCAGGTGACCTGACCAGTGCGCGCGGCATTTTTACGCTCATCAGTCGTCATAGCCGTGGGCAGTAAGAATTCGAGGCAGGACTCTTCGGAAGAGAAACAAATGCCGCCCTATTTGACCTCGCGGCGACGATTATTGCAAACGCTTTCATTCTTGATAATAATGGATATTTGTGCGGTGATCGTGCCACCAGACGACGAATTGATGTAGCCCTAAGTACGCAGCGGACCAGACACGCCGAAGGCCGCCTTGAGCTAACATGGACGCAAGACTTATCGGATCGGCGAAATCAATTGCGACTTTTGACCAAAGGTCGCCCATTTTGCCCTCGCCGTCAATCCAACTACTCCGCAACGAGCGGATGGTCACCATGCTTTCGACAGCCGGCTCGGGGTACGCGCACTTCGACGGTCTCGCTCTCACTCGCTGGCGACCAGATGCTACCAGAGATGCGGACGGATATTTTGTATTCGTTCGTGATCTAGAAGATCGATCATTCTGGTCGACGACCCGGCAGCCAACACAGCGAATTCCGGAAGAGTACCAAGTTGAATTCCGCGCGGGTGTGGCGCAATTTGTTCGCGTAGACAGCAATGTGCGAACGGAACTTCGCGTGTTTCTTGCAACGAGCGACCATGTCGAATTTCGGCAGGTGCAATTAACAAACTTGGGCGCGTCAGTACGTCGACTGGAGCTAACGAGCTATGCCGAACTTGTGTTACAAGATGCGAATGCCGATTTGGGGCATCTGGCGTATTCGAAGTTGTTTGTGGAAACCTGGCGTAGCGACACAGGCATTCTTTATGCGCGTCGTAGGCCGAGGGAGTCTGCTGCAAAATCGCTTGCCGCTTGTCACTTTTTGGTCGGATCTCAAGGTGGCGAGGCGATTGAATTTAGCACCTGCCGAGCGACATTTTTGGGCCGTGGCAACGGTACTTTTAATCCTAACGCCATGCACTCGGAAGATCCGCTGCCAGGCAAGCTGGGCAGTGTACTCGACCCAATTTTTAGCCTGCGATCTGCGATCACGCTACAGCCGGGTGAGAACGCGACGATAACTTTCGCCTTGTCGGCAGGGTACGAGATCGACGAACTTGCCGCGTCGGCCGACCGCTTTCAGTCTGCGGATGCTGTGGCCGACGCGCTGGCCGCTGCTGAATCAGCGGAGAATCCCTACCATTTTTCTAGCGACGACCTGACCGGCAAAGATGCCCGCTTGCTCTTGGATTCTGCCTCGTCAGCCTTGTATTTGACGCCACGTATGCATCGAACAAGGTCTTCGAGTGGCGCGGCTGATCAGCAAAGCTTTACGATCGACGACAAGCAGACGTCCCAGTTTCTGCGGCACTACCGTATCGACTCGGCTGCGGGTAGCAGAGCCACGACAAACGAAGAAGTTAGTGGCGAGGTATCTGATCACGACTCGTACGCGAAGTCCTTGCCATCAACGATCGCAAGTGTCGAGAGTGCTCGAACCGACGAATTCCCCGTACAGCAATTCACCGAACGTTTGAAACTTGCGAACAATTTCGGAGGCTTTTCTGAGGACGGTAGCGAGTACGTCATTCGATTAAAACCTGATCGCAACGGAGCACTGCAGCTTCCGCCCATGCCGTGGGCAAACATCATCTCCAACGAGCAGATCGGTTTTGTGACGACCGAGACTGGTGCGGGTTACACCTGGGCCGGCAACAGTCGGCTGAATCGATTGACACCTTGGCACAACGATCCGGTTAGCGATCCGCACGGCGAAGCAATCTTCGTTCGCGACGCCGAAAGTGGTGCATTCTGGTCGGTGTCTGTGGGACCGATTTCGCAGTCTGCGGAATTTGAAGTCCGCCACGGGGCTGGTTATTCGCGTGTTCGTCACAGCAGCCATGGCTTCGATCACGAGATGGTACAGTTCGTTACGCGCGACGAGCCGCTCAAGATAAGTTGTGTGCGAATCACGAACACCGGCGGACGCTCGCGCAAGCTGCAGCTAACGAGCTACCATCACTGGGACCTCACCGACGGCAACTATGCCGATCGGTCGACGATCGTTAGCTCGGTGAATCGCGAGCGGAGCGTGCTGTTTGCAGAAAACAAGCGGCGCGGAGTATTTGCCGAGAACTTTTCGTTCGCTAGCTTGCAGATGGCGCAGCTGACTAACGGAATTGAATTTACTTGTGATCGCCTTGAGTTTCTTGGCCGCTACGGCGACCTTGCCTCTCCGCAGGCGATCGCCGGCGGGCGGAAATTATGTGGTCGCGTCGGTGGTGGATTCGACCAATGCGCGGCGATCAGCGCTACGGTCGAGGTGGCACCTGGCGAGTCCGTCGAGTTTGCGGTGCTGCTTGGCGAGACCGAATCGCAATCCATGGCGTTGGAGTTGGTCGAACGTTTCGAGTCGCCACAGTCTTGGGCGTCGGCACTCGACGAAGTACGCACGAGTTGGGATGAACGATTGTCAGCAGTTCAAATTGAGACCCCATCGCCGGCGATCGATCTGATGGTCAATCGATGGTTGCCCTACCAAAATCTGAGCTGTCGCATCTGGGGCAGGTCTTCGCTCTACCAGTCGGGCGGGGCATACGGTTATCGCGATCAATTGCAGGACGCGGCGGCGCTGGTACATCACCTTCCAGAACTGACACGGCGACAGATCTTGCGGCACGCCTCTCATCAGTTTTGCGAAGGTGACGTCATGCATTGGTGGCACCCACCGCATGATTTAGGAATTCGCACAACGTTTGCTGACGACCTGCTGTGGCTGCCATTATTTGCAGCCGAGTATGTCGAATCCACTGGCGACACGTCGTTGTGGGACGAGGAGATCGCTTTTCTATCCGCTCCTTCCGTGCCAGCCGGCGAAGCCGAGATCCTGACGACGCCGAGTACGTCGGCCCAAGTTGGTTCGCTCTACGAGCATTGCTGTCGCGCGTTAGACCGCGGCATCACCTCTGGGCGACACGGACTCCCGCTAATGGGTTGTGGCGACTGGAACGACGGCATGAACCGCGTTGGCATTTCTGGAACTGGCGAGAGTGTCTGGATGGCGTTTTTTATCGACTACGTGCTCGGTAAGATGTTGCCTGTTTGCGAGCACTTCTTAGATCGCGAAAGGTCGGAAAAGTATCACAGCTATCGCGAACAGTTGCACTCGTCCATTCGCGATGCCGGTTGGGACGGCGGTTGGTACCGACGGGCATACTTCGACGATGGCACGCCTCTGGGGACGGCGGCAGCCGACGAATGTCAGATTGACGCCTTGGTGCAAGCGTGGGCCGTTCTTTCCGGTGCAGACACGCCCGAACGATCGGTGAAGGCCATGGAGGCGGCGGCGAATCGACTGGTTGACGAAGAGGCGGGACTGATTCAATTGCTCGATCCACCGTTCGACAAGATGGCTAACGACCCGGGTTACATCAAAGGTTACCTGCCCGGCGTCCGTGAGAACGGCGGGCAGTACACACATGGCGTGTTGTGGTTCGTACGTGCGATGGCGGAATTGGGACAGGGATCGCGCGCCGCTCGCTTGCTGGAGATGATTTCGCCAGTCAGTCACTCGACGACGGCGGAACAGGTCGCGACGTATCAGGCGGAGCCGTATGTGATTGCAGCAGACGTTTACAGTCAACCGCCGCATGCGGGCCGTGCGGGGTGGTCGTGGTACACAGGCTCGGCCGGCTGGATGTGGCGTGTGGCCGTCGAGTCGATTTTGGGCGTCCGGCTAATGGGTGGGAACACATTGCGTGTCGACCCACGAATCAGCGCAGACTGGCCAGAGTGTCGCGTTTTGTATCGACTTGCTGATCAGCAAACCGTCTATGACATCAAAATTGTCAATCCGCACCGACGAGAGTCCGGAGTTCGCCAGTGCGAAATCGATGGCGTAGAGACGTCCGTCGACGGCGCCGCCGCGGTCGTACTGCTGACGTTCGACGGCGCTAAGCACAACGTCGTCGTCACAATTTAGCGTCTGACGCTGCGATCCAGCCTGACACGACCGCTCGCCAGTATTGAGATGCCGCCGAGCAAGAGCACGCAAGTGCTGGCTTCCGGTACGCTCGCAATGGCACTGACAGCCAGCCCTGCAAACGTGCCGAAGTTCGAATGCCAGTCGGTCAGTTCCGACGCGTCGTACTCGCTCGTCAATCCGCTCTGCCATTCGAGAAAATCTCGTCCGTCCACGTCGCCGTCATGTTCAAAATCGCCGAAAATAAACTCGGGGATCACGCGGTCGGCAAAGAAATCGGCGTCGATGCTCTCCACAAGTCCGAAGAGCAGGAACAAGTGATCGACGAGTCCAATGTCGTTGGGAACCCAGTCGGGCTGAGTCGCCGATTCGCGGAGCAGTCCGTAGCGGTAGCGCTGATCGGTCGTTGGGTATTGGCTGTTGTAAAAGTCGAGAAAGGTGTCCATATCGCCCCACGCCGCAACCGCTTCGGGCGAGAACACGTTATTTGGGTGATTAGAAATGCTGTCGGCGCTGTAACCCTGCGGGCTAACACCAGCCGTGAGGCCGTAACGAAACGATTCGCCCAGCACGTTAGTCGAGTACTGCTGATCGAGCTGTTGGTGGTTTTCAAAGAAGGCCTCGAACTCGGCGTTGTGCCGAAAGTCGCCGTTGAAAAAGTGCATCTGTTGCACCCAAAATGCTGGTGCATAAGTCGAAGGGTTATCTGTCAGCGTGTTAAGACGCTTCGGCAGACTGTCGACGTCGAGCCATAAGTCCTTCACCGCCAATGCGCGATCGTTGTTGGGCTGACGCAGGGCTAGACTCGTCACGAGCATGAACTCATTCCAAGGGCTTACGGCGCCGCCAGCGCCACCACCTTGTGCCGTCATATCGAGGTAAATTCGCCCATCGAGACTGGGGTGAATCGCAGCGTCGAAATCGATACTTGTGGTCAATTGTTCGGTGAGCGACGCGATTGTCGGATTGTCGGGAAAGTGGTTGGTGGCAAATTGCGCTCCGGCAACCAGCAGCGCAGAACCGATTGGCGTGAAAGAATCGTCCCACCCCGGCGGGTCGCTGCCATCGACTTCGTCGATGAAGTGTAAGAAATGTCCGTCCGTCGAGCGGACTGGAGTGACGCCCGGCGTTTCGCCTGCGTAAGCCGACAAGACATTGATCACGTGCTGCTCGGCGTTTGGCAGGGTGTCCAAGTGATCGAACGCGCTGAGGGCAATTAAGGCAAAACCCGCGGCGTCGGGCGTCGCCGGATGGAAGCTGGGACCGCTGAGTACTAACGAGTCTCGCACCAATCCCGATGGCTGAATCGCGTCGAGCACGTAATTTTGCAACCGCGCAATCTGATCGTCGCGCGCCGCATCTAGCCCCTGAGCGGCAGCCGCGGATAAGCCCACACAAGTGTAGGCGACCAGCAGTGAGAATTTGCGTACCAAGTTTGTTCCGTAGAGCAGCTGTGAGGTCCGCAGTGTATTAACCGTGGGTGCTCATAAGACACGTACTCAGACCTGACGCATCGCTACGTGGCAGGTCCGAGGTCGAATAACTTTATTATAGCCACTGGCTCGAATTCTGGCGCCACGGCGTTCCAGCGATGTGGGTTGCCCCAGTAGTAACAGCAGAAAGCTTGAAGGCAATGTTACAGAGCTTCGCTAAGATCGACGATTTCCTCGCCTGCCCGTGTTGCCAGGGAATTAAAGAGTACCAGATCGATGTCAAAGCTGAAAAAGTGAGCCGACGCGTCAGCGAACACCGAATTCATTCCGCCTGGATGTGACGAGCCGAAGAAGTAGATGTCACCGCCTCCGTCGCCGGTGCAGGCCTTGGCGATGTTGGTGTTCTGGTTGTTACAGATCGCGGTGTCGGAATCGCTGATGGGTGGCCAGCCAGCAAATCGTACAGTATCTGGGTCCCAGCCGTCGCTCCAACCGAGATTGTCCGACGCGCTCTGCCCACCTTCGTGCTGGGGAGCATAGACGAACTTCTCGGCAACTACAAACGTATTGCTGGTTCCGTCGGTTATCTGGCCCGGTTTGACCGCGGAAGGGTTGCCTGGCACTTTTTGCCCAACAGCACCCGCGGTGGCGGTGGCTCGTGAGCAAGCGGAAGCTGGATCGCAGTCAGCCACTCTATAGGGTGTGCGAACAATCACGCCATCGTACACGCCGTTGGCGAGCGGGGTGCCACCGTTCCCACCGCTCCTGCACCAGAACGCGTCCTTTGCCCGCAGCTTCGAAAATGTGTTAAGCGGCACCATGTCGTCAAGCGTAAACGTCCAAGGTGTTTCAGGCCCTGTGCGAGGGCATTGGAAAGTGTACGGCTGCGCTGATGCGTAGTCCATCAGCGCTCGACCCGCTTGGCTAACAGTTGGCGGCCTTCGCGACGGGCAGAAATACCCTTGGATGATCACGCCTCGGATGTCGTTTGAATTTGTGATCGCCTGTACATTCTCCTGCTCGAGATAGGGTAGCAGTTGAAATGCCCAACCTAGTCCTTGACGATTCGGACCATTCGGCGACCCAGGATTGTTCGTCCCGCCGCGAACGTAGTCTTCAATTCTTGCCTCATTATCATTTCCGACGCCGCCTGTCGGAAACACGCCATAGCTGCTCACGTGGTTTTGCATGCCAATGCCAATCTGTCGCAGTTGGTTCACACACTGTGTCCGTCTGGCAGACTCGCGAGCCGCCTGAACTGCTGGTAGCAACAGGGCGATGAGTACGCCGATAATCGCGATCACGACGAGCAGTTCGACGAGTGTAAAACCAGACTTAGTAGATTGCGGTTTGATTAACATTGCATTCATCCGTCCAAAAAAACGTGAGCTATCAAACTTCACATGCCATTCCATTCGGTAAAGTGCCCGGCACTCACTGTCGACTTCTTCGCAAAGCAAACAGACTCAATCCAATCGCCGCTGAGACCAATGAAGTCGGCTCGGGAACCGATTGGCTGGCGAGCAGGTTTCCACTGCCGTAATCGATTTGCCACTGTGGTATCAACGAAGGATCGTTCTGCTGCAGTAGCAGGAAGTCGGCTCCGTCGACGTCGCCATCGGCATCGGCATCGGTGCCTGACGATGCCAGCATTAGCGAGAAGTCATCGAAAAAGGCGGACTGCTGCCCGCCAAGTGGATTGTCTTCCATGCCGAGAGCACCGGCCGAGACGCGAACCTCGACGGTACCAGCTGGAGCGGTGCCTGTCAGTGTGTGATCGAGCCAAGGACCGCCATTGGCTTGGGCAGTTGTGCTCAGATCCAGCGCGATCGGCGAACCGATTTCGCTACCGGTGCCATCGAGAAATGCGAGTTCCATAAACGTTTCAGTGTTGAAGCTCGGGTCGCCGCCCGAGTAATTGGCTTCCCAACGCGCCCAGCCGTTAAAAGTGTACTCACCACCTTCGACACCTGGAACGGTTTGCGTTAGGAATCCGTCAGCAGGCTGCGCTGCGTCACCCACAAAGGGTTTCAGCCAAACGCCCAGGCTGCCCCCAGAGTCGGGACGGTTGGCAAAGCCACGCGATTCCAGCACAGCCTCTCCGGGCAGGTTTCCACCCTCCACTTCCGTGACAACCCATTGCGCACCAAATTCAGAAGGTTCTTCCTCAAGATCATCGTTTTCTAGTAATTCAGTACTGGGGTCGTTCGTATCCGTGAACGAAAACGTGTCAAAAAACGCAGACTGATTGGGGTCTTGGTTGAATACCATCTTGCGAGACGCAGCTGTGACACGTGCACTTACGGCGGAGGCCGGTGCAGTCTGGGTGAGTACATGCTGATACCAGCCATCGTCGTTCGGGTCGGGAAAGCCAATCTGCGTGATCCGATCGGCGTTCACGTCAAGTACCAGTGGACTACCAATCACGCTGCCGCCGGAGTTCAAGAACGCTAGCTCAAAAGTCGTCTCGGTCGGCGGAGCCACTGTGCCTAGTGGTGACATCGAAGACAGTGTCGTGACGCCTCCCCCAAAGTTCACTTCGTACCGTGTGTGACCCGAGAAAGTGTACTCTGTGCTCGGAGTGACAGGCACGGTCTGCGACAGCACGGCATTTGTCAGGTTGTCAGGACCGAGTGTGTCTCCTCCAGCGAAGGGTCGGAGCCACAGATCCAGCGCCCCTTGGTTAGGTCCAAAGCCGATCTGCTGCGCGGTATCAATATTCCCGAAGTCGCGGTCTGTCATGGTGGTTTGGTCAAAGATGGACTCTTCGAGGACCCAGCCTGGAATTCCAGAGCCTGCGTCTTCGAAGTCGCCGCCTTGCAGCAGCTCGTTCGCGGAAGAAGTATTGGCGAGTAAGGCAATGGCTGCTGTTGATAGGACTAGCTTGCGAAGCGCTTTCATGATGAGTCTCCTGGCGTGTAGGTTCGTTGGTGCGTCTGCGAACCGGACTCTAACCGCTCAGCCGCCGGCCTAGCAAGCGCAGGCCGCGGGCACAGCAACGTGGAAGAGTAAGCGAATGGTCCGGTTTGAAAAGTCCCTGTCCATTGTAGTAGCTTTCGCACGTTTGATCGAAAGCTAATTTGCGGAAGGCAATTGTCGCGAGGAGTAAGCCGACCGCCGCCTGTTCTTCATGCCTGGCTTTGTCGCAGCGAGCTGCGTTATTCTTCCCGAATTATACCCACAACGGCTAGTATTGCAAGCGCTTTCGTATCTTTTTTTGCAGCGTCTGAGCGACTCCACTTGTTTGCCAGGTTGGGTTCGGCTGGCGGACAATCTAATTGGCGTTTGGATTAGGTCGGCACCTAGACTACTGAAAATCAAAGTCTCACTTGAGCGAGTCGTTGATTGAGGTGCTGCGCACTGATTATGCGTTCATACGGTCATCGAGAGTTTTGATGGACTTAGGCTGCGTGGACGCGTTTCAGTTAGTGAGCTAGACAAATTGTGGGGAATCGCTTGACGTGCGGTGACTACGCGATTACTCTGGAATCTTTGCAAGCGCTTTCATTTTGCCAGTGACCTATCGGATCACGCCGCCGAAATGAACACAGTTTGTCTCGTCTGACTTTTCAAACAGGCCTGTAGTTTTGCTCGGGCAATTACGTCGTTTCTTTTTCTTTTTTTTTCGAGGGAGGATAACGCTCATGAAACGTTTCCTAATGGTTGGATTGCTGGCTATCGTGGCGATGGCCTACACTGGTTTGGCGTTTGCGGCACCGAGCCAAGGGCTGCTTGATGATGGTGAATTTAACGATCCAGATTCCAGCAGCGACGTTACAAATAGTGATTGGGTATTAACAACCAATAGCCCGGACGGCGTAGATCTCGCGTCACGATTCCAATTCAGCGGGTTCTCTCGTAGTGATGGCGCAGCAGGAAGTGGTAGCGGTCTGTGGTACCGATCCTTTGAAGGAAACCAAGGTGGTACCGGCGAGCCATTGGCACAGTCGACGTTGACGCAATCAATAGCTGCCCCCGCTGACGGAGACTACGTGATGACCGTCGATTGGGCGCGTGAAGGCAACTTTACAGCAGCGTCTTGGGACGTGAGCCTTTCGTCCAGTGGGACTGGTGGCACTGATACGGTCGACTTGCTCAATGCGTCTGGCAACATCGACTTCAACTTCAATCAGCTACTGACGACGTTCGGTGGCCCCAACGTCGCGACGCTCACTCTCTCTGGCGTGACTGCCGGTGATACTTTGACGGTAACGGCCTCGATGGTTGATGGTGCAGATAGTCAGATTCCAGGTGGGCAGTCTGCGTTTATTGACAACTTCAATCTTCGCTTGATTCCCGAGCCCACGAGCGTAGCTCTGTTGAGCATCGCCTTAGGCGCGATCGTAGTGCGTCGCCGACGCTAGGGTTCGTCACGCAGCTCCCTTACGGAGCGAATCCGCGATACAATGGGGCGTTCGTCGCGAGGCGAACGCCCCTTGTTCGTATCTGACCTGGAAGGGAAGGGACTTCGGATGCGTTGTGCTGCCACATTGCAAGTTGCGCTAGCGATCTGCAACTGCCTTCCAACCTGCCTAGCGTCGCCGATTAAGGTGATGTCGTTCAATGTGCGGTACGATGGCAGTCCGAAAGTGGCTGACGAGGGTGAGAACGCGTGGTTCGCCGCGAACGGGAAGCATCGACGCGACTTGATAGGTCTTGCTGTCCGAGAGTTCGCGCCGGATATTCTCTGCGTGCAAGAGGCACTCAAGAATCAGGTTGACGATATCCGGGCAATCCTGCCAACGCACGGCTTTTATGGAGTTGGACGCGACGATGGGGTGGAACGGGGTGAGCACTGCGGTATCTTCTTTCAACAAGACCGATTCGATCGCCGCCATTCGGGAACATTTTGGCTTAACAGCGACTCATCAGTTGCGGGTACGAAGTTTCCTGGGACTTGTTGTGCACGAATTGCTTCATGGTGCGTCTTCCGAGATCGTCAAAACCAAGAACGCGAGATTCTAGTTGTGAATACACATTGGGACCATCAGATACAGGCGGCACGTATTTACTCAGCAAAATTAATCCGGCGGAAACTGGCGGCAATCGCAGCAGGGATGTCGATCGTGGTTGCTGGAGATCTCAATGTGCCAGATGCCAACGAGGCTTTTCGAAAGCTGGTACGGCCATCGGAGCAATATCCGCTAGCGCTACTGGACACCTATCGAGTGGTACATCCAGCGGTCGCAAAGGCTGAGGGAACCTATCACGCGTTTCGCGGCAAAAACGATGGGCACCGAATTGACTATGTACTGCATGACTCGACCCTTCGCTGTGTAAAAGCAGACATCATCCGTCTACACGAAGGTGCCCGCTACCCGTCAGATCACTTCCCGGTTACGGCAACCTTGACGTTTCAAAACGATGACTAGGTCGACTTCGAATCGAACTCGCTGACTAGAGCGCTGTCGAAGGTGTTATCGCCGAGCTTCGTGAAAAGTTCGTCAATGGCAGAGTTGGACTCTGGCGCGAAATTACCAGCCAGAGCCTGTGGGCCGTCACCGAGATCGCTGCTGATTGTGGCAATTCTGAGTTGAGTGACCGCCATTGTCGGATACGGGAAGTCTTCGCTGGAATTCGCCTCGGTACTCGAATTTTCAACTAGTGCCAAGACGGAACTATCGACCTGGGCGGGCGCGGGCGAATCGTCATTCGCCGTGCTTGCTGCCGTAGTGCCACCGTACAGCGACTGCCAGATCGCGAGGTCGGCCCCGTCGACATCACCGTCGAGATCGGTGTCGCCGTCGGAGTGAGCTGGTTGCGCGGTGCCGAAGCCGCGTTGCCAGGCGAGGAAATCCTGACCGTCGACATCGCTGTCCTGATCGAAGTCGGCATCGCCTGCTTGTTCGACGATCGTCAAGAACTGGTCGGCGACAACGCCGCTTAGCAGGGTCTCGCGACCACTTCCCCAGACGACTCGCACATCGGCCGTGGTCGCGTCGCCGAGGCCGAACTCCAATGCCAAGCTACTGGTGGTTGACGCGTTTGAGTGGCCTGAGAGGACTTCTTCCAGCCGAGTCTCATCGGCTTCGATAGTGCCGTTGCCGTCGAAGTCGGCGGTGACGTAGGCACGCGCGCCGATGGCGTCGCGCGTCGACCTGAAGGCGCCCGGCAGGGTAGGATCACCCTCCAATTGCAGCGTCAGAAAGTGCGAGTCTGTATTCTGCGCAGCGGACTGGTTCGAGTACAGTTGAATACCGGGGTTGGCGCCAAACCAGGACCAATGAGCGGCATCGCTCCAGCCATCACGATCGTAGTCGGCCACGGCAACGCCGCGAATCGTGTGTGTTGTGGTGAAGCCAGCGGCGACTCCCTGCTCGCTGAAGCTGCCATTCAACTCCTGCAAGTGCAGATACGATCGTCGGTTAATGTCG
>JBCDBK010000058.1:0-31675 GCA_039184115.1 Planctomycetota bacterium | reverse complement strand
GTCCCAAATCGTATGTGGATCGAAGCAGATCGACGCCAGCATGCTCATGGCGACGCAGAGTACAAATGCCCAGACGGCCGGACCGAAGTGAAACTCTACCACCGTTCCTAACTTGACCAACATCACCATAAACGCCAGTAGCATCACATCCATCATGCTCCACTTGCCCGCAAACTCCATAACCCGATAGGTTCTTGCCTTGTGGTGACTGCGCATCAAACCTAGCAGGCTCAGCTCGAGGAGGAGAAGTATTTTTACGAGCGGGAACACAATCGAAAACAGCAATACCACGATACCCACGAACCAGCTTCCCTCACGCAAGAGATCAACCGTTCCCCACAGCAAGCTCGATTGGTAGTGCTGGCCAAACTTCTCGATGCGAAGAATCGGCAGCAAGATGGCTGGCCAGTAGAGGATCAATGCCGCGGCCGCAGCAGCAGCCGTTCGACTTGCGGATAGACCTGGCTGCGTTGCAATGCCGGCACCGCAACGAGCGCAGCCTGCCGATTGATTCGCCTGTAATTCGGGCAGACGGTGAATCTGTCCACAACAGTGGCACGCCTTGAGTAGCATCGTCGAATCACTCCAAACAGTCGCCGACTCGAACTTGGTTACCACGTAAGAAATCGTCTGCTGTCATCACTCGCTTTCCGGCAGGTTGGACGTCTTCCAAACGCAACCAGCCATCGCCTGTGCTCACGATCAATTCCGACTCGCAATGCACAATGATTCCGGCCTCAGCACTGCCTGATGCTGGCAGGGTTTGCACACGATGCACGATTATTCGCAGCGGCTCCCCTTGTGCCCGGCGCCACGATGTGTGAGCCCGCGGCCAGGGCTGGAGGGCGCGTACCTGGTCCTTGATCTGCTTGGCTGAGTTGGACCAATCGATTCGACCCATCTCCTTGCTCAGGCGGGGTGCCTTCGTCGCGTTCGTCTTGTCCTGCGGCAGCGGATTGGTTGTACCGGCAGCTAAGTGCCCAACGACCTCGATGACCAACTTGGCGCCAAGTTCCGCCATCCGAGCTTCCAACTCGCCCGCCGTCTCGTCGGGGTCAATCGGAATGTGCTGAACGCCCAACGCGGGACCCGCATCGAGTCCCGGCGTCATCTGAATCACCGTATTACCCGTTTCCGCGTCGCCGCTGAGCACCGCCCACTGCACGGGCGCGGCACCGCGATACTTCGGCAGCAGCGATCCATGCAGATTGATACCGCCCAGCCGCGTCGTCGAGAGCGTTGCCGGCTTGAGGATCTCGCCATAGTCACAGACGACCAGTAGGTCGGCATTGTAGGCGGCGATTTTGCTTCGCGCCGCTTCGCAGTTGACGGTCTCTGGCTGCCACACCTCGATGCTCAACTCTTCAGCGGCTATCGCCACGGGCGCGGGCTGGGCCCGGCGACCGCGTGGTGGGCGCGTTCCGACACAAAGCACTACGTGCTCCGAGGCGTGGAGCGCACGCAATGACGGCACAGCGAACGGTCCGGTCCCTAGCATCACAATTCGCAAGATCTTTGAGCACCTCTCGACACTAACGTTGAAAAATCGGCAAAAGCTGATTCGAAGCACTTAGCGCAATAACACCGATTGCCGTCGTGTAGGCGTTTCCGAAGGCGGCGTCATTTCGCGCATTCTCCCTTTGCCAGCTCCCGTCAGCCTGTTGATTGGCGATCAACACCTGCGCCGTAGTTGGAAAAACTCACGCCAGTGTCGACCGCCTAATTGATACATCGCCTGGCTGCAAGTTAGCAAGCCGTAGTGATAGCGATCTCCGCGCGGAACAATATCTCTCACTCTCCCTAGATCATTGTAGCTGTGGAAACCGCTCTTTAGTATCCAATCCCCGGCCTGCTGCGCTTCGGGCGTGTGGTGCATTCCAGCATGCGCCAAGGCAAGAATACCCGCGCCGGCCATGCCGCGTGAAGCGCGATCCTGATAACCCAATTTGTAAGTAAACGTCCCACGGTCCTTGAGAAAGCAGCGCCGCACATAGCCGATCGAGCGATCGATGCGGTCTTCGTCGACCTCGAATCCCGCATTCTTGGCCGACCTCATGAACATTAGCTGCCAACCCGTCACGGACAAATCGGAATCGATATTGTCAAAGTCATCCACATATCGCCAGCCGCCAGTATCATCGCGCCGGTCTTTGGGAAAATCTTGCATCTGAAAAGTCGCGTCGAGTGCCCGCTGAATCACCGGCTGGATCGCTTCGGTCCGCTGCGACCCGACCATGGCGTAAGACTCGCTGAGCACCAGCCCCGCGATGGCATGGTTGTAGACCAACGTGTAGCCGATTTTATGATCGACGTTCCGCGTGATCGCTCGACTATTCGGCGCCACCATCGCGAGTAGGCCATTGCGCTTCTGGCAAGAGATCATGTAGTCGATCGCCGATTGCAGCTCAGCGCCATAGATTCCCTCGCCGGGGAGGTGCCCCTGGGCCAAGAATGCCAATGTGCATAACCCAGTCACGCCGGGTTGTCCGATCATCTGCGTCGGAAAAGAACCGTCAGGATTCTGATGGCGCGCTAGCCAGCCCAGCGCCAGATCGACCGACTCGTTCACTTGCTCCCACTGTTGCTCGGACAGCACGTCAGCCGGTAACTCGTCGGTTGAAGGCTGCGCGGCGACAGGCAGCGAGCAGAGACTCAGCAAGACGCTCATCCACGTTCGCATCATACACCTCTGTTCGAGACAACAAGGGAACTGGTGTTTTACGCTCGCAATTTCTCCAATTCCGACAGCCGCTCCGCAATGCTGTCATCGTCCGGTAGCTCGCCACAATCACGTTTGCTTTGAAAGTCGATTTCGAACTCCTCCAGCTCGGCACGAACTTCCGCGGCTTGGGCAGCAGCAAGCCGATCGATAAACAGCTTGCCATCCAAATGATCGGTCTCGTGCTGCACAATGCGAGCAAACAAGCCATCTAACTCGCCTACAAACTGTTCGCCTTTGAGATTGTATGCTTCGATCGTCACTTTCTCGTTGCGAATAACTGGCCCCAATACCCCAGGAATACTGAGACAGCCTTCCTCGCCTTCGACCTGTCCTTTGCCACTACGAAGCACAGGATTGATAAACACATGTTCGGCGTCTTTGTTTTCTGGATCGCCCGATGGGTTTGCGACAAACAAACGATAAGGCAGATCAACTTGATTGGCTGCCAGGCCGACACCTTCGTGCTCATACATCAGCTCGAACATTTGCTCGATTAGGTTCCGCAACTCGCCATCGACACGCTTGACGGGCTTGGACACATGACGCAACGTGGGATGCGGATAGTGAATTATCTGTAGTTTCAAAGGAATGCCTGCTGGTGGATCGTCAATTCAAAGGATTGTGTGTGCATCGATTATATGGCAGAAACAATGTCGGGCGTAGGCCCAACGTGTGATGGCCAGATTCTAACTCGATAGGCACATCGAAATCTACTTTTCACCATCATTCGTGGTCCGCTCAAACTTTCGGAATCCTCTTCACCCATTGATCACGTTGACCTTCACCGGCGCTGCTGACTAGAATTCTTAGCGAACGAGCGTGACCAGTTGCTCACGATTTCCCTGCTCGTCGTGCTTGGTTGTGACGCATGCCCACAGGCCGAAACAGCTTGCCGTACGACCGTCCACTGGGCTGGCCAGCTTGGTGTACTTCGCTGTTCGTCCACTTAGCCGTGCTGGGCGCGACAATCTATTGGCTTCGCCCACCCACCGTTACCGGAGCCGCCGACCGACCGACGCGCGAAGCGGGTATCGTGCTGCGCAAGCTCACCAACGACGGTCCGATGTTTGTAGACGAAGAGCAATTCGAGGACGAACGAATAGAAAGTACGGCCGCGTCCGCAGCCGCAACAAACGCCGACATGCAAATGCTACAAGCGTTGCCTGCACCGACCGAATTCTCTGTGGCCCAAGACGCCCTACCGAATCTTTCCTCTCCGATCGCGGGTAAGCACGAGCAGCGTCAGCGCGGGCAAGCCGAAAATATGACAGCTGGCGCGGCTCCTGCGCGTAGCTTTGATAGCAAGGCCACGGTTAGTGTCTTCGGCATCTCTGGAACCGGCACGCGATTTGTCTACGTGTTCGACCGCTCGATAAGCATGGCCGGCGCTCCGCTCCGCGCCGCTAAGCAGCAGTTGATTGCAAGCCTCGATTCCCTGGAAAGCATCCATCAGTTTCAAGTCATCTTCTTCAATCACGAACCGCAAGCATGGGACCTGACTGGCGGGCAGAATCGCATTGCGTTTGCTTCGGACGCCAATAAGCAGCTGGCTGAGAAATTCGTTAGCAGCGTTTCAGCGACCGGCGGCACCTTTAGACGAACAGCATTGCAGTTGGCACTACGGCTGCGGCCTGATGTCATCTTCTTTCTCACTGACACCGACGATCCGATGTCGAAAGCGGACCTGGACGAATCGATTCGACGAGCGCAGCGAGACACGATCGCCGTCAATACGATCGAATACGGCATTGGCGCTCATCCGCGCACCGACAACTTTCTGACTCAGCTCGCGAGCAAAACCGGTGGACGCTATGTTTATGTGGACACGCAGCAACTGGGTCGCTAAACATGGGTCGCTAAACGTGGGTCGATAATCGGAGCTTGTCATCATTCCCAATCCTACATTTCAACTGATCATGCTATCGCAGGCAGGGGATTCGGCCCGTGCACCGGCAGATGCGTGGCAAGTGATTTTCTCCGGTGGCATCACCGGTATCACGATTCTGTTCGCCTTGGTTGTTGTGTCGGTGATCGCCATGGCGCTGGTCGTCGAGCACCTCGTAACCATCCGCCGAGACAAATTGATCCCCGACGGACTGGCTGAAAAAGTACGTCAACACTTGTCAGAGAGTCGCAGCAGCGATGCTATTCAGGAGTGCCAACACTCGGCGAGTGCACTGTCCGACGTGATCGAGGCCGGCGTGCAAGAGTCGCTGGGCGGTTGGTTAGCCGTTGAAAAAGGCATGGAAGAAGCGCTCGCCGAACAGTCTGCAAAACTGCTCCGCAAGATCGACTATCTTTCGGTGATCGGAAACATTGCTCCAATGATCGGTCTGCTCGGAACCGTGGTTGGCATGATCTTCGCCTTTCAAGAAGTAGCGAACACTCAGGGCGCGGCCCGCGCCGCCGAACTTGCCAGCGGCATTTACCAAGCACTCGTCACAACGGTCGGCGGTCTGATTGTGGCGATCCCGTCGCTAGCCGCATTCGCCGTGTTTCGCAATCGAGTCGACCAACTGATCGCCGAAACAGGACAGAGTGCTCAGTATGCAGTCACTCCGTTAAAGCGCCGCTTTCAATCGGGTGCGCCGCAACCTCCTCCTGTCGCTCTGAAGTGAGGGCCAACCTCCCGTGCAACTTCCTCGGCTTGGCAGCGGTCGCTCGATCAAACTAAATGTGACGCCACTGATTGATGTGGTATTTCTGCTGATCATTTTCTTTCTCGTCAGCAGTCATCTTGCACGACAGGAAACGCAGCTCCAGCTACAGCTTCCTGTAGCTGCAAGTGGCAAAGCGCCAGCAGACGTGCCGTTCGCAAGAGTTACCATCAATGTGCTCGCTGACGGACAGTTGTTGTTAGGCACCCAGCAAGTGGCGAATCACGAAGTCTGCGATAGGCTGATTGTCGAAAGGCAGGAAACCTCCAACGACCTTGAAGTGCGCATCCGCGCTGACAGAAACATCGCCTACCGATACATCGAACCTCTCTTGCTCGCGTGCGCGAAAGCTGAGATTTGGAACGTCTCGTTCGCCGTCATCGAGCGACAGGCGGACGCCCGGAGATAGTGTTTACCATGCGCATTCCACATTCTTCGTCTTCGCAGCGCGACTTCGATGTCTCGATGACCCCAATGATCGATGTCGTATTCTTGCTGCTGATCTTTTTCGTTTGTACGGCAAGCTTCGAACTCGTCGAGTCGGTACTTCCCAGTCACCTTGCCCCGCAAGAAAAAAACGAAGCGACGTTGCCTCGGGAACGTGCCGGCGCTGACCTCGAACGCATACTAATTAGCGTAGGCGAAGTCGGCAATCAACTCCAATTGTCGGTCAATGGACAAGCTTGTGCTTCGTTAACGCGTCTATCAACACTACTGCAGGCGCTTGCCAGCGTGGACATCTCACTACCGGTGGTCCTTGACGTCGATGGCACGACTCGACTTGGCACGGCAATCGATGTCTACGATCGCTGCCGCCTGGCCAACTTCGCACGTATTCAGTTCGTCGCTGAGGCACCGGAATGAGCATCACGCGGCGACAAAGTTCTAGTCGGGCAAGCAGGCTGCTCGTCGCGATTGCCATTTGCCTACATGCCGCCGAGTCGCTCCGAGCACAGCAGCTACCCAGTCCGGAACTCAACACCACCGCATCGAGCACGCTAATAGCCGAGCTTGAGCAAGCACTCGATTCGCTATCGCGTGCTGAGCTTGCCCGTGAACTGGCAGACATGGATGGGCGTCGCCCTAAATCGCTAGACAAGGCACGGCAGCAGTGTCGCTCGGCGCTCAAAGCTCTCCAGAAGCTTGACAGGCGTATTTCCAAATTGTTGGTCGAAACTTATGAGATACGGCCCTCGCAGCGAAAGAATCGCTTGACGATCAAGGAACTCGAGTCGCTTGATCGCAACCTCAATGTGCAAATCGCGCGCGGATATCGCAACCAGGCACTGTGTTACGACGAGCAATCGGTCGATCGCATCAACTCACTAAGCCTCGCGATTGGCCAGCTTAGTGAAGTCGCGAGGCAACCGCTCGATGATCCTAGCACGTGGCAGGCGCGGATCGAGCACCTCGTCTGTCTGAGATTGACGAACAAACTCGAACAAGCCGAGTCTCATTTGGATGATTGGCTAGCCAGATCGCCGCCACCGTCGGTAGCTTCACGATTTCGAGGTGAGCGCATTCTGATCGCCCTCGCCGGCCGCGATCTACAGCGAGCGCTGGCTTTGGTCCATACTGCTGACCGAGCCGCAACGGATTCGGTAACAGCGCCAGAGACCGACGATGCAGTTCTACTGGCACTGCTTCAGGCGCAGACGCTGGCGACACCCGACGCAAGCGTGGGCCTGCTCGCGCGAGCGCAAGCTCAGGTCCAGCGCATCGCAGACGAGCACGGCCCCTACTGGAAAAGACGTGCCCAAGCGCGCCTGGGACGAGCAATGCAATCGCATCTTGACTCCGACGAACCGATACTACTTGGCTACGCAGCAGCTCATCTCGCAGCGACTGGACAGACAAAGGAAGCAATTGCCGTCTACGATCGCATGGCAACGTTGTTCGCATTGAAAGACCAACTGGATCAACAGTTCGACACGCAACGGAACGCCGCAGCCTTGGTCCGCAGCCTGCCAGACGCTGACGCTGCGTGCAGGCGCTTTCGCCAGCTTGCCGTGCAGCACCCAATGCACCAAAGCGCTGCAAAGATGCACCTTATAGCGATCGGCCTCGCGTCGGACTTGGTACGTAGCAGTGAAGCGAAAGAACGACCTCTTGCTTTCGAGCACTACCGTACACTACTCGAAGAGTATCTAAGGCTTTGGCCAGATGCGCCATCAGCCGAGGACGTACGCGGATGGCTAGACAACACGCGTCAGCCGGCAATCGCGAAAAGTCGCGCGCAAACGAAAGCACGCATGGGCGAGCGAGATGAATCGATCAAGCTATACCGCGGGTTGGTTGCAGAGTCGCCAAATGACGCGCAAGTGCTGGAAGAACTTGCGAAGGCACTCGGGTTCGCTACCGACAAGTCAGAGCTGCGTGAGGCGCAACAACTATGGAAACGCATCGAGACTCGCAGCAAGCCCGGCAGCAAGCGTTGGTGGCGCGGCCGCCGAGCACGTATTAAGCTGTTCGAGCAACTCGGCGAACGGGAAAAGGCCGAGAAGCTGAAACAGCTAACGGAAATTCTTTATGAGTAGGCGCAAGCTCTTGAATTGGGAAAACGAGCGCCTAACAACTACCTCTGCGTGGGATACCAGGGCCCGCGAGCGTAGTACACACCAAACTGATGGGTGTTGCTCGGCCAGAGCGGCGTGGGACGAAAGTTCCCTCCGAAAGGACCCGGACCTGGGTAGTCACGGCCAAACTGATGGTCGATTCGACAGAAGTGGGCGCTCGGCGCGCCCCAGCTCCAGGTGGTCTTCATCTGTGCTGTCGGAGGCACAACCAACGCCACGGGTTGGCCATACGCCGAGTGAGCATAGTTGGCATGCCAATTATACATTGGAGCACGGCGTGTCTTCGGCCACAGATACCTGGACTCGGCAGCGGAGCCGGTGTAGGCGAAGGCGCTGAGCGCCGTCACCGCAACCGTTGCGATCATAACTTTCTTAAGCACGGCATCCATTCCTTGTGCAAATGGTTGAAGTCGAATTCTAAGCACGGACGAAGCGGAGACACTTAGAATCGCGGATTGTAGTCGTGACGGTGGTCTTGGATTCGCAGGCCAAACGTTCCGTACCGCACCTTGGAGCGCGTCCATCCACACCCTGGAGCGTAGGCGTAGTGCGATCGGCAATGCTTGTAGAGATATTCGTGAGGCATCCAAGGTTGGTAAGTCGTGTACGTGTGACCAACAAACGGCGGAACAGGCAACGGCGAGACATACATTTGAGCCGCCGTGCCACTCGGGTACGGTCCAACCTGGTAGTTCGCGAATAGGTCATTCTTGTTCTGATAGCTGATCGTGCGCTGCCAGCGACCTTCTTGCGCTTCAGCGATTTGTACACCTTGCCATATACCTGCCACGAGGCAGACAACGACCGTAGCCCGGGTGAAACGTGTGAACATGAATCGCCTCCTTGCGATTGCCTGATTGACGCAGCGGTACACGACGCAGAATCCTTTCGACGTCTTGCGAAAATCAGGAGGTGGGTCTTGCGGGTCAGCCGAGTCAGGTGGGAGGCCGCTTGGGCCAAGTCTCGACTGGTAGGGTCTCTACGATACGGTGTCGGCTGATTCGGGTCCTGCCGATCAGTTTTTATATGCGGGAAATAGTGGTGGATTGCGTTGTGACGACAGCCGAATTACTCAAAAACCGCCCCGCGACCCACCTTGGGTCACGGGCACAGATGTCGCTATAATCTTCGCAATCGCTATACTTTTCCACTCGGAATAGCAGCTCAGTTACTCACCCTATCTGGAGATGTCGCCTTGGCGACCGCAAAGAAGAAACCTGCGAAGAAGAAGCCAGCCAAGAAGAAGCCAGCGCGAACTACGACCAAGTCGTCCCCCGCGAAGTCCTCTTCCGCCAACGGAGCCCCCAAACGTCGCAGCACGGCGAAGGCGATGGCCGCCAGCCAGCGCGATATCTCGGTGAGCGAGTTTTTTGCCAAGAACCGGCACCTACTCGGCTTCGACAACCCGCGTAAAGCGCTGCTCACCACCGTCAAAGAGGCGGTCGACAACTCACTCGATGCGTGTGAGGAAGCTGGCATCCTGCCAGAAATCTGGGTCCACATAGAGCAGACCAAAGGCAATCACTACAAGGTCGGCATCCAAGACAATGGCCCGGGCATTCTCAAGAAGCAAATTCCGCTGATCTTTGGCAAGCTGCTCTACGGCTCGAAATTCCATCGACTTCGGCAAAGCCGGGGTCAGCAAGGTATCGGCATCAGCGCTGCGGGCATGTACGGCGTGCAAACCACTGGCAAGCCCGTGAAGATCATCTCGAAGGTGTCTGTACGCAAACCAGCACACTACTACGAAATTCAGATCGATACCAAAACCAACCAGCCGAAAATTCTAAACGGCAAAGGCGACGGCATCGATATTCCGCCCGGAGACAAGGGCACCGCCTATATCGACAAGCATGGAATCGAATGGGTCGACCAGCCGCACGGCACACGCGTGACGATCGAACTCGAAGCGAAGTTCGTCCGCGGACGAGGCAGCGTCGACGAGTACCTTCAGCAAACGGCAATCGCCAATCCGCACATCACGCTCCACTACCTCGACCCCGACGACTACGAATACGAATACGAACGCAGCGCAAAGGTACTCCCTCCTGAGCCAAAGGAAATCAAGCCGCACCCCTACGGTATCGAACTCGGACGTCTTGCCCAGATGCTTGAAGATTCCGAACCGATGAGCGCTGCGGAGTTCTTTCGCACTAAGTTTTCCCGTGTCACTGGTCCGGTTGCTAAGAAGATTTGCGAGGGTGCAAAGGTGAGCACCCGTGTAAATGTCCGTAAGCTCAACCGCACGCACGCCGACAAGCTTTACCACACCATTCAAGACACCAGAATCAGTCCGCCAGCGACGGACTGCATTTGCCCGATCGGCGAGGAGCTGATTCTCAAAGGCTTGCACCAGGTTGTGCCTGGAGAGTTCTATGCCGCCGCCACACGCCCGCCGGCAGTGTACCGCGGGAATCCCTTCCAAATCGAGGTCGGCTTAGCGTACGGTGGGACTGCACCTACGCAGAACGTTACCGAAGACCTCCTGCTCGAACTTCTCGAAGAGACCGATACCCGCACGGTCCGCCAGTTTCTGATACATACGTTCAACGGCCTAGGCGGCGAAGCAGCCGACAAACTTGTAAAAACGGCAGGGCTAAAGACGCGGCAGAACCCGAGCAAGCTCAAGCCGAAGGAACGGCTGAAGCTGTTTGAAGCAATGAAGAACGTCAACGTCGCCGAAGGCCAACAGATGGAGGTGATGCGCTACGCCAACCGGGTTCCGCTGCAGTTCCAACAGTCTGCCTGCGCAGTCACGCAGACAGTACTGGGCACCAATTGGCGCGGCTATGGACTAAGCCAGTCGCGCGGCGCGATGCCCAAGGGGCCGGTGTCGCTGATGGTCCACATCGCCAGCGTTTGGGTGCCGTTCACGAGTGAATCGAAGGAAGCCATCGCCAACTATCCAGAGATTCAGAAAGAAATCCGTCTCGGCCTCCAAGCCGTCGGACGCAAGTTGGGCATGTATCTGCGCCGACGACTCAAAGTCCGCCAACAAGCCGACCGACGTGAGATCTTCTTGCGATACCTTAAAGAAGTGTCAGGCGCCGTCAGCGAAATCAACGGCGCGAAACGTGACGAGCTGTACGATCAGCTCGTGAAAGTCGCGAAAAAGCACACGTCAGAAGCCGACATGAAGCTCGACGACCGCGGACGACCGATCGATGAGAAACCCGAGGACCTTAACCTTGGCGACAACGTCCTCATCGTCGACCCCAGCCAACATAAAGCGGCCATCAATCGCGTGGCAATCGGCGACGAGGCCGTTGAAGAGGACGAATAGCGTAACGCAAGAATCACTAATACCTTGTAAAATGGATTCGTCCACACAGCTCCAGGAATCGAATCATGATCCGCATTACCGTTGACGAAGCACAGAAACAACAGCTACTAAATTCCGAGGGCGAAGTCGAACTCTGCGACGAGTCGGGACGCGTGATCGCCAAAGCGACGCCTTTGCCGTTGGAATCTATAGATCCCCAGTCCATATTCTCCGACCTGACTGATGAAGAAATCGAGCGACGTGCAAATGGCCCTGGCCCTTGGTACTCAACCGAAGAGGTCAAAGAATTTCTAAAAAATCCCGAAAGTCGACCTTGGTAAATGTATCAAATTCAGTGGGAACCAGACGTTCTAAAGCGATTCACAGAAGCATTCGACCAGCTCAACAAGACGGATCAAAGGCGTGTGATGGATTCGCTAGACGATACAGATCGTCTACTAGCCACCAAGCCAATGGAAATGGGGGAATCACGAAACACGCCAACTAATCGAACACTGATCCACCTACCCGTTTTACTGACTATTAGCGTCGACCTTCGGCTTCAAACCGTACGAATTGTCGACGCTAAGGTTCTCTAGCAGAGACCAACCATTTCACATGGCCAAAAAACGCCCCACAATTGCCACCAAAAAGTCCAAAGTCAAGCTCACTCCGCGCGACAAAAAGACCATGGCGCGGCTCACCGGCCTGGCTGATCGCGTCGTAAAAGCTGCCTCCGCGCGACGCGACCCCAGCGTCGATATCCCTTCGCGCACGCTTTCGAATGTCAGCTATAGTCCTAGAAAAAAGATTATCGAGTTGGGGAATCGAAAAAATCGACGCCAACTTTTTGATCTCTCGCAGGCGAAGGCTTACATGCGAACCCTGCTCGTCGCCAGTGGCTGCAAGCGTCTTATTGAGCAAGACAAAACAACCAGCCTTCGGGGCATGTACTACATGCTCAAACATACCATTGAGGGCTCGAAAGAAAACACCTTTGACGAGCAGAACGAAAGCGACACGATCATCGAAGATGTCGAAGTAATGCTCGGGTCCCTTCGTGAAGAACTACATCTCTATGCACAGAAAAAAGGAGACCTCGTTGGCAACATTACAATCAACGACAGTGGATTTGACATTGATTGTTCACGGATGGGATCGGGTGGATATGGTATCCCTTCAATCGTAGAACCTGAAGTCATCCGTCTTGATCGCAAAAAATGCAAAGCGAAATTCGTTCTGCATGTCGAAAAAGATACGGTCTGGCAACGTTTCAACGAAGATCGCTTTTGGGAAAAGCACAACTGTATTCTCACTCACGGTGGAGGACAGCCAACGCGCGGCGTTCGCAGGCTGCTTCATCGACTCCATAACGAACTAAAACTGCCAATCTATTGCGTGCTAGATAACGATCCTTGGGGGTACTACATCTATAGCGTAATCAAGCAAGGATCAATCAATTTGGCTTTCGAAAGCCAGCGCATGGCAGTCCCTGAAGCAAAATTCCTTGGCCTGAGAAGCATCGATTACGATCGTTGTGATCTATCTAGTGACGTCATATTGGCAATGAATGACAATGATCGCAAACGTGCCAAGCAAATCGCCAAGTACCCCTGGTTCGAGAAGAAAAGGCACTGGCAGGCAGAAATCAATCGCATGCTCAAGAACGACTTCAAGCTGGAAGTCGAATCACTGATCTCCAAAGACATCAGCTATGTCACAGAGGTCTACGTGCCTGAACGACTCGACGCCAAAGACTGGCTCGATTGAGAGCAGACCCAGCTCCTATGACAGACGGAACACGCGAAAAGGCTCTTACAGCGAGCCTTTTTCTCGTGTTTTGCCCCTTTTGCGGAAATTCTTCCGCAAGCTGTAACGCTCGTCCGCGAACGGTCGTATGGTAGGTAGAGACCGATCGGTAGCCACCGCCTAACACGACTATTCGAGGACCAATCATGCGTTTACTTGTCCTGGCAGCCATCTGCCTGACTGCGATTCCAAGTCTCCCTGCGCAAGCCCAGACCTACTCGAATTCAGGGGATCGCTCGCCGGTATGGGAAGTTCACGTCCACCTTCAAAAGGCCTTCGCAAGCCCGCTCGGCCAGCATCTGATGCAGCTGGTGGAACGAGAAGAGCCCGAGGTACTCGACAAGGTTGCGAAGTTTGCCGAGTCGATCGGGCTCGACCCGCGCACCGATATCGGCGAAGTCGTGCTGTTTGGCAATGGATTTGAAGAATCTGACGTCACAGTCGTTGCTAGCATCGGACCTAGTACTGGCAATCTGGAAGGTTGGATACTAGCCGCGCCCGGCTACCGTTCAGAAGACCTCGACGACAACACGCTGCTACATTCGATGCTTGTCGAGGACGAAAGCAAGGGCCGTGCGTGGTTCGCACTCCCCAGACACGCTCGGTCTGGCAACTATTTTCTCGTCGGCTCGTTCGAGCAAAACCGCACCATCGAACTTGCTCAGGATGTGCTCGATGGAAATGCGACACCAGCGCCAAACCCACTGCAAGACAACTCGTTGCTATCGTTCTTCGTCAACGATGTTTCGTCTGTGCCCATGGACATCGACGAAGACGATCCAGGCTCGGCGATTTTAAAAGTGATCGATAGTATCGGATTGAATCTTGGTAGTGACGAGGACTACCTTAGCTTGGCGATCGACGTCTCGGCGAGCAGCGCGGGTCGCGCTCGACAAATCAGCCAGTTGCTTGTCGGCGTCAAAGCACTGGTTCAGCTGGCTCCGCTAGACGAACCCGAAGCACGCAAGGTAGCGGAAGTGCTCGAGACGATGGTTGTCTCGCATACCGAAGGAGACTCGACCGTGCAAGCCAGTCTCAAGGCTCCGTACCGACTGCTAAAAGAGCTTATCAACGAGATTGACTGAGCGAGCTGAATAGACTGTTCACCCTTGAATTCGACTCGCAAATCATCCGTGATGGAATATTCATTGGCATTCATTCGAGCGATCGACTTAAGCGCGGCAAGTGAGGAAGACCTCGCTTGTCGCGTGCAGGACGGTTGCAAGGCGAGCTTCTCGGAGCTAGCCCGACGGTTGCAGCCACGATTGCTGTTTGTCTTGCGCCGTCGCCTAGGAAACGCCAGCGACGCGGAAGATGTGGCCCAAAAAACGCTGCTGCGGGCATTCGAGAAGATTCGATTGTACGATCCAACTCTGAAGTTCAGTCCTTGGTTGTTTACGATCGCGATACGTCTTGCCACCGACCATCATCGCAAGACTCAGTTGCCGATCGCGAGCACTGAGCCTGCGTTGCAGGTCGCCGATCCACGGCCCGGTCCGGCAGAGGTCGCGGTTCGCCGCGAGTATTGCGAGAGCATCTGGACCTTGGCCGAGCAAATCCTTAAGCCCGACCAATGGACGGCGCTCTGGCTGCTCTACGGCGAAGGTCAGACAGTACGCGAAGTCGCCCGCAGTTTGAATCGAACCACGGTTTCGGTACGCGTGCTTGTCCATCGGGCACGCAAGAAACTTGCGCCACACTTGGCGAAGTTCGAGTCCAGGGCTAATACCACAACGGTCGACAATGAACCTAAACCGCTCAACCAGTCCGCTACCTTGCATGTCGTGAGGGCCGAATCGTGATCATCCGCTTTTTCGAGTTTCTGTATGGCCGGACGTTTGACGAAGGTACGACGCCACCTCGTTGGTTGCGCGCCTTGACGCGACGAAATCGACGACTTGGCGAGTTTGCCGACGCGACGGGTCAAGTCGATGCTATGCTGCGCAACTCAGCCCTGGAACTTCGCCAAGCGATGGCGTCCGATCAGGCTGCCGCCACGATAACGTTGCCACCAGAACGAACAGTAACGCAAGAAGATCTTCGCGTTCGATCGACAACTTCAGTGCGATGGTTTGTCGTCGCGGGCGTGACTGCTGTCGTCATGCTGGTGATGATTCCGAGCCTGTCGCGTCGATCGAAGCCGCCGGTTCATGCTGGCGATTTTTCTCAGCAACTAACGATGGTTCCGGGCGAGGTGCTACGAGTCATCAATCGCGCTGCCGAGACTTCGCAAACTCAGTTGCCGCAACTATCACCGCTGGGCAAATTGCGCGTGCCTACGCTGCCCAACTGGCAAGCGGTAACGGCTCAGATCGAATCTCCTGTGCAACGTGAAATCGATGCCTGGCAGTCGGGATGGCAGAATCTGCGTTCACGATTTTCTGACGAAACTCGTGAACTCTAATGCGGATACTTCGGTCCTTGTCCAAGGTAAGGTACAGGATCGAAAATTTCGTCTCCCTTACCATACGCACGCGGGTCCTCGCTCGCACGTAATTCGGCCATGAGTTGCTCGCTAAGTTCGTTGAGCGTTTTGGCATATTCCGCATCCTCTGCGACGTTGTCGAGTTGATCTGGATCGACTCGCAGATCATAGAGTTCGAACTCTGGCCGCTTACCGAAGGCTAACTCATACTGGCGGCGATGTTCGTCATCATGATCTCGGTTGGCAACCAAGTAGTCTTTCGTCGGACCGTTGTCGCAGTCGGCCAGCCACGCGTTGGGTATCGTTGCCTGCCGATAGTTGGGCGTGCCTGCAGGCCAGCGATCGGGGCGAAAATTGCGAATCAGCAAAAAATCGTGCGTACGAATCGCCCGCATCGGTGTGCCGCCGCGATCCGGCCTCTCCTGAGCGACAGCGTGACGCTCCTTGCCCGTCAGCACATGGTCGCGGTCGGCGTCAATTCGGCCCGATCGATCGCTTTCAAACAGACCAGCGAGGCTTCGACCCGTCATTGCTGACGGCACCTCAACTCCAGCGAGCTGCAAAAAAGTAGGTGCCAGATCGGTCGTGCTCACGAAATCGTCGGTTACCCGACCCGCATGCTTGATGCGATTGGACCACTGAATCGCCAACGGGACACGAGTGCCCGAGTCGTACAGGTTGCTCTTGCAACGGGGAAATGGCATGCCGTGGTCGCCTGTGATCACGACGATCGTATTCTCAATCACACCAAACTCTCGCAGCTTAGCTAGAAACTCACCTACGTCCGCGTCGAATCGTTGCACTTCGAAATAATAATCTGCCACATCGCTGCGAACCTCTTGGCAGTCAGGATAGTGCCCGAATAACTTGATCTGCTGCGGGTCCATGCCCGCTGCTTTGCCGCTACCTGCCTCGTAAGGTCGATGAGGGTCGGTGGCACCGAGCCAGAAACAGAAAGGCTTGTCACGATCCCAAGCATCCAGAAACGCATCCGGACTATCGTAGACTTTGCCGGCAGGATGCCGTGTCCAATTGTCTCGATTGCCTGGACCCCACGATTTCCGCCAACTCCCGACGTGGTAGCCAGCATCTTCGAGCATCAAAGGATACGTCTGATGTTTGGTATCGAGCGTGCTCCACAGATTCGCGCCGCTGCCGAGTCGCCAATGATATTGGCCAGTGAGAATGGCATTCCGCGACGGAGTGCAACTCGGGCTCGACACATAGGCGTGATTGAACAGCAGGCCGTTTCTCGCCACGCTGTCGAAGGTCGGCGTTTGGCAAACGTCGTCGTTCTCGTAAATCGATGCATGCGGCCAGCCCCAGTCGTCGGCGATCGCGAAGACGAAGTTCGGTCGCTCGGCAGCGCCGCATGGGACGGCGGAGCCGAAGATTAGTAATGCGAAAACCCAAGCTTTAGTCATTTACTCACCTGCTGGATGAAAGTTCGACACATACCAGTTGCTCGTCGTTACGAACGAAGACCGCTTGTTCGGCGAATGCCGGATGACTCCACACCACTGAGCGACCAAACGCCTCGCCTGTTGGCTCGAGCAGCTTTTGTCGACCTAATTCTTCGTAACCCGCTGCGGTAAGTTTGGCGAGAATCAGATCGCCGAGTTCGCTAAATAGCCAATAGCGATCCGAGTTACCTTGTCGCACGATGAAGACGGTCCCGTGCCGGCCACGTTGACCTTCTCCGACCGTCGGCGCTTTCGTTTGCCACACGCGTTCGCCTGTCGATGGGTCAACGGCGGCGAGCACACTGTCGTTCGCGTCGACTCCGTAGATCAAGCTGCCGTCGTAGATCGGTGTGACGTTCGCACTCGAGACCGATGTCTTTGGTTTGCCCGCCCAATAAACGTCAGGGTCGCTGCTGCCGTTTGGCAAGCTAAAGCAAACCGACGCGTTGTAGCCTGAGGTGAAAATTCGATCGCCGGTAATCATCGGCTGGGCGATCGACATGCCATAGCTGGGCTCGATCGGGATGCTCCATTGCACCTGCCCGCTCGTCGGATCGAGTCCGCAGACAGCTAGCGGATAGAAAATCACAAGTTGCTGCTTGCCGGCGATCTCCAGCATCGTCGGCGGACAATAACCGGGTTCGCCTGCCGATAGAGCACGCCATCGCTCTTCGCCCGTCAGTTTGTCGAAGGCAACGGCGATGCTGCCGTCTCCGCCGACGACGCAGTACAGAGTATCTCCGTCGACCAGCGGATGCGCGGAGTGTCCCCAGATAGGAGTTTTCACCCCGTAGTCGGTTTGGAACGACTTTTTCCACACCAGCGACCCGTCACCGGTGCGCAAACACGTGAGATCGCCTTCGGCGCCGAGCGCGTACACTCGATCGCCGTCCACCGTTGGTGTGCATCGCGGGCCGCTCGGATAAGATATCTTATAGTTACGGTCATATTCGTAACGCCACAGCTCTTCGCCCGATGCCGAACTCAGGCAGCGCAGTCGCTCGACGCCGTCGAGTTTCGGTCGGCCCCCGGGGCTATTCTTTAGCTCTCCTTGTTCCTTCTCGTACTCGAACAGATACACCTTGCCGTCAGCAACAGCCGGCCCCGCGTAGCCTAGTGCTACTGGCACGCGCCAACGTTCGGGTAGACCGTCACTGGGGATGTCATCGCGAATCCCCGTTTCACGCCACACGCCGTCTCGCTGCGGTCCTCGCCACTGTTCCCAATCTTCGGCGCGGAGTGAGGCGTGAGTCGTCAGAACCGCAATGAGTGATAGGCAAGTAGCTCTTTGGCAATTGTTCAACATTGTCTCCCTTGCTCCTCGATCAGGCGATGAAGTCGGCACGCCAAGATGCGCCACCGGAAATACTACCAGAGGCGCAATTCATCCGTCTACAGACTCGCCGTGACGCGTGTCTCGACACGGTCTGTCGTGGGCTGTTTTCTGCCTGAGGAACGGCGCCACCGCAGTCATTACTGGGGCTCACTTCAACCGTGTCAGCCAATCATCGGTGGCCACGACTTCGCTGATAAACATCTGTTGCGCGACGAGTGTCGAAGTTTGCAGCTGTTCGGCATCGGCTGCGCCGGCTTCGTTCTCGACGCGCAGTGTGCCAGTTGCGTCGCGGAGAAACTCGACTTGGTAGCCACGATGAAACGCCTGTCGCGCGGTCGTGTCACAGCACATGTGCGTCATGTAGCCGGCAATCGAAACGGTGGTCGCCGCGACGCCTTTGAGCCAAGCTTCAAGATTCGTATTGGTGAAGGAACCAGGCAGCTGCTTCTCGATCAGTGCATCACGTGGACGCTGCTCCACGTCAGGGTGAAGCTGCCACATGTCGGAATTTAATCGAAATATCGGCGACTCAGGATCTGCCTGATGATGGCGAATCACCGCCGTCGGTACGTTCGCCTGCGCAGCCTCGTCCATCACTCGCAAGATACCCTCAAGGTGACCTGCCGGGTGCGTAATGGGTAAGGCCCCGTCAAAGTATTCGCGTTGCACATCAATCACCAACAAAGCTCGTGGCATTCGGCTTCCTCATTTAGAATTGCTGGGCGGATGGTCCAGGAGTGAATTTTTGCTTAGTGGGTCGTTGCCGAAGGTATCCGTCGCTTCCGACCAGACATCAGGCCTATCGCGAGAAGTATCAGGCTCACGCCTGTTGGCTCGGGTACGGCAGTCGCTGCGCTGACCACGGACTCACCAAATTGTGACCGCCAAATACTCAGGTCCGCTAGGCCGACAATACCATCGCCGTCAGCATCGCCGGTCACGACCGGTGTGGTCGTAAAGGCTTGCTGCCAGATTAGAAAATCATCGCCATCCACGGAATCGTCCGTGTCGAAGTCGGCGTCCAACGCGACCAAGCTGATATTGTCAAAATACTGATAGACTTCGCGAGAATTGGTAGCGTTGCGGAGTACTTGCACAGCCACACTGTGCGTGCCGGTCGCAAGTTCCGACAAGTCGGCTGATAAGGTGTGACGGAAAACTTCGCCGGGATCAATCGGAATACCGTTGTAGTCAATCGTATCCACCACAACATTGTCGAATAGCAATTCAAACTTCCCAGGCCCCGTATTGCCGAAATCCTGTTCAAGAGCCACCGCGATATCAACGGACAGTCGAAAATCTCCGCCTTGCAAAAGTGAAAACTCTTGCTCAATTCCACCTCCCTCAGGCCGCACGTTGAACCCTGGGTCGTTTGATCCTACACGTATTTTGGCTGCCAACGATGAAGTTCCGTCGCCCGTCACATCAAACGACTCCACCCTCGGAAACCCAGGCGTCGTATTGCCGCCACTCGTGTTGTAAGGAGCCCAGGGCGTTAAGTTACCCGTCTCGAAATCAACATTGATCAGCCCGTCCGAAACCACCTCGTTCCACGTGCGAAAAGCGAAATCATTCACGGATCCTTCCGACTCCCAAGCCTGACCGAAGGCAGTTGTGTAGGGGTCACCGCCCTCGTAAGCGGGCCGTCCCCAGGCCCAGGAGGTGATTGGATCGCCAAACTCGCCGAAACTCCGAAACGCGGCCATGTATTGCTCACCAGGCATCACTTGCAGGTTGCCGGCACTCACGTCTATGGACGTAAAGGGTACGCTCATCGTGTTCGGCAGGGCTGGAATGTCGGCATTTGGAATCGGCGTCGAGAACAAGGGTCCAGCACCAATGGGAGCACCGTTGCTGGTCGCCCAGATTTCTAGCGCGGCATCGGCTAACGCGCCGACATCGCGGCGGATCTGTAAATCGATTTGCGCCAGAGTCCCCTCCGTTCCGACCGTAAAAACCTGCGCGGGCGTAAACTCCGTCACACTGATCAATCCACCGACACTCTGCGAAAGTTCGTTGACTTGATCAAGTTGCATAACTGCAAATATTTGCGACGTAGAACACAGCCAAGTCGTGACCGAAAGCATTACCAACCGGAGCGGAAGGGTCGGTCGAAAGTGCCAAGAAATGCTGTCCATCGAAATTCCCCCAAGGCTTCAACGTGAGCATTGGTTCCGCCTGTCGAGAACGTAAACCAGATCGATGCTCACCACTCATTTGCATTGTCAGATAAGCCAAAACCGCTTCTGGGACTTCGTCCACCGCAACCGCATAGCGACGCCGCCAACGGGTTGTAGCATATCGATCTGACACGTCAGAATCAATTGATTAACACCGACTCAAGACAGTACCGACGAATCGGCAATCGCTGCAGACCGCGAATAGATCCCAATCGACGCAAGCGTATTAGGCGAAAAATACTGATTCAGAATGCGGCACTGCTTAAAAGCGGCCAGCCGAGCAGTACCAACCCGACGATCGCTGCGCCGATCGCCACCGCCAATACAGCGCCACTGGCCAGATCCAATGCGTCACGAATATCGGGGTGTTCGTCGGTGGTGATCGCTTTCGCCAGACGTTCGAGCGCCGAATTAAAGAGTTCGGCAGACCAAACGGTCGCGGTGCATAGCGTAAGCAGCAGCCAGTCCGACGACGGAAGCCGCAGCCATGCCGCCACAATCAGCACAGCCAGCGTTGCGAACGTGTGAACGTAAAAACTGCTCTCGCCGCGCACACCAATAACTAAGCCGCGAAATGCGCAGGCGAACTTTCTCCGCCAACCACCGACCGACGCGCCGTGCTCAGTTTCATCGTTCATCCAGCAGCCCATCTCATTCCAACCCGAACGCCCCTGCCGGCGGGACGTCGATACCTGTGCGACCCGTCAAACTGAGCTTTGGCAAGAAACGTGGTTCGACCATAAACTGAAAACCAACGTTGTCCTTGGCCTCGTCTACATTGATACCTAACGAGACCAGCAGCGACTCGCCGATCCGTGTCAATCCGAACGTCTGACCGATGTTGCCAGCATCGCTGAAGTCGATTGCTACACTCGCGCTCGAAATCCACTTGGGGCTGAAGCGATAGTTGTAGCTCGCCAGTAACACATTGCTATCGATCGGCCCATTGATTGAGCGAAGACCGAGGTACGCGTTGCCCTTGGAAGGTCGATTGAGCAGCACACCGCCCGAGACGGTACGCAGACCATCGCCAAAGAAGTCGGCGGCACCGTCGGACACAATAGTAAACCGATCGCCCAGGTGCCAACGCAGATCGTAGTCAAATAATCCGAAATCCGAGCCAAAGTTATCGCGGTCTTGATCGGGGAACCAAGTGATATTCGAATCAACGGTGAGCCAATCCACAATGTGTTCGCGTCCCGGCGCGCCGCGTTTGGTCTGCCAACGATGCCGCATACCGCCTCGCAGAGTCATCAAGTCGTCGGCGATTTCGGTCGACGGAGAAGTGACCCAGCTTTGCAGGCCGCTACGCAAAGCATAGGTTGTCGGCAGAAATCTCAGACCTGCGATCGTCGGCGAGAAGGCCGGGTCAAGAATCCGCCGACGAAACTCAGTGATCGAAATGTCGTCTAACGGATCGTACAACGGGAGCTCATCGAAGTCTCGACTCGCATCGGCGTAGGTGAACTCGGCATCGAAGACCACCTTGTGCGCCAATCCATGCAGATTGAACAACGAATCACGAAAGTCGGGAAACACCGCCCAAAACGGCACACTCGCACGCACACCGGTGTTGACGTACGCCCGTTGCAAGTCGCCGCCATCGACATCTTCGCCCCAATGAGCCAATTCACCTAAGGCGAACGGAACAACCTTGACTGGCCCAACTGACAACGGCAGATCGATTTCCTGACGGGTGACGATCCGTTCGCCATCCTGTCCGGTACTTTCCTCCCAAGGGAGCGTCACCAAACCTGCACCTTCTGCGTTGTTGAGATTCGCATACGCCGCCTGCGAATGCTCAAACCAGGTGAGCCGATCACCGAACAACGATTCGCCCAGCCAGTAGTGATCGACGCGAGGCAGCCACTGGGTTTCGGTAAAGAAATCGTTCTGCTGTACGTTGCCCTCGATCGAGAACGCGCGATTGTCAGTCAGGCGTTTGAGTCGCAGACCGTTCCGCGGGTCTTTGTACTCGTCCCATTCTTGCTCGTAGTACTGCTCAAGGAATGTACGATCACTCAGCCAGCCAGCCTCGCTGGTAAGCTCCCAACCGCTCTGCAGTTTCTGACGATGGCGCGCGAACAAACGAAACCGATAGTCCTCGTCAGGCACCACCGCACGACGTCCCAAGCCCAGGTTATCGAGCCCGTCGTCAGCGATACCCCAGAAGTCGATCAAACCTTTGGCCGGTCCGTCCAGCCCCAAGAACGATTGGCGATCGTATTCGAAGTTCGTTCCATGTCCGATGCCTCGGTCGCTTAGATAATCCAGGCTCAGGCCCCAATCGGTTCCTTCCGGCGCATTACGAATGCCAAACAACTGATACGCGTCCAAGTCGGTGAGAATTTGCGTGCCGAAGATGCTGTCGTTGCCTACTCGCACGTTGTCGATAAAGAACGTGGGCTTGCTCAGATCGGTTGCGAACCTCGGCCAATAGAACGTCGGAATCCCTCGGATATAGACCGCATTGCCGCGGCTCTCAGCCAAGTACTGATGGTCAATCTCCGGCTCACCCGTCAGCGGATTGAACGTCTGCGTCTGCAAGTCTTCAAAGGTGATCTGACTCGCACCAAAGCTGTAGGTTGGTTCCTCGAGACGACTGGTGGTTACCTCGGCACCGATGGCTGAGAAGTGCGAAGCGTCAAGCTGCTGAATCATGGTAGCGCGCATGCGTACCAGGCCCTGGTATTCGAAGTCTTCGGTCTTAGGCAGCGGCGTGAGCAACTCGGCGTTCAGAATTACGCCTACTTGCCGTCGCACGTCGTAGAACATGCGATCGGCGTAGACAACTCGATCGCCTTGACGAAACTCGATATTGCCTTCCATGTAAATTTCTAGCGGTGCGTCCGACGATTCGACCGTCTGACCCCCAAAGGTCAACGCACCCTGACTCCAAACAACAGCTCGATCGGTGCTAATGTCCACCGTGCCGATAGGACCAAGCGCCGCGGGCACGTTGCCGGACGGCAGCCCTTCGATTAGCACGCGCAATCCACCTGTCGCTGTGGTCACACGCCCACCAGTAGGAAGCTCTTGCGACAGCAAGTCGGGCAACACATCGCTTCGTCCGCCGTACTGAATGCTGCGCATCCCTAGCGGCAATGTCTGGACACCAGCAGGCACCGGAGCGAACTGGGTAAACTGCGCCAAAGCGACTTGTCGACGACGCTGCGGATCGAATTGCGCCAGGCCACGGTCGTAGATAGCAGGGCGCGGATCGGCGGCAAGTGCCGGCGTGGGCAGCTTTAGCCGTAACGGTGCGGCCGTGTGGAAACGCCGAAACCACGACGACGAGGTCTCGCGGCCCAGCGACTGGGCCGTCGTCGATTTGTCGCGATAATCGACCAACACGCCTTGCCCCGCTGGGTCTTCGAAGTAGGCAATCACCTTCGTCGGCTGCTGGGCGGAATTGCTCCGCTCGATCCAAAGTACTGCTTCAGGTCCGCGCGCGTAGATCAGACCCTGGTTCAGATAGCAGTTGCCATGCAGATGATAGACTTCGTAAGCGCCCTGCTGCCAGCGGCTGCATTGGTCGGCAGCAACGGTGACCGGCTCGATCGGATCCACCGGCAAGCTACCGATGTCGCTGGCGAATAGCGCGCTCGTCGTCGCCCAAGCGAACACGAGCGCGCAGCAGCCATCGCTACCCCAGCGGCGGAGTCGCGCGAAGCAACACTGTAATGTGCGCGCAATGATAAGCAGGACCATGAGTTACGCTAAGAAAAAACCGCCTCGCGGGCGGCCAAATATCGGCGGCGAAGTATACGGGCGACGATTGCGCAGGGTCAAGGCACCTTCAAACGCGCGAGTCGGCACTCAAACCTTTGCCAGACAATCACTTACGACAGGACGATCGGGCCGTTTCGGACGCTAGCACTCGCGCCGTAGAAAGCGGGGTCGGATTTGACGGATCGCCACGCTGGTAACACGAGCATTGCTTGATACCTGCCGCCGGTTGTTACCGACCGGCATTCCACCGATACTGCGCGTCGCTACTGAGCCCCCGCCCCACGCGAAGCCGCCAACTACATGCCCGCCGCCGACTCGCCGTCATTGCTCACCGCCATTGTGCATTGGCGCTACCCACTCATCACAATCGGGCTGGTGCTGGCGATTCTCGCCGCACTCGTTGGCAACCAGCTGCAGCTCGATCGCTCGATCGAAAATATGTTTGCAGACGATGATCCGATTCTCGTACCGTATCGTCAACTGCAAGAGAAGTTTGGCGAGTACGAAATCGCCATGGCCGTATACTCCGACAGTCAATTGAGGTCCGCGAACAGCCTCGACCAAATCAAAGAGCTTACCGCCGCCGCAAAGCAGATACCTGGCGTGGTTGCGGCGGTGTCGATCCTTGATCCACCAGGCGCTGCCGATTTCGAAAACACACAAGGTGGCGAACAGCTGCGCGCCGTCTTCGCGGGCTACACGCACAACGAAGCGCTCGACGCGGCGGGCATCGTTTGCTTGCTCTCACGACCCGAAGCTGGCGACCCGCCTCGCAGCGAGACCTTATCAGAACTGCGCGCGCTGATTGACGATTTGCCTAACGGTGCGCTTGTTGGCGAGCCGGTATTGATTGAAGAGGCATTCGACCTGCTCGAAGCCGATGGAAAGCGACTGAACACCTGGTGTACTCTGCTGCTGATGCTAACCATTTTCGCCTGCTTTCGCAGTTGGCGATGGTTGCTACTGCCACTCGTCGTCGTACAACTGACGCTGGCGTTGACGCGCGGCACGCTCGTTGCCCTGGGTTTACAGCTCAGCATGGTCAGCTCGATGCTTTCGGCCATTGTCACCGTCGTCGGCGTCGCGACCGTCGTGCATGTCATTGTGCGTTATCGCAATGCCGAGTCGGCTGGACTCGCTCCCAACGACGCTATGCTACAAGCGGGTGGACTGCTAGCCGCACCGGTTGGGTTCGCGTGTCTGACCGATGCCGCGGGCTTTGCAGCACTGATGACCTCAAGAGTCGGTCCGGTGCACGATTTCGGATTGATGATGGCCATCGGCAGCGTGATGGTGCTGGTCAGTGTGATCGTGGCCGTGCCAGCAATCGTCCTTGTCGGTCAAACGCAATCGAACAAATTCCTGCCGACTGGCGAGCGTGCGATCGGGCGGATGCTAGATCGGATGCTGCACTGGTCAGAGCGACGCGGCAAGCTCATCGCCGCCGTCGGCATCGTCGCGACGGCATTTGCGCTGGCAAGCAGCACCCGACTCCAGCGCGAGACCGACTTCACGCAGAATTTTCGCCAAGATAGCCAGCTCGTCAAACAGTACGAATTCGTCGAACATCGTTTCGGCGGCGCGGGCGTGTGGGACATCTTGCTCCCCCCAACCGCCGCTCTCACCAACGACTACCTGGATCGAGTACTGCGATTTGAGTCGAAGCTAACTAACACCGTTCCCCAACTGAACAAGGCCATCTCGATCGCCGACGTACTCGACGCCGGTGCGGGCGGGCTAAAGATGCTGCGAACCGTGGGATTGCCAGTTATGCGGGCGACATTGCCAGAGTTCGTCGCGGCAATTTTTCAGCAACAGCCCGACTCTGCACAACTACGTGTCTTACTGCGTTCGCCCGAACGTCTTGAGGCCGCCGAGAAGAACAGGTTAATCTCGCAGGTACGAGAGGCAGCTCAACAGGAATTTCCGGGGGCCGAGGTCACTGGCTACTATGTCCTGCTGAATCAGTTGATCGAAAGCCTGCTACGCGATCAGTGGACCACTTTTAGTGTCGCGGCAGTGGCAATCGCAGCGATGATGGCGCTCGCCTTTCGCAGTCTTCGACTGGCATTCGTAACGCTCATTCCTAACGCACTGCCGGTGCTGTTGCTCTTCGGTGCGATGGGTTGGCTGGGTATCAAAGTCAACATGGGAGCGGCGATGATTGCTGCGGTGTCCCTAGGACTCTCGGTCGATGGATCGATTCACTACGTGATGTCTTACCAACGTCTGCGGCGAGAGGGTGCGGGTGTGGCGCAAGCGCTGACGGCAGTGCAAGATACGGTCGGACGGGCTGCGGTGTTTGCCACTCTCGCACTGGTCGTTGGCTTTTCGACGCTGTGTGTCAGCGAGTTCATTCCGACGATCTACTTCGGAGCATTGGTCAGCCTTTCGATGATCGGTGGACTCGTCGGAAATCTATTAGTGCTGCCGCTGCTGATCCGCACCTTGGATTCCAGCCTGCGCTGAGCGCACGTCAGCCCGCCCACGGCACTAACTAGCCCGAAGCGCAAGTGAGGGACCAGCCCGCAATTTCCCTCGCTTGCGCTTCGGGCTAGTGAATTCGCGATGCTGTGCAATGTAAACAAATGAACCACGCTAGGGATTTATTTGCCGGCGTTGATCGACGATACGTGATAGTGTATATTTGTGCACTTCCTGCGATCTTGATACTCAACAGCCATGCCTGACCCTCTCGCATTTTTTCTGACTTGGACAACCTATGGAACTTGGCTTCCTGGCGACGAACGAGGCTGGGTCGCTCCGAGTAAAGGCATTCAACAGCCTGATGCACTGAGAAAATCGAATGCGCTAACTCGCATGAGAAGTTCGGCTTGCAAACTAAATTCGGCCCAGCGTGTGACCGTTGATCAGACGATCGCCGATCATTGCGAGTTCCGAGATTGGGAGCCTCTCGCTATCAACTGTAGAACGAATCATGTGCACGTCGTAGTTTCCGCAGATATCCACCCGAAGCGAGTAATCGCACAACTGAAGGCCTACTGCACACGACGCCTCCGCGCTCAGCAAGTGCTCAAGCAAGTCCAGCCACGCAAGGACTGGTGGACCGAAGGAGGCAGTACGAAATATTTGAATACCGAACAAAGTGTCGAAGCAGCAGTGAATTATGTAAAATTTGGCCAGTAGCCAGCAATCAGCAAGAACACTAGCCCGCAGCGCTGCACCAACACTAGCCCGAAGCGCAAGCGTGGGATCAGACCGCGAACGAGTTTCCCTCGCTTGCACTTCGGGCTAGTGTTCGATTGAAGCCGTTAACCAACTCATAACCCCACGTCCGGGTTCAATGTATACATTAAGACATTCAAGCCGATGCGTGCTGCGTCCTTCTGAGTGTAGCCGCGGCATTCAGGCGATTCGTGCCGTTCCAATGCACAGCTGATGTCGTAGGGAGAAAAAACCACCGCCCAACGACCGTCGATTTGGATGCCTTCGAGTTCAGGCGCAACTTCGAGGTTTCGCGTACGCAGCGGTTGGTCGGCTTGCCGCACGGCTGGATCGCGACGCCACACCTTCTGAATATCGTAGCCTCCTGTCGCCGAGCTAAACAGCGGATCGTCCACTGGAATGCGTCGCAAACTCGCCTGGGGAAACAGCGCTTTCATCTCTCGTCGAAACGCGACGGCAAACTCCTTACTGGCGCAAATCGAATCGGCAAACAAAGTGCCGCCAAAGGTCAAATATTCCTGCAGCGCCGCTCGCTCGCCCGGCGTCAATCGAAAGTCATGCCGTCCGTGCATAAACGCCATATGGAATCGACGCAAGCTCTTGTCATCCGCGCGCACCGGAAACTCGTTGGTGCTGACGCGCAGTTGGAGATCGCCTTGAGCAGCCGTGCGGAGTAAATTTACCAGCGCGCCGGGCGCATCGTTGCAGCCGCCACCATGTTGCAGCTTGGCAATCTGTATCGTCCCACGACTGCCGGCGGCGTTGAGTTCAAGCAATTCCCCACCACCAGTGAATGACTCCTCTTTGCCTTTGGGTTCGCGATTAGTCGCATAAGCCACAACATTCACTCCGATCGCGTTGGCATCGTCCAATCGATTCCTGACCACATCGGGCAAGCCACGCGTTCGTCCTTGACCGTACAGCTCCCAGTAGCACGAAAGATCGAGTTCCGAAAATACCACGCATGTGCGACATCCGTACTCGACCGTCCAGAGTCCGCCGACGTACGGCGAATTGGGCTGCACCAATTCTTCGATTCGCCAAATCGGATGCTCGGGACCGGCGCGACGCAGCTTGTATTCCCCCTCGGGGAAAACACCGTCCAGGTACTTCCGAAACCCTTGCTCGAAGGCATTCCCGTTTACGCAGCACGCTTCGGCGAATAAGAAACCACCGCGATCGAGGTAACCGCGCATTTTCGCTTCGGTTCCCGCGAGTTGCGGAGCCTTGCTGCCCGAAACAAACAGCACGGGTGCCTGTAGCAAGTCGTCGATACTTGCGGCGTCGGAATCAAAAATCTGCCAAGTCAAATCCAGTCCCCACAGCTTCTCCACCCGCGCCGTCAAGTGTGCGACATCGCTCTGATGATTGTTCCAATCTTCTCCCGGACCATGCTCTAGCTTCGCCATCAGCACCGGACGACGGCCTTTTGATAGAAACAGCATCGCCAGCGCCGTCGCGATATGAGGTCGGTTCTCGGCATGACCGGTGCCGACCCAGCTGCGGTTGAATTGATCTTGCTGGCTGATCAGGTACTCTGCACCGGCGCGGTACCAATCGTGCTCGCCAATCAGGCGCCGAGCCGTCAGTCGACCGACGCGTTCGAGACCGTAGAGATAGTAGTAGTGCCAAGCGCGACTGCCCGGATTTCGACGCACAGAAAAACTGTTGCCCAGCCAAGTGAGCGCGTCTTCGATGCGATCTTCCTCTTGCGGCGGCTGACAACACTGCACCAGGTTGTCTTCGACGGTTGCGTTCGGATTGTTGACGCGGCCTTGGCAAATGACCGTGGCAGCGATACCAGCGCAGGTCATACTGCCCAAACCCGAGCCACCTGCTTTGACATAGCCCCACGAGCCGTCAGGATTTTGGCAGCTCCGCCACCACTCGGCCGCCTTCTCCCATGTCTCTGGCTTTACCGTTGCGCCGGCGCGTTCGGCTTCGTGCAGAGCAAGGACTGCGAACTGCGTGTTGCTATTGTCGCCGCCGGCACCTTCGCCGTACGACCAGTTGCCCGCCTTCTGTTGCACTCGTTCCAGCCAGGTCACATTATTCTGAATCTGCACCAAGTCTTCTCTGGGCGACGCCGCGCAGAAGGCCATTGTTTGCAACGAAACACTGTAGGTCTGCGAAGGCGGAATCTTTCGCAAGAACACCAGCGCCTTCTTGATCTGCGGATCGCTTGGCTCCACACCAGAGTTGAGCAATGCCAGCGTGCACAACGCCGTCACGCCGCCAGGATAGCGCGGTATTTCGTTCCACGACCCTCGCTGCGGATTCTGCTCCGTCAATAGATACTTGATTCCTCCGTTGATCGACGATCGCACTTGCTCGGCGGTAAGCCCTCTCGCCTGTTGACCTCGTGCTGGAGACACGTGGGCAAGCAACATCGATGCTGCCAAACAGACGGGCCAAGTTGGCCGAAATGACGAGCTGCATCGGTCCATGATCCTCTCCTGCGAATAGGCGTGTCCCGTTTCCATGATAAGTTGCGTTGGCGAGGGAAACAATGCGAGCAGACCGACAGCTCGCACGATCATTGTCTGTCCCTAGGGCGAACTATAGAATTAGAGGTGCTTAGAGATGAGAGGTCATATGACCTGAGGCAAGAACGACACTTGTCTCTGCGTCCATCAACCCTGATCTCTCATCTCTGACCTCTGACCTCCTGACAAGGACGACACATTGACGCGCAACCTGGGCGACATCCTCAAAGAATTCCGTCAACACCGGCTCGTCATGCAACGCGAGTTGCAGAAAGTGATCGTCGGACAAGACGAGGTCATCGAGCAAATCTTTGCCGCCATCTTCACCCGTGGTCATTGCCTGCTCGAAGGTGTGCCGGGCCTGGCCAAAACGTTGATGGTCAGTACGCTCTCACAGATTCTCGACCTGAATTTCAAGCGCATTCAATTCACGCCCGACCTGATGCCCTCCGACATCACCGGCACGAACGTCCTCGACGAGGACGAACACGGACGGCGCAGTTTTCGGTTTGTCGAAGGCCCGGTGTTTACCAACATCTTGCTCGCCGACGAAATCAACCGCACGCCGCCCAAAACGCAAGCCGCCCTCTTGCAAGCGATGCAAGAACGCGAAGTCTCGATCGGTCAAACGACTTACGATCTGCCTGAGCCGTTCTTCACCATCGCCACGCAAAACCCGATCGAGCAAGAAGGAACCTATCCGCTACCCGAAGCGCAACTCGACCGTTTTATGTTCAACATCAAGGTCGACTATCCGACGGCTGAGGAAGAGGAGAAGATTCTGACCGCCACCACGCGCAACGACAAACCTGAGGTAAGCAAGGTGCTCTCGGCGCGTGCCATCCTCAACTTGCAAAAGCTTGTCGGCTCGGTCGCGGTGAGCGAGTATATCATCAAGTACGTCGCCAGCCTCGTCCGCGCGACGCGCCCAAAAGACGACTCGGCCCCTGAGTTCGTCAAAGAACTCGTCGACTGGGGCGCAGGACCCCGAGCTGGTCAATTCCTCATCCACGGTGGCAAAGCGCTCGCCGCGATGGACGGACGCTTCACCGTCGCGATCGAAGACGTGCAAAAAGTCGCCGTCCCCGTCTTACGTCACCGCGTCAGCACGAACTTTCAAGCGCAAGCGGAGGGAATGACTACCGAAGATGTGATCGCGCGATTGATCGAGACGACTCCAGTGCCTGAGATTCCAAAGTATGCCGAGTCAGGAAGTTAGCTTTCACCACGGAGTCACGGAGAACACAGAGAAGAATAGAACGCTGATCGGGCGGATGAACGCGGACCGCAATAATTTGGTGCGTTGGCGAGAGGCGCCTTTTCTTATTCTACTCGTGCCACCAGTACTGGTATTTTCCACCTCTGTGCCCCTAGAGACTCTGTGATAAATCCCAAGCATGGCCACTGCCGAGAAATACCTTAAGCCCGAAGTCATCCGCCAGATCGCTCGGCTCGATCTGCGCGCGCAGTTTATCATCAAGGGATTTATGCAAGGGTTGCACGCCAGTCCGTTTCATGGTTTTTCGGTCGAGTTCAGCGAACATCGCAAGTACTCTCAAGGCGACGATCCTGACGACATCGACTGGCTGGTTTATGCGAAAACTGACAAATACTACGTCAAAAAGTTCGAAGCCGAGACCAACATCACCGGCTACCTGGTAATGGACCTCAGCGCATCGATGGCCTATAGCCACGAACAAGAGCTGACGAAGTTCGAATATTCAATTTGTCTGGCCGCAGCATTGTGCTATCTGATGATTCATCAGCAAGATCCTGTCGGATTGATCACGTTTGGCGAGAAGATCGTCGATAGCCTGGCACCAAAATCAAAGCGAGCGCAG
>JBCDBK010000057.1:0-32187 GCA_039184115.1 Planctomycetota bacterium | reverse complement strand
GAAGCTCGTTAGCCTGGGATTCTCCGAAAAACTCGATCCGCAACGTTTTCTTACCGTCACCGAGCGGTATGAAGCGCTCGGCGACTTGGAGGAGCGAGCCAAGCTGCGACGCGAAGACGCTGAGGCACGCCAGCGCGAGTACGATACCGTCACCCGGCGAATCAAAGACTTAGCCGAAGTCACGGATTGTCTGCTGGTCTCAGAAGAGACGGAACTTGACGAAGAAGGTGAAGAGTACGAAGTCGAGGTCAGCACGCTCGACCAGCTCGAACACCTTGTCAGCCAACGTGCACGTCAGCTCTCGGAGGTGCAACGTCGCAAGGAGCTTTCCAAGCGTGCGAAGGATCTCAAGACGGACGAAACTAAGCACCGGCGAACGATTGCGGGTTTGCGTCGTCGACGCGAGTCGCTGTTCCAGGCTGTCGACTGCGAAGACGAACCGTCCTACCGACGGCTGGCCGAAGATCAGCAACAGCTACTCAAGCTCAAGCAGCAGCGAAGTGCCGTCAGCCGCGAAATCCTAGCCGCCATCGGACAGCATGCGACCGAAGAAGTTTTCGCGGAGCTGCTCAGCCCAAGCCAGGTTGACCAACTTGAGGCCGCATGGGAAGTTGCCTCCGCCGAATTGGAGGCGGAACAACAGAAACTTACCGAGTTGGCCGGCGAGCGAGGCGCACTACGCCAGGAGCAACGGACGCTGGCCGAAGACCGTTCGCTTGCAGAACGCCAGCTTGAGCTCAGCGAGGTTCAGAAGCAACTCGAAGATGCTCGCCAAACTTGGCGCGAGCACGCCACCGTTAATCGCGTGCTCGAACGCATTCGCAGCGAGTACGAACAGAATCGCCAGCCGGAGACCTTGGCAGTCGCCTCACGCTACATGGACTTGCTGACGGGTGGCGAGTACAAACGCATATGGACGCCGCTGGCCGATGATGTCTTGCTGGTTGAGAATGCAGTTGGTGAGTCGTTAACTGCTGATGTGCTGAGCCGAGGAACTCGTGAGCAGCTGTTCCTCAGCGTGCGTCTGGCGTTGGTCGCCAATTTTGCATCGCGCGGAATCAAACTTCCGATGGTGCTCGACGACATTCTCGTCAACTTCGATGCGGTACGTGCGCAGCGCGCAGCGGCCGTGTTGACTGACTTTGCCGCAGGCGGACATCAGCTGCTGGTGTTCACTTGTCACGAGCATATGTGGCAAATGTTCAAGGCGTTGGACGCCGACTGTCGTCGCCTGCCCAGTCGTACGGGCGAACCGATCCCCGAGCCGGCGGTTATCGAACCGGAACCTGAGGTCGTCGAAGTCGTCGAGCCAACTCCGCCGCCTAAGCCAAAGAAGAAGCGCAAACCGAAGCCAGTCGTCGTCGAATCACCGCCTGAGCCCCAGCCACCGCGCGACTTCTACGACTACCCGTTCGTTGAACGGATAGAAGAGGTAGTCGAGGAGGTCGTCGTTGAGGCACCGCCGGTTGAAATCGCTTCCGCCAAGCCGTCCGAGACGACCTACTCTTGGCCGCAGGCAGAGGAGCCCATCGAGCGCCCGGTCAGCGAATCGCCTGACGACCAGGCACTTGCTTATATTCTTGATGCGGATGCTAATGCAGAGCGCATTCCGGACGAAGAAGGCGTCTACTATCAGCGTATCTATCGCGATCATCTTGAGTCGCGTCGCGCGTAGCCCAAACGATCTCCAAGGTGCGACGGGAGTGCTGGCTTAGCGGCTAGTTACCGTCGCAAGGCCGCGCAGTGACCGATTCCAAAAACTTTTCGGGAATTGCTGTCGGGTAGCTGATCTGCACAGTGATTGGCGTGCTAGTGGTGGATTTTCTGACCGTCGAGGGTTGGGAAGCCACTCCGTAGCTCAACGCTTCAATCACGGGAGATCGAATCATGGGGATCAGAAACTTAGCTAAATCGCTGGTGTTGTTTGGTGGGAATTTGGTGCTTCTGACGGGTAGCGCCTTGGCTTCGCCTCCCACATATTCTGTCGACTTCCAGGGGCCTACTGCCGTGCCGCCTGGCGGGTCAGGACCTTTCTCAGCGGCGGACATCCTGACACCTGGTGGGCCTGCGGTTGCGATTCCAGCCGGTTCACCAGGGGCCTTTGGCACGCTTGCGATTGGCGGCTTCGGCATCAATGTCGAAGACGAAGTCCGCGAACTCGACGCTCTATCTTACGGTCTGGATGGTCAGTTTTTTCCGGAAGAGCTGTTTGCGCTGCCACTGAACGCGAATCGCGAGCAGTACCGTCAGCAATGGTCGTTTTCGGTTGATGAGTTTGCAGTCGGCAACGGACTTGGCATTGGCCCGTCGGTCAGTACCGAAGGAGCTGTCGGCAATCGCGAGGCATCGGCAGACGTTTATCGTTCGCGGACCGTGCCCGGTGGATTCGGTTTCTTGCCACCTGGCACGAACGTTGGCATGTTCGACGGTAATGGTGCCGCGCCGTTTTCCGGCCCGACGCTAGACCTCGTGGAACCGAATCCGCCCTCGGTTGGTGGACTGCCCGACGAAGGCGACAACCTCGATGCCTGGGACCTAGACACTCCAGTCTTCACGAATGAGTTTCCGCAGAGTGTGTACTTCTCGCTGGATTCGCATTTCCCCGAGCCCTTCGAGCCGAACCCAACTGTCAACACGGGCACGGCCGTAGCGAATGGTTTCGTCGGCGGTGATGTGTTGATCAGCGATCTGAGTGGTGCTGCTCCTGGTCTGTTTGCCGACTCGCGCTTCTTGGGCCTCAACGGCGGCACGCCTGACGAGCGGCCCAACGACCTCGACGTGGACGATCTTGATGCACTGGTGCTCTGGAACAACGACAATCCCGAGTACGATCCAGTCACTGGTCCCTACAGCTGGCTCGAGGGCCAGAACGAAGGCGATCCGACCGACATGCTGCTGTTCTCGCTGCGAAGAAGTTCCGCGCTGCTACAAACTCCGACGCTCGACGCATTGGGTTCGGGCTTGGAAATTACCGAAGGCGATATCCTCGTGCCAGTGCAGGTGGGGCCCAACCAATGGGCACCTGGAATCTTCATCAATGCCGAGGCGCTGGGCATCGACACTGTCCGTTCAGGCGGAGGGTCGTCGTGGGGCGTCAAAAACCCTCGGTATGAAGACCAAGACATCTGGGACGATGAGTTGGACGCACTCGACGTGGTGCAAGTCGAAGCTCCAATTCTCGATGCCAACTTCGACAACGACGGCGATGTTGACGGTATCGATTTTCTGACCTGGCAGAAAAACTTCCCAACGGCTTTCGGTGCCACCAATGCGACGGGCGACGCGGATGGCGATTTCGATGTCGACGCAGGTGACTTGGGCGTCTGGCAGGCACAATATGGAGTCTCTCCAGCTCCGCCCATCATGGCTACTGCCGTACCTGAACCCGGAACCGTCGTCCTTGGGTTGATCGGCATGGTGGCAGTGCCGTTCGTCCGCAAGCGTAGCCGCAGCTAGCTTCGATCAGACTTCGTCCCTTTCCAAAAGGCCCCTCTCGCTTTCGGGCGGAGGGGCCTTTGCTTGTGCGGTTTCAGTCTTGTTACGCACCAGAATGCTGTGATTCCGCGGATCCATGAGGCATGCGATTCAAATTGCCTGGCGAACGATTGTAGGAATCGGCCGGGAAGTACGTCACGTTTCATGCAACGGTTAGGGTGCCACCCGCATGCAGCCGTCGCGTCGGATTCGACTACCTGCGCTGAGTCAGAAAAAGCTAGAATGAATTCCAGAGCCAGCTGGGACTCTTGAAGAGAATTATGCTTTTTGGAAGATGGCCTGGCACGCCTGAAGCCCGATGACAGCACTTGGAACCGCGAGACCGATGGACGTAGAAACACTCGACGCGAGGCGCGTCTCACAGGAAGATGCGGTAGCAATCGGACAACTTCTGGCGGCAACTTGGCCCAATCCAGAGAAGCCAGCCGAATACCGGGCGCAGCAACTGCTGAGCGTGAAGGACGCGTTCTCGGCAGCCGACTCGCTCGCGCCGCGATCGTTCATTGTGCGGGAGCATGAGCGTGTCATAGCTCACGCCGCGATTGTCCCGCGAAAAATTGGCACAGCAAACGGCGAGATGACCATCGCCGGATTGGCGCAAGTCTGCACTGCTCTCAGCGCGCGGGGCAGAGGACTGGGCGAGAAAGTCGTGCGTGCCGCGTTTTCGCTGGTCGACGCGAGCGAATTTCCCCATGCTCTGTTTCAGACGTCGAGCGAAGTAAGACCGTTCTACGAAAAACTGGGGGCGTGTCGTGCAAAGAATAGAGTGATCAACTCCTTGGCTGACGATCCGGACGTGTCGCCGTTTTGGGATCGAGTCGTCATGCGTTATCCAATGCACCGTCCGTGGCCAGAAGGCGACATTGACCTGCGTGGCCCAGGATACTGATCGATCGATCGTGGCCTGCGAATCAGGCCGTTTTAGAATCCAAACAGCTCAGAATTAGACGTGCGACTGACCGCGCAGGCGAGTGCGAATCCTACTGAGCATTGGGCCCACACTATTGGTTGGCATGCCAGTGATTCTGCTAATCTCTTGGTAGGTCTTGCCTTCCAAGTGATACATGCGGACAACGTGTGCTTCGGGTCCTTCAAGATGCGCTAAGAGTCGCTCGACCTCTTCTTGGTTGGTCATGCGCTGTTCGATGCTCCCGCTATCATCGGCGATTGCTTGTTCAGCCACTGCTCCCAATGACGTGGGCGTCTGGTTTTCCAACATCTTTCTAACCACGACGCGTCGGGATACCACAGTTAGGTACGTGGCAAGGCTGCTCTTACCCCGAAACTGCCGGAGCACCGCATAGTCGTTGTCGATGATCGTCAGCATCACCTCAGCGGCCAAGTCCTCGCGATCGCTGGCAGATAGTATTATCGAGCGGCATTGTGCCGTGTGGTTAATCACGTGCATGACCAGTCCCATGAACCGGTCTACAAAATCCTCCCACGACCTTGGCTGGCCAGCCAAGCAGCGTTCGAGCAAGTTACGGTCGATGTCTGATAATGCCAAGGCAGTCTAACCGGACGGGCTGAAAGAAGTTTGGGCGAGAGGCTATCAAGTTCGTGCCAGCAGCGACAGGCCAATACAGGCCCAACCCGCCAAAAAAGCGCCTACTCCATCATACTCTGGCCCAATGGAATGTCTGCCAACCATTTGGTGCGGAAATTGTATCAAATCTCGCGATCTGAACCCGCCGATGCAGACTATTTTCGCCCTGAGAGCCATTTTAGGTAGCTTCAGTCACGCAGGCAAGGCAAAGGAAGCTGGTTGGCAACGCGTATCGCCTCAGACGCACAAATCCCCAATTCGACGCGACTTGACAGCGATCGCTTGGGAGGCGTATACCACGTGAATTGAGGCCGACGGACGGGCAAAACTCCTTTACAGGTAATCACTTGCCCTCAGTCTGCCGATACAGTTATCATTCCTAACATGTGGTGCGAGCCGAATATTCGGCAATTTGGCCCATTGGCTGATCGACGAGGTTCTCACCAAACGAGTTGCGTTGGCTAGTTGCTGAGATAGAAGGAGATTCTGAGTCATGACTCACGTTGTTTGCGAGCCCTGTTTCGCCTGCAAGTACACCGATTGTGTCGTCGTCTGCCCGGTGGAGTGCTTTTACGAAGGCGAACAGATACTTTATATCCATCCGGACGAATGTATCGATTGCGAAGCATGCGTCCCCGAGTGCCCTGTCGAAGCGATCTTCCACGAAGATAATGTGCCAGAAGAATGGGCGGCCTTTACCGAACTCAATGCCGAAATGGCTCCGACGTTGCCGGTAATCACCGAAAAAAAGGAACCCTTGGCCGACTCATAGGCCAGCGGCGAACGTTCCTAACTGAAGTTTACAGATTGCCTTCGTCTTGGCTGCCGCGCGCAGCCGGCGAAGGTTTTTTTGCGCGCTCGCGCAATCGAGTTGGTTGTGATGGATATTGAGAATCTGCCAAAGGTTCCGATTGCACCAATCACTCGTCCGCGCCAGCATGCGATTATCGCCTTCGTCGCGACTCTCGCCGACGTCTGAGCCCATTATCGAACATATGCTTTCGATAGAGGACACGCTTGGGCGCGTGACCCATATCGATTAATGGCCTTAACGCGGTGCAGACCGACTGTGGTGCAGCAGAACCATTGTTTGATGGTAAGACCGATGCCGCGCCGACTTGGACTGCGTGCTGCTGGCGGCCGAAGTCTGCGGTCTGCGGTCGCAACCGTAGAACTTGCGATTTGCTTGCCCGTGCTATCGCTGGTCGTATTCGGATCGATACAAGCGACCAACTTAATTTTCCTACAACACGCCGTAACAGCTGCCGCCTACGAAGGCTCACTCGAATTAGCAAAGAGCAATTCTACCAGCGCGACGGTAACGGCACGCGTGCAGCAGGTTCTTGATGCCCGCGAGGTGGTAAGGTCCACGATTGCTATCGTTCCAACAAATGCTGACGTGTCGACACTGCCGCCCGGCTCAATCGTCACGATTGTCGTCCGCGCTAACGTCCGCGCCAACTCGACCGTATTGGGTTTTTTCGCTAGCCAAAATCGAGTGACCGCCAGGCTCGTCGCAACGCGGTGACGCAGTAGTGAGTCAAGACGCTTTTCTCCTTTACCAATTCTCTACTCCTTGGATCCTTGGACATCTCATGCTCGGCAATCGTGATTTATTGATTGGAAGACAGCGTGATTTCGCTAGCCGCCGCGGCGCGATTCTGCCCCTGGTTGCGGTTACGTTGCCAGTCATGCTCATTTTCTTAGGATTCTCCGTAGACTTGGCCTACATGCAGAATACGCGTATGGAACTGAGGGCTGCGACCGATGCAGCTGCTCGCGCGGCTGCGACCCGGCTCTCTCAAACGGACGATCCAGTTGAAGCTCGACGATTTGGCAGACAGATCGCGCGACGCAACTTTGTCGCGGGTGAAAGGCTTAGGCTGCAGAACTCCGACATCGAAATCGGTCGGTCGACGCCGGATGCAGCTGGACGATGGTTGTTCGATGTTGGAGGATCGCCGCCGAATGCGGTACGCGTCGTGGGACATCGACTGTCATCTTCCAACGGCGGTGCGGTGTCTTTGTTCTTTGGTGGGCTAGTAGGTCATGCCGAGTTTGAACCCGTCCAAACGGCGACAGCGAGTTTCCTCAATGTGGATATCTGCCTAGTGCTCGATCGATCGACCTCGATGAAGCTGAATGCGGATTCGAGCGAATCTGGCATGTATATTTCGGATGCTCGATTCTGCTCCGCACCAACGAATTCCAGTCGATGGATGGCCTTAGATAACGCCATTCAGGTTTTCGTCGAAACCTTGCAAGACTCCAATGCGGATGAACAAGTCGCGCTGGTCACTTACTCCAGCGATTTGTCCGCCTACGGTAGTTTGTGCGGCGCATTCAGTGATCCTAGCTCTCTGGACTCGCCCTTGGATACCGACTTATCGCGCATCGAAACTGAGATGAACCGACTGTCGACGTCCACCTGGAATGGAAACACCTATATCGAGTCGGGAATGCGGAAAGGAATCGATGCGCTGACCGATCCGACTCGCAGTCGCAAATTTGCAAATAAGGTCATGATTGTCTTGACGGATGGTCACGAAAACGAAGGCAGTGCGTTATCGGTCACAACAGACACTCAAGCGGAGAACATCATCGTCAATACGATCACGTTTGGTGACTTCGCTGATCGGACGACGATGGCTAGCGTAGCGACTGCCGGCGGTGGCAGACACTATCATGCCTCGGACTCGGTAGCGCTCGAAGAAGTATTTCGAGAGCTAGCGGCTGAAGTCGCACAAATTACTGACTAGCAGTTCGCCAACAACGAAACCTTTTCTACGCATTCAGCAGGCGTCAAATCAATGGGCAGAACCACACGCAGGCCGCAACGAACTGGCACGACGACCGTCGAGTTTGCATTGACGGCGCCGATACTGTTTTTTTTGCTGACCGGGGCCATCGAGCTGAGCCGGGCAAACATGCTCCGACACACGGCAGTTGTCGCTGCCACTGAAGGCGCAAGGAGGAGCATAATCCCCGGAGCCACTGCCGCGGAGTGCGCAGCGGCGGCAACCAGTGAGCTGAATGCAGTCGGCTTCCGCACGGCGGACGTGCTAATAGATCCAGCGGTGATCGGCGAAAACACTTCTCAGGTTTCGGTCAGCGTAAGTATCCCGCTGTCGGGTGACAACGGCTTCGTCTTACCAGCGTTTTTAAAAGGCGCGAAGATCTCGCGAACCGTCACGTTGCAACGTGAGTTGGCGATTGAAAATCCTAATTCAGAAAATTCCGCAGCCAACCTAAAGGGAAATTAGAATCCCCCGCCGATCACAAGTGAGCCAAGCATCGCGCTACTTCAGATCGACGGACCAGTAGGCAGCGTCCAGGAACGTCTTCCAACTGGCATACTTAGGATTACCCAGCTTGATGGTAAGCATCGGGCTACGTTTGGGACGCTCTGGCTTGCAGATCAACTTCATATTTGCCTGCTTCGGAGTTCGACCGCCTTTTCGCACATTGCATCTGACGCAAGCGCAAACAAGGTTCTCCCAACTTGCGCCGCCGCCGAGGCAGGTTGGAATCACGTGATCGAGGCTTAGTTCGCTAGTAGGGAACTTCTTGCCACAGTACTGGCAGCGATTCGCATCCCGCGCGAAAATGTTTCGGCGATTAAGACGCACTCGCTGCTTGGGCAGACGGTCGTAGTAGAGCAATCGCAGCACGCGTGGCACGCAGACCTCAAAGTTGACACTGCGGATCCAGTCGTCTGTTGGTTGCTTATACTCAGCCTTCAGCTCGCTGATTTCACGCCATGAATCGAAGTCATAATTGCCATACTGGCCGTCTTCGATGTGGATGACTTCGGCCAGATCGTTGAGCAGGAGTCCAAATGCGCGGCGGACTCCCACCACGTGAACCGCCATATACTGGCGATTTAGTACCAGGACACTCGAATTCAGACCACTACTCTCCTGAGTAGACATGCCGTCTCGCCTTCCTGCCGCTTATCCTACAATCGTAGCGCGAAGTCTCTTTATGGGTGACATTATTCGACCCCAACCAGACCGCATCGACGTCAACGCTTTGCACGGGGCCTTTGCGAGTGTCCGAAACACATCGCAGGGAAGTCCTGTCTCGGTTCTGCGAAGCGAAAACATCACGACGCGGTTAAAAATCGGATCGCAAGAAAAGCGATCGCACACCATCCCGCGAAAGGACGATGAACCTGTACTCCACTGAATCAATGATTGAGCGGAACCAGGGATCGCCACCTCCATGAGTTGTCAAACTCGCCTTCCATCTCTTCTGCTAGTTAAATTCTAACCGGACGACCGCCGCCAAACCAGAGTTTTCTCCCTGAAACTTCGGACGGGTTCGCAATAACTGAATAATCTCGGACGATTACCTGCATTCTCGCTTTCGTTTCGCACGACGAGCGATGAAGCTAGCCATAAGCCGGGCACGCAAGCCGCGATACATTGGACACGAAGCAAGCCTTAACGTTCGCGAGCAGCAGATAGTCGCGTGGGCACGCGATTTGCTTCGGCGATCATTGCACTGTAGCGGCAGGAATGCACAAGGGTTTTCGCTTGTATCGCGCGCTGCATTGTCGGTAGGATGGCAATTGAGAACACCGTTGTCTGACTATTGAAGTGGGTGATGATGGCATAGTCGTTGTCTGCCCGGCGAAGCTGGCACGCTCTGGCATATAGTACAGAAGTCCTCCATAGACACTGCCGCTCAGGGAGAATACTAGTGCAATGATTCACTATACTTGCGACTCCTGTAAACGTCGGATCGATTCGGCAGACGAATTACGATACATAGTGCGGATGGAAGTATACGCAGCGCTCGACCCTTCGGACGAGGCCGATGACGACCGCGACCACCTGCAAGAAATACAAGAAGTACTCGAAAAACTTGATGGCGACGCAGCAGAGGTGTGCGAGGAAGTCTATCATCAGAAGCGGTTTGATCTTTGTAGCGAGTGTCGTCAACATTTCGTTCGCGATCCGCTAGGGCGTCCTTTGGCGTCGCACATCAACTTTAGCGACAACTGACGCTGCATGCGGTCGTGTGTCTGCCGTCCATTTTGAGTAGTTATGACAGGCAAGATCCAGCGGAGCCCATGGCCGCACGCCATTTCGCTTGTCGCAATGATCATTCTCTTTACAGTTGTCTGGCTCGTCGAAGAGCGCTTTCTGAGTCCGCCAGGTTGGCAGCGCCCGCTAGGACAGCTCGCTGCTGGAGAGTACGACGTCGAGCGCGTCATCGATGGCGATACCATCGTGCTCGCGAGCAATCAGTTGCGCGTCCGATTGCAAGGGATCGATACGCCCGAAACAGTGAAACCCAACGCCCAAGTCGAAGCATGGGGTGATGAGGCGTCTGCGTACACGACAAAGTTTGTTGCAGACGCTGGTTGGCGCGTGAGGCTGGAAATTGACGGCGAGCCAGTCGACCGCTACGGGCGACATCTAGCCTTCGTCTGGTCAGGCACGCGATTGCTCAACGAAGAGTTGGTCGCACGAGGTCTGGCTCGTGCGAAAACGAACTTCGATTTCAGCCAGGGATTGAAACAGCGCCTACGGCGAGCACAGGCTGACGCAAGCAACTCAGAACGCGGCCTCTGGCGACCTCAGACGGCCGACGAATGACGAAGGGTAACTGACTGCGCAAAAGAATAGCCCCTAGGTATCTAGGGGCTGTCGTGAGTGAGCCCGACAGGACTTGAACCTGTGACCCACGGATTAAAAGTCCGTTGCTCTACCGACTGAGCTACGGGCCCAAAGAAAGTTGAACGTTTGATGACGTGCGAAGCAGGGATGTACCCCCCGCAGCCGTTCAAAAATTCTCGACTTTCTAGTAGGGATGACAGGAGTCGAACCTGCACTCCCGAAGGAACTGGAACCTAAATCCAGCGCGTCTGCCAATTCCGCCACATCCCCTTTGCTTGACCCTTACCTCCGACCAAGGCCCGTAGTATAGTCATTCTTCAAGTAACGGGCTAGTGAGGCTTTCTGTTCGCACTCGTGTGCTGCGAAACACCAGCAAGGCCTTGTGTATGGACCCATCTGATTCGTGGCAGGTTCGACGGCGGCAAGGGTGTGAGCAACGTACCCATTGATATTCGCGCTCTACGCGAAGCGGGCGTACTGGCGGTCCAATGGCCTGATCGCAAGGTAGATTTGCCATTCACGTTTCTGCGTGGGCAATGCGCGTGCGCCCAGTGTGTCAACGAATGGACCGGGGAACGCATCCTCGATCCGGCGACGATTCCGCCCGACATCTCGATTGAGAAGATGGAACTCGTGGGCAGCTACGCCGTGCGGATTCACTGGACAGATCAGCACAACTCGGGACTATTCACATGGGAACGGCTCCGAGAAGTCGCGAACTTTAGGCCTTAGAGCTATAGCGTCGCGTCGCCAGCGGGTGTCGTCGGCAAACCAAGTCGGATTTCTACTTCCCTCAATCGTCCTTGCGATTCGACAAGGCAGTTGAGTACTCGACGACCTTCGCCTAGCGACCGCTTCACGTCTGCCAGTAGCTCGCTGGCGCCCCGAACCGGCTGCCCTTCGACCGCGTAGATTCGATCGTGCAGCTGCATGCCTGCCAGTGCGGCTGGCGAGTAAGGCACGACTCGAGTGACGTAAACCGCATGAGGTTCTGACTCGTCGGATCGCCAAGACAGTCCCAGCTTGGTCGGCACGCCAAGTAGCGGCAATGTTACGTTATGCTCTTCACCGGAAGCTCCCCGAATGACCTGCAACTCGATTGGCGAATCACTCTGTAAGGCGATCGCTGGCAGCATTGCGTCACTCGAAATCGGCCGACCTGAGACGGAGACGATTCGATCGCCGGGTATTAGTCCTGCCCGACTCGCCTCTGAACCCCAAGGTACGTTTCGAACCAACGCCGAAGTTGGCGCAATTGGGTGGAACTGCCATGTGAAATCGATTCGAGGGGTGAGTGCTGCCAGCGGAGTTTCGAGGCGACGTTGTGTTGCAGGCGACTCGCGAGTCGCGGCACTGCGATAAGTGGGCAACTTTTCAGCGTCAGCGAGTTTGGTGACTTGCTCTAGCAGGTAGCTGCTGATCGTCCGAATGCCGTCGATATTGAGTTTTTCTACGTCGTCAGACGGGCGATGGTAGTCATCGTGGATGCCTGTGTGAACATAGAGCGAAGGAATGCCGGCCTGGTAAAAGGTCCAGTGATCGCTGTTGTTCTTGTACTCCCAGTTGAAGTCAAGCCGCACGTCCTCGGCAAGGTTGGTGCTGCTAAAAAACCTTCGCGATCCGAAGGCACTTCGAGTGCCGCCAACTTCGATCCTCCCGTCCGTCATTCGACCGACCATGTCAACGTTGATAGCCAGTTGGACTGAGCTGATTGGCACGGTCGGGTAGTTTTTCCAGTGTTTCGAACCGAGCAGTCCCTGTTCTTCTCCATCCCAAAATGCGAACAAAATGGAACGCTTCGGCTGATGACCAGCCTGCGATAGCGCGTCGATGACCTCTAACACTGAAGCAACGCCGCTGGCGTTGTCGTCAGCGCCATTGTGGATGTAGCCCCAAGGTCCGTAGCTGTTTCGTCGTGAGCCGTACCCCACATGATCGTAGTGGGCGCCGATGAGAATGCATTCGTATTTAAGTTTTGGGTCGGAGCCTGGCAGAATCGCGAGCAAATTTTGATGGCTATGCAAAAAGTTTTGCGTGAACTGCTCGCCAGCGCCAGCTGGCTGTACGCGTGCTTCGTGCAAGCGTTGCAGAATGTACTTGGCTGCCGCGCGCCCTCCGCGAGAACCACCTTCACGTCCCTCGAAAAGATCATTGGCCAGCACACTGACGTGTCCGTGTAGTTCGGTTGTGGTGATGGACGCGCGTGCTGCGTCGAGCCAAAGGCTCTCGGCGGCCCGGCAAGTAATTTGGGGAGTAGTTGGCAGTAGAGTCAACGCGACAGAAGAGGCAACAGACAGTAGCGTGAATCGACATCGGCGGCGCCTAGTTAGAACCGTCGACAAGGAGCTACAGAATTCTGACGGATTGGCCATGCCTGAAATTCTTATCGTCGGCGCAAGTTACAATACTGTGTCTGTCATGCTTTTCCGCAAAACAGGAGCGCAGACATGAGAAATTCCCATCGCATTGAACGGATGAGCATGAAACTCGATGCGGTAGAACTGACAATCGCTATGGACCGACCCACAGGGATTTCCCTTAAGTCTATATCGATACCTATTTGCCGATGCAGAATTGGCTAAAGACCCGATCGAGAATATCGTCGGTGTAGATGGCTCCTACGACGTGCCCAATGGAAGTCAGTGCTTGGCGAATTTCCGCAGCAATGATTTCCTCGCCAGCGTCGTTGGCGACTAGCTCAAGGGCAACTGTCGTGGCCTCGACGGCTTGCCGAAGGCTTGCTGCACAGCGTGCAGCGCTACTGGTGAGCGAATTACCCGAACCCGTGGATGCTTCGCGTAGTCTGTCTGCAACAAGCCCAGCAAGATCGGAAACGCCGTTTCCAGTCAAGCTGCTGCAGGAAATCTGATCTTCGATATCCAGTGACGATTGAGAACGTAGATCTGATTTTGTAAACGCGATTAGCTTTCGGCCAGGTATATCACGAAGAGTGCGCGAACGCGCATTGCCGATGGAGATGCATTCGACGATTAAGTCGGCTTGCTCTCGCTGGCTATCCGCTACCTGTTGAGCGAATTGATCGATCGAGGATGTCGTCGCCGCCGCCAAACCTGCCGTGTCGATAAGATGGAAGGCAATCCCGTTTACATGCAAGGTGGCAGAGACAAAGTCTCGCGTCGTGCCAGACTGATCAGCGACAAGTGCGGGACGATCAATTCCGTCTTCCGAGTACTTTGCCGCGAGCGCATTGAATAGGCTGCTCTTCCCAGCGTTTGGCGGGCCGCTGAGGACGACGCGCGGTAGATCTCGTGTGTCGGAACGCAAGGAAAGTTGATCTTGCACCACCAGCAGCAAGTCCGCCACCGACCTCAGGTCCTCGCCAAGCTGGTCTCTCGAGACAAACTCAATATCTTCGTCGACAAAGTCGAGACCTGCCTCAAGTTCCGCAAGGAGATAAAGCAGTTTCTCTCGTACTTCCGTGAGCGATTGGGAGAGGCCACCTGCGAGCTGGCCAAGTGCCGACTGCAAGTCTGCGTCGCTTTGTGCGTCAATCACTCCTAAGATCGCTTCCGCCTGCGTAAGGTCTAATCGACCTGCAAGGAAGGCGCGCAGCGTAAATTCGCCCGGCTCCGCGAGCCTGGCCCCGCATGCTAAGACGCGTTGCAATACGTCATGGAGAAGAGGAGGCGAGCCAATCGTGTGAAGCTCTGCAGTGGGTTGCCGTGTATAGCTCCGCTGAGTTGGCCAGTAGAACAGGTCGCAGGGAATGGCTGCCTGGCTCCCACCAGCGAGCACGATCCCATCGATTACCGACGGCGTGTCGAGTTGGTTCAGCAGCAAGTCCGGTCGCTGCGGTTGGAAGCATCTTCGTATGCAGCTCAGAGTGTCCGGTCCGCTGACACGCACCATGCCGCGCGGCGCCGCTCCCACTGCCGTAGCGATTGCAGCGACGGTGTCTTCGGTATCATAGACCATGCGTCGATCAGCGACCTGGGATAATGGCGGCGCGGGCTAACGCTTTTTCTTTTTCGACTTTTTGCTGTTCCGTTTGCGCGGCGCGGAGTCGTTGTTGGCACGCGAAGGCGTTGATGGCGTACCGGGCCCGGAGACCGCCGAAAGGCTTTCGCTGGTGGGCGGTTTGGGCAACATTTTTCGTTCGACAATGCCCCAAATGCTCGAAGCGATAAAGTAAATGCACAGTCCTGCCGCAACCTTAAAGAACAGCAGGCCCATGACCAGCATCATGTACTTCATGATCTTCTGCTGCATTGCCGCTTGCTCGTTCGTAGGCTCAGGCATAAACATCTTCTGCTGCAACAAAAACAGACCAGCCGTGATGAGTGGTAACACATTAAGATACGGTCCGAGACCGACGATGAACGCTTCGCCGTTGTTGACCGAACTAGGCATAAACCAGGACCAGTCATAAAACATATCCGGCGCGGCAAGATTCGAGCACCATCGAATCGCATCCCCCAGAAGTGGAGCTTGTCGGAGTTCGACGTCGACCATCAGTGCTCGATACAGACCCAGAAAGATAGGCATCTGAATGAACAGCGGCAAACACCCGGCGAGCGGATTGATATTGTGCTTGCGATACAGTTCTTGCGTCGCCTGCGACTGCTTTTGCATGTCCTGCTTGTACTTCTCTTTGATCTTGTCCATTTCTGGACGAAGCTCTTGCATCTTTGCCATGCTCTGCGCCTGTTTGCGGCTGACGGGGAACATACAGCCGCGAACCAGCACGGTGAGCATAATGATTGCGATGCCATAGTTGCCAATCATGCCGTAAAAGAAGTGCAAGACGAGCAGCATGCCGCGCGACACTGTGCTAAACCAGCCATAATACATGAGGTCGCTAAGACCGTATTGCTTACTGTTGCTGGCATGATAGTTCGCCAACAAATCCGGCCGCTTCGGTCCCGCGAAGATCTCGTAGGTGTGCTCGAGCGATTCGCCTGCAGCAATCTTGAAGGGGTGACTGATCAAGCGGCACGTCGCGTTGGCGTAGCGACCTTCGTTGGAGCGAGGCTTCGGCTCGGGGCTCAACGACAGGCAGCGCAACTCGTCGATCCATGCTTCTTCGATCGTCGATTTCTCTGGCATGAGCACTGCGGAAAAATACTGCGCGTCAACGCCGGCAAATGCCAACGGTCGGCCCTGCATCGGCTCTACTTCCCCTCTCGCAATATCCGTTGGTCCAAATTGCACGGTATCGTTGTCGAAGTGCCGTGCCACAACATCGCGAATTCCGGCTGCGCTCCACGTCCGGCCTACTTTGTTGGAATACCACCACCCTTCGACAGGCAGTCCGTTGGGACCATCGAGTCGGTAGCGAATGGGCAGTGCGTCGGAACCTAAGTTTCGCACAACGAGGTCAAGCTTGAGGCCATAGCCGGGAAAGTTCTGATCGGACTGCTTGTCGGCTGGTATTGGCTCCAGACGATAGGTCTTTTCGATCTCTAGCTCGAAACGTGGAATTCGTTTTCGAAAAGTGACACTTGATCCATCACGCTGTGCAACTTCCCAATTCGCGTCGCGTAGAGAAACGCCTGCAATTTCTTCGGGGATGTTAACAGACTCATTCCCCAGCTCGTTGGCAGATTCGATGATGCGGTCGACTTCAGCAAGCGACGGCAGATCGGAGTCGCCGATTTGTTCAAACGTCAGTTGAAACGATGGCGGGCTGCTAATCGCTCGCTCGGCCTTCCCCAATCGCATCAAGACGTTTTCGATTTCGGGTCGGATGACCTCCAGCGGACGCCGGGCCAAGGTGATCTCACGAGCGACGGGTGCCTCGTCGCCTCGCGCAACTGCGAGCGTGATGATTTCCCCAGGCTTCAGTTTTCTTGTTTCACCGCGCAGTTGTTCGGTCGAAGTTAGCTTTGTTTCGTTGTCGCTAGAAACGACAGCAACGAGACGGTCATTCACCTCGATACCAGCAGTCGCGGCCGGTGTGCCGGCGACGACTGACTGCACCCGTAGCCCACCCGCGTCATCCTTGGCAAGCTCGAGATGTCCTAGATAGCCAGAACGATCATGCAAATCGCGAAATCGCTCGCTGCTCAGTTCCACCCGGCGAACGCCCGCACCTTGGTTCGTGAGCGTGACGCCAATGCGGTACGGAGATTCAGGATCTACAGACCCAAGCGTCACGAATTCGAGGGGTGCGGCGGTCTCTTGGAGGGGTGCATCTGCGTTTTCTGGTAGTAACGATTCCGAAGTTTCAACGCGGTCCGCCTCGCTCGCCCCCGCTGCCTCCGTGTCGGCGGCTTGTGCTAGATCTTCCTGCTGCTCGGTGTCGTTTTCGGCCTTTGGCTGATCGGCCGCTGGCGGCTTGGGGCCGAAGACAAGCATCAGCAGAAAGCACAGAGTGAGAAAGAGAAACAGACGGCGTTGATCCACGGGTGGAAGTCCTTTTTCGCAGCGATGACGCCGGATATGTGGAGAAATTGGGGAGAGAAATGCCGGTGCGCCGCTGCTGTGTGCGAATCTAGGCGATGGCCGACTGCAAGTCACGACCGAGCTAGGGGGCTATTCGTCGCTTATCGGCCTTCCTTGATGCGGTCGCCCAAGAAATTGTCCAAGTCTGGTGTATCGTAGATTTTGTCTGCCGTCACGCCAAAGTCATAGTCGACCCGATGGAACGTCACCTGATCGTCTTCTTGAATGATGTAGCAAGAGCGTGGATCACCGTCACGCGGCTGTCCCACCGACCCCACGTTGATCATGAACTTCTCTTCTTTGGAATGAAACACGTTGTTCGCCTGTTCCGGCGTAATGAATTCCAAACTCTCCAAGAACACACCAGGAACATGTGTATGGCCTTGGAAGCATCCCCGCGTGATCAGCCCGAACAGTTTCTCCATTTTCTTTTGGTTGTAGATGTCTTCGGGAAACACGTACTCATTCACTGGATTTCGGGGCGAGCCGTGGACATAGAGCCACGGATCATCACGATGTACGCGGGGCAGCGTACCCAGGAAGTCCCAGCGACGATCGATTTGTTGGCGGCTACCATGACCACTTTCCAGCTGGTCACGAGTCCAAAAGATCGCTCGTTCAGCCCCACTGTTAAATCCCTCGGGATCAAACATGGCGCCCTGGTCATGGTTGCCAAGCAGACAAACTTTCGCCTTGTCGATGACCAAGTCTAAGCATTCGCATGGGTTTGGTCCGTATCCGATGATGTCACCCAAGCAAAAAATCTCATCGACCTGCTGGTCGCCAATATGAGCCAGCACCGACTGAAGTGCTTCGAGGTTGCCGTGGATGTCGCTAATAACCGCGCGTTTCACCTGGAATCTGACCTATCGTTTGCAGGACACTTACTTGTTAGGGTTGCGCACGATCACGCCCCATATTCGCGGCTAGCGAATCACACAAATTGATTACCGGGAAGTTAGTCTCGAATTGCAGACACGAAAGCGCTAACGGGACTCTAGACTCTCTGCGCCAAACTGCTAGTCTAAGTCGCTCAAAGAAAGGGGTCAAGGACGACTAAAATGCCAGCCCTGTCCTGGGTTAGTCCGGTATTTACCTGCCCGCACCATCGTACAGCATTTCGACGATACAGCGATATGATTGCGGTGCGTGACGGAATCTGACGCCCGTTCGTCGAAGTCAGGTCTGAGGTGAGATTTGAGAGTCCTTGCAGTGGAAACGAGCGGTCGAGTGGGGAGTCTGGCCGCTCTGTCGGCCGAATCTGACATACCGGAGGTGGTCGAAAATGTAACTCTGCCCAAGTCCGCGCGTTCCGCGAAGTCTTTGATTCCGGCAGCCCAATCATTGCTGCGCAATTGCGGTTGGTCGAGCAGCGAATTGGATTTAATTTGCGTCGCCTCAGGGCCTGGTTCGTTTACCGGCCTGCGAATTGGTGTGACGGTAGCAAAGACGCTTGCGTACGCCACTGGCGCAAGCCTCGTCGAGACGAATACACTCGCTGTTATTGCAGCAGGTATCTCTGCTCGCTACGACCGCCTTTGGACGATTGTGGATGCCCAACGCGGTGATTTATTCGCGGCCAAGTTTGAGCATGAGTGGCAATCCGAACAGAGTTCTACGCCGCCGACGACAATCGTACCTGCCGCCCGATGGATCGATCAGCTCGAGCCGGGCGATCTGATTGCTGGTCCACCGCTATCAAAAATGGGCAGCGAGCTGCCTTCAGGCATCCGTCTGGCTGGCGATGAATTGTGGGAACCGCAGGCAGAGTACGTAGGTCGACTGGGCATCCAGCAAGCGCGCTGGGGCAATACCATCGAGACGGTGCAATTGGTCCCACAATACTTTCGCAAAAGCGCGGCTGAAGAGAAAGTCGATCTCGAAAGCCATGAGTGAACTTAAGGCTGTTAGCCCAAGTTCTTTAGCGTCTCCGCAGCGGCCTCAACGGTAAGGGCAATGTCGTCGCTGGTGTGCGCCGCGGAGACAAACCATGCTTCGTATTGGCTGCACGGCAGATAAATACCTCGATCCATCATTTCCCAGAAGTACTTGGCGTAGTTCTTGGTATCGCACTCACTTGCCGTCTTCCAATTGAGCACCTCCACTTGGTGAAAGAACAACGTAATCATGCTGCCAACCCGCGACAAGCTGTAAGCAACGCCGGCCGCCTCCGCGGCGCTGCGCAGCCCTGATTCGAGCTGTGAGGAAAGAGATTCCAGCTTTTCGTAGGGTGGGTCTTCTTTGAGTAACTTCAATGTCGCGCAACCGGCTGCTGTCGCCAACGGATTTCCACTGAGAGTTCCCGCTTGGAAAACTGGGCCAGCTGGCAGCACGTGATCCATAACTTCCGCACGTCCGCCGTAAGCACCAACAGGAAGTCCGCCACCGACAATTTTTCCCATGGTCGTCAGATCGGGTGCCATGCCGAACAACTCTTGAGCCCCGCCCAACGCCAATCGGAATCCGCTCATCACCTCATCACAGATGAGCAGCGCGCCATGTTCGCGCGTCAGTTGCTGCAACGCTGCCCGAAAATCTTCCGTCGGTCGAACGACGCCCATGTTTCCAACGACCGGCTCAAAAATGACGGCCGCGATTTCTGATCCACGAGTCGCAAAGGTTTCTTGCAGCGCCGTTACATCATTGTATTCAAGGACAATCGTGTCCTGCGTGGTGCCAACAGTGACGCCCGGCGAACTCGGTACACCTAGCGTAGCTGCTGCGCTGCCAGCCGACACTAACAAACTATCGACGTGACCGTGATAGTTGCCAGCGAACTTGACGAGCACATCTCGCTGCGTGAACCCTCGAGCCAAGCGCACAGCACTCATCGTCGCCTCGGTTCCGGAGTTCACGAGGCGCACCTTTTCGACCGAAGGCACGGCGTCGATGATCCGTTCGGCTAGCTCGCTCTCGCCTTCGGTGGGAGCGCCGTAGCTAGTCCCGTGTGTCAACGCGTTCTCCAACGCAGCAATCACTGCAGGATGGCGATGTCCTAGAATCATCGGTCCCCACGATCCGATGTAATCGAGATAGCGGTTCCCATCGAGATCGTACAGATACTGCCCGTCCGCGCGTTGGATGAAGATTGGCGTGCCGCCGACCGCGCCGAATGCGCGCGCAGGACTATTGACGCCTCCGGGCATCAACTGCTGTGCACGAACGAATGCCGATTCACTTGCCTGTCGATTCAATGTTGTTGCTGTCATGGCAGTTCCTTGTCTCGTCTATTGGTCAGACAGTGCTTGTTTCGCACGCCTCACGATTTCTTCGGCCCAGAGGTGCTCGCCGTAAAGCTGGACAATGGCTTGGTACATCTGCCGCGATTTTACTGGATCCGACGCACGGAGCCGATCCGCGCTGCGTAGTCTTTCTTGGAGCGCTGGCAAGTGCGTGGTTTTTACTTTCCCGACCACTGCGGAAAGGCTTTCGATGCGTCGACGCGCAACTACCAGCAGTCGAGGATCGCCAACGGACGCGAATCGGTCCGTCGCCGCCTTTGCCAAGTCAAAACTCGTGATTTCGCCGGCTGGGTCATAAAGTGCGACTAGTGCTTGAAGGTCAAGTATTGCCTTTTCTGGATTCTCTTTGGAAGCGGCCAACGCATCGAAGTAGATCAGTTCGAGCGGCAACCGCGCTGCCGACTGCATGAATCGCGAGCGGGCACGCGCGCTACGTTCGTGTGCTAAGAAATCCAATTGCTCTTGAAGTGGCTGCAACTGCGTTACGCGCGGATCATTAGGGAATCGTTTGAGAAAGGCCTCGATGTCTTTCGTGAAACTGCGTGGAAGATCGTCAATGCCGTACTCACTGACGCTTTGATCGATTTGGGTGAAAAGCTCGTCGGCGCTCGGCGGCCTCATCAGTGTCCATCCACCCCACAACATCGCACCGAGCGTGACGGTCAGTATGCTTAGCTGGGCAAGCGCGGCAAGTCGGTTCCCTTCACGTTGCTCTCGCTGACGACGGGCGTCTTCGTCGACGGTGGTGAAATGAGATTCTTTCGCTGGCGGTTCGCTCGCTGGCAGTTGTGTTCGAGTCGCCAGATCTGGAGACCCAATCGGTTCGACGTGCGAAGGGCTCGACTGGTCGAGCGTGGGTGCGTCGTAGATGCTAGGTACGCTGCTCTCTTGTGCGGTATCCGCCTTGACAATCAATGGGGCGTCGGCGGCACGCGTGGCCTGCTCGTCGATTGCCGAAGTGACCTCGGAGCTTAATGCTTCAAAAGATGCGGTTGTCTCGCCGGTTTCTTCTCCGCGTGACCGGCTTGGTCGAGACAGCGCCTTTTCCATCGCCTCCATGTGTCGACTCAGGACAAGGACGTTTGGAAAACGATCGTTCGGGTTTTTCGCCAAGAGTTGTGTAATCAGTCGGTCGAGCTGATCGGGAGTTTCCACTGCGTAGCGTCTGACCGGTTCTGGTTCGGCAAATCGCTGAAGTTGGAGCATTTCTGGCATGGTCTTCGCCTTGAATGGCGGCCGACCGGCCAAGAGTGCATACATAACGCCGCCGAGGCTGTATTGGTCGCACTTATCAGTCACGGCGATTCCGTCAGCCTGCTCCGGCGACATATAGTCCGCCGTACCTAGCACGCCACCGGCTGTTGTCAGTTGAGTGCCACCGAACAGACGCGCGATTCCAAAGTCCGCGATTTTTATCTGTTCGCTGGCTGTCAGCATCAGGTTTGCTGGTTTGATGTCGCGATGCACGACGCCGTGGTCATGGGCATGCTTCAGTGCGCGGCAGACCTGAATACCGATCTGTAAGGCCTCTCGCCAATCGAAGCGACGACCGTTATTGATTTCTTCCTCCAGGCTCGGGCCATCGACCAGCTCCATCGAGTAGAAGAGTATCCCTTCCTGCTCACCATAGCCGTAGAGGCGGACGATACCGGGATGTCGCAGCTTTTTGAGTGACTCGATCTCGGCCTCAAAGCGTTCACGGAAGCCTTCTGCCATGGCCAGCTGCGGACTTAGCGCTTTGATAGCGACTCGCTTGCTAGCATTGCCGTCCTGGCCACTTGCCACGGCCTCGTACACCGACCCCATACCGCCCTTACCGATCTGCTTTACGATTCGGTAAGGGCCGAGTTGATCGAGTTTCATAGCGTATCTGACGGACAATAGTGCGATCGGGAATGTTCCGGCGTCCGGAACGGCACCAGCCGATGCGGCGACCAATCTCTATCGTAGCAACCCGCAGAACACTGAGCTAGCAGAGCCTTCGGAAGCGTCTCTTGAAGCGACACAGGAGATTTCCTATAAGCCCAGATACTTTTTGCACCACTGTCAGGACACAAATGGTGCGCTGATTGAACTTCTCGAGCAAGAGAACGGTGCGATGGATCGAATCGTTAGCGGTCGCAAGTTGAAAGTCTTCCATGCCGAATTGCGGCTCTCTCTGACCTTACTCGTCTGCGTGGTCACGCTCAGTACTGCGGTAGGGCAGCAGTTTCCCTACACGGCCTATGTCGGCGATGATGCTGCCTATGTGCGGAGCGGACCTGGGCAACGCTACTACCCAACGAGGCAGCTACCGGCCGGATTCGCCGTCGAGGTTTACCGGCACGACGACGACGGCTGGTGTGCAATTCGACCTCCAGAGGGAAGTTACAGTTGGGTCGGAAGCCATCAGGTTCAGCAGGTCAGCGAAGGCGTCGTCGAAATCGTTGAAGATAACGTTGTGACACGCGTTGGGAGCGAGTTATCCAGACAGCGGAGCGTGGTGCAAGTGCTATTGCCGAAGGGCGAACGCGTCCAATTACTGTCCGCCATCGGAGAGGAAGATCCACGGTGGATTCGCTTGGCAGCGCCGGCCGGCGAGTTTCGTTGGATAGCCGCCGGCAACTTGTCGCGTCAGCCACCGATCGAAGCTAAACCCTTGCCTCAGCCTGGCGGAGGCGGATGGTCTCGTCAGACCATCAAAGAGGTAGACCAAACTTCAGCGCAGCAAGACTCGTTCGAACATCTTGCCGCCGGTGCGAACGAGACGAACACCGGTCTGCAATTTGCCCCACCCGAAAAATTCATTTCAGGCGGCGCCGAATCGATTGCACCGACCGCGGCTGATCCGAACGCCATGGAAGTGATTGCAGGTTCACCGGCGGAAATGCAGTTGGCCCAATTCCAGCCGCAACCGTCCACACCGCCTTTGTTGGCCGCGACACCGCCTGAGACATTGTCATCGCCCGTGGAGCAGGCCACCGTGCCGCTGCCAGATCAGGTTCGTCCGCGCGTTAGGTTCCGAGGGCTGACCGACTCAGCCATGAGTCCGATAAGCAATGTTGAGGAAATCGAGTTGCGACTTTCTCAGGCAGTGAGCCAACCACCAGATGAGTGGGAGCTGGATTCGCTGAAAGCGTCCGCCGACAGGCTCCTGACGAGCACCACGGCCCCGTCAGTCCGTGCTCAGCTTCGCGAAGTGACGGCGAGGATCGATCGATTTCAGGCGGTCAAGCGCCGTTACCAAGACCCGGGGCCAACCATTATTCCGGAGCGAGACCCATTTGATGGCGCGCAGAATCAAATCGCAGGTGAGGACGGCGTACCGCGAGATCTAACCGGCCTCTCTTCCACAGTCAGGGAACGAATCAAAGAGGACTTGGCCGAAGAGAGTTCCAGCGCCAGGCCTACTGGTCGCACCGCGAAAGTCACTGAGCCGTTGTTCGCTGCGGCCGGAATGCTTAAACCGGTTGTCTCGCAGCGTCCGAAAGCGCCGGAATTTGCTCTTGTCGACGACGAGGGCAAGGTGGTGTCATTCATCACCCCCACCCCCGATTTGGATCTGCAGCCCTACGTCGGACGCCGGATTGGCGTACATGGCAATCGTGGCTACATGCCAGAGTATCGCCGGGCTCACGTGACCGCTGGTCGTGTAACTCCGCTTAGCGACACGGTCAGGCGTTAGATCTTGGCCAGCTAACGCAATAGCTGCGATGCCAGTTTTGCCACGCGTGGGTCTTCGTCATTCGTGGCGAGGTCACGAGCAATCTTGTCGAGCGTGGCTGATTGTGTAGTTGCCAACGCCGTGAGCGCCCGCAGTCGCACATCGCCACTTTCGTCTTCCAGCAGCCACCGCAGTGTCCGACTCGCAGACAGGGCAGGCAACTGCGCGACATCGTCGACCAGTCGCAACCGTTCGCCTGAACCGACACGCATGATCTGCAACCGCAGCTCAATTTCCGCTGGTTCGAAGCCTCGTTCGTTGAGCACTGACAGAATAGTCCCGGCACGGAAACGCGGCGCCTCTTCAAGCTTCCAGAACAGTGTCTCATCCGAGAGCCGACGGAGTCGAGTTGCCAGAAGTTCCATCTCGCGTGGTGTTGGTATATCGGTTACGGCGCTAGTCTTGGGCTCCTGCCGGGCCGGTACAGAAGCGGATCCCGCCTGCGGTTTGCCTGGCGGCAGCGGTTTCGCAGCGGCAAGCGGCAGCGACTGTGCAGACCATCGCAAGTCACCTGCGGGCGGCCGAAATGAGTCAGTTGAGTTTAAAGCACGCATTGATTCCAATTGCGGCTCAGATGTCTTTGAAGGTTCATCGACGCCGCGAGGCGCAATGCGGGCGAGGATCTCGAGCGATTGTTCGCTAGCCCGCGTCAACGGTTGCACGGTAGGACCTGGGGTTGGTAGCGTTGGAGCTGACGGCAACGCATCTGTGGCTCTTGGCAGGGTGACGGTGCGGATTTTCCGGCCGCGTGGTGGAACGCTCGCTAGTACTAGTTCGCAGTCCTCCAAGGTTTGTCGAGAGTATTTGGCAGGCAGCTGATCAGTTATTTTGACCAACTGCAGAGCGAGTTTTTCAAGCCAGCGCTTTCCCGCCGGTCCGAAGTCGCTAACGTTCCGTGCCAGTGCGCGACCCAGCAGGGCTGCTTTCGCAGCGGTCGATTCGCTAAGCTGTTCGTCTCCCTTCAGCGATGCCTCCGTGGCCAGTTGAGCAGCATGTTCTTGGACAATCTGTCGCGCGATTACCGCGACCGCTGTGCGGTCTGATGCAGCGGCCACAACGAGAGATTCGATCGCCGGACTTCCAAGGCCCTCGAGTTGCCGCAGCAGCATCTTCGCGTCGGCATCATCTGCTGCTTCGAGTTTCTGAGCCAAGCGTGACGCTACCTGATCTGTGCTCCATCGAGAAGCGAAAGGCGTCGCGAGTACACCGACGAATAGCACCGACCCCGTGGCGACGATTGTGGTCATCAAGCGAGTTGTGTTTTTGGCAACTGTCATTGCAGTGCGAAGTGGTGTGCAGTGTACGAGCAGCTGCGGATTGTCTTGGATGCTCAGGGCTGGCACAAGACCGTCCTTTGTTTGTCAGATGCTAGCAGTCAGGCCACAAAGTCCCGGATTTTGTGACGCCGCACCCGCCTCGAAACCGAAAAGAGTTCTGTAACCCGCACAGTTTCACATCTGTTGCGGGCTGAATTAGAGGGGGGATGAATGTATCGCTGTCGAAGCTGCGCGAGTAGCTTTGCGCAGTTGGCCTACGGGCACTGCGCAGTTTCTCGCTGTTTCTTATCGAAGTCGCCGCGCTTACGAACCATGCGCGCGCTGGTGTGTGTAGCCGTCGCCTGGAGTCTGCTATCACAAGCCGGCTGGGCAGAACGAGCCCGTCTGAACATGCAGGCGTCAACCTCGGAAGCCGCTCGTCGCGAAGCAACGAGTTACGTACCGTTAGACCGAATCCACCGACAATATCGGTCGTCGGTTCAGAAGGTGATGGCTGACTGCAGTCTTTACCGGCGGATGCCGACGCAAATGGTGGATTGCGATCCCCGATTATTCACCTTCCTGGCCAAGAACCCTGAACTGCTCGTGGAGATGTGGCGGCACATGGGTATTAGCCGCGTCAACTTGCAGAGGACGGGCGACAACACATTCGACCTGGCGGACGGAGCGGGCACGACAGGCAAGCTCGTCATCGTCGAGCAGAAGTGCGATGAGCGCGCTCAGAATCGTATCGTCATGTATTCGGAAGGTGCCTACGAAGGCAAGCCCTTCAAGCGGCCAGTCCGTGCGCAGTGTGTGCTCATATTGCGTAGCGGATCGATAACCGAGACCAACGGTCGTGACTACGTGGCCTGCCGCCTCGATACTTTTGTGCGCATCGAACGTACGAGTATCGAGTTGTTCGCCAAAGCGATGCATCCATGGGTAGGCAAGACTGCGGACGCGAATTTTGCCGATACGATCGGATTTATCAGTAGTCTGTCAAAGGCCGCCGAGCAGCGACCCAAAAAAATTGAGCGCCTTGTCAGCAGCCTGCCTCGCGTTTCTTCGCAACGGCAGCGGCGGATGATTCAGCTTGCTTATGACTGTTCAGAAAAATATGACGAACCATCGGCCCGGCTAGCGAAAAAAACAGAGTAGACCTGTGTGCGAGTTTCGCCGCGGTGATACACTGAGTAGGCACAACATGGGCCTATTGGAAAACCAATCCGGTGACAAATAAATCCGCACAATACAATCAGCTCACCGACGCAGAGCGGCATGTGATCGTCGACAAAGGGACCGAACGTCCCTACACCGGCGAATACAACGATTGGAAGCAAGAGGGCACATTTATCTGTCGCCGCTGCAATGCCCCACTGTACCGATCCACCGATAAATTCAGTAGCGGCTGCGGTTGGCCCAGCTTTGACGATGAGATCACCGACGCGGTTGCCCGGCATGCCGACCCAGACGGGCGTCGCGTCGAGATCGTTTGCAGGAACTGTGATGGTCACTTAGGGCACGTCTTTCTCGGTGAGAATATGACGCCCAAAAATACTCGCCACTGCGTGAACTCGCTGTCGATTCGATTTATCGCGACCGGCCGAGAGTTGCCCGCGGTCATTAGTGCGTCTTAGCATTTCTCGTTTATGGATATCAATCAGCGATTCTTACGCCGCATTCGTAGGCTCAGCCTCATCGAGGGCATTTCGACGTTGGTGCTATTCTTCGTAGCGATGCCGCTCAAGTATCTGGCCGACATGCCGCTCGCCGTAAGAATTGTTGGCTCGATACACGGGTTTCTATTTGTTGGCTTAGTCGTTGCGCTGGTCGTGGCAATCAAACGCGTACCGTTGGATCAGACACTCGCCATGCAAGGAATCGCGGCCGCCGTCGTGCCCTTTGGCCCGTTCTGGTTTGATGCGAAGTTGAAAATGCTGAAACCGTATTCCCCGGAAGAGCCCCAGTTGTAACCCAAACCGCGCGAGAACTAACCTTGCCCAAAATGCCTCTTTGCCAACTCTGCCAAACCCTTCAAATCAAGTTTGCCAGTACCGAGTACAGGAATTTCCTCGACTAGCAGAAAGCTGTCAGTGCTAGGGATAAACAGATTTGGCAGGCCTGCCGATTTAAGGTGTTCGACAATTTCTTCGGGCGTCTGATCGAGTTGGGTGTGAATGACGACGAGACGTTCACCTTTTTTATTGTCGGGGACAGCGGCGACGGCGGCGCGGATGCCTTCGTCGTCTTCGCTCATCACGAACGCTTGGATTTCTTTTTCGACTTTTTCGTGCGGAACCATCTCGCCGCCGATCTTTGAGAAGCGGCTCAGCCGTCCCGTGATCGTGATAAACCCGCGGTGGTCGACGATGGCGATATCGCCCGTGACGTACCAGCCATCGCGGACGACTTCTGCGGTCTTTGCTGCTTCGCCCATATAGCCGCGCATGACATTCGGACCTTTAATCATGAGCATGCCGGCGGTACCGATCGGCAGATCTTCAAACGTATCGGGATCGACGGTTTTGGCAGTCACACCTGGCACAGGACGGCCGACAGTGCCTTCCTGACAATCGGTTTCTTGTGTTTGCGAACGCGTGGGCGGGACGTTAACAGACACGAGTGGCGAAAGCTCGGTTGCTCCGTAACCTTCGACAGGACGAACGCCGAACTTTTTCTCGAACGCGTCGCACAGTTCCGTCGGCAATTTTTCTGCGCCGGCCACCACGATATCGAGATTGGTAAAGTCCTCTGGCTGACACCGTTTCAGATACAATCGCAAGAAAGTTGGCGTGGCCAGAACCACACTCACGCCGTATTTGCCAGCGAGTTTGCTGATCTGCCGCGCTTCTTGCGGATTAGTGTGGTAGACGCAACGCACATCGAGGCCCAGGACCGTCCACAGCGTGACCATATAGCCGAAGGAATGAAAGAACGGCAGTACACCGAGTAACGTGTCGTCGCTGTTGAGGTGAACCACCTGGTCGATCGCCTCGACGTTGGAGCCGATGTTGTGATTGGTGAGCACGACTCCCTTAGGAATACCCGTCGAGCCTGAAGTGAAGATCACGGTAAGCTCGTCTTCGCCCGTCATCTTGTGAACGCCAAGGACCCTTTCTAATATTTTGAGTGGCGTGGCATATGCCTGCACCACGCCCATTAGTTTGTCGGTCGTGGTGACTTTCTCTTTGAAGTCGTCAAGCAAGACGATCTCGGCGTCGAGGTCAAAGTCGAATTTTTCGAGCACCTTTCTCGTGGTCAATACATGCCGAATGCCTGCTTTCTTGATACAGGCATTCATAATGTCGTTACTGACCGTGTAGTTGAGATTGACCGAGACGCGCCCAGCGAACGTGACCGCGGCGTTCGTGACGACGGCACCGGTAGTTGGTGGAATCAGGATGCCGACGTAACGCTCGTCGTCTTGGAGTACTTCGCGCATCAAGAGGCGTCGCAGAATCATTGTCCGCATCAGCAGAGCGCCACCAGTCAGCTCAGCGCCGGTCGTGTCGGCCATCTTAAATTTGAAGAGCGACTTGCGGCACTTTCGTAGCATCAGACGAGGAAGAACCATTGTGCGTTCCTTTCTACCGGAAACCGCCTCGGCACCGAGGTCTTGGACGGCTTGACGAAGCTCGTGGATGTCTTGCGGTTGAGCGATCTTTTCTCCGAACCAGATCGACACCTTCCGCGACCACAGTCGCGGCCGCTTCCAAAAAAAACGACCACCGCGATAGGTAAAGATACTCCCCCAGAGCTCATCCAGGTAGACGGGTATGACTGGAGCAGATGTGCCTTTGAGTACGTCGAGCGTGCTCGAACGGAACTGTTGTAGCGTGCCTGAGCGAGAAACCTTGCCTTCGGGGAAGATACAGACGAGCTCGCCGTTGTTGAGCGCCTCGCGTGCGGCTTCGATCGACTTTTGAGCCGACTTGGGATTCCGTCGACAGACAGGTATCGCGCCCATGATCCGCGCGAGTCCTCGTGCCCAACGGCTCGTGATGAGATCGCCGGTGATAATTAATCGAACGGGTCGCGAAGAAATCGCGACGAGCAGCAACCCATCGATCCACGAAACATGGTTCGGTGTCAGTAGTGCCGCGCCCTCTGCGGGTAGATTATGTCGTTGATGGACACGCATCTTATACGCGGTGTGAGTGGAAAGCCACGCCAAGAAGCGTATCGTCGCCTGTGGAATCACCCAGATGATGTACGCAAACACAGGGATCGTCATTACGCCGCAGAGTAGAAATATTTGCCGAGCAGTCAGCAGCGGATGGCCGACCACCTCGCGATAAATGGCGCGCACGAGTGATTCTTGTTGGGGGAATTCAGCGACGTAGGTCTCGACATCAAGCGATTTGGTGGACTGCATACGGTCGAAGATTTGCTCAGCAAATTCGGGGTCGATGCGTGCCGCCGGTGTCGTCTCAAGAAGTTGCTCCATCGAGCCTGACGACATCGGCCAACGTAATACGCCAAAGGCTAACGCTACGAAGAGCACGCCTGCAAAAGTCAGGAAATTGCTTGCGGCAAGTATTGAGCCACGTTGCTCCTTCGGGCTGTAGTGCTGCATGTAGGCATTGAGCGGCACGTCGAACAGCCCGCCGAAGAAGCCTAAGAGAAACAGAAACGCGCTCGCCACGACGTACTCAGTCGTCCAATCGTCGCCGGGTTCGACCAGTGCTCCCTCGACGGTAAAGAGCAAGAATGCCGTGATTGCCAGGCCGCCTGCTCCTAGCGGAAGTATTCCAAGTTCCACGCGACCACCCGACCAAAATCCAGCTAACACGCTACCGAGCCCGACGCCGATCACTAGAGCGACCATCAAAGGAATCACCTGGGTCTGTTCGGTCGTGCCGCCTTCGGTGGCGAACTGGTCGATGTTCAGGTTGGCAAGTCCCGCCAGCGCCCAAAAGAACATGATGCCGATACCGACGCGGAAAAGGTCGCGGCGTTGATAGAGCGCTTTCAAGTCGCGCCAGGTCTGTCGCGCGGCGTCCCAGGGAAATTGTCGCTCAGAATTGGCTGCGGGAAGTCTGGCGATCAGCAAACTCGCGAACCACCCAGCAACAGCAGTGCTGAGCATGACCGTGGCGGCGAGCCAAACGCCAGCAGTCCCGCGCTGGTTGGTCATATCGGCGAGCCAGTTGCCGGCTGCTGTCCCAACTGCGGCAGAGATAACCGTCGTGAGGCCGATGAGGCCGTTAGCTGCCGAGATGCGTGACTCGTCTAGCATCTCAGGGATACTGCCCAGCTTCGACGGGCCGAACAGAGCGCTTTGTGCTCCCATCATCGCCACAACGATCAGCAACAGCGTGACGCTGCCGACCATAATGCCCACGATGGCGGCGGCCATGATGACGATTTCGGCCAGCTTGCAGGCAACGATCACTCGGCGTTTGCTAAATCGGTCGGCCAGATAGCCCGCGGGTGCCGCGAGCAGCATATAAGGCAGCACGAATGACGCGGTGCCGGCCATCAGAATCCAGCTTACTTGAGATGGCTCGACATACTGCTTGCCGACGCCAATGACCAGCCAACGTAGAATGTTGTCGTTCGCTGCCCCTAGCAGCTGGGTCACTAGCAGTCCCAGAAAACTGCCAGATTGCAGGCTACGCTCGCGCGGAATGGGTGCAAGCTCGTCGTCACCTGCCAGAGATTCGCTTGCCATCGTGAGTTTCGGTCATGTTCTGAGAAAGTCCGCCTACGGCAGTCTATTCTAGCTACTCAGCGGTCTTGGCACCAATCGCAGTTTTGGTGGAACGAATCGTAGACCGCGGCGAGACCAACTTTAGTTTTGCAATTCTCTTGGTACGAAAATCGACGATAATGGTCACAGATACGAACGGTAGTCGCAGGCCACTCGATTGGCTTCAACATACGCACCCATTGGAAGTCTGAGTGGACGTCAACAGCATTATCGATCTGATCACTGCCTTGTGGCTTGGCTTTATCGGCGCCTGCGTCGGCAGCTTCGTCAACGTGGTGGCCTATCGAATGCCACGCGGCGAGTCAGTGATTTGGACGCCTTCGCACTGTCCAAAGTGCGACCATCCGATTCGCGCCTACGACAACGTGCCCGTGCTCGGCTGGCTATGGCTTCGCGGCAAGTGCCGTGACTGCGGAGCATCGATTTCGCCTCGGTACGCGATCGTTGAATTCGTGATGGGGGCGATGTTCTTCATCCTCGCGTACGTCGAACTCTTCAGCGGTGGCGCAAACCTCTTAGGTGGGCCGCTAACCGAGTTCACGGGAGCGTACGAGAATGTTTGGAAACCGCAGTGGGATCTGATTGGCGCGTTTGCGTACCAATCACTCTTGCTCTCCTTGCTCATGGCGATTTCGCTTATTGCCCTGGACGGTGGGCAAGTGCCGAAAAAGATATTTTGGTTTGGAATCTCGGTCGGAATGTTAGGAGCAACCTGCGGCATCCACCGGTCGCTTGGGCTTGATGGATACGGCTTTCTTGATTCCGGTACATGGGATTCAGGCGTTGGAAATTGGGTATCTCAGTTTCTTGGTGGTGCATTCTTCGGCTGGTTGATCGGCGTAAGCTACTCAGCTGCGGCGACGAGAACTTACTCAACACTTGACCATAGTGGACCACTGACACTCGCCAGTATTCTCGTCGGCGCTTACTGCGGGTACGAATCGCTGGTTTACATCTTCGCTGCCGTGGTTTCGCTAAAAATTCTTGCTGGCATCACCATTGTTTTTTTCCGAGTCCAGGACCGACCTCAAGCGATCATAGGCCGAATAATGCCGATGTTGTTGCTCTCTGTATTCGCGCTGTTTCTGTCGTGGCAAGCACTAGATCGTGAATTTCCCTTGTATGGTGAGCGAGTCACGCGGCAGCAAGTGAGCCCTGGCTAAACATTAAGCTCAGCCAATTTGCTATTGGTGCTGG
>JBCDBK010000056.1:0-32808 GCA_039184115.1 Planctomycetota bacterium | reverse complement strand
TTGCCAGCTGCTCCGTCGGTCTGGATCGCCGCCGACACAGAGTTGGGCAGCACATCACCGGTAACACCAATGATTACCGTATCGCGGTCGCTACGCAGCGGTGGCAGCATGGCGGGATAGGTCTTGCCCAGCTCGCTCGCAAAGTCGACTTGCTGAGGCCACATCACGGTGGCGCTGGTCCACTTTGCCAGTGTGCGACCAGCAATCTCTGCCTTGCGGGCGTTTTCCGCCTGTGCGCGTGCGTCGGAGATGCCTTGATCTGCTTGCTGCCAGACCATGGGAGCCTGTACATACAAGTTGCCACCCGTCTGATTGGCGAGCACGGCGAGCAGTTGGGCGTCCAGTTTCGGCCCAATGGCGTAACTCGATACCGAAACTCGCGCGTCGCGCAATTTGCCGACAACCTGAGTAAGTTCGGTGGTATCAACTAGATTAGCGACGCTGATTCCGTCACCGATGTAGACGATCGACCGTTGCCCGCCATCGAATTTTTGCAGTCGCTCCGTCGCCGCGGCTAGCGCCCCAGCCAAGTCGGTCGAGCCGAGTGGTATCTGCTTAGACAGCTCGTTAACGCTAGCGGTTAGATCATCACTGCCGGGTGCGACCGGCGACTGCGTCAACGGCTTGACGCCCAAGTCAACCGCCAACAACTCGACACGATCGTTGGGTCGGAGATTGCTGAGTAATGCCTGCAGTGAGCTGAGCGCTTTTTCGCGATAAGCACCTTGCTGACTGGCTGAAGTGTCGAACAGCACGACCACAGCACTCGCATCTGCCTGCTTCTGGTCGACCGACGGTAGCAGGCTGAGTGCGTAGTAAGTTTGCCCATCCTGCTGAAACGTCATCAGCCGCGCGGGCTCGGTCGCCTGCACTTGGCCCATGACGATTAGTGAAGCAAAAGCGAAGAGAAAACTTGCAACGATGTGATAGTGACGCATTGAAGCGCTCCCGTTCTGTACCATCTGCGCCGCGGTTGGACTGTTCCGGAAAACCAACCGCTCCAGCGCAGGGAATGCCTATCGCTGTCCGCTGAAAATAAGTAAATCACCGGTTACCTTCAGTTTAAGCTGACCGGGCGAAGGCTGCCACAAGAAATTAGGTAGATCTGGCGAGCGAGGACGACTATTCAAGCCTATTAGAGCCCTCGGGCGGGCCTACATGCCGGGCAGACGGATTAACCGGCAGAACCGGGCCTTCCGCGTGTTCTAACTTGTGGTGAGACAGCACTTTGGAGAGAATCTAACGCGGCCGTTCCGACGTTCCGAGTGGTCGTTGCGGCTGACCTAGAATTTGATGAATCGCGAACCAGTCGCGTCGGCGATAGCGTCCTGAACACGTCCTCGTCCTAGGACGCAGTAAAGTCCTTCGGCCGGCTCCAACATCTATCGTTCCGACCATCGCCAGGAGAGTGTTTTCGTTGCCACTTGCCACGCTGACAGACTCAGTATTATTGGCCCAACAAGCGGGCCTAAAGCCGGAAGGCTGGATTTCGATTCTGGTCACCGTGCTGATCTTCGTCGAGATGCAGCGTCGGCGCACGGTCTCGGTCGACATGCTGTTCTTGGCTGGACTGGTGGTCGTAACCGTCACGGGGGTGCTAACCGTCGAACAAGCTTTGTCTGGCTTCGCCAACCAGGCCGTAGTGATGATTGCCGCTCTATTTGCTGCCTCAGCTGGACTGCGGGTGACAGGCGCGCTCGACTGGGTCGGCAATCGCCTATTAGGCGGTGCAACCACCGAACGCGGTGCCCTCGCCAGGCTGGCTGCCGCTGTCGTGCCGGCGTCGGCTTTTGTGCTCAATACCCCGTTGGTAGCAATGTTCACGCCGGTGGTCGTTGATTGGTGCCGCCAGCGTAGCATCTCGCCCTCCCGATTGCTGATCCCGCTGAGCTACTTCACTATCATCGGCGGCGTCTGCACCTTGATCGGCACCAGTACGACGGTGGTCATCAACGGCCTACTAGCTCAGATGGCCGGCAGCGATGAATACGCGGACGTCGCTCATCGAATTGGCGAGCTGTCTTTCTTTGAAACCACGTTGGTAGGCGTGCCGTTGGCACTGATCGGCACCACGTACATGCTGCTGATCGCTCCGCGCCGGCTGCCCAACCGCACCGACATGGTCGAAGAATTTGACGAGCACCGCCGCGACTACCTCGTCGAAATGCACGTTCAGCCAAGCTGCCCGTTGGTCAGCAAAACGGTCGAAGCCGCTGGGCTGCGTAGCCTGCCTGGGCTGTTCCTAATCGAGATCACCCGCGGCGACGAGAACATCACGCCAGTAAGCCCCGACGACATCATTCGGGCGAACGATCAGTTGGTCTTCACCGGAGTCGTCACGACGATTGCCGATTTGGAGCGCATACCGGGTCTGGTGCCTGCTGTCGACTCGACGTTCGAAACCCGACCCGAACAACGGGTGCGGCGCGAACTGACCGAAGCAGTGCTGTCGCGCACTTCGCCATTGATCGGTCTGACGGTTCGCGAGAGCAACTTTCGCAAACGCTACAACGCGGCTGTTGTTGCCGTGCATCGCAACGGCGAGCGGCTCACCAACAAGGTTGGCAATGTGCGACTCGAACCAGGCGATACGCTGCTGCTGCAGACCAGAAACGAGTTCGTCGAGTCGCACCGCAATAGCCGGGATTTTTACCTTGTCAGCCGAGTCGGCAAGACGACCGCGCGGCGTCACGATCGAGCCGCTCTGGCCGGCCTGCTGTTCGTCGGATTGATCCTTTGGCTGACGATCACAAGTCTCCTGCCGGACGTGGTCGCCTTCGGCAATCTGACCTCAAAGTCGATTGCTGCAATCGCCGTTGCCCTGGCGATGGTGATAACTCGCTGCATGACCAGCGCCGAGGCGCGATCAGCGATCGACTTGCAGGTGTTGCTTACGATCGGAGCGGCGCTTGGGATTGGCGAAGCACTCGACCGCAGCGATGCCGCCGAGTTCTTGGCGATTTCGCTTGTCGACGCGACCGCTGCCGTGGGGATCGCGGCGGAGTGGAAGCCCTACGCGCTGCTGCTAATCATCTACCTGCTGTCGCAACTGTTCACCGAGACGGTGACCAATGTGGCCGTCGCGTCGATCATGATCAAAATCGCCGTGCAAGTAGCCATCGTCGGCGGATACGACCCGCGCCCATTCATCATCGCAGTGACACTCGCCGCCAGCCTGAGCTTTATCACGCCTATCGGCTACCAAACCAATCTCATGGTGATGGGCCCCGGCGGCTATCAGCCGCGCGACTACTGGCGCGTTGGCTGGCCATTGGCATTGCTGCTAACGATCTCGGCGCTGGTGCTGATCCCGATGATTTGGGGTTTTTAGGCAAGTTGCTTGTCAGCATGGATGTTTTCGCCGCATCTCACGCGAATTGGTCGGAAAGACTTAAGCGACGTCGCAGCGAAACCATGCTCGGCTTCAGTACGGGATTTTGCGGATGGGTGCGCCAAGGCCGGATCGGCGACGCGTGCCACTAGACAAAATTCGCCGTCGAAAACTGCGCCTACCGTCTTGCCTCGATGCTGCGAGCCTGGGTCGCTGGCCAAATTCTGTTGATGAACTTACTGCCGTCTGACGGTAGATTACGGTTGCCTCTCGTACTTTCGACCGAGTCCGCAACTTCGTGTTTCGCGAGAGACAGCGGGCGGCAGTTTTGTAACGTTTGACGCACTCGATATTTGCGAAACTTGGGCGTCTATTCGCATAATGAGCTTCGCAACATGCTGCATCAAAAGCACTTACGTAATTCGCTAAGGTTTCCCGCCTGCGAGTATAGGAATTTTGCAAGGCCGCTTTCGCTTTCGGCACGCCTCTCCGAATCGAAAACACCGTGTTTTTCAGGCTCTCCGCAAACCTGTGAGCCGCGTTTTGTAACGGGTGATTTTCAAAACTCCCCGTCGGCAAACGCAGCGGTCTCAAACGAATTGTCGGGCTTGTCGGCGAACCGAAATTTGGCCACGATCGTAAGGCAGTTGAGTAGAAATCTTCGCGATTGGCCGCCGCAGCAGTACTTGGAGTGACGATGACGTGAAAACGATGTCCATGATTATGTGTGGTGCCTGTGTGATGCTCGGTATTGCCATCGGGGCGGCGCTGACCGAGAGCAACTCGGGCGTTGGCTCTCGGCCAGCCCTCGCACAGCCGGCGACGGTGGCCGAATCGCCAGCAAGCTGGCAGCCCTCGGCCGCGGCAGCTCCAGTCGCGATGACGGCCGAAGAGCAGACCAATGTGCTGGTCTACGAAAACACCAATCCCAGTGTGGCGAACATCAGCACCGTCAGCGTTCACCAGGATTTCTTTCGACAGTTTCAAGAGCAGGGTCTCGGCTCTGGAGCGGTGCTCGACAAGCAGGGTCACATCATCACGAACTTCCACGTGGTGGATGGAGCCGACCAGATTGAAGTGACCCTCGCGTCGAACGATTCCTATGCGGCGACGCTAGTCGGTGGAGATAAGGAGCACGACATTGCGGTGCTCAAGGTCGAGGCGCCGCCGGAAGCATTGCAACCAATCAAATTAGGCGGATCGAGCAACCTGCGTGTGGGGCAGCGAGTCTATGCACTCGGTAATCCATTCGGCTGGGACGGTACGCTAACGACGGGCATCATCTCCAGCCTCAACCGAAATTTGCCAAGCCGCGTGCCCGGACGCGACATGCCTGCGCTGATTCAGACCGACGCGGCGATGAATCCAGGCAACTCTGGTGGACCCTTGGTAAACACCCAGGGCCACATGATTGGTATGTGCGTGGCGATCGCGGCCAAAGCGGGGCAGAACGCCGGCGTTGGATTTGCGATTCCGATTGACCGTATCAAGCAGTTCGTGCCGGAGCTGATCGAGAACGGTCGCGTGGTGCGTGCCAATATCGGTATTGCCGAGGTCGTCGAAACCGAGGCGGGCCTGGTCGTACGCCGACTCGTCCAGGGCGGTCCTGCCGAGCAGGCGGGATTGCGTGGTTATCGAAAAATCGTGACTCGCCGCCGCCAAGGAGGCGTGATGTACGAGACGGTAACCATCGATCGTTCGCAGGCAGACCGAATCCTCGCCGTCGACGGCGAGCCGATGCGCACCGGCGTACGCTTCCGCGACAAAATCTGGGAATTTCAGCCCGGAGATGTGGTCCAGCTCACACTGCTGCGGGAAGGCCAAAAAATCGAGATGCCAATTACGCTTACCGCAGACTAGGTGCTCGCGCTTTTGGTTCCAGGCCGTAAGTCTTTTTAAGTCAATGGCTTATGGTTCGTTCAGTTGATACGATTGTCTGCCGCGTTACGGTATTCCGAAGAGCAGCTTTGCGCCAGCACTCTTGAATTGGCCAACGATATCACCACAATTCTACGAATCAGCCAAGTCAACCTGATCGTTAGAGAGGCTCTCATCAGTTGGCGACGGCACCTACCTTAAATTCCCACCACTAGTTTAGTTTCACCGTTGCAGAAATTCAGTCAGGATGGCGCTTCGCCCGCCTCAGTCTGAGGCATTGTAAGTCCGCTGCCGAAGGATTCTGCCGAAGCCGGCTTGAACACCCCACAGACCGATTGCCTCGGCTTGTTGCCCAGGCGAGACGTGCACACTCACTACGTCCTTCACAGGATTGGCTGTGGGCATCGAGCCATGAAAGGAGTTTGAAGATGGTTCATCTACTACTACTCACGACGATGGCACTAGGTTCCGGCGTTGCCTCCTCGCAGTCTGTCGAATGGCAGGCTGACTACGGAAAGGCCTTGGCTGCGACGCGTGCCGACGATCGCCCATTGCTCATCGTGTTGGACGTTCCAGCAGACGAAAAGAAAGCCGTCGAAGACGACCAGCTCAAAGGCGAGGGAGAGCAGGCAGAGCTACTCGCCAACTACCAGTTGTGCCACATCGACGCGAGCACCGAGTATGGCGAACGTGTTGCCAAAGTGTTCAAGGCAGACAAGTTCCCGTTCACCGCGATTATCGACAAGACTGGATCGGTGATCTTGCTCAAGAAGCAAGGCCAGCTGACTGACGCCGAGTGGAACGAGACCCTCACCAGCTATAAGTCGGGCGAACGCTCCGCCACTCGCTATACGTCCGCGTACCGCGGCAGCACGATTCCCAGCAGCGGCTCGTTCAGCTATCCATCCTCTGGTTCGACGGTAGTCAGCCCTTCCTACTGCCCCTCGTGCCAGCGCAACGCTCAGCGCTCCTTCTGACCTGAGCAGAACGTCTAATTCAGCAGAGTTCACGGCAGCTCCAGGTGTTTCCTGGGGCTGCTTTTTTGTTTGCCTACCTGCCGCAGTTGGCTATCGAACGAGGCCTGCTTTGATGTCGAGATCGAGCGATTCAAACTGGCCGGCGCGGTAACGCTCGACGGCAATTGCGCCCATGACTGCGTTGTCGGTGCAGAGTCGCAGCGGCGGAATGTGCAACTCGAAGCCAGCCGCTTCGGCTTCTGATTCGATCCGCTGACGAAAGCGTGCGTTCGCGGCCACGCCACCGCCGATGCAGAGCCGCGAGTAGCCAGTCCGCTTCAACGCCAGCAGCGACTTGCTGACGAGGCAGTCGATGACCGCTGCTTGAAAACTGGCCGCCATGTCCGCGACCAACTGCGGGTCGAGGTTTGCCTCTGCTCCCATCGTTGGTCGCCCGGTGCCGAACAGTTCGTAGCGCACGGCCGTCTTGAGTCCGCTGAAGCTGAATTCCAACCGATCAGGGTCGCTGACCAGGGGGCGAGGCAAGCGAAACCGTTGCGGATCGCCTTGTTCGGCAACGCGACCGATGGCTGGGCCGCCCGGATAGCCGAGTCCCAGCATGCTGGCGACCTTGTCGAAGGCTTCGCCAGCGGCATCGTCGATAGTTCCACCTAGAGGGGTAAAGTCGAGCGCCGACTCGCAGCGGTAGAGGTTTGAATGACCACCGCTGACGATCAGCCCGACGCATGGAAACACATTCGTCCCACTCGCAATGCGACAGGCGTAGATGTGAGCCTGCAGATGGTCGACGGCAATCAGGGGCAGGTCGCACGCCAGGCACAACGTTTTGGCCGCCATGAGGCCAATCAGCAATGAGCCGGACAGCCCTGGCTCGTTGGCAACGGCAATCGCATCGAGGTCATCAAGCGTTACGCCCGCTTGTTTGAGCGTCGCATCAATGACGGGCAAGATGCGTTCGACGTGCGCACGAGAGGCGATTTCAGGAACCACTCCACCAAAGCGAGAATGCAGGTCTTCCTGCGATGCGACGACCGCGCCGAGCACTTCCAACTCGTCGGTGACTACTGCTGCGGCAGTCTCGTCACAGGTAGTTTCGAGCGTCAAGATGCGAGGCATGAGGCGGCGTGGACGCGAAGATCAACGGATGCGGAATCGGCAAATACGCCAATAGATATGACGTCCCCGGTTATCGCCTATCTGCACGCTCTGCTCAATACTCCTGCCACAGTCCCAAGCCGATTTGTTGTTCAAAACGATCGAAGAACTCAAATTGCGGGCTCTTGCCATTGTAGTAATGCAGGCCAGTTCGCAGCACACGGCCTGTCCGACCTCGCCAAAGCCAGCCGGCCTGCAAGGCGACGTTGCCGCCGAAATCGACTTCTTCTCGCAAATGGCCATTGATGGCGAAGAACGGAGTCCCCCGTAGGCTGGTTGGACCCGGCTTCGCATAGTCGAGCCCGAATTGAAATTCCCACGGGTCCGAGCCCTCCTCGTCGTAGAACGCGTAGCCTGTCTCGCCGTAAAGTCGAACAGCGGGTACGGGAAAGTAGGACGCCCCGACCACGATCACGTCGCGACTGTAGTTAATGCGATCCAGCGTCATGTTGCGCTCGAGAAACTCATCGCCTACGTGCGAGCTAAGGTGGTAGTAGGCCAACTTCCAGTGGACTTGCTCTCGAGCCAAGATCAGCGGCACGCCAAATCGAAAATCTGCCGAGTCGAAGTCCCAGTCTTCGTCGAGATTAAGTCGCAGAATGGCGGCTCCTTCGATTTGCACCTCCCAGCCACGCCACTGTCCGAATTGATTACGTGCCGCATTGCGCAGCAGCGACGTACGCCCGCCGAGCGATACGTCGAGCAGCGATAGATCGTCGCTCGACTCGTTGAAGACTAGTCCTGACGTGCGTGGCTCTTTGGCACCAGCCCAGTAGGAGTGCCAGATCACATCGTCAGGCAGCAGTTCAAAGACAGACGACTGCGCGACCGCACCTGCCACCGGGTTGATCGGCACTTGGTGGACTTGTAGTTGGGGTTCGTTGAAGAGGCTAGCGCCACTATTGCATTGCGGATGGGAACAGTCGCAATAGGGAGTGCTGCCGACGGTTGCCAGCTCACAAGGCGGGCAATAAAGGCTCGCGTCCTGCGTCAAAAATTGTATCGGCTCGACGACCGGCGACGGCGCAGTCAACGGTCGATGGGGCGACCAAAGCGGCGTTTCCGCATGGGCTGAGTTGGAGAGACGCACACCCAGCGCAGCAACAGCGTAGAACCACAGCAGTAGGCGACGGGTAAACATGACGGGTACGCGGGTCAGAAACGAGCGAGCCGGCAAAGAGTAGGCGATAGCAAGCATCTTGCGAAGGGCGATTCGCATCGCCGCTAGACTCGCCGTTTCGAGCACGCATTCGGTGATAGCATCGCAGTGCAAATCGCTCTAAAATGGCTAAAATTCGTGACGGAACTGACAACTGCATTTGTGTAGAGTGAGGAGCAACATGGTTTTGCTTGAAATGAGCATAGTTCCCATGGGCGTTGGTGAGAGCGTGAGCAAGTACGTCGCCGAATGCGTCGAATTGGTCGATCAGAGTGGGCTCGACTACGAACTTCACTCCATGGGCACCATCGTCGAAGGGGAGCTCGCGGACGTCGTCACCCTTATGCAGCGCTGCATCGAAGCAATGGCGAACCACTCCGACCGTGTCTCCTGCGCGGCAAAGTTGGACTACCGCAAAGGTCACTCGGGTCGCCTGAGGTCGAAAGTCGCCAGCGTCGAGGCAAAACGTAGAAAAGATCAAGCAGGCGGGACTTAGTCGAGCCATCCACCAGCGAGAATTGGGATTAATTGGACCGTTGCCAGTGTGCAGATGGGAAACTAATCTCTAAGCTACTGCGGTGCCGCGAGTTCGCTGACTAGATTCGACGGGGGCTTGATCCAAATTCCAACGCGCAGCGATGTGGCGACTGCACGTGCAGATACTCTGTGATGCTTGCGCAAGTTAAAAGTCTCCTACCTCCTAGGCTGAGATTGTTGAATGACTGACGAATCTGATCCATTGGCGGCAATGGGCCGCGTTGCTAGCGGCATCTACATCCTGACGGTCAGCAGCGGAGGACAGAGCACCGGGATGCTCGCTAGCTGGGTAATGCAGGCTGGGTTCGAACCCCCCATGTTGTCGGTCGCTGTCAAAAAAGGTCGCTACGTCGAAGACTGGCTTACCGACGGGCATGCATTCGTGGTAAACATTGTTGCAGAGAAACAATTCGACCTGCTAAAGCATTTTGGCAGTGGCTTTGACCTGGGCGTGCCTGCGTTTGAGGGCGTGCCGACGGAACCAAGCAGCGCTGGTGTGCCCATCATTTCGGATTGCCTAGGTCACCTTGAATGCGAACCTGTTTCGCACGTCGATTCGGGCGACCATCGGGTTTTCTTGGGCAAGGTGCTGCGCGGCGACCTCCATGCCGACGCGCAGCCGATGACGCACATTCGCAAGACGGGCAGCCACTACTAGCCGATTCGCCGTCGATAGCCGCTGAGTGCAACCATCGTCGCGAGTGCCAGGCCGGCGGTGTTGGGCTCGGGCACCTGCAAAAGGAATCCGCCAATCTCGCCCGATGCGACTAGGCTCGTGTGAACCATCAAGGCTAGTTTGCCGTCAAATAGCAAATCGAGGATGGCTGGATCGGCGATCGACGCGGACGGCGCTGGCATAAGCATGTTGGCATCGTTGGCGTCCCACAGCCCGGTCACTCGCTCAGCAGCAGGAAAGACCATCACGTCCGCGTCGTCGTTGCGAGGCATTCCCAGCACGTTGAGGACATGCTTCGTTCCTGCCGTCGAGCCCGGAATCTGCCCGCCATTGCCATCTCCACAAAGCGTGGAGTTGACGCATACGGTCGTGTCATGGATGTGAATGGCAGTGATGTCGTCGTCGAGGTTGGTGCCGTCCGTCGGCGCGACGTCCAGCCCATCAAAAATTACGTCATACGAAAGGGTCGTCCCCGCCGGGTCGTCGCTGTCCTGAGTGAGTATGAAATTCGCGATCGCGATGGCGGTCGAGAGGCCGTGGTCGGGATCTGTCTGCGGCTGCACGACCGAGGCATCGAGCTCAGCGCGAAATGCAGTTTTCGTAACGACGGCCAAGGCCGATGGAACGGAGAGACAGGTGGAGACGGCAATAGCCGTAAGTATTTTTAGCGAGCACATGAGGTGCGGTTTCCTTTGATGAATGCAAAAAATAGTAGGGAAAGAAATAACGTGAGTGTGGAAGACTCTGGAACTGCCAATGTGGCCGCCGGCGTCTCCGCGTGATCAGACGCCTCAACTTGCCAGGCGAGAAAGTCGCTACCAGAGACAACGCCATCAAGCGTCGCATCGCCCTGGACGACCCTCGCCGCCCCGAGAATGCCAAAGCCCCGCTGCCAAACAGCTAGGTCTGCCGCGTCAACCGCGGTATTGCGATCGAAGTCAGCGTGCGAAAGCTGCACCATTGCCTGCTGCAGGTCACCGATACCCTTCGAGACGGTCACGGCGCCAAGCGTAGCTTGAGGGTCGTAGACCAACGGTAAGAGGAACGGCTCGCTTGCGACATGGATCTCGGAATCGAGTTGGAGTACGACTCCGTAGATTCCAGGCTGGGGAGTCGGAGACTCAAGCACATAAAGTCCGTCAGCGTGCCACGTGGGTGAACTATCGAAGATCCCCCACAACATGCCATTCTGATATCCACTAAATGCGTCGACAACGTACGTGTCAACTTCCGAACTGCCTGGTCCAAGCGGGCGCTCGATTGTGATCGTATCGGTCGCCGTCACCACGTTGGTGCCGTCCCAGAACATGAGTTCTTGGACAACATTAACGTGGATCATCTCGTCGAAGGCCAACCCAACAAACTGGCTGGTCACGGCCAAGCCTGGCGAATCGGCGAAGCCGCCACCGGTGACTGGCAACAGAACGCCCGGATCGAATCCGTTGTCGGCAACAAGCTGCCCCGTTGATGGGTTCACGGATACAAAAATCGGCGTGCCGTGGCCGTGGCACCAACTCGAAATCTGGCACAAGGCAATTAGTGAGAGCAGCGATCTAGCTACACGATTCATAGTTGCTTCTCCTCTCAATCTGAAACGATTCCCTGGTCCGGCAGGCAGAAGTTGTAGCCTTCGCGGGCCCAGCGTTCGATTAATGCCGCGTCGATTCCACGCACGTGGCCGTCAGCGAACAAGTAGTTGGAAATCACAGCGGCGTGTCGATCCGGCATAATGTCGTTGCGCAGCAGATCCCAAGTCCATCCGCGTCTCACACTGGAAGCGGAGAACCAAATGCTGGGGTGGACGTGGTCGTAGTCGACGGAGATTCGACTCTCATTCTCGGCTGCCTCGAAGACGATAATCGTCCGTGACGTGGCGTTGAGATCGTCAATCCGATCGACCGAGACCAGGTCTCCCGTGCTGTTGTACGCGTCCTTCACGAGATATTCGTTAAAGACGTAACCCGTTCCGTCGTTAGCGCGGCGCACTTCCCCCAAGTTGTCCTCGGGGCAAAGCCGCATGTCGTCGACGGCTTCCAGGTAGGGCGATAGCGTATACACCCACGACGCTCCGTGCGATGTGCGCGGAAAATGACCGTCGTGGCTGTTGGTAAATTGCGCTACCGCCAGACCTAGCTGACGAAGGTTGCTCTTACAGGCAGTCTGACGAGCGGCGGAGCGCGCATGCTGCACAGCAGGCAGCAGCAGTGCAATGAGCGCACTGAGTATCGCCATGACTACCAGTAGTTCAACCAACGTCAGCGCAGAAGATCTGCGCATGATGCCAGTCCTTTACCGGTGCCAAATGCAAGTTAGCTAGAAACTACTTACGACAGCGATTCTGGAGGAGGCGTATCAGGGGCCGAACAATGGTCCGCCGGGAGAAGATCGCTGATCGTCGCGATCGAGCCAGCAATTGGCAGATCAAACAAGATTGCATCGCGAGACGGAACCACCGTGGGCGGCAATAGCGAGAGAGAGTAGCTGATTCCTTGGCATTTCAGAGATTCAATCAGCATCACCGTTGACGAGGTTTTCGCCCGACGCGGCGGTCGTTTGACGTGACTGTCAGTGACGCAGCATGTCGAGCTGGGTCTGACGGCGCAGCACGAGGCGACTTCGGTAGAACGCGTGTGGTTCTCAATAGATTGGCAGCACGATGAGGCTTGGTGCGCGGCAGCCACAACAACGAAGTCGGGCGGCGTCACCCCATGCTTGCGTGCCCAAGCCAGCTTCTCTTGGTGCGAAAAGCAGCAGCACTGTTTCCAGCACTGAGCGGCAGTCTTACACCCGCACGGACGGTTCATGCACGGAAAGGGCGTCTGTTCCTTGAATTCGTCGCCGTCATCGACGCGCAATGGCAGCGATACCCCGACAGCGCAGATGGCGACGGCGGCAAGCGTAGCCAGCGTCGTCGCTTGTCTCAGAAATCGCCGGAGTTGTCGCTTGCGAGGGAGTTTCACCGAGAGCAAGGGGGTCGGAACACGCAGATTATCCACCTTGTATTGAATCTAAGCCTGCCGACGGTAGCGGTCAATTGGGCAGTTGGTCAATCCGTCGCGGTCGCACCAAATTGATCACATGCGTGGAGCTGCTTGATATAATGGAATCAACCTCCCCGCGCGTGGCTGACTGAGGCGTAGCACACTCGCGGCACGAGAACTACTTACCGATCTACTTCTGCGACTTCGGAACATCGCTCCCATGGCTCATCACTTTCTGCGCCGCTTTCGCTACAACAATCGACGAAAACACTCTATCAATGCAAGACGTCTAAGGCACGAACACCTTGAGCCGCGCGCCATGCTGACCATCAACGCTGTTGGCGACGACTTTACCGTTAATGACGTGTTGCCCGGATTCCAGGCAGTTGGCGCAAATGCGACTTCCGTAGCGGTGAGTAACACGGTGGGTACTCTCGTGGCGTACTCGGGTTCGGGCACGCGAGACGGGGTCTTCCTTGGCCGCTTCGATTTGGATGGAACTGCTCGGGAAGTACTGCAAGTCAACACGACGACACGCGGCGCGCGTGGTGACGCGTCGGTTGTCGCGAACGACTCTGGCGCGACCGCGGTGGTCTGGCAAGGGCAGGGTGGAGGCGACAAGTACGGCATCTTCCTGCAGCGATATGACGAGAATGGCGACGCGGTCGGCGAAGAGACGCTCGTCAACACGACTACGGGTGGCGTACAGACTGAGCCAGCCGTGGCGATTGACAGCGAAGGGAACGTCGTCGTTGCCTGGTCGGGTACAAGCGCGGGCGATGCAGCTGGCGTATACGCCCGTCGGTTTGGTGCCGACGGGTCGGATAGTGTTGGCGAACTGCGGATCAACACCACCACGGCTGGAGAGCAGTCCTCCCCCTCAATCGCGATGAGCCGCAATGGTGAGTTTGTGATTACCTGGACCAGTTACGATCCTGAGACCGGCGATCGCAATATCTTTGGCCAAAGATTTGAGTCCACCGGAGCAAGGGCAGCACAGGGCGAGTTCCAGTTGAATGCGCCGAATGCGGCGATTCAAGACGAAGCGTCAGTTGCCATGCAGGACGATGGTACCTTCATGGCGGTTTGGAGTAGCTTCGGCCAGGACGGAGACAGTTGGTCAGTTGTTGGGCGAGTCTTTAGCGCCGAGGGCGAGGCGGTCGATGACGAATTCGTTGTCAATACAACCACAACCAATCATCAGCGGAGTCCGCAGATTGCCGGCGCCCGAGGAAAGTACCTTGTCACTTGGCAGTCAGGCCTCGAGGACGGCAGTGGCTGGGAAGTCATGGCTCGCGACTTCGACGCCAGCGGCACGCCGTCCACCGACGCCGAGACGCTTGTCAACACGGGCTTGTCCGGCACGAACTCTGGCCACCAAGAATCTCCCGCTGTGGCGCTGAACGCCGCCGGTCGCGCTACGATCGTGTGGTCGGGTGCTGGCGTGCCTGACCGTCAGGGTGTGTACGCACGAAGTTTTATTGACGCCGATGGGGCCGATGAGAACTCGGCGCCTGAGTTAGAAATCTCAGATCAGACAATCTCGGTCGAAGACGAACTCTTATTCACTGTCACCGCAACTGACGCCGATTCTTTCGATACGCTTTCGTTTGAACTGGATGCAAGTGTATCGCCCTCGGGTGCGACGATCACGCCAAACGCCGACGATCCACGAACAGCAACCATTCGTTGGACGCCCGACGAAACGGTTTCTCCGAGTGATATCGTCCCGTTTCGTGTCATCGTAGCTGACAGTGGAATAGGGCAGCTCGAACGTGCAGTCGACTTCGACGTCGAAGTCACCGATGGTCTACTACGGCTTGATATTAATGGACAGAATGAGATAGGAACGGATGCGACCGTTGCATTGGACCTCGACTTTGGCTCGGCGCAGATTGTCGATGAGCGACTTGTTATTACGGATGCCAACGGGCTCATCGGGCGCGCTTCGATTGTTATTACCGACGGAGACGTCCTATCTAGCGAAGCTCTGTCCGTAGACACTCAAGGTACAGCGATCGAGGCAACTTATCGTTCCGTCAACTCAACGCTCACGCTGGTCGGTAGTGACACCGCTGAAAACTATCAGCGCGTGCTTAGGACTCTGACTTATACCAACCCGTCCGCAACGACCGAGTTGAGCCGTACTCTTGAACTGCGCGTCAACGACATTGGCGATCCGGATGATAGATTCGACGGACGGCTGAGCAATATCGCCACGATTACGGTGGAAGTCGGTGCAGCTCCTGATTTAGTTGACCTGGCAAATGCAGTTGCCGATGCTGGCGCACAGTTCTTCGGCGCCGCCTGGTCAGATGCGGCGGCGCAGCAACGAGCCCTGCTCGAAGACGGTGGCCAGTTCTTGCCATTCACCGAAATTACCAATGCCAATCGGACGTTGAATGCTACCGTCGCCGTATCGAATGACATCACCCTTGATGCTGTTGAAACTCCCGTATGGGTATTCGACGATGGCACTCAGTCAGGGAAACGAGTTGAAGGTATTCTCACACCTGAAGAGTTGGCAGCGGAACTTCGGAGTGAGATTCCCCAGTCAATCGACCCCAGTTTCGTAGAGGTGCCCGATCAGACGCTGCTGATTGGTTCGCCTTCGCATATCTCACTCGACGGCTACGATCCGACGGGTGGGCCGCTTACCTACACCGTAACAACCGATAGGCCAGACCTTGTCGATGCGGAAATACTCACGGGCAACCGCTCGGCACGCATTAGCGTCGAAGGCTACGGTGACATGGTCTTCGAGCTATTCGAAGATCGAGCTGGACGAGCCACGGAGCGGTTTATCCAACTCGCCTCAGACGACTTGTTCAATGATGGGCTTAGCAACAACGACTTCTTCTATGACGATGTGATCTTCCATCGGGTAGTTGACGATTTCGTAATTCAAGGTGGTGACCCGACAGGTACCGGCTCGGGGGGCACCGGCGTGGACTTTGACGATGTGTTTGATGAAGACTTGCAGCACAATCGGACTGGTTTACTCTCGTTCGCCAAGTCCCGAGAAGACACGAACGATTCGCAGTTCTTTATCACCGAAAATACCAACGCGTTTTCGGAAGCAGCACTTCGTGATCTCGATTTTCATCATTCCGTCTTCGGTGTACTTACGGAAGGCGAAGACGTGCGCGCCGCAATTAGCGAAACCTCCGTGATACGCCCTGCTAATACTGTACCCGTGAACGACTTTCGTGGAGACCGTCCTGGAGTACCGCAGGTGGCCGACGAGGAGATCGAAGAATTCAACATTACCATGAGCGGTGTCGAGATCTTTGAAGACACTGAGAACGCCGTGCTATTCTTGAAGGCAAACTCGGCCGCCGCTGTCGGTGACGTTGTGGAAGTCACCGTCACGGTGACCGATGACCTGGGCAATTCATTCGATCAGACATTCAGCGTGACCTTGGCAGCCGATGCATTCAATGGCAGACCATTCTTGGCGGACATCAATTCGCCGATCTCAGTAGCGGAAGGAGAAGTCGCTGTGATTCAACTTGAGGCATCTGATGTGGAAGGAGATGCCGTTGAATTTGGCGCGCGGCGACCATTGGAGTCTGCAGGGAACCCTTCGATCGAAATTGGTCAGGAGGAGTTCGAATTCACAGTGGACGCGAACAGCGGTCTGGTCACAGTCACACCGCCAGATGGATTCACTGGTACGCTTCTGTTAGAAGTTCAGGTCGGAGCGATAGGTCTCGGCAGTGACCCATCGGCGGCCGACAACCGCGTTGACCGACAGGTGATCGAGATTGCGGTCGGTAGTGATCTGGACGGAGATGATTCCGTAACCGACGCTTAGCCGTGCACAAAGCGAACACTAAAAGACAGCGTCGCGAGTGAGGCCGGCTTGCTGTCAGAATGGCCGATGACCGTCTGGTTCAATCGATCTATGCGTCAAGCACCGGGAATTGTGTCCTACTCGCACACGACGATCCAACCATTTGTCCGCAGTGCGCCAAATAGCCACGGCCAACGCAGTCGATGTCGTCGTGCGACGTCGAGCGGGATGCGCTGGACGACTGCGAAGTCAGCGCTGGCCAAGTCTGCGGCAAGTTCACGCCAGCGAAAAACGTGCAGGTACATGTTCTGTACGCCTCGGTAGGGGAACCACTTGTCGCCGATTTCGATGTCGCTGCTGCGTGGCGCGGTGAGCAGATTCTTGACCAACCACCCGGGGCCGCCTGGATCACGTAGATTGAACCAGTAGTTGTGGACGTGCAGCACAAATCGTCCCCCAGGCCGAAGAATGCGTCGGAAGTGCCCTAGTGCCCGCCGTCGATTTGCACAGCCTCGGATCATCCCCAAAGTGCTAAACATGCAAATCGCGTGGTCTGCTGTGTCGTCCGAAACTGCGTCGAGTTCAACAAGATTGGCTTGTAAGCACTCGATGGGCAAGTCGTCGATTTCGGCTTTTTCGCGAACAATGCGCAGCATGTGATCAGACAGATCCACCGCGATGCCTCGATGGCGCTTTCGCACCAAAGGTACTAACGCTCTTCCGGTTCCACAGCCTAAGTCAACGACGAGGCCTGGAGGCTGGAGGTGCTTGGTGAGCACTTGCTCGTCAAACTCAAACAGACTGTTGAAAGCGAAGTAGTCATCGTAGTCGTCGGCCACCGAGGTGGATTGCACGTAGTCCCAAGTTCCGCGTGAGACTCCCGGCGGGAGTTGCCAATGGGGACGATGAGTTGGTGGCATAGTGTGAAGATTCGATGATAGAGGCGTTTCTCGGCGATTCTGGCCGCTTGTTGGTCGTTAGAGCTAGCAGTATAATGACCGGCTTGATTCACGCCCAGCAAGGTCAGTAGTGCGGGTCGAATCTGCACTCATGGGATACTAGGCTCCGTCATCTGGGAGCCTGAATTGGCCTTTCCATACGTCCCGGAGAGGGCTGCCACGGTAGTCACCTGCGGACGACGCTTATAAATCTAAACACGAGAATAGGAGAATCACTGTGTCGATTCGCGTAGCCATCAACGGATTTGGACGGATTGGTCGTCTGACGTTTCGTAACCTGATGCAACGGAGCGACGAGTTCGAAGTCGTCGGCATCAACGACCTGACCGACAACAAAATGCTCGCTCACCTGCTGAAGTACGACAGCACGCATCGCCGCTTTGACGGCACGGTTGAGCATGACGACGAAAACCTGATCATCAACGGCAAGCCGATCAAGGCGATGGCTGAGCGAAACCCAGCCGAGCTGCCTTGGGGCGACTTGGGCGTCGATGTGGTCGTCGAGAGTACCGGCATCTTCACCGGTCGTGCCGACGGCGGCAAGCCTGGCTACGATTCGCACTTGGCCGCTGGTGCCAAACGTGTGGTGTTGAGTGCTCCAGCCAAAGACGGTGCCGATCTAACCTGCGTGCTTGGCGTCAACGACGACAAGCTCAACGCCGACCTCAAGTGCATCAGTAACGCCAGCTGTACGACCAACTGCCTGGCTCCTGTCGCCAAGGTGCTGCACGAAACGTTTGGTATCGAGAAGGGTCTGATGACGACCGTTCACGCCTACACGAATGATCAGCCAACGCAGGATCAGCCTCACAAAGATCCGTATCGTGCTCGCGCTGCCGCTCAGAACATCATTCCTACCAGCACAGGCGCTGCCAAGGCGGTTGGCTTGGTCATCCCTGAGCTGCAAGGCAAGCTAACCGGTATTGCGCTTCGCGTTCCCGTCGTCACCGGCTCCGTCGTCGATCTGACTGCCAATCTTGGCAAAACGGCGTCCGCCGAGGACATCAACGCCGCCATCAAGGCAGCTGCTGAAGGTCCACTGAAGGGCGTGCTTTACTACACCGAAGACCCGATTGTTTCGTCCGACATTATCGGCGATCCGCACAGCTCGATCTTCGCCGCCGATTTCACACAGGTGATCGACGGCAACATGGCCAAGATCGTCAGCTGGTACGACAACGAATGGGGCTACAGCAGCCGCACCGCCGACCTAATTTCGCGCATCGCGAAGCTGTAAAGCTTCGGCAGCCATTCACATCGACATGCGACGACCGCAGTCCAGTTCGGGCTGCGGTTGTTTTATTGTCTCGTCGAAGTCGAAGGTCGCGAGACGGCGGTTTTGGTCGTCTGATACCGAAGTTGGGACGGCGATTGCTTCGTCCAGCCTTTCGCGGTGGCCGTTGTACCGACGAGTCCTCCCGAGTTTGTGCTAGCGTGACGCGTTGCGGAGCGCCAGCCCGATTGGGTGGTGGTGGACTTGTCGTCGGCGAGCTTGACGTTCTTATCAGTGGAGACTGCCGCACTGCCAGTTCGTAGGGGATTCAGTGAATTCCGCGAAGACTTGGCGTCGGTGAGTTTCGTGGCAATTGTCGGCGAGTTCGACGGTTCGTCGTTCATGGCGGTGAGTTCGCCGGGCTCGAACGGTATCTGAGTGAGCAGCTTTCGACCATCGGCTGCAACCAACCGAACCCAAAGCTCGAGTGCCTTGTTCGGTAGCTTGGTGCTTTCGAGCGGCAATTCCAGATGCAGTCCATCACCGAGTTCCGACGATTGCCAAGCGGAGCTTGTTTCTTCGGGGGTGAAGTTCCACCTCTTGAGCCGCTTCAGCTTGCCTGACTCCTCGGGCGTCATCAGCATCAGCGAAACTTCGCCATCGAGGTCGACGGGTTCGTCGTTCTTGTCGAGCGCTTCGACGACGGTGAGCAGCGTGATCGGTGATTGCCGATCGCCTTCACCGCGGAAGAGTTCCGCTATCTGAAGTCGCTCGGCGCGGCGATCTTGCACGGATGCGTCTGACTCGGTTGAAGTCGCGTCGAAGCTGGCGGCTGCGAGTTCGCTTTCGCCGGAAGTCGTGTTCGACGGATCGTCTAATGGGCTGTCAAAGTCGACTGGATCGGGGATGAGCATGACTTGTCCGTCAGCAGGTTCGTACTCGAGTTCCACAGTGGCGATGTCGTCGGCGTAGTCGCCGTCGATGTCGGTGACCGGATCATCGAGGTCCAGATCAAGATCGGGAACTTCCATGTCCTCGGGGTTGACTTCGGGTGCGCGCTGCGGGTCGTCGGGTGGCGGAAGGTCGCGTTCTTCGGAATCGATGATCGAACGCTCCTTGTCGTCACGCTGGCTCGCTCGTTTGTTCGTGCTTTGCGGTTTGGCTTCGGAGTGATACAGCTCTTCGGAGTAGGCGGCGGTCTGCGGTGGCGCGCAGCCTCGGCAATCGCGTAGCTTCTCCGAGTAGTCGACCACGTAGCCTTCAAGCTCGTAGATGTAGTCTTCCTGCACCCGCAGTTCACGTTCGAGGAGGTCGATCTGATTGTCGGAAGTTGACCGACAGCCTGAGCTACCTAGGACGAGCATGGGGATGCATCCCAAAATGGCAATGTTCAAGGCCCGTTGGCCGGACGTTGCGCTAACTACGGAAGTGCTAATGGACATCGGATTATCTATGCCAGTGGTAGAAGAGGCGTACGCCTATCGGTCATTGCGGACCGTGGCGTGGGTGGGGACAATTAGTAAAACTCGCTCGCTGCGTCAACAGCGGTTGCAAAATCGGTTGCTGTTGCCGGTGGCAGAAAAACCCTGCCGAATCGTTAAACTTTGCCGGCGCGACCGTCGATGATGCCATTAGCACTCGTGGCATCGCGCCGTCGTTGTGCCAGCAGGGGGGCGCACTTGCTAGCGTCGCTATCTCAGTAGCGACCAAAGGTGTGCCAAAGTGGGATGCTTTTCATCAAACAGATCGTTCTTGTCTGCGCACGCAAGCCGTGCGGCGATTCTGCTGTCGCTAGGTCTGCTAAGTTTGCTTTCGCACCCTGAGCTGGCTCTCTCGCAATCGACACGCAACATGGCACGCGCAGGTTCCGGCTTCACCGGTCAGCCCACGACGCGACGACCGTACCGACGTCGACAGGCTCCGGTCCAGCCAACGATAGTCGAGCAGCCCGCGGCAGAGCCTCCTTTCGAAGATGGGTTTGACTATCGGCTCGATGCCGAACCTGACGTCGATGGTTTCGCCGAGGACCTCGATTTTTCTCCAGCAGGCTTTTGCTCTGGCGGAAGTGATTGCTGCGGCGCTTGTGTGGATTCGTGCTGCGGTGGAGGCTGTGAGCCCAGTTGCGGACTCGACAGTGGCGACTGCGGGACGTATGGACCGTGCTGCCCAGATTATTACCCGACATTGTTTGTTGGTTTTGAGTGGAGTTTCGTAAAACCTCGCTTTTCAGAGAATGTCGCGCTTGCCAATACGATCGACGACCAGGCTGCGATGACCATGACGTTTACCGAAACGGAGTTTGATTACGATCTTGAGCTGACGCCGCGGTTGTGGCTCGAAGGCACGTTTACCGATAGCTGGGGTTGGCGAGTTACCTACTGGCAATTCGATCAATCGCCAGTGACCGAGTCGGGCACGCCGGCGAACTCCTTTGAGACGTTCTCTCCCGCGTTCTCGGACATCGACGTCGATACGAATGATCCGTCGCAAACACTCACTGCCGCCAGCGATCTGAACGCGTACTCGATCGATGTTGAGGCATTAAAGTACGGTCGTATCAATCGCTGGCAGTTTGGAGTCGGTGGCGGATTTCGTTATGCCTCGACTGAGCAGGGCTACCTGGCGACACTCAACGATGGTGTCAGCGACATTGGCACGATTGATTTCGAGCACGAATTGGAAGGCTTTGGACCGACGTTCTCCGCCTATGGTGCTCACCCACTGATTCATCGCGTTCACCTCGTTGGCGCTGCCCGTGCGTCGGTGTTGTTTGGCGACGGAGCATCCAGACTGACGGCGACCGAGCCGACGCCGCAGACGACGATACGTGTTACGAATCGTGAAGACCTGCTACCCATCGGCGAGGCCCGTCTCGGGCTGGAGTGGCTTAGCATGAAACACCCCAGAGGTTGGCAGTGGATGCTGACAACGGCCATGGAAGGCCAGATCTGGGGTAACGCGGGCAACGCGTCGAGCGAAACGGCCGATCTTGGTTTCTTCGGCTTTAACTTTGGCTTGGGTATCATGCGATAGCCGTCGAGTTTCGCAAATCGAGTGTTACATAACTCTGCTGCGTCGTTCGCAAATACGCTGCGATTCTAGGCCTTTGAGGCTTTGAAACACGTTCGCAAAAGCAAAACCGCGTTGCAAAATTACGAAACTCTGCGGGATCGAGCCGGGTTCGCTGGCGTAAGTTGTTCACCTGAAACAGGTTGCTGAATCGGCCTCCGTCTGTCCAAGGTTAGTTTTGCAAATCTGGACCAGCGTCAGCGTTGCAATACTCCGTTGTGATAACGCTTACTGATCGTGTGTAGCGCTCCGCCAGCAATATTCTATCCGACATGGCAACGTTAATAAGGCGCGATTATTGGCCGCCCGTGACTATCATTGGCCAAGCGGAACTGTCCATCTTCACGACGAAATTGCGGGTTGTACTCTCAGCTATTGCCATCGCCGCACAGACGTTCGCCACCCAGGTCTCGATGATGCTGACCTTGTCTCGGCCAGAAGGTCTCGCGGACTCTGCATGCGGAGTACGATGCGCTGTTATGGGAGCGATCGGATCTCGCGCACTTGTTGACGCACTCTTTGGACTCAATTAGCTTGGTGGTAGGAACTTAGGCATGCGCGACTTAGATTCTGCTGGTTTGACGAGACTAGCACGCGATCGACTCTTGCGAATTTTCTAGTCAGGGCGAGCTCAAGGTGATCTACTGGCACGGGTCACAACTCCAGAGTGCTCTCGTACAGTGCGGACGATCGTGGTGAAGTACGGAACTCTCGCAGACGGAAAAATAAAAGTGCCAACGTGTCCCGCCATTCATCGGATCGCCTCAGCGGTCGAAGCAATCGCAACTTACTAGGAATACATAGTGGACAGACGACACAAAGAGAACGAGGCGGCGTGGCGAATTTGCCGGCGGCAAGATCAGACGGTGAAGCGAGCCGTATGGGCATCGATGGTCGCATGCACGGCACTCGCGGCATCGCTGAGTTGCCAGCGCGTCGCTCACACTGCCGAGCTTTCCGGCTGGGACTCTGTCTGGGTCGATGAGTTCAACGGGTCGTCGATTGACTACAGCCGATGGGAAGTTGCCGATCGCGAATTCAGTCCGAATAACGAGTTGCAGTTTTATCGGCCGGAACAAGTCTCAGTCAGCGGTGGGCAGCTGCACATCACCGCCGTCGACCAGCCGTTGGCTAGCAAGCCTTATCGCTCTGGTCTGGTCCGCACCTGGCAAGAGCATCGTTTTGGTCGCTGGGAGGTACGCGCTGACTTGCCGTGGGGACAGGGCATGTGGCCCGCGATCTGGTTACTGCCGCGCGACTTGGGTACCGCCCCTTGGCCGACGGGCGGCGAAATCGACATTATGGAAAACATTGGCAGCGACACGCGTTTCGTAAAAGGTTCGTACCACTATAACTGGACCCCAGGCACACCGATCACGAGCAACGCGGATTACATCACCGGCGAAGACTTTGCCGCAGGCATGCATAGCTACGCCGTGGAGTGGGAGCCGAATCAGCTGCGTTTCTACGTTGACGACAATCTCTATCACACTGTCGACAACCCGATTCAGCCGCAAGAACAGCCGATGAGCCTGATCATCAACCTGGCCGTCGGCGGCGACTGGCCAGGTAATCCCGATCCGAACGTTTTTCCGCAGACATTCGACATCGACTACGCCAAATACTGGACACGCGACGAAACCGAACTGATCAATCCCGACTTTGATCGCTCCGGTTGGGAACTCAACGGATGGAATCCGTTTGGCAATGAGATCGGAAATGTTTCGGCTCAATCCGAAGCAGTGCTCGACGGCAGCCACGCGTTAAAGCTGTATGGTCAGTTCAACGGGTCGGAGAACTACTCGGGCGTGGCTCAAGGCATCGTGGTCAGCGAGGGCCAGGAAGTGATCGCCGACGCGAGCGCGTTGGTTCGTGGTGAAGATTCGATCTTCGGCACTGACAACCAGGTACTGATGAAGCTCGAATACTACAGCAGCTTCGGCGCCGCGTTCGAAGGCCCAGATTTCTTGGGCGAAGTGCCTCTGATGATCGCTGATGGCACGACTGTCGAGGATGCCTGGGCGGCGCACCAAATTGCTGACATTGCGCCAGCGGGGGCGGTCGAGGCGCGGCTCAGTTTCGTGTTTCGCCAACCGGGCTTCGACGGCGGCGCCGTGCATGTCGATGCCGTCTCGTTGGTAGCAGCCGATCCCGTTTTCGATGGCGATATCGACGGTGACGAAGACTTCGACGGCTCGGATTTTTTGCAGTGGCAGCGAGATCCAAGCCAGGGTGATCTCGACGTCTGGGAGAGCAACTACCGCGCGTCATCTACCGCAGCGCTGGTTGGTGCGGTGCCCGAGCCGACGAGCCTGATCCTACTGCTCGGAGGCGTGGCGATGGTTGCCGTGCCGTGCCGGTAACGCGCTGTGCCGATCGCTGGATTCGTCGGGCTTTCAATTGGCGCGGCTACCACAACCGACGCAGGGCCAAGCGCATCAGCACTTTCGCGGCTCCCGTAACCTCCGACAGGTTGATCTTCGAGGCGCCTGCGCGACGGTCGGTGAAGGTGATCGGCACTTCGGCGAACGTGGCACCTTGCAGCTGAAGTGCGAAAAGAATCTCTTCGAGGTAGGCGTAGCCCTCGGCCTCAAGCGACTCCCAATCCAGTCGTGCAAGCTGCGCGGTGCTGTAGAGTCGACAATTGCCCGTGCAATCGTTCAGGGGCAAGCCGACGAGTAGGCGCGTGACGCGGTTCATAACGCGGCTGGCAATCCGTCGCCGCAATGGCCAGCCCGTGATGCTGCCGCCGGGGCAGTAGCGCGAGCCAATCACGACGTCGGCGCCAGCAGCAGCTTCGACCATCTCTGGCAATGCGTCCGGCGGGTGGCTCCAGTCGGCATCGAGTGTAATGACATGCGAATACGCGCGGTCAACGCCGAACTTCAGCGCGGCTTCTAACGCCGTGCCTAGCCCCAATTTACCTGGCCGTGGAAAGTGAAAAAACCAATCGTGCACCCGCGCACTGTTCTCGCACCACTGACCGGTACCATCGGGTGAGTTATCATCGACGACCAGCACGTGCGCGTCAGGCAGACGGCCGTGAATCTCCTCGACCAATGACGGCAGCGTTTCGATCTCGTTGTAGGTAGCCAGGGCGACAAGTAATCGGAGTCGCGAGTTTCGAGTTTCGAGCATCGCAGGAGAATAGACGACAGCCTCGAGCTGAGCAACTCAGAACTTGCCGATCAGATTTCTTTACCCGAAGCAGGAACTGCCGGTTGAGCTTTCTAGACTGCTGAACAGTTGCCGAAACTTCTGACCACTGACGACCGCTGTGTCGTTGGAGATGTCGTCTTCGATGACGAGTAGCTCGCCCGGCTCGACTGCGGCCACATCCGGCTCGGCGTTGCAGGTGTCGCAGACGGTGCAGCCGCCGACCAGCTCGGTAAGCTGTGGCAGCGTTACCTGAGTGCTGGGGCCGTCATGCGTTTCCAATTGTTGCAACTGCGTCGAAAACGAGGTGTCGTTGCTATTGATCACGCGTGGTGCTTCGTCCAGCAGCACGCTCTCGAATGCCGAGTAGCGATCGAGCAAGATCTCTTCGGAGTCGAAAGACTCCGCGAATGGATTCCGGGCAGCTGAGTCCGTAATCGTCTGCGGCGCCGAAGTGTCGGTGATGTGCAATTCGTCGAGCAGCTGCTCGGTCAGCTCCAGCGTATCGGACTCGATTTGAACTTCCGCGTCTGCGGCTGCGTCAGTCTGGCTAACATGCATGGGAATCGACGCGGGCAAGTCGTCTTCGAAGTCGAGCTCGTACGTGTTGTCATCAGCGATAAATTCGACCGGTGTCGGATCGCCGCTGGCGAGTTCGCCAAACTCGACGGCAGTGGCAACGGGCTGTTTGCTTTGAGTGTTCCAAGGTGCCGGCAACTGCTGCAATTCAGACCAAGCCTGCTGAACGATCATCGCATCTAATGGGGAGTACCCCGTTTCTTCGACCATCCACATCAACTGGTCGCCGAGCTGGTTGATGAGACGCGGCACGCCATCGGTGGCCGCGAAGATCGCTTCCAGGCCTTCGTCGGTGAACAGCTTTGCAGGGTCTTGGCCGGTTGCGGCGACCTGTGCTTGAATGTATCTGAATGTCTCGGTGCGACCGAAGGCGCTCAAATAGCATCGACCGGACACGCGCTGACTGAACAGGTGCAGTTTGGGGTCGGCGAACTGCTCCTCCAGGTTCGAGCTCCCGGCGAGTACGAGATTGGCTTGGATTTGTCCATTCGCAGATAAGTTGGTCAGCGCGCGCAGTTCCTCGAGCAGGCGCTGCGGGATGGCATCGGCTTCGTCTACCAATAAGAGAATATGACGAGCGTCGCCGTCAGACGGGCGTAAGTGACCCATCAGAGCCAGTCGCATCTCGCCCTCATCCATATCACGATAAGGCAGATCCAGCTGAAACAAGATCATCTGCAGCAGCGCGCGACGAGTACACAACTGACCGCCCATGAGCGTCACCGACTTCAGCTGCTTGCCGAACTGTCGCGCGATCACATCCAGCAGCAACGTCTTGCCAAGGCCAGCGGAGCCAACGACCAGGACCGGACCTTCGCCTCGCTTGACTGCGCGAGTGATGCGTTGCCGCGCTTCCTCGATGGCGGCCGACGGAAAGTAACGGTTGGCATCCGGAGCGGCGGCAAAAGGTCGCGACATCAGCGACGGAGATTCGGAAGGCGTCATCGGGCGGCATCCTTGAAAGAAATCTGGGCTTCACGCGGGGGTGCGAGGCAACGGACGGTGCGACAGCGCGGGCAGACCGAGCGCACCCCGATCCATCGGACGGCTGTTGTCTTCCATCGGCAAGGACTGCAAGCGGGCTGCACAATCAGCAGGCAAAAACGTAGCGGAGTTGACGACTGTTGCGACAAGCGAACAATTAACGACGAGTATGCCGATCGTAGTGAACGGCCAAGTTTAAGGTGTTCGTTTGTATAGTTTGGGTCGGCTGCCTTGTTTCGAATCAAAATCTGTGGCGTGACGACGGTCGACGATGCCAAGGCGGCGGTCGAGTTGGGCGCCGATATCCTGGGACTCAATTTTTTCGCGCAGAGTCCGCGCTACGTGACGATTGCTCACGCATTAGAGATCGCCGCCCAGACGCCCTGCACGGCCGGCGTGTTCGTGAATGAGGCCGCGGCAAAGGTGAGTCAGGTTGCCGCTGAGGTGGGGCTCGATTGGGTGCAACTTCACGGCGACGAGCCCGCAGAGCTGTTGGCCGACATCAACGATGAATTGCCGATCATTCGGGCTCGTACATTGAGCAGCCAGGGCCTCGTTGGCGTGCTCGACGACCTCTTAGCCTGCGAGCGCGCGGGCCGTCTGCCAGATGCCGTGTTGATCGATGCGACTGTGCCTGGGCAATATGGGGGAACGGGTAAAACGGTCGACTGGGCTGCGCTCGACGACCACAACGAACTGCTTCGCGAGATTCCGCTGATCCTCGCGGGCGGTCTGACGCCAGGAAATGTTAACCAGGCGATCACGACTGTGATGCCAGCAGCCGTCGACACGGCTAGTGGTGTCGAAGCCTCGCCTGGTGTTAAGGACGTCGAGAAGATGCGGTCGTTTATACAGGCAGCAAAGCTGTCATTTGGCACGGCGGAACGTGGCGTCGAGTAGCCTTGTCAGCGTCTGCGGCCAGAGGTTACAATTTAGAAAGTCTTCGACAGCGCAAGCCTGCGCCCCGCGAGCAGTCCGCGATCTGGCTCTCTGCCTCATCGCTATCTACCATTTTTTTGACGAGGAGTTCACAGCCGTGGCCCAAGTAGAATCACAATTGAAGTATAAAGTCTTAGATTGCTCTGACGCAGAATTCGAACGTCTGGCCGAATGGGGCCGCAAAGAGATTGAGCTGGCACAGAACGAGATGCCCGGCTTGATGGCGCTTCGCGAGAAGTACGGAAACGACAAGCCGCTCACTGGCGCTCGTGTTGCAGGCTGTCTGCACATGACCATCCAGACGGCCGTTCTGATCGAAACCCTAATCGAGCTAGGCGCCGAAGTCACCTGGAGCAGCTGCAACATTTTCAGCACGCAAGATCACGCCGCTTGCGCGATCGCCAAGGCCGGCATTCCCGTCTTCGCTTGGAAAGGCATGACCGAGGAAGAATTCGACTGGTGCATCGAGCAGACGCTCACCGCATTCCCATCGGGCGAGCCGCTGAACATGATCCTCGACGATGGTGGCGACCTGACGGCAATGGTTCACGACAAGTTCCCTGAGCTGCTGTCCAATATCAAAGGCCTCAGCGAAGAGACCACCGCCGGTATTCATCGCCTGGAAGTCTTGGTCCGCGACGGTCGTCTGCAGGTGCCGGCGATCAACGTCAACGATAGCGCGACCAAGAGCAAGTTCGACAACCTCTACGGCTGCCGCGAATCGCTTGCCGACGGCGTTAAGCGCGCGACCGACATTATGCTTGCCGGCAAAGTCGCGGTTGTCTGCGGGTATGGCGATGTCGGGAAAGGGTGTGCCCATAGTCTGCAGCGTTACGGCTGCCGTGTGTTGGTGACCGAAATTGATCCGATCAATGCGCTGCAAGCCGCGATGGAAGGCTTTGAAGTCACGACGATGGAGAACGCCGCCAAAGAAGGCAACTTGTTCGTCACGACGACTGGCAACAAGGACATCATTCTTGGCGAGCACATGGTCGAGATGGCCAACGATGCGATCCTCTGCAACATCGGTCACTTCGACACCGAAATCGACGTCGCCTGGCTCGAAGCCGAAGTTGCCGCCGGTCGCGCGACCAAAGACGAGATCAAAGGCGAGAAGGAAGGCGCCGTCGACAAATACACGTTCGCCAAGAGCGGCAACTCGGTCATCATCCTGGCCAAGGGACGCTTGGTGAATCTCGGCTGTGCGACCGGGCATCCGAGCTTTGTGATGAGTACTTCGTTCACCAACCAGGTGCTGGCCCAGATGGAGCTATTCAATAACACCGACAACTACGCCGTCGAAGTCGTTCGCCTGCCGAAAAAGCTGGACGAAGAGGTCGCCCGTCTGCACCTCGACAAGCTCGGCGTACAGCTGACCAAGCTCAGCCAAGATCAGGCCGACTACATCGGCGTGCCGGTTGAAGGCCCTTACAAGGCAGATCATTATCGCTATTAGGCCTCTGGCTGTGGGTTCCGAATTGAGCCCAATTGTGATAACTCGATGAATCTCCGCCGCGGCCATTCGGCCGCGGTTTTTTTATGCGCGCATATGCAGTAAACTCGTCGCTTCTTGAGAGGTCCGGGCCGACGCCAGGGACCACTTTGACGACCCGACACTTGCCACCCGCCTCACGTACCCCATGCCTGACATTTCTGCTTTTCGCGGTATTCGTTACGACCTTGGTCATGTTGGATCGTTGAGTGATGTGATCGCTCCGCCGTATGATGTGATCGACGCCGAGCTCCAGCAGCAACTCTACGACCGTAGCGAGTACAATTGCACGCGTCTGATCCTTGGCAAAGACGAAGACAGCGACGACGACTCGAACAATCGCTACACGCGCGCCGCCAAGTACCTCAAAGACTGGCTTCGCGATCAGGTGCTGTTCACCGAAGGCGATCCCGCGATCTACGTTTATCACCAGGAGTTTACCGAAGCGGGCCAGACCTTCACTCGTCGCGGGTTTATGTGCCGGACGCGTTTGGAACCTTTCGGCGAGGGCAGCATCTATCCGCACGAACAGACGCACGGCGGAGCGAAGGCCGATCGTCTGAAGCTGTGGCAAAACTGCAAAGCGAACCTCAGCCAGATTTTTGGCCTGTATCCCGATCCAGAGAACACCGCGCAGGACTTACTCGAAGCGGCGATCGTTGGCGTCACACCGCTCGAAGCGACCGACCACATCGGAGTCGTCCATCGACTATGGCCGGTGACCGACGTCGAAGTGATCACCAAAGTCACAGCTGCGATGGGCGGACGACCAATCTACGTAGCCGATGGCCATCATCGCTACGAGACTGCCTGCAACTACCGTGACGAGCTGGCTGCATCGACTTCGTCGCAATCGATCGATTCGGAGCATCCGGCCAACTTCGTGCTGATGATGTGCGTTTCGATGAGCGACCCCGGCATGATTGTCCTGCCGACGCACCGACTGTTTCGCGGCCTACCTGCGATGTCGGCTGAGCAGCTGATCGAAAAACTGGGCGACTGCTTCGAAACCGGTCCCGCCGGCGAAGGGCCTGACGCGGCTCCCGGTCTGTGGGAAGAAATAGAAACCGAAGACAGCCAAGGCACGCTTTGCCTGTACACGGCCGAAGACAACAAGTGGACGTGGGCGCGACTGACGGACTCGGGCAAAACCAAGATGGCGGAAATCGCCAGCGATCAATGCCCCGAATGGCAGGGCTTAGGCGTCAGTATTTTGCATAAGCTGATCGTTGAGACGCTGCTTGAAGCTGCCGAGCTGACGGCACCGAAGTACGTCCGTTCGTTCGAAGAAGTCGTCGACGGCCTCAAGCACGGCGACGACGTCGGTCGCGATCACACCGGGCAGATGGCGAGCGGCGGACGATTTGAGTTGGCCGCCCTGGTGATGCCTGCCACGCTGGAACATATCCGCGCGATCAGCAACGCTAACGAGCGCATGCCGGCCAAGAGCACGTACTTTTATCCGAAATTGCTAAGTGGTCTGGTATTGAATCCACTGGAGTAGGCGTCATTTCGCGGTCGTGGGTTTCAGCAGCAAGCGCCGGTAGAGCCAACTTAGCAGCTCAGTGATGGCCATCGCGGACAGCACCAGCGTGGCGACATACATCTCGCTGTTGTCATTGAGCAGCTCCGGTCCAGCCCACACGCGGTACGCCATGAGCACCAGCGCAAACCATGTAGTGAATACGAGCAGATCCAAGATAGAGAATTGCCATGGCCGAGCGGCATTTCCCAATCGCGTTCGCCCGATCAGTCGGAGCACAATTGCGGTCGCAATCACCGCTCCCAGGCTACCAAGTTGCGTTGTGACGACTTGAAACCCGAGTGTCTCGCGCGAAGGACTCGCTACGTCCCCACTGCCGATGCCACCCCAGCTAGTGAACCCGGCCGCCGCTCCGGCGAAGTTCGCGGATATTCTCAGCGGTAACCGACCGCGCATCGCGACGTGCAGGCAGATGCCCAGCAAACTGGTAAAGCCGCCCGCCATCCCTGCAAGGATGAATCCAATGATCGTTCCGACTATCGGAAACAGACACGTACCGAACATTCCGCCCGCCAGCGCGATACCGAGCCAGGTGAATAGCCATCCGGCAAGAGCATTCGCCAGGAATTTCGGCCACCGAAACGAGTCGGGGTTCGTCGTGGTCACCGACGCGGGTTCTGAATCTTCTGAGTCGACATTCATTTGCCAGGTCGCAGTCTGTGAGTGACGATCGTTGCTGTCTTGCTTATCGTTTCACGTGGAACGCTTCGCCCAGATGGAGCGAATGCCCAGCACCAGTAGAATCGAAGCGACTTGCCAAGCCAAGCACTGCCAGCGCTGTTCCGGCCCAGGCTCCAAAAAACAGATAGGTTCGATTTTCTCGCAGCCGAGCATGGTCGATAACCTTCGCCGTACTGCGGCCTTGGTCAGGTGGCAAAACGGTGATTGGCTTTGGCGCTGTCATCTAACCTTCCGAGCCGGATGTCGACGGCAAGCACCGCTGGATTAGCCAGTACTTTGCCAGCAAACCTACAACGACCATCAGCGCCAACTGCAGTAGAAACCAGATTGCTATCAGACTTAGCAGTGGTTCGTGCAACACGTCCATCAGTTTCAAGACTGTCAGAATTGCCGCACTCCAGACGGTCACCAAGAACATCTGCCGCGTGCCGAAGCGAAACGACGTCGGCGCAACACGCCGCATATCTTCCGACCTCGCGCGAGCACTCAGCATCCGCCAGGCGCCCCAAGTACCGCCTGCCTGGGTGAGCATGGTGGCAAGGCCAATCGTTGCGGCACATCGCAGCAGCGACGGATCTTGCGCGAAGCAGAACGGCAGCGCCAGTAAGAGACCTACCGTGCCGCCGGTAAGTGTGCCGATCAGCAGATGCTCGCAGTCAACCTGCAGCGATCGAAGTATCAGCTTCATCGCCAGCGCGATCGCAGTCGCGACCAGCGCCGAAACCCCCAGGCAGATGCTCCCGCCGAACAGCAGCAGGATGCCACCTCCCAAGAGCATCTCGTCGACGCCTACAGACGCCAGCGCGGGATCGCCTGCTTTCTCTACGACATTGATCAGGTAAAGCGTGAAGGGCCAAAGCGCGCCAGCCAGCGAAATACCAAGTACGACGCTGGGCCAGAAATCGAGAAGCAGATCGTGAAGCGGATAGTCCGCCGGCAACCCAAGTCGGGCGTTTCTTCTATGGCGATCGTACGTCTGGTTACTGTTGCGCATTTGCACTTCGACAAGCCGCAAAGCCACGGACTATCAGGATTGAGACCAATACGAATATCGTACTCGCTGCTAGAACGAATAGCAGTCTCGATATGCCAACGGTAGCCAGAGATACGGAAACCCAGAAGGTGAAGGCTAGCAGATCTCTAACGCTAAACTGAAAAGCAGACTGGCGCACATCAGCTTTCTTTTCCTCAAGCTGGTTGACGCACAACGCTCCGCGGATACCGCCGAAAATCCCAAGGCAGGTGCCAACCGCTAGATGCCAGATCGGTGACGTGAACTGAGATTGCCACTGAAGAGTCCACCAGACTGCCAGCATGCTGCCCCACCCGGTGCCAATTGCGACGGTGCTGAAGGTGATACCCACCGGTCGCCCGAACGTCCATTGCACCAGTCGCAACACCTGAATGGTTGCGGCAGCGGCCAGAACCGTAATGATGAACCCCGTTAGTGCAAAAAAAACTAGTAGACCGATTAGCTCACCGACAGACGTAGGGAACGGCCTTAGCCACGCCCACCGGAAGTGCGTAGCAGCTATTGGCTGCAGCAGGCAGTACGCACTGCAAGTTATTCCCGCCTCAATAATGGCGCGAGTCCAGAAGGCATCCGAGTCAGGTTCAGACTTTTGGCCAATACTTGGCGAATTCTCGTTACTCTGCTGCAGGAAACTGAGCTCGGGAATCTTGGGTTCTTTACCGGTGTTTGC
>JBCDBK010000055.1:0-33000 GCA_039184115.1 Planctomycetota bacterium | reverse complement strand
TCGGATTTGGGCTCCATCCTGGACCCCGCTGCAATATCGCGGGATCGAAATGACATCGGCAGTCTCCTTTCTGACCACCAATACGAAATCAACAAAACAATCGTTTAGCTAGCAATCAAGTATTTTTGAAACTGCTTCTAGTCACTCCTCTTGGTCAAGTGAACCAGCGTATTAGGAAGCGCCCAGTACAACAGCTGGCGTCGGCGAAATCGGGGCTGACCCAGGCAACTTAGCGTTGAACGGATAGCGCCCTTAGCGCTGAAAAATGGGAAGCAGTTGGTTGGGCGCTCCTAGCGTCATGGCCATCAGCGCCGTCGTGTAAGAATTGCCGTAACGGCTATCGTAGTGATGACTATCAGCCTGCCATGCACCACTGCTGTCCTGATTTTCGAGTATCACGCGAACGGTGGGCGGATAAAATTCGCGCCAGTAGTCGCCGCCTAACTGATACATGGCTTGGCATGCACAGAACACACCGTAGTGGTAGCGATCGTCGGTCCAACCCATGCGCGCGTACTGCCGGCTCTCGTTGTAATTTGCGAATCCCTCGCGTAATAGCCACTCGCCAGCAACTTGCGCCTCTTTGGCGTCGTGCAATCCCGCGTGCGCCATCGCGAGAATACCCGCGCCCGCCATACCCCGGCTTCGCCTATCGCGTGGACTTGCCATGATAGTAAACGTATTGAATTCCGGCTGATAGCAACGCCTGACGTAGCCGATAGCATCGTTGACCGCTTTTTCTGGCACATCAAATCCTGAGTTCTTCGCCGAACGAAGAAACATGAGGTGCCAGCCAGTAACGGAAAGATCGGAATCAAACTGACCATTGTCACTGAATTGGTTGACATACCGCCATCCGCCAGAATCGGGCTTGTTGCGTTTCGGCCATTTTTGCATCGTCAACGTTGCTTGAAGTGCCTTTTCGATAGCCTCCTGGCTCTGCTCCAAGTCACCACCGCCCATCGAAAATACCTCGCTAAGCAGCAACGCGCTTAACGCATGGTTGTAGGTAGCGGTGCTGCCGACTTCGTGCGATACATTACGAGAAATCTGTGGACCTGTCGGACCGACAAACGCTAGTAGACCATTCGGTTTCTGGCAGCTGATGATAAAGTCGAGGGCCTTTTGCAGCTGATCGCCGTAGGGTCCTTCTCCCGGCATATGACCGTGCGACACGAACGCCATCACGCACAAACTAGTCACGCCAGGCTGTCCTTGAGTTAAGGTCGGGAATGAGCCATTGCGCTGCTGTGTCGACGATAGCCACTGCAGTGCGCGCTCCACGCTACCATCAACCTGACGCCATTCTAACTCTGAGAGGAGATCGTCTTCTGCCTGTGCAACCGCATCTGGTGCGCAATACGTCGCAAAAGATATCGCCAACAACATGACGTGCGGGAAGTAATAATGTTTCATGGCAAGTCCTAGCGTTACTGATTTGCTTCGTCGGAACCACTGACCTGACGAAAGTACTGCTCGATTGCACGTCGATAACGTTCTGGTGGCGCTTTATCACGGCCTTGTCGCAGATCGTCTTCGAGCTGCGAAGCGAGACGGTTCCAGTCTGAAGTCTCACGTGCCAACTTCGGCATGTCCTTCACCAGATCCTCGGCCTCAGCTTCGTCGAGGGCACGAGCAACGGCGCGTCGGTATGCCTGTTCGAGCTGGCGCTGCCGAAGCTCTTGCTGTCGGCGCATCTGCTCCATCATCATCCTGCGGTTGCCGCCAGTCATCAGGTCGTTGTCGCCGCCGGGACGAAGCCAATCGCTCATTATTTGCAAGTTCGACGGCCGAGCAGGAATCCCCAAGGCTTCTTCAATCGGAACCTCTCGCTCAAGCTCTCGCAGCAAGTCATCCAGCGTCGGATCGTCGAGCAAGCTGGCGATTGGGTCCTGAACCGGTAACTGGTCCAGTTCCTTGATTGCCTCTTCAACCATTTCATCGTAGAGACTTCCGGCCAGTTCGAGCGCTTCCAAAGCCGACTGCTGACGAGATGTGGCACGTGAGAGCTGACTCCGACGAAGTGCATAAACGGAAGCCAACTGATTGGGCGCCGCCTGCTCGTCCAGCGCTGCCAAGAGCGCCCGGGCCTTATCGGCGATGGACTTCGGAAGCATGTTGCTGTCGTTTTGCAGTAGACCGGCCATCGTTTGTTCCAGGTTAGCGAGTTTGCCTGCAAGTGTGTCGGTACGCGTGGCCAAACGATATTGGGCAACCTCCGCTGCACGATGGTAATTCCCCGCCCGTTGCTGCTTGAGCTGGCGAATCCAAGCAGATGTTTGCTCGATGAGTCTGCGTGTCTCCAGCAAGCGATTCGTGGCGAATGAGGCGATTTCTAGTCGTTCCTCGCGGCTGCCAACTTGCCTGAGCAGCACCTCCAAACGCGTAAATGTCTCGTAAAGCTGCTGCGCATCTACCGAAATCCTCTCGATCGCTTCGTCTGGATTGAAGGCACCTTCCTCCTGCTCGGGGGTCTCTGCTCCGGATTCCTCTGAGTCTGAGATGCTTTCGTCACGCTTTTTCGCGCGCATCGAGTCAGCCACATACTGTAGACCCGCCTCGCTCAACTCGCGAGTCGCGGTCGATATTTCCTGCAGTACCTCGGCGGTTGACTGAAAGTCTGGATTCTCCGCTTCTTTGCCCAGCGGCGACCATGTCTCAAATCGGTCATGCAATGCAGCGGCTGCAATCGCGATATCTTGCGCCGATTCGACGTGTCGACCGATCAGTATTTTTGCCAAGGCGGGGCGCTGTTGCTCCTCGGCCACGGCCCACGCACGCGTCTCGCGATTGAGTTCATCTTGATCTTCGATTAGCCGATCGAGGTTGTTACGCAACACAACCTGCTGGTTACGCTGCGCATCAAGAAAACGCCGCAACAGCCGTGGATCGTCTGCGAGGATGCGCGCTAGTTCCTTGCGCATTTCGTTTCGCATCTCGATCACCTCTTCGAGACGTTTAAGGTATTCCTCATCGAGATCAAACTCAGCGACTTTTCGTTTGTAGCGCCCGCCGTCGTCGCCATCAGGCTTCAACAACTCCATTGAATCTTCGACGAAGATGCGATACATCTTCTTAATATTCTCGACCGACTCGGCCATTTTGTATTCGATCTTTGTTCGCTCGAATCGCTCGGTCAGCATCACCATCAGCTCGCGAGCACGAGTTGTGTGCGCCCACCCATCTCGTACTGAGCCGACGCGTACCGCATCCTGAGTCTGCAGGGCCTTCCAAAAATCCCTCCTTGCCAGGCTAATATGTGCCTGCTTAATGTCGACAAGTTGCAATCCGATGAACGCATAGGGCGTACCATAAGTTTCGTTCTCCAGTTCCTCGACTGCTTTGATCGCGGTCTCGACCTGTTCGTCGGCACGCTGAATGTCGCGATCATGCTTGCTTGACCACGGCTTGCCAGCATCAACATCGTCGAGTACCGAACGCGAAAGCTCCTGGGCCTTCTCTAAAGCACGATCGATCGCTTCCATCTTGGGTGCGATCGCAATCTCCAGCTTCGCACGCTGTTGTCCGTCGAAGCTACCGGCCCACTGGTCAATCTTTAAACGCATGCGTTGACTGTTCGACGATTGCGCTTGCCCCTCGACGTCTAACTCCCGCCGAGACATCGGATTGCCCGGAGACTCGCTGCTCTCGCTTGCTGGAGACTGCGGCAGGTCTTGAGCCGTGCTCGATGATCCATTGCGTGAACCTTGACTGTCAGGCGATGGATCGGTATCGCTCGTGTCACTGCTGAGTTCACGGGCCGACGGATTGTCCCTATCGTCGGCACTCGAGTCCTCCTTGGAATCTTGCATTCCACGTTGGGAATCACGTTGGCTTGCCCCTTGTCCGGGCGCGTCGGTGGATTGCGCGCCGTTGGATTCGTCGGCGGTGTTAAGTGAGAGTCGTCCCGATGTGGATGTGCGGCCCTCCGCGTCTTCGGTGGTCGATGTACTTGACGCAGAAGTTTCTGCCTCCGCGTCCGAGTTGTTTGCTCCTTGGGTTATCGAAGCATCGTCGCCGTCAGTTTGCTCACGTAGCTCGCCAATCTGATTCTGTTTGTCGTTCGTTTCAGATGCAACTTCTGTCGAATCTTCGGTCAATCCGTCGTTTTGGGAGGATTTCTCGTTCGTCGTCGCCTCGCCCATCGCAACTCCTTCACGAGTGACTGCGGCGCCTTCGCTGATCTGCTTAGCCGTGGCACCCGTGCTTCCTGAAGCACCTTGCGAGCTTTGAAGCACGGTGGATTCTGCCGGTGATGGCTGCTGATCAGATCGAGACCGTTGCAATGACGCGGCCGCCGCCAACTGCTCCGTCTGCGTGACCGCTGGCACTTCCGAAGCGATCGGCTCCATAGAAACATCGCTAGCGTGGAGAAGATCAGCGTCGGCCCGAGCCACCTGACCTCGATCTTCCCGCACCCGAACCGAAAAACTCAGCTCTGACCCGTCATTGGTTTCGTACCGCGACAAGTCGAGCTTCACGGTGGCTTTTACTTTGACGTTGCCTTGCTGATCGCCAAGTGGGACTGGAATTCGATCCAGCACTGTCGGTTTCCCATCCGTCTTTCGACCTTCGTCGTAAACCACGAGTTCGGCTTGATGAACCCCCACATCGTCACTAGCAATGAAAGTAACAGGCACCGTATCGTCGGGCCTTACTGCCATTTCGCTGTTGGGAGTTAGTATTTTCACGACCGGGGGTCGGTCCGGTCGAATACGTATTTCACAGGTCGGGGGGCGCAGGTTTTCGAGACCGTGTTCTTCGATCAGAAGGGTTTGGAAGGCAATATTCTCGGTCAATTCGCTCTGCCAGTGGTACCAACCCTGTTCATCGGCGAAAAGCGGCTTTGATAGTTCTGGACTAAAGCGCAGCGAAAGCGACCGCAACGTCTGCTTCGGCTTAAGAGCAACCTCAACGTGGCTGCCCTCAAGTACCGTTACGCGGCGCGGTAACTTATCGATCGTCTTCGATTCTTTTCTTGTGTAAGCAGGTGGAGTCAATGTCACACGCACTGCCGCCAGCTGTGGTCGATCAGCAACAGCAATTTCGTACCAAGGAGTTTGGCCGTCGCCCGCGCGCAATCGATATCGCATTGGCTCCTTAACGGAGCGCAAGCGGTGACTAAGCTGATCGAGAGTGTCGCCGCCCGGCGTCAAAGAGATCGTCTTCGCCTCGCCCTCCGCGGGCTTGACTAGCAAGGAAGCTTGCTGGACCGGCGCACCCACCAAATTCGCTTTGATTTCTAGCGATTCTCCACGACCTACGACGAGATCGCCCGACAAGTCGGTGATTTCAGTCGCAGAGATCGGCGCAAATGGCTGCCAAAACCGTCGAATAAGGACGGTCGTGCGCTGCGAATCCAAGACCACAGCAATGCCCAAGATACTAGTGATGGCGGTTAGAAACATGAGAGCGCGTATCAAACCATCGAGCGGTATCACGCGATCTGGCTCCACTCGAGGCGTCCAACGTAGAGCTTCTTCCGAAACCTGCTGGAACATTGCGGGATGGACCACCTGGCCGGCCGAAGGTTTCCGATTTTTGCCGCTTGCCGTAACCTCTGCGATGGTCGACCAGCGTTCTTCGAGTTCAGGCATTTCCTCATCTACCTTCGCAGCCATCGTCTCGACCGTCCGCGTGTGGCGCCAAGCAGCATAGGCCCATGCTGTTAGGGTAACCAACGCCGTTATCCATGCTGTGTAAGTCAGTGCCGCGCGCCAACGAAAGTCATACAACGTTGCGAGCCAATCCACCAGCATGGCGACTCCCATCGCCGCCAGCAGAACTCCCACGCCCGCGACGATTGCTGTTCCGATTCGAACCTTTAACGTTCGCCGACGCACTAGCTCTAGTTTCTGCGCCATCGCGTCTGGAATCGTGATCTTCTGTTGCAATTGCGTCATTTTAAGCAGCCCTTATTACACTAAGCCCTTGCGTTTGCGAACAATCCACTCGGTTACAAGACAACTCAGCACGATCCAGAGATTCGTCCAGCGATTCCACAGCGGAGTACGCTGGACGGACTCATGGACTTCAGGTGACAGCGAGGCAAGTTGCAGCACCTCGCCTATCGCGGTCGGCGGCACGACTTGGCCCCCGGTGATCTCCGAGACTTGCTCGAGCAATGTGCGATCGCAGCGAGTATCCAGCATTTCGAGGTTATCGCCAGCATCGATGGTAATCATCGAACGAATGGGAGAGTCCTCGTCGCTGGTATTCATCAGTTCGTCAACGACCGTACCAGTAACTGCAATCTCGTACGCCCCTGGCGGTAAGTTATCGAGAGTGCCGAAGTATCTACCGGCAACATTGAGATCTCCGACGAGTTCTGCAGACTCGACCTCTTCGTCCAACGTGCGAGCTGCGATCTTTAGCGCTTGGCCGGCCAATGGTCTACCGGTCTGATCTTTGAGCCACACGGTGACCTCGACGGGTTCTTTCGGATTGTAGCGATTCTTGTCGGTCGAAAGCCGCACCAGATCGGTTCCACTGCCGAGGTTCTCGGCCGTAATCCACCGAATCATCTGGCCCCAGAAGCGATGGTGACGACGATCGCGTGCCCGATAGCGGAGTCTCCAGATTTCGGCGGCAGCCAGGTAGACAACTTTGCCGCTGCCGACTTGATGCCAACACAGGAAAGCAGGCAAACTATCTTGAGTCGCCTTATCGTCGACGACTACTGACATGGTTGTAGGTACAGCGCGTAACAAGGTGCGCGCCGTGGGCTTTGGTCGAGAGTATTCTGAAAGTTTGAATACCGGTTGCTTTCGATACACGGTGAGCCACGCGGCTTCGCTTGCTTGATTGGATTCCTCAATGGCCAAAGCGCTGTGCAACCTACCTTCGTCGGTCAGCATCAAAGTATAACCTTCGTTACCGCTGTCATAGGAAGCTGCCGTGACGGGCAATAAGTCTATCAACGGCTTGTCGCGGTATTCGCCTGGCATATGGTCGCGACCCGCCAGAAGAATGAGGTGGCCATTGCGCTGACGCACATACGTGTTTAAGGACTTTTGACTAGCTGTGCTAAAATGCTTCGCACTGAGATCGCCAAGTATGACCACATCGTAAACCGCCCAATCGTCAACATGCTCCGGAAGGCGCGGATTGGCGGCCAGCGCACCCGTACCACGCAGTCTCGGGTAAAAGAGCAACTCGTCACACTCGATGTGCTCGTCGCGCCGAAACAGCTGCTGCAAGTAGCGGAACTCCCAGTGCGAAACACCATCGGCTAGCAACACGCGAAACTTGTCACGCACGACTTCCCAGCTAATCGGCGCGACATTATTGGCTACGCTCTCCTCGTCCTCAAACGGTTCGACGGTAAGTTCGTAGTCCTGCCATCCGACTTGATCTGCGGAAACTCTAAACTGAATCCGCCGGTCGACACGGTCACCCGTGAAATTGACTCGCTGCCGGTCGATCTCGCGTCCATCATGCCGCAAAGTCACCTCTGTTGCCAAACCGTCGCAGTCAACAGCAGTCACAATCGCGTCGATTACCCCCGAATCAGCCTCGACGACCGTCGAGGGCGCTTCGACGCGATGCAGTCGCAGGTCACGTACCAAAGTTGTGCTACCCACAGGTACTGTGTAGATCGGCATGTCGGATATCTGAGCGGCAATCTCCTGTGGCGCTTGTTCGGTCAATGCCGTATGATTGCCGTCGGTCAGCACAATTGCTAATCGCGTGGATTCGGAAACTCGATCAGTCGAAAGTTGTTGCATCACAGCGGCAAGGTCCGTGGCCGGTTTCTTTTTGTCGGCATCATAGCCTGCAAGACTGGCTGCTTCAGACCAGGTTCGGTCGGCGGCGATCGGCGTCAACATCGCGTCAAATTGAAATTTACGAATCCTCACATCATCGTTCAGATGATCGAGAACATTCTGCTGCAGAGCATCCAAAACGTTGAGCGACTTTTCGCGTCTTGTCATCTCGTAGAGATCATCGCTAGCTAGAGCATCATCGTCAGCAAGCTGCTCTGCGAGTTCTCTGGTCAATGAGCTGGCGCGACGGCCACAGGCGGCAAAATGGTCGGCGAGCGCCTCAAGCGAGTCGAGCATCTCGCTTACGAGTGCGGCCCGACCTTGATTCAACGAATCTTGTAACTCGTCGAGGCCTCGCTCAATCGGACCTTGCAGCAGCGTTTCGACACGTCCGACGCGTTCCGCTAGATCACCGTAATCTTCCGTGAGTGCTTCGATCAACGAGTTACAGTGTTCGCCCGCGCGCGTAGCGGCAATACTTGCCTCTCGGACAGCAAGTTTGAGTTGCTTCGCTGGTCGATGGTTTTTCAATGATTCTATTGCACGCTCACATGCCAACGTTCCGACTTGTACTGCAACGTTGATACTATCGCAGTGAGCGATCGCAGAAGATTGTGCTTCCTTGACGCTCGCCGCTCTCCAGCGGAGCAAGTCTCTCGCGTCGGGCGCGTCAACGGTTTCCATGCTGTCGCTCGCATCGGTCAAGATGGCGATCGACTGTCTAACCGTTGAACGTTCGACGGTCTCGTGGACTGGACCAGCGAGCATCCATAGTGCGACACCTAGCGCAGTCATTCGTAGTAGCCAGAATACTCCAGCCCAGCGTGGACCAACTGATTGTCGCTCGCGCCACACGAGCCATGCGGCCACCACAGCAAACAACAGCCCCAGCGCGACGGCTGTGGTCACACTGACCGTGCCGTCAAAGACAACTGCGTCGGAGGTCTGCAATTGGTCGGCTGGCATATCGATAAAATCTCTTCGTTTGCGGAGTTTGTGCTGTTTGCTGAGTACTGCTAGGTGCTGACCGCGACTCCGCTACGTTGGCGCGTGAGCCAGTTGGATAGCATCTGTTCACCGATCAGCAAGGCGACCAAACCCGCAAGCAGCACACCCCAAATTGGCTCGGCTTTGGGACGTGGATCGATGTTTGTTACGGCGGACGTAATTTCGACCGGTGCATCGTCGAACTGTAAACCGGCCAACTCTCGCAGCTTCGTCTGCTGATCGCTGGCTAACGGTCGTAGCTTCGACTCCTGGCCATCGCGCATGACGTAAAAAGGTAGCTGTCTGAAGTTGCCGTTGGACTCCAGCCTTAGCGTATAGAGCCCCGGCAGCTGAGTCTGCGAATAGCGGACTAGTCCGCTTTCGTCGCCACCTGAGGTCGATAGTTCTATTTCTTTACCGCCGGGCAGCAGAAGTTTGGCCGTCGTCAAGTCAGCTCCGGCCGGCAATGGCGACGCGATTGCAGCGCCTGGCTGGAGGTTGTAACGAGCCATGGCAGGCGCGGTCAGATAGTCGAGCCAATCGTGGATCATGACGACATATGACTTGAGCTGCGGGAGATTACTCCATTGCAGGCCTAGCGGAAAAGCCTGCACCAGCACACGACCATCGCCGAAGAAATTTTCTACCACCAGCGGACTACCGTCACCAGATTCAAGCAGCACCCAAGCCTGACGATCTTCGTCGGCGCTACTCACGAGCTGCCAGTAGTCAGTGAGCCGAGCCTGATCGATATCGAGCTGAGTTGTGTTAGAAAGTTGCTCGGTCGCCGGATGGTCACGCTCGGGTGGGTGGATCACTCCAGCGGGAGTATTGGTATCGCGGACGGTGATCAGCGTTTCTAGCGAAGTTGGGCTTAATCCGCCGCCATCGTCATACCAGAAGCGATTATAGCTGTCACGGTCGACCAAATCCCCCAACGCGATCCATAGTCCTCCGCCAGCTCGGACATAATCATGGAGACTACGGTGAGCATCTTCCGTCAGCTCCGTTAAGCTCAAAGCAACAACGGCCCGATATTGAGCGAGCGTGATATCCGACAGGTCATCTACGGAAACAACCGTCGGCCGGTATACGGAGTGCCAGCGGCTTGGCGTTTCGCCATCATAGCCTAATGCTGCCGTAAACAACTCGTCAGCCGTTTTGCGCGTGGTTTCCGCTTGGCGATCGTGGACTACCAAGACTGGCAGTTCTTCAGAGACCTCGATGACGGTCGTTCCGCGATTATCCAGACTAATCTGGTCCTCTGCGTCAATCATGCACGAGACGGCCAACGTTCCCGTGTCACGTCGTGTCGTCGAAGCAGCAAGTTGCGTTGTCTCACCGGGTGCTAGCGATCTGAGATCTGAAGACTCGAACACCTCATCATCAATTCGCCATTTCACGGTCGTGGCCTCACTTGCCGAGTCGCCACCGTTGGTGATGCGTGCAACGAACTCGACACGATCTTCAGGTCGAACCAACTGCCGCGACGCCTCGAGCTTCGTCACCGCTAAGTTCTCAACGGTTTCAGCTTCCAGCGCACAGGAAATGACTTCGACTGCCGTAGGTATTGGCGCATTTTGGCGGACGGACCCGAGTTGCTCCCACTGCCTCTCGGCATCGATTTGCCAGTTGGCTGCCTGATCGTCGGTGAAGACGTAGATGTGCCGTGAGGACGGATTACCTTGTGGCTCCGCATTGATCGCGATCTGCAGACAATCTAGCAGACTAGCTTTGCCCAGTGTCGGCTCGACGCCCTCGATCAAACTATTCAGTTGGCGTTTACCAAGCGAGTCGCCGGGCAGACCTTCAGCGGTCAGCCACTGCCCGCCACCCGAAGCAAGCATCAAGTGCACAGTATCGCCGGCATCAAACTCATTAAGTAGCTCCATGGCTCTGTCAGCGGCCAAATCGCCCGCCGACATATTGTTCACCGCGCGGTCCATCGAGAGCGAGTTGTCCAGCAACAAGACGATCTCACGATCGACACTCGCGCTCAGCAGGTTGCTGCGCATCATCGGTCGGGCAAGTGCCAAGATGAGCGCTAATACCGCTGACACTCGCAATACCATCAGCAGCAACTCTTCCAGACGCTGAATACTGCGCCCTTTGGTTGTCGCCTCCGCCAGGAACTGCATCGCACCCCAATTGATGACGTCGCGCTGTCTACCACGATACAGGTGAATCACCACCGGAATCGCGATCAACGGCAAAGCAAATAAAAATGGCAGTCCGAGGAAACTCAAAATAAAGCTCGATCGAAGTTGACAGTAGTTACGCGCGAACGCGAGCCGAAGAGGCTGATTTTTGCGCTGCACGGCGCAGCAGGTAGCCCGACAACGCTTCGCCAATATCCTGATCGGTCGTCAGCGTCACCAGATCGATGGCGGCGGCGGTCATTGATTCACGAAGGTTATCCTGAAACGCTTGGAACTCCGCCAAGTATTGTTTGCGAATCGCGCTAGGATTGACCTGCATGCGCCTTGGCAATTCGAGATCTTGAAAGAACGACTCACGTCGGAAGGGAAACGTTAGCTCCTCCGGCGCAAGGATCTGAAACACCATGACATCGTGGCCGCGAGCACGATACTGCTGCAGCACGTGCATCAGCGGAGCGACTTCGCCGAAACAATCAGAAAAAAGCATAATCATGCCGCGCCGCTTCAGACGGCCAGTAAGCTCCAGCATCGATTCGCTTAGCGTCGATTCGCCTTCGGCGATCGTCGTTTCCAACACATTAATGACCCGTGCAAGTTGGCTGGCCCGCGGCAACGGACGAACGAAATTCTTCAGGGAATCACCGACAACAGCGAGCCCCACTGAATCCCGCTGCCGCAGCAGTAGGTGGCCCAGGCAAGCCGCCGTCATCTGCGCGTAATGCCATTTGGTGACGGTGGACATACCAAACTGCATCGATCCACTGGCATCGGTCACTAGTAGAGCTTGCAAGTTCGTTTCGTCGTCGAACTGTTTGACATAATATCGATCGCACTTTGCGTAGTGACGCCAATCTAGTTGACGAATGTCGTCTCCCTGCGAGTAAGGACGGAACTCTGCAAAATCGGTGCAGCCGCCTTTGTGAGTGGAGCGATGCTTACCCGACAGAAACCCATCGACCACGGTACTGGCAATAACCTCTAGTTGCCCAAGCTTGCTAAGCATCTGCGGGTCGAATATCGGCCGAGGTTCCGCCGGAGAGGCAAAGGTCGGAACGCTCGGGGCTGGCTCGGGCCGCGCCGAAGCGGGGTCCGCAAACCTGGTCTGCTTTAATCCATCCGCAGCGTCCTGGATCTGACGCTCCTGAAGGGAAGAAACGAATCGATTGACGCGAGATTTGGCCACGGCACTGGATGAGGATTTGGGGAGTCGATCTTAATCAGGATGGAGTGACGGAGGCCTGCTGATGAATCAATGCGGAGACGATATCGTCAGTATCCAAACCGGCGGCTTCTGCGCTAAATGTCGGGATAATCCGGTGTCTCAGCACAGGCAGAGCCACGGCAAATATGTCCGCGGTCGTAACGTGGCAGCGCTTGTGCAATAGTGCACGTGCCTTGCCAGCCATCAACAGCGCGATACTTGCGCGAGGACCAGCACCGTATTGAACCTTGTCAGCAAGTTCGGCGGGCAGTTTTCCTTCTTCCGGACGAGTCATTCTCGCCAGATCAATCGCGGCGTCATACACGTGCTCTGCGACAACAACCTTCGGAACAAGGTCTTGCATCGCATGCAACTGGTCGATGTCTATCACTTGAGAGGTGGTGTAAGAGTAGTCGGTTGTCTGACGACGACAGATTTCCAGCTCACCCTCGCGATCGGGATAGTCAACCTTGATCTTCAAAAGAAAACGGTCGAGTTGAGCTTCGGGCAGTGGATACGTGCCTTCCACTTCGACAGGATTTTGCGTCGCTAGCACGAAGAATGGATCAGGCAAAGGGTAGGTCGTGCCACCCACAGATAGCTGTCGTTCCTCCATTGCTTCGAGCAATGCACTTTGGGTTTTTGGAGGAGTTCGATTGATCTCGTCCGCGAGAACTAAGTTTGCAAACAGAGGGCCTTGAACGAAACGAAATACACGTTTGCCGGTTGTGTGGTCTTCCTCCAACACATCACTGCCCGTAATGTCACCCGGCATAAGGTCAGGCGTAAATTGCACACGATTGAAGGACAGGTGCATCAGCGACGCGAGCTGCGAAATCAGCAACGTCTTCGCCAATCCGGGCATGCCCTGCAGCATGCAGTGACCCCGGCAGAGGATGCCAATCATCAGCTGCTCAGTCACCTCTTCCATGCCAACAATCACACCCGACAGCTCTGAGCGCATCTGCTGGTAGGTATCGTAGAGATTGTCGACCAGCTGTGTCACCTCCTCGGTCGTCGACTCTGGCGTAAGCACTTGCTGATGGTTGTTGGTCATATGCGTCTCTCAGTTTCGCGTTGGTCTTGTTCGTTAACTCTCTGGTTCCGGATACCAGTGCAGCGAGTGCCGTGCTCGCTATTCGCACTTCCTGGCTAATTCTTGGATTCGGCTGCGATAACCTCCAAGCTACTTATCAGTCCATCTTTATCGCGGTCGAACTTCCTAAACTGGCCGGGGCTGCCCTGAAATTCGCGTTTGGAAAGATCACCGTCGTGATTGCGGTCCATCCCAACGAACCAAGCGGGCAAGTCCGCAACCTCTGTGGAATTGTCAGTTGGACGTGATGCGGCAGTCGCGGTAGCGAGTTGTTCGTGTGCAAAGGGTCCAAGCGTCACGCTGAGACGGATGGCGGTTGGGATTTCCGCGGCTTCGATCCGACCGTTCTGGTTGCGATCAAGGCTGGCCAACAACTCCCTGATATTGTTGCGTTCGCGCTGCGTAAGTTGACGGTTGTTATCGTAATCGAGCAGACGGAGTAAAGGATACCCATCGACCACGGCCCCCACGGCGACCTGAGTTTGTTGCATGTCACCGCTTGTGTTTTGCTCGTCGATATCTCCCTGCGCGGCTGTTAGTTCCATGTAGGCTTCTTCTCGTTCTACAGTGATCGTATGCTCATTCGAAGATCGGAATCTCCAAGCGCCGTCGTCTCCTGACATTTTCCCTGTTGAAGACGTGGCAGTAGCCAGCAGTTGTGCCTTAGCATCGTTGTTAGCAAAGACCACACGATACACCAAATCAGACGGTAGTGTCACGAGATTCACCAAATCCGCTGTATCAACGGACCTATCACCGATCGCGATCCGATCGAGCAGTTGAGACACACCAGCTGACATAGATCGGCTTGGATAGGCTTGTCGTAATTGTTGCTTCAGTACCCCCCAATCTGTCTCGCCATGGATCACTACGATCAATGGGTACCCGTTGGTTTGCCGGTTGCTCGAGTGCTTCTTACCCTGGCGGGTCAGCTCATCGAAACTGAGAATCTCGTCACGATTGATGTCTGTCTGCTTGAGAGTGACAGCGGCAGCAGAGATTTCTTCGGCACTCAACACTCGGTCACCATCTAGGTCCAGAGTTTGCCACAATGGTGCCGCATTGGCTCGCCGCCAGGCAAACGCGGGACTGAGCGTTAGCTGTGCCGGCCCACCAGTCCATTCCGCCAGCAGCCAGCGTACTTCCTCGCGTTCGGCAGTCGATTGATCGGCCGCAAGGTAATTTATCAGTCGCTTAAACAGACTACTCGCCTGCCTTCGCTGCGCTGTTACCATTGGCCCTTGTGGCTCGTCTTCGGCAACACCATCCAACCCATCAGTGCTAACGTCACCTTCTGCGTCGATGCTGGACGCGTTATCTAGTTGAGAATTTGCTGTGTCTCTTGCCGCTGCCGCGTCTACGGCAGCCGTACCTGTGCGCACCAGCGACGCCGCCCGCGCCTCCGCCAATAGCCGATCAATCCACGCTTCACGAGCCGCGCGAAATGGGAGATGGTTGATTTCGATAGCTAGCTCGACAAGCGTCGGTCGCACCGGTCCGAGTATGAGTAGTCGAACCCAAGGGTCACGCGCATCGACGCGGGATGGTATCCGCCATTCACCGTCCTGTGTACGGACATAGAATGACAGCGGGTCTTCCTCAAGCGGCTGATACATCATCAACGGATTTTCATCATCGTATTCATCTTCGTCCGTCGACTTCAATTTCTGAACCTTGGCCTCTGCCAACGGTTCGGCCTCTAATAACGACTGGCGGTCGGGTTGCGCACGCGCAACATTGCTATGGGATGTCCCGACAATAGCCCAGGCGGTAACAATCCAGGCCGCAACAAGTAATCGACGAGTCATAGACTGCGAGGCGCGAACGTCGGTCGAGGAGAACTGTCGGATCATCGTTTAGAGAACTCCGGACGGTGGAGAGCTGCAGAATCGTCTAGGCAAGCAGTCGATCAATCGGGCTATCGTCGACAATCGGTATCGGCCGACCCGTATTTGACATATTCTGCGTGTCTGGCGGTACACCTAACGCAGCACAGAGGGTGGCCAGAACTTCACCGACAGACGTTTTGTCCTCTTCGACGTAGACGCCATCTTCGCTGGTTTTGCCATAAACTTGGCCACCCGCAATACCGCCGCCAGCCAAAACACAGGACCAAGCCTGCGGGAAGTGATCGCGTCCGGCAGACCCGTTGATTTTTGGGGTTCGCCCAAACTCGCCCATCCACACAATCGTCGTGGATTCCAACAGCCCTCGCTGCTTGAGTTCAGTCATTAGCGTCGCCCAGCCGGAGTCAAGCTCGCCGGACAGGTTCTTAACAGTTTCAAAATTATTCGCATGCGTATCCCAGCCCAACCCTCCGCTCGAAAGATTGTTTAAGGACACTTCGACAAAGGGAACGCCGCGCTCCACCAACCGCCGAGCCAGCAGACATCCCTGTCCAAACATCCCTTTGCCGTAGGCTTCGCGCACCACATCAGTTTCCTGTGATAGATCGAACGCATCGGAAGCATCACTCTCAATCATTTGCAATGAGTTATCGTAGACCGACTGGTGCGATCGAATGGTCGCGGTGGGGTGCTGTTGCAGAAAACGCGTCTCCAGCGCTCGCCACAGCTCTAGCCGCTGGCCCATCCGTTCGGCCGAAACTCCGTCAGGCGGAGCAAGCGAGTCGACCGCAAGTTCTGCAAAATCATTGCCCTGGGCCGTTTCGCCCATTCCAGCGGCACCAACAATTAGCGGAGCAAACTTGGGACCAAGAAATCCTGGGCTGAACGCTTCGTTATTGAGCCCGCGGAAAGGAGCGACGCTTACATAAGGCGGGAGCTTGACTTGGGGACTCGCAAGCTGCTTAGCGAGCGCGGCACCGATTGCAGGATAGCGAACTGCTCCCATCGGCGGTTGCCCAGTACGCATTAAGTGCGTGCCCCGCCCGTGGTCGCCTTCCTTCGTGCTCAAGCTGCGCACAATCGCCAGCTGATCCGCTTGCTTGGCAAGTTGCGGCATGTGCTCGCTGAAACGCACACCGGGAACGTTGGTTGCGATCTCTTTAAATTCACCGCCATTCTCATGATTGGGCTTCATGTCGAAGGTGTCGGTCTGGCTGGGCCCACCCCCCATCCAGAGCAAAATGCAATGACGGCGGCGGCGCGGATCGGTCGCCAATTGCTGAGCAATCGCTGGCAGCCAGCCGCTCATGCTAAGTCCGAGTACGCCCATGCCGGCGGATTGCATCCAGCGTCTTCGGTCGAGTCGGTTGAATTTGGACATGCTCGTCTCCTTTGCCATTCGCGTTTGGATGGCGTAGATTTCTTTGGCACAACACAATCGATATCGTGGTCGTTGCCAAAACCTCTTCTCACCTAGTGGATAAAAGTGAATTCGGCGCTATTAAGCAGTGCCCACAAAATATCGCCAAAGGCTTGCGTACGCTCGACATCACCGGAAATCGACTGAACGTGACCAAGCATCTTTTGCAGTTCCGCTTGTTCAGGGAACCGCGACAACGTTGACAAGAACAGCGTTTCGATCCTTTGTTCGTCCGTAAAAAACGGCGCGCTTATCGACTTCAGCAATCCGCTACTCGCCAAATCGGTGGCACTGTGAACGAGGCGGCCATGCATCAATGTCAACGCCTGTGGGATACCAGCGTGATAGTCCGTACGTTGCCCTGGCGGTGCCTGAAATTGTTCGATAAATGCCCGACGTGCAGTGTTTCCGAACCTTGCCAGCGCCCCATTGGCTACTTGATCGGCTTCTGCCGTATCCGGCTCAGTTGCCACCTGAATGCAATCGTAAAGCTGATCGGCGCTGAAGCTCTTGATGTTCATGCGTGCGAACATCAATGCCTGTGACGGCTCGTCTCTATTTGCCCGGCTCGACAGCTGATAAGCCTCGCTCAACACGAGCGCACGCAACAAGCGTCGTATATCGTAGTTGTTCGCGGCAAAATCTTGACTGAGCGTGTTCAGCACCTCGGGGCAACTCGCCAGATTGTCAGCCCGCATATCGTCGACCGGTTCGACCAAACCGAGACCAAACAGATGTTGCCAAGCGCGATTGACCGTCGCACGTGCAAACCGATCATTTTGCTTCGTGGTGAGCCAATCGACCAGTTGCTCACGTCGCGATTTTGATTGTGCCGCTCTGTCGCTCAACTCAGGCCCGACGCTCAATGCTACATAGTACGGCAGACTAGGCGGCACGACTTCGTCTGAATCAGGTAACATTACTTCGCCGTGGCTGTTATCGCGAACGCGCAACACGGACGAAGTCATTTCTATCTTTCCCTTTGGACGGGAAATCTGTGCGAAGTGCGCAGCAAAACCCCAGAAGTCTTCCTGCGAAATCGACTCATCGAAAGGATGATCGTGACACTGCGCACACTCCATCCGCATTCCCAAAAAAGTCCGCGCTGTCTTCGCCGCTAACTCCTCAGGGTTGAGCTTAAGCGCAGCATAGAACAGAATCGGTCCAGAGTCGCTAACGCGTCCTTCGGCCAGTAAGAGCTGTTGAACCAATTGATCGTAGGGCAAGTTCCTCTCAAACCGGTCCGCTAACCACTCATCGAACTTACCTGTCCCGCCATAAATGTTTGTATCGACCCCGTCGGGGAGTAGCAACTTGCGCCATACCGTGGCCAAATGCGTGGCGTGATCACGGCTCGAAAGCAACTGGTCGACAAGCTCCTCGCGACGACTTCTCGGATCGCTTTCCAGATAAGTGTAGACTTCGTAGGGCACGGGAATACGCCCCGTCAAATCGAGATAAGCGCGGCGTAGAAATTCTGTTTCGCTCGCTGACTCCGCGATTTGAACACCTTGAGAATGCCAGCTCTCGCTCAACTGAAGATTGATAGTTTCGACCAGTTCTGCAGCGGACAGATTGGCCGTCGCAAAGCTAACCGCCGGTAACTTGCGGCGTGGTTGCGATTGATTTGAGGCTACCAAAGGCTCGCCGTCAGCCTGTTCGGCTTCAAGTGCCTCAGCTCCACTTTCTACGCTACGGCTTTTCTCTACCGTGACAATTTCTTCTGCACGGATCCTCTGCGGAATGGGCTGATTAGTGGCTAGATCCGCGTCAGCTGTAGCACGATCGACTGCCGCTTCAGCCAGCGCTCTCTCCTCCGTCGACTCGACTCGCGCGGACTCAGCGTTAGCATCCATCGATGATTCAGCGGATGGAACGGTCGATGTTGTTCGAGGCAGTGCTGCGATGCGTGCCAATTCGGTCTCTTGCATATTCGTCGTTTCGCGTTGCAGTTCTGCCAGCGAACCGATGACTTTTGACTCCCGCGGTACACCGAGTTCAAAGATCGAACTTGGCCCCTTCGCCGGGTACGCAAAGTCGAGAGACCGAACCACACTTCCTGAGCCTACTACCAAGTGGCACGACTCCGGGAGATGCGTTTCCTTGTCGATTCGTACGACAAGCTTATGCGACTTGCGATGGACGCCAGAACTCACCAATGTTACGCGCAGTTCGATAGCCTCGCCACGATCGCCCTCTGCCGGGAGATCATGCCAAGATTCAGACACCACGCGGTACCCGCTAAGATTCGCGTCGGCAGCGTCAGCATGGTCGTCGAGCAACAACAAGAGTAAATGGTCGCTCGCACTACGCACGGTGCCGCGCGAACCATTTTCTTGCCGCTGTATGACGCCGTGCTCGGCAAAATATTGCGACGAAACCTGCTGCTGATTGTCGTGATAAGCAACATGGCTATCGGTCTTGATTGCCAGTACCCCGCGTTGCGAAGATACCCAGCCACCCACATCGGCAGTCTCGGATACTACTTGAACCCATTCGCAGTTTTCCAACGCTCGCAACATGCTTGCCCATCCATAAGCAGATTGACTGTTCCATACTGCAACAATCAACAGCAGACAGGCGGCAGCTGCCATCGACATCGCCACACGAAAACTCACCATGCGGTGGCCAACCGTTCTCGACGGCAGACTGGATTCGCTTCCTAACTGATGCGATGCAAGCGTGTTCTCCATACTTACTGTCGCACCGGACTCGCGAACCTCTCCGTCGAGGAAGTACTCACGCGAAAACGTTTCGTCAAGCTGACGGACCAGCGAATCCCGAAACTCGGCGGTCGGATCAACGCCGCCATATTCAGTCTTGAGCATCTCCTCAAGCCGACGTTCGTACTGACTGTCGTGTGGCTTGTTACGGTTTGACATGAGAAGAATATTCCAACATTGGTCTATGCCGTTACTTCTTGGGGGCTTCGGTGCTCGTGGTCTGCCAGTTGATAGCGCCGCTGGCACAGTTCCCCGCCGTGCTTGCGACTACTGTTGCCGATCCTGTTTCCGACAGCTCATAAAGTCGACGAAATTCGCGTCGAGCGCGGTAGAGGGTCGCCTCTACCGCCTTTTCTGTTTCACCAAGTCGAGTGGCAATTTCCCGTACTCGCATGCCATCGATGTACTTCCATTCCAATGCCAGTCGCTGTCGCTCCGGCAATCCCTCCAGGATTTCCGTGATAAGCTGCCGCTTCTCATCGACGAATAACGATTCCGACGGATCTGCCGATTCGCCACGCTGTTGTTTCTCGACAGCGATACGCGGCAAGTGATCCTTGGCTCGATAGACGCGACGATGATGGTCGGCTACTTTATGTCGCACGACCGATCGCAACCATGCGGAAATTCTAGGTGCATCCGCGTCGATCTGATTGATATTGCGCAATAACGCAAGCATCGTGTCACCGACCACATCTTCGGCCGCATGGGTACTCCCCAGCAGGGCGTAAGCATACCGCCACACCAGCGGCAAATAACGGTCCGACAGCATATTCCAAGCTGCGCACCGATCGTCTGCCGTCTCGGAGCATTCTCCGCGAGCGAGGCGTATTAGCTCGGCATCAGTCAATCGCGACCTCGCAAGGGTTGCAAAGACGAAAAGGAGTGGCTGTCTAGCAGTTTTCCAGCCGGTCGACCGCTATTCGATTGAACTTTGCCGACATTGTAACTTTAATCGCTTCAGTCTTCGAAATCACTCAAAAACATGATTTCCGCAGCAATCCAGCCTACAAACTACACGGTCGCAAGAGGTGGCGTTCGTTGTTAATTGCCCAAATCGCCATCGTGCGACGGTTCAATATCTAATCACACCACGTACAATCGACCGGCTATGGGCAAGACAATACTTGAGCAAATCGTAATCACCAAGCTTGAAGAAGTTAAGCAGGCGAAACTGAGAGTTTCGGAAGCAGAACTCCGTGCGCAACTCGCCGATGCTCCCACGGTTCGATCCTTCTTCGAGCCGCTGGCGGCGGTTGGACCCATTAAGCTGATTGCCGAGGTCAAGAAAGCAAGCCCATCAGCCGGCCTGATCCGGGCCGACTTCGATCCTGTGGCCATCGCTAAGACCTATGAAGCCCATGGTGCATCTTGCGTCAGTGTGCTCACCGACGAGCAGTATTTTCAAGGGAGTCTCGACTACTTGGCCCAAGTACGCCAAGCCATCGACTTGCCAGTCCTACGCAAGGATTTCATCATTGATGGCTACCAACTACTGGAAGCACGTGTTGCCGGAGCAGATGCGGTGTTGCTGATTGCCGAATGCCTGGATGATTGCCTGCTTCGAGCGCTGCACAACGAGGCAATCGAATTGGGCCTAACGCCTCTGGTCGAGCTGTACGACCCTGAAAACCTTGATCGAGTGCTCGAGGCGGGTGCAACGCTTATTGGCGTAAACAACCGCAACTTACACACCTTTGAGGTAGATCTGCAGCATACTCTAAGGATGCGCCAGACGATTCCCGACGAGTGCGTCTTGGTCGGCGAGAGCGGCATCAAGACACGGGCCGACGTCGAGTTGCTCGAAGCTGCCGGTGTCCAGGCGATATTGGTTGGCGAGTCTCTAATGCGACAACCAGACATCGGCCACGCTGTTAACGGGCTGCTTGGGCGCTAGCATGCCGCGCTAATAGCTTGTTCGCAAACAGTCGAATCCGCGCGCAAAAGCAGCTCCCAAGTCCGGTCGACTTGGAAGCTGCTAGAGACTTAGTCAGAGTGCCTAATCTCTGTGCCCATGGCGTGACACTTAGAACTTGCGGCGACCCATCGCAATTCCCACAGCACAGAGGGCTGCCAGTCCGAGTGATGCTGGCTCTGGAATCTTCACCTGGGAGAACGACTGTCGGATGATCGTCGCACGCACTGGTTGATTACTATCATCATTTGCAATGGCAAGAATATCCTTCGTAACTCGCAAACTGGTGTAAAGCTCGTCAAAGAAGACCCAGTCTGAGAGCACGCTCTCGTCGGAACCGTTCAGGGTGGTTGCAAAGACATTGAGCTTTTCGTCGCTACCGGACTGAGCGAACGATTCGTCGACAGCGAAGAACGACTCTGGGCCAAGACCTACACCTTCCGCGAATAGATGCGCGTCCGAGATCCTGTAGCCCTGCCGAGCCGCCTCTTCGGTCACACTGACCGTAAAACTCAAGGTCGCATCCGAGAGCCCGATGCCACCTGGAAGGTCGATAAATGCGCCTTGGAATGTTAGTCCAAAATTGCCGTCGAGGTCTTGAAAGCCAAAGACGTTAATATCCTCCGGCTCAGGCATATCATCGTTTGGCAAGGTTGCGTAAAAGAACTCGTCAAAGCTCTTATCACCAACCGTAACTCCTGTGTAGGTACCATCAAGTAAGTCCGCCAGTACGACGGATGTGCCCGAACCATCTGGGTTCAGCTCGATGAAAGTAGCCGTGGCCTCATTGGTCGCGACCGCAGTCGCCGCGACACAGACCACCGCGAACATAAGTTGACTAAATCTCTGTTGACACATCAAACTTGCCTTTCGTGATAACACAAAAAATGAGGTCGCATCTGCAGCCGTCCAGCGCACGCACCGAACCGCTGACTTTGTCCCCGTATAATTAATCCGTACTAATCTGATTGCAGCTGGAGATCTCACTCTGGTCCCTGCAATCGCTTGCCCCGCCCTCAGCTTCTCGCGGTAAAGTGCTCAGGTTCGTGCATCTGCATGAATGGCACTTCGCCAACCCTCCGTTCACCTCACAACTCTCTTATCCCCGCGCTGATGAATTCCACCATTCGCATTCCCTGAGCGTTGCGTCGTCCCACTACGCTTTCGCTTATTGCTGCTATGCTTGGGGCTTTTCCGAGTGTTGCTATTACTTCTCTCCGGTCTTGAGGAGCCACTTGAAGGCACCTCGCCATCGAGACTTTGTTCGACGTCATCATGTTTCTTCATCGCAATTTCCTTTGCGTGCACATTCATGCGTTCCGTCCATTTACGACGCAGCCTCGAATGCAAACGAACCGATCTTCACACTCGCTCTCGACTACACCAACAGCGCGGCAGTCCATGCGCCCACGCATCTACGAACACCCACTCGCTTCTACACACGCAGACGACTTCTGCGCTAGTGCCTTCCTCGCCTCAGCAAATACCAGCCTAAGTCCACTTAGACTCGACGCGTCTGGAAGGTACGCCCATGCTCCCAACTGTCGTGCCCACAACTCCTCCTCAGCGTCTAGCTCTGCCGATCCACAAACTAGAAGCAACGATCGATTGAGTCCGCACACGTGTGCTGCTACCTGTCGCAACGACTCGTACGAAGTCGCGTCTCGCTGCGGCAGATCGACGATCGCCAACGGCACATCTAGCTGGAAAACACTTCGCAGGAAGTCCTGCACATCACCACAAACCTCGGACTGCCAAGACTCGTCTCTTGCGACCGATTGCAAGAGCTGAGCTCTCTGATCCGACCAAGACAGCACCAAGCAACTGAGTAAGTCGGGAATCGCAAAAGAGTCTGTTCCATCAAGACCCCGAGAATTCCCAACCTTCGGCCGAGCTGTAGCTGTGTAAGTAAAGGCTGACGCCACGACGTTTTGTCCTTAGTGATCCTGTACGAGCAAACGGCCACCAAATTTGGCGGCAATCTACAGCCATCCACTCGCGCACAACCGAAGCTGAATCGGACCACACGCTAGCGCAACATCCGCAGCGATAAACTGCCATCCGGTGCAGTGTTGCCGCGAACATCCGTCGAGCTATACATGTGTACGAACGCTGAAACCAGCGCCGCCCCAATACAGCTCGCCACTTGACTCAAATAAACGAGTTACCAAGCCATCTTGCGCTTGCGACGACGATGTATACCGTTAACCGACTGCGGCGCTTTGCCACGCTTCCGTCCGTGTGCCGGACGTTGCTGCTTGGACGACTTAATTGCATTCGTACGACGAAAAGTGTCTACGCCATAGTCTGCTTCCAACGCTTCGTAAGTTTGTGCGTTACTCATTTGCTGTTCTCCTCGAACTACAGAAACAATCCTTGGACTCGATGACTCGTCATTTCCGACAGGCATTTCACACTGCATGAAAATGGTCGTTCGGCCGAGACCTAAACGAACGCACAACGTAGAAGCGATTGTCGTGCCGGAAACCACCATAGGTGGTTCTTAATGCGCAACCGCTTGTGAGAGAAGCACTTATGCTTTGCGTACGACTATTGGCTGCAGGTTGAGTGCGTCACAAATTTGGTGACGCGATACTGGTGCGATCTAACTAAACGCTATATAGCAGCGATTGGCGGCACTTTCACCGTTTTGGTGAGGTCTCACAAGAATGGTGAAGACATAGGATAGAACAAATGCACTATGCATCGTTCTCTAGATGTCAGTACACTCCGAGAGCGCGGAGCATCTTGGGCGCAAACAGTCGATCGAAAAGATCGCAGAGACAGAGAACGTCCCGAGGCTATTCAGGATCGTCGTGCTGCGCCAACAGCCGGGTGAGCGTGTTAGGGTGGACTCCCAGCATCTCGGCAGCTTGGCCCTTGTGGCCATTGGTGATACGCAATGCCTGCTCCACCGCAGCAGCTCGGAGTCGGCCAAGATTGGTGAAGGGCAAGCTCGCCAAGCCTCGCTCGTCGGAACGCATACCGCCTGGCAGGCGGGGCTCGCATTGGAGTACGTAGCTCTGCTCGATCACAAAGCTAAGCTGACGGACGTTTCCAGGCCAGTTGTACTCGCAAAATGCCCGCAGCGTGCCTGCGTCAGGCTTCCATAATGGCTGCTCGTAACGTGCCGCGAATTTTCGTGAAAAGTAGTCGATAAACATCGGGATATCTTCCACTCGCTCACGCAACGCTGGCATTTTCAGCTCGACTAGATTGAGCCGATAATACAGATCTTCGCGAAAACGGCCTTCTTCGACGTCACGCAACAGGTTGCGGTTGGTCGCAGCAGCTATTTGTACATCGAATTTCACAGGCCGCGCTGCACCGACCGGAGTTACTTCGCCCTCCTGCAGCACGCGCAACAGCTTCGGCTGCAATTCCAAAGGCATATCGCCCACTTCGTCGAGAAAAACGACCCCACCATGGGCGGATCGAAAAACGCCGAGGCTCTCGCCTGCAGCGCCTGTAAACGCGCCTTTTTCGTGACCAAATAGCTGACTCTCAGCCAGAGTCGCCGTCAGCGCGGCACAATTGACCGGGACAAACGGTTTATCGTGCCTAGGTCCGAGTCGATGGAGTAGACGAGCCCAGACCTCTTTGCCGGTACCAGTTTCGCCAGTGATAAGAACGGTGCACTCGACTTGAGCGGCACGCTCGGTGTGATGGGCAATCTGGTTGATTGCCGAGTCTTGCCCGATCAGCAAGCTTTCTGGATCCTCGGGCGACATAGACGCAACCGATTCCAGAGATAACGTAGAAGTTGCCATACCTCAGCTCCTCAGCAGGCGGCTTGGCAGCCTGCCGATAATTCCCTCCCACACCCCCAGTCTTTGGGGCAATGCAGAAGATACGTCAGTCAAATCACTAGCGGCCCAACCTCGGGTCAAAAGGAGACAAACAACAAAAAGATAATTGCCGCGAAAGCGACCTGCTCTCGCCCGTTCCGTCCCCTCATTCTAATCAGAAACTGCGGAGCCTCAAATAATGCGGACTATCGAAAGTTGACTTTTTGGGCAATTTCTGCCAGCGGCCCCTACAACCGGACGTCCACATAAACCCTTTTGCAGAAGTCACTTAGATCGCATGACTCATATTGCGCTACGCGGTTTGTGAGACTTCTCACGGACGCTCAAGGTGGGATTCGTCCGATTCTGCAGGTCTCCAGTGTTTCAGCTTTTTTTCCATCAAAGGAGAGTCTTCGCGCGCGAAAAGTAGGACGTGCTGCCACGGAAGCCCGTCGTATTGGCCGACTAGCTTAAAGCGATTGGCCGTTAGTTCCTTGATAACCTGTGGCTGACTCATCTTGTGTAGCGGCAGAATCGGCACGTTTGCGTCCTCCTCGCGAAACTCAACTACGGCTACACGGCCTTCATCGTTCAGGCTAGCGTGGATAGCACTTAACACACTTCCCGGCTCGAACAGCTCGTGATAGACGTCCACCATCAGCAACAAATCAAATTTCCCTGCAGGAAGCTTCGGGTCGTTTGGCAGCGCAAGGATCGGCCTGATGTTCGTCACACCACGTGGCTTGGCTCGCTGTTGCAGCAAGTCGAGCATCTCTTGTTGGATGTCGACGGCATAGACCGTTCCTTTCGGCCCGACTCGATGTGCGATTTGCAGCGTATGGTAGCCGTTACCGCAGCCGAAATCGCAGACGATTTGCCCCGGCTTCAGATCGAGACACTGCAAGAGTTTGCGGGGCGCCTCCTCACGCTCCCGTGATTTACGTGTCAGCCAGTCAGCCCCGCTTGCGGACATCGTCGGTGCGATCTGCCGCCCCATATACCAGCCAGGACGGTCGGGGCGCTGGGAATCACTCTTATCGCCAGCAAGGCAAGACGCCGCCATTGCAGTGATCAACGAAACAAACCAGACGGCATCGATTAAGGATCGTCGCAGCCTTCGAAACATTGAATTCTTCATCGTTGAGTCCATTTCCTCATGTGCGAGCGTCGAGCGTCCCTGAGGTCACCCGACCGCTATCTCGACAGCAGCGATTCTACTGAATTTCATCTCGGCTGCGTGGTGTTTGCTAGAATTTCGCGCCCACAAACTCCTCGAAAAACCGGTACCCCCGATTCTTGGCGGTGCCGACATCTCTGCGGAGTGGGCGAATCTAACACGGCGTCACTCGACACGACCCGACGGCGGATGCTCGAAAACTGAATCCGCAACCCAATAGCAGCGCTGGTCAATCAAGTTATCGAGTGGCTTTGAGGGCCAACCGCAAGTATTCCGAACCGGAATTGACGGAGTGCCCGCTGCGCGTCTCGCGTTGCTTTCCGAATCCCGATCTTCGTCGCCCACAGCCAGTAGGTCTCCTGACTATACTGGACGAAGGTACCCTGAGCTCGCATTTCCCCACAGCAAGTTACGATGGCTTTTCGCAATCCGTTTTCTCACACACTTTCAAAGTCCATCGCACCCGCTGCCCACATGACCTGGGCATCGAGGACCGTGTCACATAGCCTCGCGCGCACGGGCGCATTCTTGAGACGTCGCTTGTGGGTTTGGCCGATCATCGCCGTCACGATGCTGCTGGTGTTGGGGTGGGGCGTGCATGGCTCGATCGAGAATACAATGCGAGAGAATCTTCGTTCGCAGCTGCAAACGCTTAATGATGTCGAAGTCGACATGCTGCGCACTTGGCTGGCCGCCCATGAAAACAATGCCAAGAGCGTTGCTAGCGATAGCGATGTGCGGCAGCTCGTCGAAGCCCTGCTAGACGCGGATTCCTCGGTGGAGCGGAAAGAGGACATCTCCGCGCAGCTAGCTCGGCAATTACGACCGGCGCTTAGCTCGCATGACTACGAGTCTTTCTTTATCGGCAACAAGCAGGAGATACTCGCCTCTGCACGACCAGACGCTGTGGGGCTGCAAGTACCGTTCGAGTTCCGCGAGATGATCAACCGTGTCTTCGAAAGTCACACGACCGTCATGCCTCCGTTTGCAAGCATCTTGCCGGACATCGATGATCAAGGAAAACGTCGCACAGGCGTTCCGGTGATGTTTGTCATCGCTCCGATTCTTGACAGTCATTTGCAGGTCGTCGCGACGCTTGGCCTGCATATCAGGCCGGAGAAGGAATTCACGCGAATCTTACAACTCGGCCGATTGGGTGATTCAGGCGAAACTTACGCCTTCGACCAGCAAGGACTTATGCTCTCGAACAGTCGCTTTGACGACGACCTCATCTTGCTGGGCATCCTACCCGACCAACCGGGCTCGCGATCGATTCTGAATCTTCACGTGCGCGATCCTGGTGGCGACATGACGAAGGGATTTCGTCCCAAAGTGCGCCGCGCCGAACTACCATTCACCACGATGGCCACATCGGCGATTGCCGGCGAGCAGTCAACCGACGTGGACGGCTACAATGACTACCGCGGTGTGACCGTGACTGGAGCGTGGACCTGGTTGCCCGAGTACCACTTCGGCGTCGCGACGGAGATCGACTTCGCGGAAGCCTATCGACCGCTGATTATTCTCAAGCGTACGTTTTGGGTCCTGCTCTCATTGCTAGCGGCTAGTTCGTTAGCGATCTTTATGTTCACGGTGCGCGTGGCGCGTCTGCAAGAGAAGGCACGCGAAGCAGCAATCGAAGCGAAGCAACTCGGCCAATACCAGCTCGAAGAGCAGCTAGGTGAAGGTGCCATGGGAGTCGTGTACCGTGGGCGACATGCAATGCTACGGCGTCCAACTGCCATTAAGCTGCTCAACGCCGATCGCGTCAACGACACATCGATCGAGAGCTTTGAACGCGAGGTTCAGATAACCAGCAATCTCAATCACCCTAATACCATTGCGATTTACGACTATGGGCACACGCCAGAAGGTGTGTTTTACTACGCCATGGAATACCTCGACGGCATCGATCTGCAGCAGTTGGTTGACGCCTATGGACCGCAGCCATCCGGGCGGGTGATCTTCATTCTGGAGCAGGTGTGCGGATCACTTTACGAAGCTCACTCCACTGGACTGGTCCATCGCGACATCAAGCCGGCCAACATCATGGTTAACCGTCGTGGGGGCGAGGGCGATGTGGTGAAGGTGCTCGATTTCGGTCTGGTCAAAGCACGGAGTGAGCAGATTGGCGAGAATGGAAGTGAATCGATGGCCGGCACGCCACTGTACATGTCCCCCGAGTCAATCCAGCTGCCCAACTCCGTAGACGCCTGCAGCGATATTTATGCCGTAGGCGCTGTGGGTTATTTCTTGCTAACGGGTACACCCGTGTTCGAGGCGGACAACCTTACCAAACTCTGCCAACTGCACATCTCTGAGCCTCCCCAGCCACCTTCGCAGCGGCTTGGAAAACCCGTTGACCCCGAGTTGGAGAATGCAATTCTCAAGTGCCTTGAGAAAGATCGCTCGAAGCGCCCGCAGACATCGCGCGATCTAGCGACATTGCTCGGCAAATGTGCATCGGCCCACGAGTGGACGCTCGACAAAGCGGACGCGTGGTGGGGCCAGCATGAGCGTGGCCAGCTGGCATCTCTCGCCTCGACGGCAGCATCTAGCAGTGCTTACGAGGCTACGATCGACCACAGCTGAGCAAGTTTCAAGCAGCCGCCTGGGCAGTGGAATCGCTAAATGCAACGACCGTGATGCCCTGGTGCTTCGCCTCGACGCAGAACTCATGATGGTCGAGCAAAATCGTTCGATCGGCTTCGATCGCGAGCACGGCACCGCCAGCTTCGGCCATGGTCGCCAGGGTTTTTGTGCCAACAGTTGGCACGTCAAATCGCATATCCTGCTGTGGTTTGGCAACTTTGACCACCGTAAAGCCCCCACCGCGGCAAAGCTCGCCAGCACGCTTGATACATAAGTCGGTGCCCTCGATCGCTTCGACGGCAATGACGGTCTGATCTTGGATGCAGATACTCTGTCCGATATCGAGGCCGCCCATACTTTTCGCAATCTTCCACCCAAACTCAACGTCCGACTGCTGAGTAGCAGAAAGTCGCCTACCCGCAATATGTCCCGCCTGCGCGAGTAGATCCGGTGCAAAGTCGGTGGCCGGTTCAAAGGTAATGCCATCTCGAGCGAACGCCCGCACAACGGTGTGTAATAGGGTGTCGTCGCGGCGATCGTCGGAACCGAAAATAAGCTGTGGCGAGAATGCGCGAATCGTCTTCCAATCGGGTCGGTGACGCAACCACCATCCTGGCTGGTAGAGTAGCACCTTGTGGACCTTGCCAGCCATGGTCGCTTGCTTCACACCCCAACTACGGAAGTGGCGAATCGCTTTACCGATTCCTCCGATGCCAATCCAGTCGAAGTGATCGCACAAGTCAGCCAGACTCGGATCGCAGTGATCGTGGATGCCCACGCCGGCAACACGATGACCGGCACTACGCATCGCTTCGGCAACGGCAAAAGGAAAGTTGCCCCAACCGGCGAGCAAACCGATCGGGCGATCTTGTTCAGACTGGGGCGTTGAGAGTTTCAGACGAGAGAGCATTATGCTGCCTGGTCGCTAGAGTCACGGTCTGTTTCTTGGTCGAGCTTGGCCTGCAAGGCGGCTAGCTCGCGTTGCATCGCCTTGAATTGTTTCCGCATTTCTGGCAACTTAGAGATCGCTGCCATCTGCAGCTTCTGTTGGCGAATAGGCGTCGCAGGCTGACCAAGGACGACTTCGCCATCAGCGACATTATTGGGCACTCCCGCCTTCGAGCAGAGTACGGCTCGCTCTCCGATATGCACATGGTCGCGTACTCCGACCTGTCCGGCCATGACAACATAGTCGCCGGTCGTCGTACTGCCTGCGATGCCAACTTGGCCGCAGATGAGATTGTGTTTGCCGATCCGACAGTTGTGTGCAATCTGCACGAGATCATCGACCTTCGACCCTTCGCCAACGATCGTTGGTCCATAGGTGCCGCAGTCGACGGTGGCACAAGCGCCGATCTCTACGTCGTTGCCAATCACCACGTTGCCGAGCTGCGCCGACAGTTGATGTCGACCCTCGATTTCTTTGTAACCAAATCCGTGCGCCCCTAACACAGCTCCGGCATGAATGATCGCGCGATCTCCAACACGCGTATCTTCGTAGAGAACTGCGTTTGGAAAGATTGTTACTTCGCTGCCGATCTGGCATCCCGCCATGAGGCGCACCCCGGAGTGAATAATGGATCCGGGACCAATGACAACTTGCTCGTCCACGGTTGCGCCAGGGTGAATCTCGACGCCGTCAGCTATGCTTGCGGTCGAACTGACGTACGCCGTGGGGCTAATGCCGATCGGCGCAAGCATGCGCTGCGGCCGAAAATGCAATACAACTTGGGCAAACGCCGCGTGGACATCTTCAACGACGATCGTTGGAATCGTCGCCGAATCGACTTCCGCGTTAACGATGGCAGCCGCCGCTGACGATGCGGCGAGTTCCGCAATGCGATCGGCGTGGTCGGCGAGAGTAATCTGATCGCTCTCGACAGTTTCGAGCGTCGCAGCACCGGAAATCGGCAGATCACCATTGCCGCTTAAGCGACCTTGAACAAGTTCGGCAAGCTGGGCCAAAGTAGTTGGCATCCAGATTCCTTTCTGGCTGGTTCATACACCCAGCGAAACGAGCGAATCGCGTGGGTTATCTGAGTTGCGTCCGTGCCTTACCCCAGCTCGCAAGAACGCATAATGCGCAGCGTGGAAGAGGTGAATTGCTAGGTTGATGATGGTATCGCTACCGAGCCACCAGCGACAAGAGCAGATCGAGTGCTAGCTGGTGCGCACAATGCCGGCACGATCGTCCATCTCCGACTCTTTCCGCACCAACAGCAAGGCTTGTTCAAAGTAACGCTGCAGCCGCAAAAAGTCTTCAAGATCGCCGCCTCGGTCAGGATGCAGCTCTTTGGCTTTCTCCCGATAGGCTGCCATGACTTCCGCTTCTGAGCACGGCAGCGTAAGTTCCAGCACCTTCAGACATTGCGGCCGACTGCGGAGTGCCCAGTAAGGCGTTGCCGGTATTGCATTTGCGACAACAACTAGCGCGCGTCGCAGCGATCGCAAATAGCGACGAAAGTCGAAGTACATGATCACGTAGCCAGCCAGCGGCAAGCCGAAAATCACGAGCAGATAGACCGCTGTCACTGCTCGGTCGGCACCATCGGGCCACTGCTGGTCTAGGTCGGCGAAAATGACGAGGTGATACAATGAACTGCCGTTGGAAAGAATAACACGCGGCCCGACTGAATCCCGCCAGCCAAATTATACCAGATTGGACTAGCGTGCGTAGTCGGCAGCGTTGTGACGATTTGAGTCGTCTGTATCATCTTGCGCGCACAAGATAAGAGGCCGTATTATGTGTGGTCGGTACGTCAATGGTCCGATGACTTACGCGTTTTGGAGCGAGCTCAATCGATTTCTCGATGCACTGGGTATGAACTACAACGTCGCCCCAACCGCCAAAGTGCCGATTCTTCGTGCCACCGACGGACGACGCGAACCGGCGGCTGTCCGTTGGGGCCTCATTCCATCTTGGGCGAAAGACGAAAAAATCGGCTATCGCACCATCAATGCGCGCGCCGAAACCGTGCGCGCCAAACCAGCTTTCAGATCGGCCTTTAAGCGAAGGCGATGCATCGTGTTGGCCGACGGCTACTACGAATGGACCGGACCCAAGGGCAATAAGCAACCCTATTACGTCCATAGGGTCGATGAACGACCTCTAGCGTTTTATGGCCTCTGGGAGCAATGGGGCGATGTGGAGAGTTGCACCATCATCACGACGGAAACGAATTCACAATTGGCGCACCTGCACCCCAGAATGCCGTGCATCACAGAGGTCGAGAGCCCGAACATCGACTTGTGGCTCGACCCTGCGTTTGAAGACTATAAACACCTGCATGCGACGCTCAAACCAACGGCAGACGACCTACTTCAGACGAGAAAGGTATCGAAGTACGTGAACAAAGTCACCAACAATGGGCCTGAATGCCTCGCACCCATCTAGCACAGCGTCTCGAACCACCACTCCCGTTCCCTAAGCAAGGCACTATACTATGAAGACACGCGCCCGTAGCTCAGCTGGATAGAGCAACGGACTTCTAATCCGTAGGTCCCAGGTTCGAATCCTTGCGGGCGTGCTTACTATATAGAACTTACGACGACGGGCATACGGCGAAGTGACTAAATGATGCAGAATGTGATACAGAATTCACTTTCTATCGCCGGCATGACACGGACAAGGCAGCGGACCAGAACTGTGAGCGATGCAATGGATAATCTGAACATCGTGTCACTTCCTTCCGAATCAAAAAACTAAGGCTGCGAAAATGCATCAATAGACCGCCCATCGCCAACAGCGCGAGGCTGGTCGGCTCGGGGACGATCTGCAGCCAAAGACCTGGGTCCGGGAGCGGGGCGCCCGAACTGGTCCCTTCGATATTGCCGGTCAGCGCCGCGAAGACTTCGGGGTTGTCGATCTGGATCACGTCGAAGTCGTTGGGCACTTGAAACGTGGCCTCCAGGGCCGAAAAGCTCACCGGGCCGTCGAACACGCCGGTGATCTGAATCGCGAAGTCGCCTCCGCCATAATCCTCGTCCTGAAATTCGCCGGTGATGAACAGAGCGGTGCCGATCAGGTATTCGATCACAAAGTCGGTCATTGGCCCGGCGTTGAGTGGGCTATCCGTCCTCGTACCGACAGTGACCAGGTACCGCATGTCGCGGAATGTGCCCGGTGCGTCGATCACGAACCGCTGACCGGCCGGCGCTTCGATCCGTAAGACCACCGTCTTCTCGGTCGAGAAATCCGCGTTGAACAGCGGCAGATCGTCCGATCCATACGTAGTCGTCCCTGACAAGATCTCTATTCATTTACAAATAGCGGTTGGATCGCCCTTAGTCGTCCCTGACAAGATCTCTATTCATTTACAAATAGCGGTT
>JBCDBK010000054.1:0-33241 GCA_039184115.1 Planctomycetota bacterium | reverse complement strand
TGCGACGGCGGATTGTGCGGCCCCATGTCGTGAATGGGCTTGGTAAAGCCATAGCCGAGAAAGTGAGCCCACATGCGGTTGACCATGGCGCGATCGAAATCTCGCGAATCGACGATCAGACGGGCCAGCTCTTGGCGGCGATCGACGTGTTCGAGGTAGCCACTATTGCCAAACTCTGAATTGCGGTCTGCCAGCTCGTCGACCAGTGCCGTGCCATCGACAAACACAGGATAGGCCACTTGCACCTGGCCATTGCGAAGCTCGTAGTAGATCGGTGCGTCAAACACCTGCTGCGCGTCGCGGTCTACGAGTCGGCCATCGCGTTCCTCCAGGAAAATCTCGCTGCGGGCGTCACGGTAGAGCATTCGCCCTTCGCCAGCATAGTCGCGGTTGACCAAGTATCCGAGGCGACGATTCTCGTTCTCTGGATCTTGCTCGCGTTCGGTTCTCGCTTGGCGAAAAAACGCATTGAGTTCCCAGAATTGATTTTGTCGGTACTCGTTAAAGGGGTGATTATGGCACTGTGTACATTGGACCGCAGTGCCCAGAAAGATCTCAGCAGTCTTAGCGGTCGCCTGCACGCCGCCTTCGTCCATCTTTTCGATCAGAAAATTCACAGCGCCGTTATAGGGATCGTCGCTGCTGGTGTTATTAGGCTGGGCAGCTCCCGTGGCAGTCAGTAGCTCGGTTGCGAACTCACCATAGGACTTGTTTGCAGCTAGCGTTTGGCGAACGTAGTCGCTCATGCCCTCGCGGCTTGTCAGAGAACGTCGTTGCTGCCCGCCGGTGCGGCCAATCAGAATGTTGGTCCAAATCGCCGTCCAATGGTCAACGAAGGTATCTTGGTATCGGCTGCCGAGAAGTTGGTCCACTAAATCGCTGCGGCGAGTACGCGACTTATCAGTCAGGAAGCTATCGAGTTCCGTGACGGTCGGAACTCGTCCGATCACATCAAGATAGACGCGTCGACACCATTCGGCGTCGGTGGCGGGCGAAGAGGGCCGGAGGTCGTTATCCTGCCAGGCGGCGCTAATCTGAGCGTCGATCAGCGCGATTGGATCCTCGTGGCTGCCAGTCGATGCGTCTGACGCCAACGAAACACCACAGCCCCAAAGCACGACGCATGTTGCGGACGCTGCGAGTAGCGTCGAATGCGAACTTATCCGATCTAACTTTTGGCGGGTGCCGAGCATCGTCGTGGTCCCGGTCTTGCGAGGAGTCGTGGTTTCCCTTGGAGTGTCAGACGAATTCTTCATCATACCCATGTTAGACGATGTCCGAATTCGACCGGGTACTTATTGAACCTCGCTCATGCCATTGAGGTGGCGTTGGATCGATGAAATTCCCGAGATTTTTGTGCGAAGCATAGGCCGAGACGAAGATGCTCCGTCTTGAGATGTATCGAAAAAGCACAAGTGTTTCATTATGCAACATACCAAATAAAACAGGCGAGTCAGGATGCACATTAGCTGGCTTCCTGACTCGCCTGTCTCTGGGACCTGCGACAACAACAATTGACGGCCTTATGGGGAGGGACAAGCCGTCAAAAGTTGTTGCCTCTTCTGTAGTTAGGCCCTTTTCTCAATGCCTCTTCTCAACCGACCCCAGTCTGGTAAGTCTCTTCTCTGTTCCAGCCCAGTTGTGTGTTCCAAGCACCTCTCAGCTGTACTGACTGTCAGTTGCGGTTTCCATAAATGCAAAGGATGTGCCAAAACCGGATTTCTCGTTTAAATCCCCCCGACAGACGACCAAATATCGGAATCGCACTCCGACGCTTGGCCTTCAAACTCTAGTAGCGCGATGGGAGAATCAGGCAGGCAATACGCGCAGCCTAAGCTCGGCATCGAGATCTCAATCGCGACCAATGGGAGCAAAAACGTAGTGGATGAGCCGACAGGCGGATATACGAAGGTTGCTCAGCTGCGGAGCATCGATCAGCTGCGAGAACGTCTCGCCGTGTTGGGAATCCAGATTCCGCTGGACCAAGGCATTCAGACGGCAGAGATGGGTTCGCCGCTGGCCTCGCCGCTCGACGTTGGCGGTTTCGAAGTGGGCAACCGTTGGTGCATTCATCCGATGGAAGGCTGGGACGCCAACCCTGACGGGAGTCCGAGCGAACTGACGCTGCGGCGGTGGCGACGATTTGGACTCAGCGGGGCGAAGCTCATCTGGGGTGGCGAGGCAGCCGCCGTGCAGCCTGACGGACGGGCAAACCCGAATCAGACATTGGGCACAACGGCCAACCGCGACGGGTTGGCGGCGTTGCTCAAAGAACTGCAGGACGGCCACATCGAACAGACCGGCTCGCTCGACGGCTTGTTCGTCGGATTGCAGCTCACGCACTCGGGAAGGTTTTGCAAGCCGAACGACAAGAAGAAATTTGAACCACGGATTGCGTACCATCACCCATTGCTTGACGAGAAGTTTGGCACCGATCCGCATGACGAGGCGCTTGTTTGGACTGACAATGATCTCGAAACCCTGATCGACAACTATGTTATCGCGGCCCGTCAGGCACACGAAATCGGTTATCAGTTCGTCGACGTAAAAGCTTGCCATGGCTACCTGCTGCATGAGTTCTTAAGTGCTCGACAGCGACGTGGAAAATTCGGAGGTGATCTCGAAGGGCGTAGCCGACTCATGCGCACCGTGATCGAGCGCATTCGCAACGAGATTCCCGACTTCCAAGTTGGTGTTCGTTTAAGTGTGTTCGATATTGTGCCCTTCAAAACCAGTCGCGAGCCTGGGCAACCGATGGATTTCGCCGACGTGTTGCCATACGAGCTGGGCTTCGGCGTCGATCGCAACAACCCTCTGGAGTACGACCTCGACGAACCGCTACAACTCATTCGGATGCTCGTCGACAGTGGCGTCACGCTGCTGAACATCACTTGCGGCAGCCCTTACTACAATCCGCATATTCAGCGTCCGGCCATCTTCCCTCCGAGTGATGGCTACCTGCCGCCTGAAGACCCGCTCGTCGGAGTGTGGCGACAGCTGGAGGTCGTACGGCAGTGCAAAGCGGCCAGCGGCGACGTGCCGCTGGTGGGTAGCGGCTATTCGTACCTGCAGGACTACCTTCCCCACGTCGCGCAGGCGGCGGTGCGCGAGGGCTGGGTCGACTTCGTCGGACTGGGCCGCATGGTGCTAAGCTACCCCGAGCTGCCGCACGACACACTGACACGTGGCGAAATGCAACGCAAGCTGATCTGTCGCACCTTTAGCGACTGCACCACCGCCCCGCGGCACGGCATCGTCTCGGGCTGCTATCCGCTCGATTCGCACTACAAGCAAATGCCCGAGCGTAAGGAGCTGGTGCAGATTAAGCAGGAGTTGGGGTAAGGGTTGGAACCGCCGATGGACGCGGATAGACGCTGACGCAACTTCTTTTTAGCAACAACTAAAAATGTTCATTCCTTCGATTCTGCTCGCTTCTGCCATTTCGACGGATCGCTTGCCGAATGAAAAACGCCCAAGATGCACGGCACCTCGGCACTCATCCTGTATTGCACCAAGTAAGGGAATCGAGCCACGCGCATCACTCTTACATCGTCAAACACGACTCCGTAAGCATTCGGATACGAGCGGACAGAATTAAAGGCTGCTTTGAGTGCCTTGCGAAATCGGTTGGCGAGGCTAGGCGAAATCTCTTCGTACCAAGCTATAGCTTCTGCGAGGTCGTGAGGAACTTGAGAATGAAAGCGAAGCGAATCTTTCATTCAAGTAGTTCGTCCACCTGCTGCCAAACTTCGTCTTCAGAGAGCGTGGTCGCTTCGCCGGATTCGAGCTGCTTGGCTCGTCGACGAGCCTCTTCCATTTGCCATGTCTGGACTAATTCAGGCGACTCCTGCAGACCGTCCCAGATTTGCTCGACGATGGCGAGTTGCTCGGCAACGGGTAGCTGGCGGATTTGATCGATTGGTGTGGACATGCAAGTATTATATTCAATCTATCTCCCGAAGGAAATCTACTGCCTATATGCTGGTGCGATTGCTCGTTGAAACCGTAGGATGGCGTGCTTGCACCCATCTTTGGCTGCTTGCTGGGTGAACCTGTCGGTGGATATGTCTTGTTTGCAGATCAATTTTTTCGCCGACAGAACCACCCGGCCTACGACTACAAGCAAATGCCCGAGCGTAAGGAGCTGGTGCAGATTAAGCAGGAGTTGGGGTAAGGGTTGGAACCGCCGATGGACGCGGATAGACGCCGATGATTGTGTTGGTCTACCATCGGCGATGACGGTTTGTAGGCGATTGGAAATGGGATCTCTTCGATTCGAAGGGAATTTTGCTACGCCGGAGTTTTGCAACACTTTTGCTTTTTATTTGCATAAGGCGCTGCCTTTCGTGTTAGCCCTTTTGCCGCAACCGACAGACTTGCAGCGACTTAGGGCGATTCTAAGAGGATTGCATGCCGGTAGTATTGCAACAATTGGTGGCTTGGAGTGTTACAAAACTCTGTGCCTTCGATGGCCCGCGACGCCCGAAGTGCTTTGTCAGTTAAGCCTTGCCGTTATGCAGCGATCTTTTTTAAGTGTTACCAAACGCTGCCTAGCCGTTGCCGTCTGACAGCGAGCTCCGTTGCGGCGAGAACAACCACCGAGATCGATTCTCGCAGATTGCGTGGCCAATTTCAGTGACGGTTTTTGGCCGTCAAAGCAACGGCGGCGAGTCGTGACGTCATAGGAGTCTGGTTGTTGCAGAAGCCAAGGGTGCCGCTGCTGCACTAGCAGACACGCACACCCGGTCCAAAGGACGATTGCGGACTACGCTGGAGTTGGGGCGAATTAAGGAGTTGCGAGTTGATGCCGATTGGGGAAAGAGCGAGCACCGTGGTGCTGCAGTTATCAAGAAACGAATCTTCCGCCGAACGAAATTGGTACGCTAGGAGCGTAATCGGTCTCGCCAGGAGCAAGCAGTTAATTCTAGTTCGAAGCGAAGTACTTTGGGATCAGCACAATAATGTTGTACATTCTTTCGGCCCATTTTCCAGAACCGCGTTTCGCTTGTGGCACTTCCCCCAGCGAGTTTTTCTAGGTGCTCTAGCGGCAGTAGGAAGCAGCGAATCACGTCTGCGCCGTCCACTACCATCGCATAGTATGGCAAGCACGCAAAAGCTGCGCAGGCTTGGCGAGCCTTAGTGAAGCCACTCGACGGCAGATTGATGGATGTATTTTCGGTGCCTTGGAGCCGCGACCGACCTTTGACCGAGATTCCCAATGGCTTCGTATGATTTTGGTCGCGCGCGATAAGGTCGATCCCAGTATGGTCGACTCGGGCGCATTCAAATCCGTGCTTGGATAGCCAATAGAGCACGATGCTTTCAGCGAAGTCACCAGTAATCTTTGAGTGACGAGAACTCTTTTTCACAACAGCGGACTACCCGGTTTACATAAAAGGGTCGCGCCCAATAGGCCACCAATCTTCAGTTTGTGGGATCGACCGAAGGGGAGCAGCAGTCCAGCGGTGCTTTCGACTTTGAAGTGCAAAAGATGGGCCGCCGCTTCGCTGTGGCCCATCCTACCCGATCAAGTTGCCGAACCCCAAGAAAAAACCGCCGATGCACGCAAATAAACGCGGATGGCTGGTTCTACCCAAAACTCATCAGCGTCAATCTGCGTCCATCGGCGGCTAAAAAAACTTCTTGCCTGGGCCGATGACGACCTCGGTTAATCTACGCGCTTCGACCTACTTGTCGTCGATCCACGACATCAGTTTGCGTAGCTCTTTGCCGACGACTTCGACCGGGTGGTTGCGTTCCATGCGGCGGCGGGCTTTGAAGCCGGGGGCGCCGGCTTTGTTTTCCAAGATCCAATTGCGAGCGAAGGTGCCGTCTTGGATTTCGGTCAGCACCTTTTTCATCTCGGCTTTGGTCTCGTCGGTGACGATGCGTGGGCCGGTGGAGTAGTCGCCGTATTCGGCGGTGTTCGACACGCTGTAACGCATGTAGTTCAGCCCGCCCTGGTAGAACAGGTCGACGATCAGCTTCAGCTCGTGCATGCACTCGAAGTAGGCCATTTCTGGCTGATAACCGGCTTCGACCAGCGTTTCAAAACCGGCTTTTACGAGCTCGGCAGCACCGCCGCACAGAACGGCTTGTTCGCCAAACAGGTCGGTTTCGGTTTCTTCGGCGAAAGAGGTGCGGATCACGCCGCCGCGGGTGCAGCCGATGCCTTTGGCGTAGGCCAGGCCAATTTTGAAGGTCTCGTCGCTGGCATCATCTTCCAACGCGATCAAACCAGGCACGCCACCGCCGGAAACAAACTCGCTACGGACGAGGTGGCCGGGGCCTTTCGGTGCGACGAGCAGCAGCTCGACACCTTCGGGAGCTTCGATCTGGCCGAAGTGAACGTTAAAGCCGTGCGAGCACATCAGCACGTTGCCCGGATCGAGGTTCTCGCGGATGTGGTCGCGATAGACGTCTGCCTGTACTTCGTCGGGCAGCAAGATGTTGATGATGTCGGCTTGCTTGGTGGCCTCGCCGGCAGGGAGTGGCTCGAAGCCATGACTGACCGCCAAATCGTAGTTAGGGCCGCCGGGGCGCTGGCCGACGATGACGTTCACGCCGCTTTCTTTGAGGTTCTGCGCGTGGGCGTGGCCTTGCGAGCCGTAGCCGATGATCGCGACGGTCTTGCCTTCGAGGGCTTTCAGATCGGCGTCGTTGTCGTAGTAAATTGTGGCGGGCATAAGAAAAACTCCTGATTCGTATGGTTTGCTATTCAAGCCTCACGCAAAGGCGCGAAGGCGCAAAGATTTTGAAAATGACATCTTCTTGTATTTCTTTGCGTCTTCGCGCCTTTGCGAGAGACTTTTGGCTGGAACCACAAGAAGTTTGAAATAGGTTTACTTTTGCCCGACCGGCTCTTGTGTTAATGAAGTAATCGACGAGCTGTCAGGATCGGGTTGAACGCTGCGGACCATGGCGATGCGGCCGGTGCGTACGAGTTCGACAATGCCGAAGGGTCGCATCAGGTCGATGAACGCTTCGATCTTTTTCTCTTGGCCAGAGATTTCGACGATCACCTGTTCGGGCGAGACGTCGACGACTCGCCCGCGGAAGATGTTGCACAGCTCGCGAATCTCGTTGCGTTTGCCATTGCAATTGACCTTTAGCAGCATCAGATCGCGCTCGACGAATTCCTGCGCGCTGACGTCGTCGACACGCACGACCGTGACGATTTTTTCTAGCTGTTTGCGAACCTGATCGAGCACACCATCATCGCCCACGACCACGAAGGTCATTCGCGAAAGATTCGGATCTTCGGTCTCGCCGACCGCCAGACTGTCGATGTTGTAGCCGCGCGAAGCAAACATGCCAGCAACATGTGCCAGCACACCAGGCACGTTCTGCACCAAAGCAGATAGCACGTGACGCATAACGATGCACTCCCGATGAGCGTAAATCGGTGGAAGGGAAACCTATGATCATAATCAGGCGGTGGACTCACGACAACCGGCGGTTTGGCCAGCTTGCCCAGCCCGAAGGGGCTTGCTAAGGTGAACCGTTTTGCCAGCTCCCCCGGTCGACAGCAGGGTCTCCGCCGATGTCTCGTACTGCCGCTGCACTAGCCGCTAACGGCGACCTCGGGAGCGAGCCTTCTGCGTCCGGCGAATCGATCCGCATTCGCGGCGCGCGTACGCACAATCTGCAGAATGTCGATCTCGATATTCCGCAGCATCAGTTGGTGGTGATTACAGGACTGAGCGGATCGGGCAAAAGTTCGCTGGCGTTCGATACTTTGCTGGCGGAAGGTCAGCGACAGTATATCGAAAGCTTGTCGGTCTACTCCCGGCAGTTCTTCAACCAGATGCAGCGGCCTGATGTCGACGTGATTGAAGGCCTGCAGCCGACGATCGCCATCGATCAAAACCCGACGAGTCAGAATCCGCGCAGCACCGTGGCGACGGTCACGGAGATCTATGACTTTTTGCGCGTGCTAATGGCACGTGTTGGTGAAGTTTCTTGTCCAGATTGCCAGACGATCATTGCTCAGCAGACGCCGCGAGAAATCCAGCAAGCCATCGAAAGCTTCGATTTGGGCACCAAGGTGATGATTCTTGCGCCCATGGTGCGTGGTCGCAAAGGCAAACACCAGGACGTGATGGAACGGATTCGCAGCGAAGGTTTTGTACGCGTTCGCATCGACGGCGAGGCCTTTGAACTTGAGCATGCCCCAGAACTGCAGCCGCGAAAGATACACGACATCGAAGCAGTGGTCGATCGCGTCGTCATTCGCGAAGGCTTGGAGAACCGCCTCGCCGAGTCAGTTCGCTTGGCGTTGAAGCATGGCGAAGGTGCCCTACGAATCAGTTACCTCACACCCGAGGCCAAAGCTGCTAATGGCAACGGCGCTGGCTGGCAGGAGCGGGTTTTCAGTACGCAGTACGCCTGTCCCGATTGCAAGCGTAGCTTGGCGGAGGTCGAGCCCCGCACCTTTAGCTTCAATAGTCCCTACGGCGCCTGCCGCAGTTGCGATGGCCTGGCGGCGCGCGAGGGGTTTGATCCTGAACTGGTTTTGCCGGATTTGAGCATGTCGCTGTCGGACGGAGCCGTGGCACCGTGGCGCGGTGCGACAACTGCGGCGCGAAAGAAGCAGAAGCAACTGCTTGCGGCGTTTCTCGACGGCCTCGCACTTGATTGGGAGATGCCACTTGCAAGCTGGCCGGACGTGGCGCGGTCGCAGTTGCTGCATGGCGACAGTGACAAGTTCCTCGGCCTACTCGCCCATTTGGAAATGGATTATGCAAAGGCGAAGCGCGACGTCGTGCGCGAGCGGTTGGAGGAATTCCGTGCCAACGTGCCTTGTGCCGACTGCGGAGGTTCGCGGTTGCAGTCCGAAGCTCGTGCGTGCCGACTGAATGGCCGGGCGATTCACGAGATTACAGGGATGCCGATCGCCGACGCCTACGATTTCTTCGCGTCGCTTCAATTTGATCCGTCGGAACTTCCGGTAGCGGAGCCGCTTGTCGGGGAGATCCTCAAGCGTCTTGGCTTCTTGCGTCAAGTCGGTGTCCACTATCTGACGCTCGATCGCGCGGCCGATTCGCTCAGCGGTGGCGAAATGCAGCGAGTTCGCTTAGCAACGGGCATCGGCTCGGGCTTGGTCGGTGTACTGTACATTCTTGACGAGCCGTCGATTGGTCTGCACCCGCGCGACAACCAACGGCTGATCGATTCGTTGCGTGACCTGCAGCAACAAGGCAACACCGTCGTCGTTGTCGAGCATGATGAGGCGCTGATGCGCGAGGCGGACTGGTTGATTGACATTGGCCCCGGGGCTGGCAAACGAGGCGGCAATATTGTCGCTCAAGGCGCGCCAGACGAGGTGGTCAACAATGCCGACTCGCTGACTGGCGCCTATCTGGGCGGTCGCGAGCATATCGAAATCCCGGCGAAGCGTCGTAAGGTCGCGAAGACGCGAATGCTACACCTCGAAGGGGCGACGCACAACAATTTGCAGAATGTCGACTTTGAGTTGCCACTTGGCACACTCACCTGCGTGACTGGTGTTAGTGGTTCAGGCAAGAGCTCGCTGGTGATTGATACGGTGGCTCGGGCGCTAGCGAGAAAGTTGAATGGAGCGCATGCGAGACCGGGGGCGTATCAGACGCTGCGCGGCAGCTCGAAACTCGACCGTCTTATCCACGTCGACCAATCGCCGATCGGGCGCACACCGCGTTCCAATCCGGCGACCTACACGGGAATTTTTGACGAAATTCGACGGGTATTCACGAGCACCAAACACGCGAAGCAACTTGGCTACAAGTTGGGCCGGTTCAGTTTCAATACCAAGGGCGGTCGATGTGAGGAATGCCAGGGCCAGGGTCTGCAGCGGATCGAGATGCGATTCTTGCCCGACTTGTTCGTGGACTGTCCGATTTGCCAGGGGCGGCAGTTCAATCGTCAGACGCTTGCGGTGCGGTACCGCGACAAGTCGATCGCCGATGTGCTCGCGATGGCCATCGACGATGCGGCAGAGTTCTTCGAGAACCACGAGACGATTCACAAGATGTTGACGAGCCTCGTAGAAGTTGGTTTGGGATACTTGTCGGTAGGCCAACGCTCGACAACGCTCTCGGGTGGCGAGGCACAACGGATCAAGCTTGCTGCAGAACTCGGTAGGCCGACGCCGGGAAAGACGCTCTATATTCTCGACGAGCCCACAACGGGATTGCACACCGACGACATCCGCCGACTGCTGGGTGTGTTGCAGCAACTGGTCGACCTAGGACACACCGTGTTAGTGATCGAGCACAACCTGGATGTGATCAAGACCGCCGACTGGGTTGTCGATCTCGGGCCGGAAGGTGGTGCAGGCGGTGGCCAGATTCTTGCGGTAGGTACGCCTGAAGAAATAGCACAGTGCGAGCGAAGTCATACAGGCCATTGGTTGCGCAGCCTATTTTGAAACTTCCCGCCGCCGGTTGCAGCGGGTCAAACTGACGAGTAGTCCATGACTGCTGGAGCGCCCATAATCGTCGAGACCTGCCAGCCTGCCGGGCCACCGTTTCGCTGGCTCGACCTGCAGACGATGGGCGAGTTCGCCCGCGACCCGCTGGCATTCGTGTCGCGCGCGGTGAGCCAGTACGGACCGGTCGTCCAACTACGACTCGGTATTCAGCCGGCCTTGCTAATTGCCGACCCGACGATTGTCCGCGAGGTGTTGGTCACGAAGAACCGTTCCTTTGAAAAAGCACCGCGCGCCAAGCGCATCATTCGCAACATGGCTGGCGCTGGGACGATCGCCAGTGAGGGCGATATCTGGTTTCGGCATCGGCGCATCATTCAAAAAGGTTTCTCGTCTGAGAGGATGAAGAAATTTGCAGCCGTCATCGTCGAGCATGGACGAAAGCGGATGCAGACGTGGGGCGATGGCACGGTTGTCGACGTCTGTGCCGAGATGGCGGAGCTGTCGTTGGGGATTGTCGCGAAGTCGATGTTGGACCTGGAACTGACCGGCGAGGCTGCTCGCATTCATGAGTGGGCGAATACCCTATCACAGGCAGCCGTGGAAGAGTTTTCGGAAATCGTGCCTCTGCCAGACTGGCTGCCACTACCCAGCAAGCGTCGCAAGCGGGCAGCATTTCGCGGGTTGGAATCATTGATTCAGTCGGTGATCGCCGCTCGCCGCGCCGCTGGCGACGATCGCGGCGATATGCTTTCGATTTTGCTCTCGGCAACCGACGAATCAGAGCAAGCGAACCCACTGACCGATCGTCAGGCGATGGACGAAGCGCTGACGCTGTTGCACGCAGGCTACGACAGCAGCGCTGCCGGCTTGGCCTGGACATGGTACCTGCTCGACCAGCATCCGGAGATCGCTGACGCCGTGCAGGCGGAGGTCGCCGACGTGTTGGGCGATCGAGCTGCAACGCTCGCCGATTACGATCGCCTAGAATTCTGCCAGCAAGTGGTGAAGGAATCGTTGCGGATGTACCCGCCTGCCTGGATGATGATGGTGCGGCGCGCCGTCGAGAACGTCGAGCTCAGCGACTTTGCCGTGAAGCGAGGCACTTGGATCTACGTGTCACCGTGGGCGACCCACAGGTGCGAGCGTTACTTTCCCAATCCCACACAGTTCGACCCGAGCCGATTCTCTGAGCAGCGTATCAGCGAAATCGCCGACGGTGCGTTCTTTCCCTTTGGTCTCGGTCCCCACCGCTGCGTCGGCGAGCGTCTGGCAATGGTCGAGATGCTGCTGGCGCTGGCCACTGTAACGCAACACTGCCGACTGCATCTGGCCGACCCAAAGCAATCGGTCGAAGTCGAGATGCACACCGCGATCCGCCCGAAAGGCGCACTACGTATGCGGGTTGAACTGCGTTAGCAAAAAACGCCCGTCGCGAGACTAGTCGCGACGGGCGATTCGTTCATTCCGGTTAGTCGTTGCGACTATCTTCGACGAACTGCAGCCGCGCCAATTACTCCGACAGTGAGTAACAACATCGTGGCCGGCTCCGGGATAACCGTGCGGACGGTGAGGTTTAAAGTTGCAAATACCACATCGCCAGTGATGTCGAAAATGTTGGCACCGGCAGACAACGTTCCCGAAGATGCAAGTAAGGCAGGCACTGCGCCAGGATCAAAAGAGCCCGTCGCCAACTCTACGCCGCCTGTGAATGAGCCCAGATCAGGGCTTCCTGCAAGAGGAGCAATGCCGACAGGATCTACGTACGTTGAAGGAAAAGAACTACCGGGCACACCAACGCCAAATATCTGGCCAAGTAGACCTGTAGCGTCAAAGCCAGTCACCACCTCAATAACCAGCCCCACTTGTTGACTTTCGAATACAGCGAATCCACTATTGCCGGATGCAACGGCGTCGTTGTTGACGTTCTCTGCCAGAAATACGATGCCAGTCAATCCATTTTCATCAGCAGTTGCAACGGCTGTCCAGGTACCACCAGAGCTGAGATCGCCGGGGGTATCAAAATCAAGATTCAAGCTCAAATCGACGTTGGCAGCATCGGCGACGCTACAGGTAAGGATAGCGCCTATCAATGCGCAAACACTCAATACGGATCTAATCATTAGAACGACTCCTACGAAAGAAAAATGAAATGCCCCAATACTCTGGCCGGTCGAACGCGAATTTGTCACGATTGCGACGGACGAAGTAGCTGCTCAACGTAGCTTGGGGGCCGCCAAAAGTCAAAACAGGCCGAGCGGCTACTTATTCGCAACACTCTATCCGTAAACTACGTTGAGTAGCCCTCACCCAGGCTGAGAAATCGCCGCAGATTGGCGTTGTGATAAAATGATAAATTCGCCCTAAGTGCAGCGCTCAAAGACAGTTGCGATGCCTTGGCCGATCCCGATGCACATCGTGGCCAGGCCGAGATTCGCATCGCGAGCGAGCATGGCGTGGATGAGGGTCGTGGAGATTCTGGCTCCGCTCGCCCCCAGTGGATGTCCAATAGCGATCGATCCGCCGCGAACGTTCACTTTTTCTTCATCCAAACCGAGCATCTGGATACAGGCGAGCGACTGAGAGGCGAACGCTTCGTTGAGTTCGATGAGTTCGATGTCGGCGAGTTCCACGCCGGCCCGTTTTAGCGCTTTCTTCGTGGCGGGCACGGGGCCGGTTCCCATTACCGCCGGGTCGACTCCGGCGACGGCCGTTGCGCGGATGCGCACCAGCGGTTCGAGCCCTAACGACCTGGCCTTTTCTTCGCTCATCACGAGTAGCGCTGCCGCACCGTCGTTGAGTGGCGAACTATTGCCCGCCGTTACCGTACCCATGCCGGGCATGAACGCCGGTTTCAGCGCTGCTAGCGCTTCGAGACTACTATCAGCGCGAATACATTGGTCTGACGTGACGTGAACGCGCTCGCCTGCCTCGCCCTTGCCCCAGACGGGCACGATTTCGTTTTGGAATTCGCCAGCCTCGGTGGCTGCCGCCGACTTTTGATGGCTGGCGAGCGCAAAGCTGTCCTGTGCCTCGCGGCTAATGCCCTGCGACTGGGCCAAGAACTCTGCCGTAAAACCCATGTGCAGCGCACCCTTGCTCGTCACATGGAAGAGCTTCGGGTTGAAGTCAATGTCGGCGTCCATCGGAATGTGGTGCATGTGCTCAAGACCGCCGACGATTTGTACATCTTCGCCTCCTGCCGCAATGGAATGACTGGCTTGATTAATTGCCTGCAAGCTGCTTCCACAAAGTCGATTAATCGTGGCACCGCCCGTGGTGCTTGGCAGACCGGCCATCAGCGAGACGATCCGTGCGACGTTGAAACCCTGTTCTTTCTGCTGTTGCGTATTGCCAAGCACGACATCTTCGATCTCAGCCGGGTCGATTCCGGTGCGTTCGATCAGACCTTGGACAACTGCAACGGCTAAATCGTCAGAACGCACGTCTCGGAAGCAGCCTGTCAGCGGATGTGCGCGCCCTATCGGCGTGCGGCAGCAATCAACTACGACGGCAGATTTCATTTGGTTTCCTTTGACTTTGGCAGAGGCGACAGCCGTTACCCGTAGAACTTCTTGTCAGACGTGGCCAATTCCAACAGCATGTCGGTTGGCTGATAGCGCTCACCCAGTTCGGCATAGGGCTTCAGTTTTTCGACGATTGCCGAACTGCCGATCGTGTCCGCCCAGCAGAATAAGCCGCCACGAAACGGCGGGAAGCCAATCCCGTAAATCAGTCCGAGATCGACGTCGCGCACCTCGGCGACGATGCCGTCTTCGATCAGTCGGGTGGCTTCCAGCAGCATTGGCAAGAACAGGCGATCGGTGAGGTCGACGGCCTCGTTGGTTGGCTGGGCGACGGATTGAATGATGCCATCCACCGCGTCGCTAGGTTGTGGCTTGGAGCGACCTTTCTTGTCGGTGACGTAATCGAAGAAGCCTCGGCCGTTCTTTTTGCCTTTGCGATCGGCTGCGAGCATGGCGGGGAGAATCTGCGAGGGCACGACACGATCGGGAAAAGCTGACTTCATCACTTCGCCCGCGTGCACCGCCACATCGAGTCCGACCGTGTCGTACAAAGTGATCGGGCCCATAGGCATGCCAAACTTGGTCGCAGCGCGATCGACCGCTTTGATCGACGCACCGGCTTCAAGCAGCAGCAAGGCTTCGTTCATGTACGGTAACAGCACGCGGTTGACCAAGAATCCTGGACCATCGTTGACGACGATCGGCGACTTTTTAATCTTCTTCGCGTAAGCCACGGCCGTGGCGATCGTCTGCTCGCTGGTGTGCTCGCCGCGGATCACTTCGACCAGCGGCATCTTCCGCACGGGATTGAAAAAATGCAGACCGCAGAACCGCTCGGGATGCTGTAGATCTTTGGCCAGCTCGGTAATCGGAATTGTCGAAGTGTTCGAGCACAAAATTGCCTGCGCGCCGAGTTGTGGCTCGAGCCGGGCGTAGAGCTCTCGTTTGGCTTCGGCGTTCTCGTAAATCGCCTCGATCACAACGTCAGAAGCGGCCAGCTCAGCGTCGCTCATCGTGCCATTGACTAGCGGTGTGAACGCGAGGGCACGCTCCACGTCGGGTCCGCGCGTTTTTCTGTTGAAGCTGACTTCGCTGATGATGCCTTGCACGCCGCGCGCGACCGACTCGGGCGAGACATCACCGAGTGCGATCGGAATCTTTCGTTTCACGTTGGCCGCCGCGATGCCTTGGCCCATGATGCCAGCGCCGAGGACGGTTGCCGAGTTGATTTCCAGCGGTTGGATGCTCTCTGCGCCGGTCGCAGGAGCGTACGGTTTCTTGTTACGATCGGTTAGGAAGAACACATTGAGCAGCGCGCGATTGATCGTCGAGCCGAACAGTTTTACGAACTCAGACGCCTCGAGCTCGCAGGCGGACTCGGCATCCATGCAGGCACCGCCGAGAAGCACTTCGAGCGCTGCGAGTGGTGCAGGATAGTGACCTTTGGTTTGACCTTGGATGTACGCACTGGCGGTCGCGCCGAGAAAGCCAAGTTCGGTCTCGCTAATCTTGATCGGCGCCGCCCAACGCTTGCGGTCGTTGAGGTATTGCTTCGATTCTTGTTCCGATCGCACGATAGCGATCGCCGCGTCGAGCAGAGACTCGGGAGGTGCGACTTCGGCCAGTCCCATCGCCATCGCCGTTTCAGCGTCGATCGGTTCGCCACCGGTCACCAATTCGACGGCGTTGCTAAGACCGACAATTCGCGGAGTGCGTACTGTGCCGCCCCAACCCGGGAACAGGCCGAGTTTGACTTCGGGAAAGGCGTAACTCGTGGTAGCGTGGCGAGCCATCACCCGACGATCGCACCAGATGGCGAGCTCGGCACCACCGCCAACACAAAGTCCGTCGATCGCCGCGACGGTCACGTAGTTGGAATTCGACAGTCGGCCAAACAAGCTTTGTCCGCGCTGGGCGACTTTGATAACGGCTTCGGACGGCTGATCGATGTCGGCAACAAATTCGCGAAGGTCAGCACCGGCAATAAAGTTGCCTGGCTTGGCCGAGCGAATCACCAAGCCAGCCAGTCCCTCGTGCGCGTCCAACGTGTCGAGATGCTGCTCCAATTCGTCGAGCACCGATCGCGAAAGCACGTTGGCACCCTTGTTGGGGTCGTTAATCGAAATCACGCCAATGTCGTCGATCGGGAATTCCAGCGATAGAATCGAATGAGAAGGCATCAGTTCCTACAACTCAATTGGATGAGGGGTCAAATCCAGCAAATCAGCAGTGGGGTAGACCCGTGTGGGGACGCGTCGGTATTGTGCATTCTATGGAACCCATCCCATCTGGCACAGACGGAAGCAGCCATTCGCCGCCGGACAGCGGCGGTTGGTCGTTCCCGTTGCTGTTGACAATTCTGCTGATCGCACTGATCGGCGCTTTTGTGTTCATGGCGCCTTCGACAGAAACTGTCGAATCGTCGTCGTCGGCAGGCTGGACACCTTCGGCTCAGCCCCCGGGCACTTCCGCGGCGCTGACGATCGATTTTGGCAACGGAGCAACGAAGGTGTTTGAGGCCCTGCCTTGCTTGCCAGATATGACCGTGGCCGACCTGATGCAAGCGGCCCATGCGTTTCGGCCAGGGATTGAGTTCACTCAAAAAGGGAGTGGTGCCAGTGGATTTCTGACTTCTTTGGACGGTTTAGCCAACGAAGGCGCTGGCGGTCGAAATTGGATCTATCAGGTAGATGGCAGGCACGCCGTGCAGAGCTACTGCCTGGAGAAAATCCAGCCTGGCATGCACGTCTTGTGGACGTTTACCGACCAGTTGTACAATGATCCGCCTGCTGAGCAATAATTAATCGAGACGGCTTGTCTGACGAAAGACGGAAGTCATCTATTTTCTGCCCACTGACAATTCTGCCCGCTGAGACGAAACGTGCACCGAGATACCCTTCGCGAACTTACCGTGTTTATGTTGCTGCTGTCCCTGGGCGTCGTGGGCCGCTGGTACGAGTTGGCTTGGAACTTCACCCCGCTTGCTGCGGTGACGGTGCTCGGCGGTTACTACTTTCGTCGCTGGTTGCCGGCGCTGCTGCTGCCGATTAGCATTCTGACGGTTTCCAACTTGCTGCTTCCGGCGTATTCGTATTGGCAAGTGCAGCTGTCGGTGTATGTCATGATGCTGTTGCCACTCACGCTTGGGCGGGCGGCCCGAGACGCGACGGGTTGGAATCGAGCAAAGCACTTCGCCTGCTGCGGATTTGTTCCAGCGACCGCCTTCTACCTGGTCACCAACTTTGCCGTGTGGGCCTTCACGCCCTACTACGAAAAAACTGTGGCGGGACTTGCGAGTTGCTATTGGATGGCGCTGCCGTTCTATCGCTGGATGCTCGCCGGCGACCTGTTTTTCTTAACGCTGCTCGTCGGCTGTTTGGCGGCAGCTCGGTTGCTGTCTGAGAAAACGTTGGATCGGCCTTCGACGAGCAAGCTCGTCTAAAGGTTTCCTTGGGCGGCAAGGGCTCACTCGCCAAAATCAACGTCGTCGCCGACCGGTGCTGCTGCCGGCTGCCAGCTCGCGATGAGGGTATCGACGGAGTTTTCCAGCTTGATGACCGCGCGGATCAGGTCGATGTCGTCATAGTTTTTGCTATTGGTCGACTGCTTGATGACCGGTTCGATGAGAGAAGTCAGCTCTGCCAGCTTCTGCTTTTCCGCGTCCGGCATGCCATTGCTCAACGAGCTGGCTCCCTGTTCGATCTGTACCAGTCGCGAGAGTAGTTGTCGCCGTTCCAATTTGGGGCCAGACGGCCCGTCGCCACGTCCGAGGTTCCTCGGCCGGCGAACACCGGGCTTTTCTCCGAGAATAATCGACTGAAAGTCGCGCGCGACGTCAGCGCCCTCGGCGACCACATCCTTGGTCAGATTGCCCAGTGGCAATAAAGTTGCCGTTGCGTCGGCTTCGGCACCGGCAGTGTAGGTCATCGCTTCGAGCAGGCCAGAGACGCGGCAGCGGTCTTCCAGATTCATGCTCTCGTCAGCGATCAATGCGGTCAGCGCATCATGGACGGCTTTCGTCGGTCCCTCCTTGAACTGACGCACTAGCACTTTGGCGGCTTGGCACTTCATCCAATTGTTGACATCCGGATCAATCTCTATCGCTTTCGCGTCCTGAGCCAGCACGGACAATGACGCGGCAGTCACACGGTCGGAAAACTGCGCGTCCATGCCAAATCGCAGGTGCCGCTCGAGACCTTCGAGAGCACCGACTCTTACGGACGGATGTACCTTCACGCCATTGAATTCCGCTTGCTCGAGCAGGTCTAGCAGTTGCTCGGTGCTAGCGGTTGAGGCGATCGGGCGGACCGGATTTGCGCCACTGACGGGAAACTGCTTGTCGAGTTGACCGAGGATCAACGTGGCGTTGTAGCGGACGGCTGGGTGGTAGTTGTCGCGTGCCAGCTTTCCGCAGATTCCCATCGCGACTTGCGATAGGTATTCCTGTGCCTTTGGCACCTTCGCACCGCGTAACGACTTCATCAGGTCTTCGCGTAATCTGCCCAGCAACATCAGCGACTGCGAATCGTACTGCGTCATGCGCGGAAAGTAGAACTTTTTGTAGTACCCATCAATCGACTGCTTCCCTTCGGCGCTAAAAGGCCCATTTCGCATTGCCTGATTCACTTTGCCACGCAGTGCCCGTGATGCACGGATCTGGATCTGCGGCGGGATCGACTTGTATTGCTGTGCGTCGGCGAAGTTAGCAGAACCAATGGTCACGAAAGAAATCGCCAGAGACGACGCTAGTGCCAGTCGCGACAGTTTTGCGTAGGGAATGATCGACAGCATTGCTCGACACATAACTTCTGTTCCTTATTGATGCGCAACCATGATGCGCAAAAGCATTGCATTGCGCAAAGCGAATGCGCGAATTTATCGTTCTCTCGTTCCCAAGGTCCTCGCTTCGGCTCGAGCGATCGATGTCGCCTAGGACCGCCTCCGACAAGAGTTTTGCGCTACTTTTAGACTACTCACGGCCCTCTCTTGGTGTCAAGCTAACGGGCGTTTCGAGCAAGTAGCTGCCCATTTGCAACGAACCTGACGATCATGACGCTGCTCTACTACGATCCTAGCTTCCTCGACCACGAAACGGGTCAGCATCCCGAGTGTGCTGAGCGGCTACGGCGCGTCATTGGACACCTCGATGCGGAGCCGTCTGTGGCAGGCTGGACCCGCCCCGCGTGGGAGTCGGCGACAGACCAACAACTGATGCAGGTCCATCACCCAGAGAGCTTGGCCATGCTGAAAGGGCTCGCCGACCAGGGCGGGGGTCGCGCGGACCCTGACACGGTCGTTTCTCCCTCTTCGGTCGACGTGGCTCGTCTTGCCGCGGGTGCGCTCTGCGACGCCGTCCATCGCGTGGTCGAAGGTGGCGAGTCGCGAGCGTTCTGCCTGGTTCGTCCGCCGGGACACCATGCACTGGCCGAGCGCGCAATGGGCTTCTGCTTGTTCAACAACGTCGCGGTGGCCGCCCATCAGGCTCTGACGCTAGGGTTGGAGCGAATCTTGATCGTCGACTGGGATGTGCATCACGGCAACGGTACGCAAGCGATTTTCTACGACGACCCACGCGTGGGTTTCTTTTCGTGCCATCGCTGGCCATTTTACCCGGGTACAGGCGACTCCGACGAAACCGGAACGGGTGACGGGCTCGGCTCGACGCGAAACGTGCCAGTGAAATTTGGTACCTCGCGTCAGGAGTATCGCGCACGAATGGAAAGCGAACTGCAGAACTTCGCGGCCGGCGTCCGACCACAGCTTGTGCTAATCAGTGCGGGCTTCGACGGGCACCGTCAAGATCCGGTCGGATCGCTTGGGCTCGAAGTCGAAGACTTCGTTTGGCAGACTCAAGCGGTCCAACAGATCGCCGATACCTACGCCGACGGACGCATCGTGAGTGCGCTAGAGGGTGGCTACAACCCGCCAATCCTGGCAGAATGCGTGGCAGCTCACCTCCACGAGTTGCAGGCCGGCTAGGGTCCTGCTCTCGAAAATCTCATAGTTTCACGGCAGGCAAAAGACCAAATGCAACTCCACAGGCTTTCAACAACTGGTTTGATTCTCGCACTCTTGGCGTTCGTCGCAGCCAGCGGCAATGCTAGAGAGGATGCGTCGACTTTTTCGCTGTTCAACGGCAAGGACCTGGATGGCTGGCACGTTGATGTTCCAGCAATGGACAGATCCACTACCGTAGAGAGTCCGTTTATCGTGCGAGCAGGCATGCTGGTCAGCTTAGGCGAACCGCGTGGGCATCTAATCACCGATGCGATCTATGAGAACTACAAGCTAGAGGTTGAGTATCGATTCGCCGCCACACCCGGAAACTGCGGCGTGCTCGTGCATGCATCAGATCCGCGCGCGTTGTACGACATGTTTCCCAAGTCGCTTGAGATTCAGATGGCGCACGGCAACGCTGGCGACTTCTGGTGCATCGTCGAGGACATTCTGGTGCCCGAGATGGTTGAGCGTCGTGGGCCGCGTGAGCAGTGGGGAACCACCGAAGGAGCGGCGAGGCGTATCCACAACCTAACGGATGGTTCGGAGAACGCCGTTGGTGAATGGAATCGGCTGACGATCGAATGCATTGACGACTCTGTCAAAGTTTGGGTAAATGACGAACTCGTCAATCATGGCTCGCATTGCACTGCCGAAAAAGGAAAAATCGCATTGCAGGCGGAGGGCTCAGAGGTTGAGTTTCGAAAGTTGCAAATGACACCCGTCACACACCTTACCGAGTCGGACGCAGCCGAGCATGCCGGCAACAAACAGGTGCTCGAGCTGCGCACCTACGCGCTCGTCGACCGTGCCGCCGAGGCAATCCTGGATAGGTACTTGGAGCACGCGCTCGTCCCGGCGCTTTCGCGCCAGGGGCTCGGCCCGATTGGGGTGTTTGACCAGGCCGAAGGTGCAGATGGCAATCCAGAGGTGATGTTGTTGGTGCCCGGCCCAAGTGTCGAAGCGGTCACAGCCGCGACGGCGAAGCTCGCGACGGACAGCGAGTATTTGAAAGCGGCCAAGGACTATCTCGAAATTCAATACAAGCAACCCATAATCAAACGGATTCGCAGCGAACTACTAATGTCGTTCGATTGTTGGCCGCAAGTCGTGATTCCCAAGCAGCAGGTTGCTGGCAAGCCTCGACTATTTGAGCTACGAATCTACGAAAGCGCGACCGAGCACGCCGGCGAAACGAAGGTCGACATGTTCAATTCAGGTGAAGTGCCGATCTTCTTGGACAGTGGCATCGCACCGGTCTTCATGGGCCAAGCACTCATCGGCGAGAAGATGCCGAATCTGACCTACATGACTGTGTATGACAATGATGCGGCGCGCGGAGCCGCCTGGAAGACGTTTGTCGAACATCCAGATTGGCACAAGCTCAAAGCAGTCAAGAAGTACCAAGATACCGTCAGCAAAATTCACAAGAGCGATTGGGTTCCCAAAAGCTACTCGCAGCTGTAAATCTGCTATTCGTCGGCGTAGACCTTCGTGCTGACTTCCTTGGTGATGGGCTGCTGCAAATCGTCCGCTGAGATCTGCACTCGCACGCGTTGGTCGCCAGGGCGAATGCCTTGCGCCTGAATGCGAAACTTAGTGTCCGACTTCGGTGCTAGTTGGGCAAGTGGCGAAAAGACGACACGTTCGCCTTGGATAGCATGGCGAGTTTCGCCCTGGCCAGCGATTGGTCGAATGCCGGGTGGCATGACCGCGACGATCTGCACGTTGGTGGCGGCTTTGGAGCCCTGATTGCGGACGCGGATTTCATAAGTGGTTTCGCCACCGACTTCTATGAGTCCTTCGACGTCCTCGACTTCAAACATCAGTGCCGACAGACCTTCGACCAGCACACGTTTGTCGGTTTGATCTTCCAGTCCCAGGCTTGCTTTGGTCGCGACCTGTAGTGTTTGAGAGCCCGGTTCGATCGGCAACGCGATTAGCTCGACGGTACCGCGCTCGTTGGCTGGTAGTTCGGCCAGGCTCCAATGAACGCTATGCGAGGCCGAGTCGTACTCGCCCATGTTGTTGGCACTGACGAACTGCATGCCTTTGGGCAAATGTGTGACCAACTGGACGTCCTTTGCCGAGGCAGTGCCAGGATTGTCGATACTCACGCGATAGGTGGCTGGCCGCTCGAGAAAGCGCCGTTGCGGACCTTCGATCGAGAGCTGCAACTCGGGGGCGATCACTTCAAATTCGCAGCTCGCGTCGACCTGCAAGCTTGCGTCGGCGCGAGCCGTCATCACGTTACTTACCCGACCCGCTTGCTCGGCGCTGAGTACGAGCTCCATGCGACGCGTTTCGCCGGCGCGAAGAGTTCCTACTTCGAACTCTAGCGCTGGACCGGCTTCGTGGCTCACGCCCGTTGGGACCGTTTCGAGTAGCATCACGCCAGTGGCATCGCCGCTACCAGGATTCGAAATTTCGATCTGCACGACCTGCTGATCGCCGACGTGGACTTGTGGGCCGGCGCTCAGGCGCAAGGCCAGTTCTGGACGCGTACATCGAGATTTTGCCGAGGCTTGGGCGGCAATGCTCACGGTGGCAACGCTGCCCAATTCGCCTTCTTCTTTCGGGAGCAATTCCATTTCAACGGTGCGTTCTTCGCCGGGCGAAAGTGTTCCCATATCCCAGACGACCTCGGTGCCCGAGATGGTAGCACGAGGTGCGGTACCGACCAGCTCGGTCCCCAATGGCACCTCGTCTCGAATCTGTACGTTTTGGGCGGCGCGTTGACCGCTGTTCTGTACACGAATAGCAAATGTGCAACGCTTGCCAACCTGAATTTCTTCTGGCGAGAGTTTTTGAATCGTAATTGTGGGACTCTGCGCGCCTTCGAGCAGACTTTCGCCAGGGCGGCCAGTGCCTGGATGATTGGCTAGCCCCGGCGTCGGCGTAGCAGGCGCTAGGGTGACCGGCGTTGGTGCGATAGGCTTTGGCACGCTACTGAGCACTGGTGGGCTTGTTTTTTGAACATTGGGCAGTTGGCTCGTACGCAGCGATGCCGGAGGAGCGCCGAACGGGTTTTGTGCTTGAGTTGCGACTGGCTGTTGCCGGGGCGGCTGGGTTTGAATTTGCAGCGGAGGAGCGGGGCTCTGAGTTTGAGCAGTTGGCACCGAAGCCGGTGCTGAGATTATCGGAGCGACTTCAGTTTGGTACCGGCCGCTCGCCACTGGGGGGCTAGGTTGCAATGGCCGTGCTTGCTGCAGAGCAGTTGCCAGAGTGCCGCTGGCCTTCGCGGATGGCTGCGGTACGGCGACTGGCTTGGACGGTGTGGTTGGCGCGCTTGCGAGTGCTTGTCCGAAGGCTGCTCGGGCATCGCTGGTCGCTGGTGCGTCTGTTGTTCGGAGTGGATTGGTGCTTGGATCTTGGCCGCGCGCCACTTCGGTGTCTGTCGACACTGGCGTGGGCCCGACCGCATCGGCGGCAACTTCAGGCGCGGTCGGAGCGGTTGTCAGAACTTTGGCGTAGCGGTCGCCGACGGTCGACATCAGCGAGCCACCGCTCGTCTTGTTGGGCGCTACTGGCTCGGGTGACGTCGCACGGTTTGAGACCAAAGGCGGCAGTTTTGGTGAGTCGAGCTGCGGAGCGTCTGACTGCTTCGGCGAATCGATAGCGTAGCGACCGGTTGTTGATAAAGGTTTAGGTGCGACAGCGAGCTGCACCTTGGGTGAGGTCGACTCTTTATCGCTCATGCTGTCGGAACTAAACAGAAGTTTTAGTTCTTCGTTGCTGGTCGAAGCGCTGTGGGCGGCGACGGTTGCTTCGTCGGCAGGTGGGTTGTCCTCAGCGACGGACCCGTAATAGTGATAGGTACCCAAGCCACTTCCAGAGAGCAGTGCGATCGAGGCAACTGGCGCAACTAGGCGACGAGTCAACGATCGTATGGGTCTTGCTTGTTTATCGTTTTGCATTGGGGGAACCCCGACTAAACCAGGAGATTAGTTCCGGCAATTAACAAGCGCAGCGGCAGCTACGCTTCGCGAGTCGGGGTTAAATAGCAAATCAGCAGTGCGCAGAAAAGCCCAGCTAAGCCCAATGCTAGCAGCGCGTTCACACGATGGAATTCCCGAGCGGAAGCTCAGTCGCTGTCATTGGTGTCGCGGCAGTACGACAAGGTAAGCAGCGCGTAGCCCGTAACGAGATTCGGGTCGCTTTCGAGCCAGCGCTCGTTGCTATTTAGCCAGCTTCCGTCCGACTGCTGTCGGCGCGCCAACTCGTCGATTAGATCTCGACGCCAGTTATGCGTGGTGCCGTCGGCATCGACGATTTCGTCCTCGCCTGTGGCATCGAGTGCCTTGGCGAAGGTGTGGAAGTAATAATAGAGCCCGTTGTCACCCATGCCGGGGTTTTCTTGAATGGTGTAGTGCTTCTGCGCCCAGGCGAAGGCAGCCTTAACGCGTGGATCCTCTGGCCCAACGCCAGCATAGATCATGCTCTTCAGTCCAGCGTAGGTCATCGAACCATAACTTCGCAGCCCACCACTGGCGGTTTCGCCGGCTTGGCTCGAACCGCCTGCGGCAGCAGTGTAGTAGAATCCGCCATCAGGGTTTTTAGCAGCAAACTTGGTATCGTTGTGCTCCGTCTCCAGGTTCTGACAGCGGGACACAAACGCGAGAGCGCGCTGCATGGCTGGATCGTCGGGTCCGTTTCCGACCGATTTCAGCGCCTCGATCAGAAAGTTGGTATTCGACAAGTCGGGTCGATTGTGCTTGCCATAGCCAGCTCCACCGTAGCTGGTACTTGAGGCGTCGTGATTCTCACCGCCGTCCCATTGGATATCTTTGACAAACTTTTCTGCGCTGTTGAGCAGTTGGTCGTATCGACCGTCACGATTTGCCTCGCTGAAGCAGAGCATTGCCAAGCAGGTTTCGTAGTTGCGATAGCGGCTGCCCTGCTGATAAATACCACCGTCGGCACGAACGTGTTTGGACAAATACTTCAGCGATCGGTCGATCAGTGGATCGCTCGGTTGTCGTCCGCTACGCAATAGCGCCGTCGTGACAAGCGACGTTACGCCCGTGCCTGCGAAGCTGCTATAGGAACCGTCTTCGTCCTGCGCTGACGCGACAAATGCGACGCCGCGCTGCACTAGTGACTCGAGGTTTGCAGTCGACGCGGTTGCCTGCGGGGCGACCTCGGCGGCGGATTCGCCATTGAGAAACGACGCGTTTGCAATGGCAACGATCCCAGACCATACGACTAACCGGTATCGAAAAGTATCCATCGTCTTGGCCTCTCTCTGTCGGTGAATGGGACTAGCCGCTCGTCGCGATCCAGGCAAGAAACAGAATCCAGGTCGCGAGCAGCAAACTCGAAATGATGAACTGCAATCGCCGCTGGCGTGGCGGACTGGGGGATTGGGATTCGTTGCTCTGTTCCAATTTCTCTGCAGCTCGGCGCGTCATCAAGGACGGCGCTCCTCACTCGAGTCTGGCATCGAAAACTGAAAGTTGTGCTGGAACCCCTCGTCAAAGTCGAAGACGTTGTCGAAGTCCTCACGACGATCGTTCGGCGTTTTGCGCATCTGTTCGATCTTGATCAGATTGAAGACAATCTCGCCAAAGTCACTCGTTGAGTAGATCGACCAGTGGTTCAGCACACTCTTGGCCAAGTAGCCATACTGCTCGTGTGCGTATTGACGCATCGCCTCGCAGAGCTCTTGGCCAGAAACATGTCGCTCGGGCTCGTTGGCACGCTCGCCGAATTCGTCCTCTTCCTCCGACGCGAAGTCTTCGCTGAGATACTCGGTGCCCATGCCGAGTTTCTCTTGGGCGTGCTTTAACGCTTCGAACACAAAGACGTACGCATCGAACGGATAGCGATCGTCGCGTGCGAGCAACTCGGCGATGGGATGGTTGGGGTCGAGCATGGTCGTAAGGAAACCGTTAATCGGTGGGTGAAGGCTGTCGGATTCACGCGACCGAGTTGCACTGGCTGTTGTACTGGTATTCTACCCATCCTGATCGGGTGCGTCTTTGCCTGGGGGAGATTTTTCTGGCGTCTGCGATGGCGAGCCCTCTGGAGCGTCTCCTTGCGGTGCCTGCTTTTTGGGGCTTCCTGGCCTGTTCGACGTATTATCGGCACTTTGCGGGCTATTCTTGCTGCCAGACTTCTTCTTGCCTCCGCTGCCTTTACGGATCACGGTTAGCACGTCGGCTCCGTCGATCACGATCCTACGCATATCCTCAGTTTGTACTAGCAACCGTCCAGCCAGAATTTCCTGTGCGAGCACCTTTGCTTTGCCATCGTTGGTTACAATATCTGAACCCACGGGTGGCAGGTCCTTCTGTAGGTCCTGGTAAGTGTCGTACTCGTACCGTAGGCAGCACTTAAGGCGACCGCATCGCCCAGAAATCTTGCTGGGATCCAGTGTCGCCTTCTGTAGTTTTGCCATGCGCATCGAGACTGGCGGCATCTCTGATAGATGCGTGTTGCAGCAGACCGGCTTGCCGCAGTCGCCGTAGTCTGCCAGCAGTTTGGCTTCGTCGCGCACGCCTATTTGGCGCATTTCGATCCGAGTCTGGAACTCGCTGGCCAGCTTTTTGACGAGTTCGCGGAAATCGACGCGTTCTTCGGACAAGTAATAGACGATGACACGTTCGCCGCCATAGAGATGCTCGACATCGACGAGCCGCATGTCGAGATTCAACTCGGCGATCCGTTGCTCGCAGATTTTGTGCTCCTCTTGCTGCTGTTCGAGCAGTCGACGAAGTTCGCCGGCGTCGTCCTCGGTCTGCTGGCGAAGGATCTGACCCGATTTCGGCGAGTCCATGCTAGCCAAAGCCTGCTCGGTCGCTTCGCAGAGCACCTCACCGAGCTCAAGACCGCGATTCGTGCGCGCAATCACCTGCATCCCACGTCCAAACGTATCGCTGCCTCGCGAAGAAAACACCCCGAGGTGACGCATCACGCCATGTCGAACCACGTATTTTGACATGCACGTAAGTATACAGAATTCGCTAATTCACGAGTACCGCCATTATTCGCCCGGATGATAACTACGAACGGCAGCTTGCAATACCTGTTGTTTCGTAAAGTGCTCCGGTTTGAGTTTCTGCTGGACGAGCAACTCCGCCTGATCGTTAAAGTGTGGAGAGTTTGGATCTCCGCTGGTGCCAAACGGAACCACGCTGGCGCCGCGCACTCCTTTGGGGGTAAATTCGTAAGCCGCCAGATAAGAGGTGCCGACGATTCCGTAGCGGCGGCGCTGCGAGATAATCCAAGGAATCTCGATGCTAGGCGTGTAGTACTGCGTGAAAATCGTGCCCATTGGGCCGTGACCTCCAAGTGATGGAGTGCTCGATCCGGAATCGTCGAAGCTTGCTTTTACCAGGTCGGCAAGCCGTGGAATCCGTTGGCTCCGATAGAGATCGCCGTAGGGCACACGCCAATCTCCATGAATTGCCTTGAGTCGTTGGGTTGCTCGGACGAGTGCGAGCAATTGCTTGTTCAAGTCGTCGACGTAGGTCGGTCGCATCTGCTCTCCGGGATATCCGGTTCCGTGTAGCTGTTCGTACCACGCGTGGCAGACTGTTGCGGCTGTCGAGTCAGCAGTGATGCGTGCATCCCAGGCGAGTAGATGCTCGAGATAGGGCTTTACGCGGCGGAAGAGCGCTGGGTCGGCAGTCTTTAACTCCTGAAAGTGTTCTGCATATCGAGGTAACTCCTGCGTGGCCCAGTAGACTTGTGTGTCGAAGGCTGCCGCTTGCCATCGGTCGAAAGTGACGTCGTGCATGCCACGTAGCAGTTGCATCGAACGCAGCGCGCGCCGCCGATACTGGTCGGCGTCGCCGATCATGTATTGCGGATAGTCCTCCGGACGCGGGTTATCGCCGTCGGTGACCATGAGCGGTGTCGAGTTGCAGTTTTGCAGGAAGCCGGCGGCTGGATTGACGACTTGCGGCAACTCGTCCAGTGAGTGATAGCCCAGCCATTCGGTCGCGGGATCGCTACCGTCTAGTGGTCGCGACCAATCGAAGTTTGGATTACGCCGCGGCACGCGTCCGGTATAGACGAACTGGATGTTGCCGTCGCAATCGGCATAGAGCACATTCATATAGAGAATCTGCATTAGGCCAAGCGCCTCGCGAAATTCCTCGAGGTTGCTGGCACGCATCATATGCAATGACTGACGCAGTGGGATCGTCTCGAAGATGCCGCAGATCCGGGCTGCCAGCCTTGCACCATCGTTCTCTGCGGCAACGATGGGACCGTGATGCGTCTTGCGAAACTCAAACTTGCGGTCGTCCATGCCTCGCGCCTTGCGCACGCGAATCGTCTCGGTCCAAGCGTCTGCCTTGCGATAGTCACCGTCGTACTCGTAGGCCAGCGGGTCGCTAGAATGATTGAAGTTGATGCGCCAAGTGTCTGCGATGTCTGGCTGATTCGTCACCAGTGTCCAACCAAGCCGCTCATTGTGTCCTAGCGCCAGTGTGGGACAGCCGTAGAAACCCGCGCCGACAAAGTTCCAAGGCTCCTGTGTGCCGCCTCCGTCGCTGCGCAAGTGCGCTTCGGCCAGTTGGGCGAAGCCGAAGGATGGCATATGCGGATTGGCAAGCAGCATGGACGAGCTCGAAGCGGTACGTTTGCCGTCGATGACCCAGCCGTTGGAGCCGCTGGCAGCCCAGACGTGCGGATTGCGCCGCGGCAAGTACTCGCTGCTAAGCCCAGTAAAGCGAAAGCTCAACTCGAGCGCAATGTGGCGATAGTAGGCGAGCACATGCCAGGGCTCGAACTTCGTTATTAGGCGAGGCCTAACGTTTGGATGTGTCTCCAGATAGTAGTTGATGCCCGCGACAAATGCCGAATATAGACGCTGCGACGTCGCGTCGAGTGCCGCGTAGTCTCGCTTGCTGCGCGTGACGATCTCGAAAGCGCGATTGAGCTTATCGGAGTTAAGTCCTTTGGGCCCGTGGATCTCCGCATAGCGACCAAGCGCGAGAATATACGCATCTTCGACTTGCCAGAAGTAATCTTCCGACTGCGCGTAACCAAACCCAAAGAACGTACTCTCGTCGGTTCGCCCAAAGATGTGAGGCACTCCGAACGCGTCGCGGTGGATCTTCACCTGCCTAGCAAGCGCTTCGGAGTCGCCTACTTGCGATGCGTCTGCGTGGAGTGACATCATCAGCAGCAACAAACCGACGATCGCTGCCGCTCCGATATTCACTGCATGAAAGTCACACTGTATGGCGCGTCGCATCAAACTGTACCAAGGTAATCCGATCAATCAATTATCGTAACCTTGGGTTTCGGACGTGTCATGTATGACAGAGAACATCGGGCCGGCCACTCGTTGGCCGACCGGCTGGCGCCTGGGTTTCTGCGGTCAATTGTGGTAAAACCGCTCGTTACTCGGTGCTCATCATCGGCCACCGGCAGTCGTACGATCGAAGAATGCTCTCAAGCCTCGGCCGTTATGAGTCCACTCGCAATACTTGCCGTCGGCGTCGCGGTCGTGCTGGGACTTATCCTCGTATTGCGTCTGAATCCCTTTTTGGCATTAGTCGCTGCAGCGCTTGCCGTTAGTTTTCTGGCACCCGGCGAGTTAACGAGCAAGGTATCGCGCGTCGCGGAAGCCTTCGGCGTGACGGCAGGCAAGATTGGTATTCCGATCGCGATGGCCGCGGTAATCGGCGGTTGCCTGCTGGCATCAGGAGCCGCGGACCGAATCGTGCAAGCAGCGCTCAAGCTCGTCGGTGAGAAACGAAGCGCGGCCGCTTTGGCAGGCAGCGGTTTCGTGCTCTCGATTCCTGTCTTCTTTGATACGGTTTTCTATCTGCTTGTGCCGCTCGCCCGTTCGCTGCATCACAGAACGGGGCGACACTACCTGAGATACTTGCTGGCGATTGGTGCCGGCGGGGCAATTGCACACACGCTGATCCCGCCGACGCCTGGTCCACTGATCGCAGCCGACCAGCTGGGCGTTGAGCTTGGCACGATGATGCTTATCGGCGTCGCTGTGGGCGGGCCGTCGGCGGCTGTGGCGCTCTGGTTCGCTGGCTGGTTGGATCGAGTCGTCCGCCTTGCCAATCCACCGCAGCGATTACAACATTCACAGAACGAAACCGACGCGCAAGCTGAATCGGCGCTGCCGGGCCTGTTCGTCGCGGCACTGCCCATCATGCTACCTGTCGTGCTCATTAGCGGCCGCACGATTCTGGATCGGATGGCGAGGAATGCCGACCAGGAGAGCTTCGTCACTCAATTGGCAGACTACGCTGCCGTGTTCGGAGACGCGAATCTGGCGTTGATATTGGCGGCAACTATCGCGCTCGGAGTGTATGTTGTCCATCGGCAACCCGCGCGTAGCGAACTGACGAAGCTGATCGAAGAGGCGCTGATGAGTGCAGGGGTGATCATTCTCATCACGTCTGCCGGAGGGGCCTTTGGCGCGATGCTCAAAGTGGCCAGAATCGGCGAGGCAGTGCAGGGAGTATTCGCGGACTCTTCGGCGTCGAGCCTGTCGCTACTGTTTCTGGCGTTTGGACTGTCAAGCTTGCTGAAAGTCAGCCAAGGCTCGGGTACGGTCGCGGTCATTACCGCCAGCACAATGGTTGCCGCCATGATCGAAGGTCAGACATTGCAGTACAACCCGGCCTATTTAGCCAGCGCTATCGGTTGCGGAGCGTTGTGCGGCGTGTGGATGAATGACAGCGGGTTTTGGATTTTCTGTCGAATGGGTGGCCTTACAGAGACCGAAGGTCTGAAAACATGGACTCCGATCTTGGCGGTGACCGGCGTGGTCGGCATGGCGATGACCTGTGCGCTGGCCAAAGTCATGCCGCTGGCCGTCGCGTCCGAGAGTGTGTTACCTTAGACGGTGGGTTGCTTGTCCTAATATTCTGACGCTTCAAAAAGACTTCAGCCGCCGATGAGAGCACTGCTGCTTACCGATCTGAAACAGCTTGAGATGGTCGACATCGCGATCCCCAGTGTCGCTGACGACGAGGTGTTAGTACGCGTCGCCGCCTGCGGTATCTGCGGCAGCGACGTGCATGGCTACGATGGTAGCAGCGGCCGACGCATTCCACCGTTGGTCATGGGGCACGAAGCGGCGGGGATCATCGAGTCGGTCGGCGCTGATGTCACACAGCTTCAGATCGGCGAGCGAGTCACGTTCGACTCGACCGTTTACTGCGGTGATTGCGACTTCTGCCAAGCAGGCCGCGTTAACCTTTGTGAAGATCGTCAAGTACTGGGCGTGTCGTGCGGCGACTATCGGCGCTATGGCGCCTTCGCCGAGTTCGTGGTCGTGCCGCAGCGCATCGTCTACCGCCTTCCCGATGCGTTGCCGCTGGAGCACGCCGCGCTGATCGAAGCGGTGTCGGTCGCCGTGCATGCTGTTGGTCAGGTGACAATTCGCTCCGGCGATACGGCCGTCGTCGTGGGCACCGGGATGATCGGCTTGCTCGTCGTGCAGGCATTGCGTGCCGCTGGATGCGAAAGCATCATCGGTGTTGATGTCGACGATGACCGTCTTGACCTTGCTCAGCAGCTGGGAGCAACAGCAACGATCAATGCCAACGACGGCGCCGTCAGTGAGAAAATCGCCGACATCACGCAAGGCCGGCGTGCCGATCTGGCGTTGGAAGCCGTCGGCACAACCCGTACAGTGGCGACCGCGATCGAATCGACTCGTAAAGGGGGAACCGTTGTGCTGGTAGGCAATATTTCATCGACAATCGACTTCCCGCTGCAGTCGGTTGTCACGCGCGAGATTGCTGTCCTCGGTTCGTGCGCATCGGCCGGTGAGTATCCGCGTTGTATTGAACTGATGGCGAGCGGCGCTATTGATGTCTCGCCGTTGTTGACCGCCACGGCTTCGTTGGAGGAGGGTCCAGAATGGTTCCAGCGACTGTACCAACGTGAGCCTGGCTTGATGAAAGTCGTACTCACGCCCCAAGCTACCTAGAGATTCTCCATGGGCACGGATCCATTTGATTTATTGGGAAAAGTTGCACTCGTCACCGGTGCGAGCCGCGGACTGGGACAAGAGTTTGGCCGCGCGTTGGCGACGGCCGGAGCCGATCTCGTAATTACGAGTCGCTCGACGCCGGCGCTTGCTGAGTTTCAAAACGAGATCGAGCACCTGGGCCGCAAAGTGGTGCCGCTAGAACTCGACGTGCGCGACCCAGACAGTATCCAGCGGATGGCCGACGCAGCGTACGAAGCCTTTCCGCAGATTCACATTCTTGTGAACAATGCCGGCTGCAACGTCCGCAAGCCGGCGCTTGAGGTTGCTTGGGATGATTGGAATATGGTGTTAGACACCAATCTGCGTGGTACGTTTTTCGTCGCGCAAGCGATTGCCCGTCGGATGGTGCCAGCAGGCTACGGACGGATCATCAACATCGGTTCCGTAACGTCGATCGCTGGTTATGCCGGGTTGGGTCCCTATTGCGCAAGTCGTGGCGGCGTCAAGCAACTGACGATGAGTCTCGCCGACGACTGGGGACCGAGTGGGGTGACGGTCAACTGCCTGGCTCCCGGGTGGTTCAAGACGGAGCAAAACAAAGTACTCTACGAAAACGAAGCGTGGGTTGATTATCTAGTCGATCGAATTCCCCTGAAGCGACCGGGTCAGCCAGGCGACTTGCGCGGCGCCATAGTGTTTCTCGCCTCCGATGCGAGCCAATACATCACAGGCCAAACGCTGCTGGTCGACGGTGGAATTTCCACAGGTGCGACACGCGCGACGGTACCGCCGAAAGGCTAGAATGTGTTCGTCACAAGCATCCGTCGCTGCTAGAATGGGCGCGACGCGGGTGTAGTTCAATGGTAGAACGAAAGCTTCCCAAGCTTTAGACGAGGGTTCGATTCCCTTCACCCGCTCTTGCAGTAGAGGTGGAGTTCTGCAAGCGACAAAAAAACGGGCTGACGCGTGGGCGTCAGCCCGTTGAAGTTTAATCTGGCGTTGCCGCCATGTACAAAGCAGTTTCTTAGCCGCGAACCTTAACGTCGCCTCGGCGGGTTACTACGACCTTGACCGAGTGGCCACAGCATGGCCAGGTGTACGTGCCAATCTGGCGACCCAAGAAACCCTTCTTCCAGCAGACCGTTGGCTCTTCAGTGCAGCAGCCAGGGATGCAAACGCTCACGTTCTGCGCACAGCAGCTACAGGGTGGCTGTACGCAAAGGGTCGCGCAAATGGGTGGCGGTGGACAGCAGCAACAGTCTCCGGCTTGAGCGGCGTTGGCACTAACCGACAAGGTAGCCATCGCGATCGCAGCAACTGCGATCATTGATCGAACTCGCAACATAATTCATCCCCTCAGTAATTCAAACGTTTCTAACATGCCCC
>JBCDBK010000053.1:0-33644 GCA_039184115.1 Planctomycetota bacterium | reverse complement strand
GACTTGGCGCGCTATGTTGGTCAACGAGAGAAATAAGCGGCTAAGCGAGACAAGTAAACATCTCAACCAGATATCGTGATCGGCCAGGCGGAGAGCCCATTGAACGGCGAAGCAACTGACAAATCGATTCTCGCGACCATCCAAGGCCCACAGGATCTTGGTAACTTATCGCTGCCGGAACTGGAAAAGCTCGCTAGCGAGATGCGCGATGTGCTGTGTAATCTGGTTGCCTGCCGCAGCGCTCACTTTGCATCCAACTTGGGCGTCGTCGAACTTTGCATCGCCTTGCACGACACCTTCGATTTCTTGCAAGATCGTCTGATTTGGGATACGGGCCATCAAATCTATCCGCACAAGCTGCTGACTGGTCGATACGACGAATTTAGCACCATGCGCACCAAGGGCGGACTGATGGGTTACCCGAATCCGTCCGAGAGTGACTACGACCTCTTCATGACTGGTCACGCCGGCGCGAGTGTGTCGACCGCCTTGGGTCTGGCCAGCGGAGATGACCTACTTCGCCGTGGCGAGGGTCGTCACTCAGTCGCGGTCATCGGCGACGGCGCTTTTCCTTCGGGCGTCGTGTTCGAAGCACTCAACAATGCCCGCCGACAGAGCGAAAAACTGCTCGTCGTTCTGAACGACAACCAGATGTCGATTTGTCCGCCCGTTGGCGGCGTGGCCGACTATCTTGATCGACTGCGCATCAATCCGATGTACACGGGTTTCAAAGACGAAGTCGCCAAGATTCTCAGCCGCGTTCCGCTATTGGGCGATTCGACCGAGCGCTTCTTGGTGCAGGTGAAAGAAGCCGCCAAGGCAGGACTAAGCGGCGGCATGATCTTTGAAGATATGGGCATGCGATACGTCGGACCGATCGATGGTCACAACATCGCGCTGCTCCGCAAATATCTGCGGATGGTAAAAAAGATCGAAGGTCCAGTGCTGCTGCACGTCGTCACGGAAAAAGGCCACGGTTTCAAACCGGCGACCGAAGACCCCGTGCTATTTCATGCTCCGCCGCAGTTTGAGCGCAGCGACGATAAAATCGTCGCGATGAAGAAAAGTTCGTCGAGGGCGTACACACATGTCGCATCCGAAGCGATTGCCCAGCAGATGCGCGCCAACGAGCGCGTCACCGTGATGACCGCAGCTATGTGCCAAGGCAACAAGTTGGAAAAAGTTCGCGAGGAGTTTCCCGAACGATTCTTCGACACTGGCATCTGCGAAGCCCACACCGTGGCGTTTGCCGCTGGGCAAGCCAAGGTTGGCATGCGACCGATCGTGAACATCTACAGCACATTTTTGCAGCGGGCCTACGATCACATCTTCCAGGAAGTCGCTTTGCAAGACTTGCCGGTTACGTTTATGCTCGACCGCGGTGGACTCGCTGGTCCGGACGGGCCAACCCATCATGGTGTGTTCGACTTCGGCTACCTGCGCGTCTTCCCGAACATGGTCGTCATGGCTCCAGGTGATGCCAAAGACCTGCCGGCAATGCTCGACTTCGCCTTGCAGCATGACTCACCTTGTGCAATCCGTTATCCGAAAGCAGCCGCTGTAGAACTCGACCGCACTCCTGCTTCGTTGGAACTAGGCCGCAGCGAAGTCCTGAGCTGGGGAACCGACGGTTGCCTCGTGTCGTGTGGTGCCCTCCTGCCGCGTTGCATTGAGGCAGCAGAAAGATTGTGCGAACAAGGCCTCGACGTCGGCGTGATCAATGCTCGCTTCCTAAAACCGCTTGATACTGAGACAATTCTCAAGGCTGTGAGTGAATGCGGCTTCGTGATCACCGTCGAAGAAGCTACCTTAGCTGGCGGTTTCGGTAGCGCCGTGCTCGAAGCTGCCGCCGACGCCGGAGTCAACGCCAGCAACGTCCGTCGCCTCGGCATCGGCGACCACTTCGTCGAACACGGAGAACGCGACGAACTTTTGGCCGACTTAGGCCTCAGTGTGGAAGGCATCGTTGCGACGGGCCGTGAACTGGCGACCAAGACGCCTGTTGTCTAATTCCGCGACACCTTCTGCTGCGTATTTGCGTGAGGCGATTGCGCGTATGTCTGCTGCGTTACGTGTGATCGCTGGCTAGAATCGAAGTAGTGCCGAAACAAATCTTTACTCTTCGCAGGAAGGCTCGAGCGATGTTGAGAGCTTCGCGATTGCCCAAATCTGTACCAAGCCGCAGTAGCCGGTTCGATCGAACCTCGCAGTCGGCGTTTACGTTGGTCGAGTTGCTGGTGGTGATTGCCATCATTGGTGTACTCGTCGCGTTATTGCTTCCAGCCGTCCAATCCGCGCGTGAGTCGGCGCGGCGTCTGTCGTGTGTCAACAATCTTAAGAATATCTCACTCGCTTGCTTGAACTACGAGTCATCCAAGGGAGCGCTGCCACCCGGCAGCGTCAACGAAGGCGGTGCCCAGCAGAGCGGCATCGGCTGGATGGTGCAAATCCTGCCTTACATCGAGCAGAGTGGCGTCAGCGAACAAGCCCTTGAGCTCATGAAAGCATCGGGCGTTAATGGTGCCTACGACAACGCGCTCGATGAGCTCAATCAACTTTTGTTGCCGATGTATCTTTGCCCTAGCGATCCAGAATTACGCGATCAGCAAGAAAAATTCGGCTCGTCCGCGTCAGCCAAGGCGCGCAAAGGAATGAGCTACTCTGGGGTCTCCGGTTCCTACTACGGACGAACTGGCGTTTGCACAGCGACGAAAAACGGCACTGACTACTGCGTCACGTCCGGCGATGCATTGTTCGGCCGTAACAACTACGACGGTTTGCTAATCATGGACTGGCCTGTCGAACTGCAAGAAGCCACGGACGGATTGAGCAACACGCTATTGATTGGCGAGCGTACCTATCAGATTCGGGCTTGGATGTTGGGTGCGTATTGGGTAGGTAACACCGATCCACCTCGCCCACGCGGGGATCGATTCACTCCACCCGATGGCCCGCAGCCAGCGACAGCTTTCTTTGGCTGCAAGAATCTCACTGATACGGTCTCACTCAACCACGATCCATTCGATGGCTGCTACGTTGGCCATGACAACAGCTTAGGTGATCGTCCCCAAGTGCCTGACAGTACGCCGCGCACGCTTTCGGTCAACGATCTGCCTTTCGGCAGCCGACATCCGGGCGGTGTCAACTTCTGCTACGGGGACGGCGGCACGCGATTTCTCACCGACGACATCGACGTCGACTTGCTGCTAGCACTAGGTTCGCGCAACGGCGAAGAGGTCGTCTCCGATTCACTGTAGGAGCCGACACCAGATGAGCCGACCTGCCACATTCGTGTGTATGCTGCTGATGTGCGGTTGCGCCAAGTCGTCTTCGGACGTCGCAATCGAAGGCACCGTGAAGCTCGCGGGCAATCCCGTCGAGTCAGCGGCAATCATGTTCTTTCCAATCAAAGGCCGGCCCATCAGCGCGGTCGTCGACGCCGCGGGTGCTTACGCATGCCGTTTACCGGTTGGCGACTTCCGCGTCACGGTTTCTCCCAATGTGGCCTTGCCTGCCGGTTGGAAAGAAGGCGATCCCGTGCCGCGGCCTAAGGTCACCATCCCGCCGCAATACTCGTCGCGGGCCAAAACTCCACTCACGGCGTCCATTACGGCAGATACACGCGGACCCATCGACTTTTCGCTCGACTAGCGCTGCTGTCGCGACGAGCGATTCGCCTGCAACTTTCGTGTTCTGCGACGTCAGCTTGGCTGGTATGCTGATAGTTATGGCCAAGCCAGAGCAGAAATCTCGTCCACGCGTGTTGATGCTGGCGCACGCAACCAAACCACAGATCCAAGATCGTGCCGCCGCGCTGGTGCCGGTTCTAGAGCAGCATGTCGACATCATCGCAACCTTCGAAGACTTCGCCTGCGAGTTGCAAGACTACGAAGACATCGACTTTGTCGTTGTGCTCGGTGGCGATGGCTCGATGCTGCGTGCTGCGCACGCAATGGGATACTGCCAAAAGCCGGTGCTGGGGGTCAATTTGGGGCACCTCGGTTTTCTTGCCGACTTGCAGCCTGAGCAGCTCGACAAGCTGCTACCAAAGGTCGTCGCAGGCGACTATCGCGTCGTATCGCATTTAATGTTTGAATGCGAAGTGATTCGCGAAGGCGACGAATCGCTCAACGCCCTCGGCCTCAACGAGGTAGCAGTGCTAGCAGGTCCCCCGTTTGCCATCATCAACGTGCAGCTTTACGTTGACGACGAATTGGTGACCACCTATAGTGCCGACGGCTTGATCGTCAGCACTCCCGTGGGCTCGACGGCTCATAGCCTGTCGGCGGGCGGACCGATCCTGCGCAAGAATTTGCAGGCATTCGTCATCTCGCCGATCAGCCCGCATACGCTCACCAATCGACCCGTCGTCGACACGGCCGATCGCACCTACGAGCTGGTCGTCCCCGAGCCGCACGCAGGCACCACCCTGGTCGTCGACGGCAAAGTCGTTTGCCCGCTGACCGCCACCGACCGAATCCGCATCACCCGCAGCCAAGCCGAGTTCCAACTCATCGAAGTCGAAGGCCACGGCTACTACCGAACCCTCCGAGAAAAACTCGGCTGGGGCGGACGACTGAAATACAACGATTGAAAAAAGAAAAAGTTTCACGCAGAGACGCTGATAAATTTAACCACCAAGACACGAAGAACACCAAGAATTCATTTTTTTTCTGCTTTCTTGGTGCCCTTTGTGCCTTGGTGGTTCACTTCCTTAACATTGATAGAGGTGCAAGGATGCATCACAAGAAAACCCTCCTCGCTGTCATCGTTCTCTCGCTTTTCGCCACCCAGACAGACGCTGCCAAGCAGTCTTCGAAGCGAAAATACCAATTGCAGTACAAATTCAAGATGGGTGAGGTGCTGCGGTATCGCGTTCGTCATGCGACCGATATTCGCACCACGATCGAAGAGACCACTCAGGAAGCCGAAAGCACCAGTGATTCGGTTAAAGCCTGGAAGGTGACTGATGTGCTTCCAAACGGCGAGATGGAGTTCGTCCATGTCGTTGAGACCGTTCGTATGACGAACACGGTGCCCAACCGCGGCACGACGAAATTCGACAGCGAAGTCGATAAAACACCACCTGTCGGTTTCGAACAAGCTGCCCGTGCCGTTGGCGTGCCGCTATCAGTGATCCGAATTAAGCCAGACGGCGAGATCGTCCAGCGCGAAGAAAAGCACCCGCAACCGCCTGCCACTGACGACATGCCAATCACTTTGCGTCTGCCGTCTAAACCAGTGGCCGTGGGCCAGCAGTGGGATTCCAACTACAACATCGACGCCCAACGACGCAACGAAGCGAAGCTCAAAGTCCAAACTCGCCGGGTGTGCACTTTGAAAAGCGTCAAAGCCGGCATCGCCACAATCGCCGTCGAGTACCAAATTCTCTCACCCGTCAGCGCCTACGTCGAATCACAACTGGTCTCGAAGCTCACCAAAGGCACCGTCCGCTTTGACATCGAAGCCGGCAGAATGGTCTCGCAAAAACAAGACACCGACCGCCGCGTGATCGGCTTCTCTGGCAAAGCGAGCAGTATGCACTTTGTGTCGCGACTCGAAGAACGCCTGCTCAAGAAGGGCGAGCGATTGGCGCGAAAGTAATCATCGCGACCTTCGATTCCTAATTGGCGATTCAAAAAAACTAGCCCGCAGCGCCAGCGAGGGATAAGGACGTAATCCCTTGCTGGCGCTGCGGGCTAGTATAGTCGATCACATTCGCCGCACTCATCAATTACACCGTCGAGCTATTCGCTACCGCCTTCAACTTCATGCACAATCACGATGTCATGCACTCCAGAGGCCATTTGCACATCGTCGGGGCCAGCAGCAAGATGCGAACCGCCGACAATCACAATACGGTCGCCGCGGGTGGCTAGACCGTTGCGGCAGGCCCAGGCGTCGGTGTGCTTGATGAGCTGATCGGCATTGCATGCCGGTGCGCCGCGCAAAGGGGTGACACCCCAGTAGAGGCACATTTTGCGGAGCGACCGCTCTTCGGTACTCACGCCGATGGTCGGTACGAAGCTGCGCTGCTGTGAAAGCGCCAAAGCCGTACGACCCGAGTGGCTCGCAACCACCACTAACTTGGCCTCAAGTGTATGCGCCATCTCGCCGGCACCATGCACGACCGCGCTAGTCACCGCATGAAGACCGTCCGCTCGCTTATCGCCGGCGGCGCGGAGGGGTTGGCCCTCGATACTCTTCTCCGTCGCCAGCGCAATGCGATTCATCATGCTGACTGCTTCAAAGGGATACTTACCAATCGCGGTCTCGCCCGAGAGCATGCAGGCATCCGCACCGTCCAAGATGGCGTTCGCCACGTCGGTGACTTCCGCACGCGTCGGACGTTGGTTCTCGTGCATGCTGTCGAGCATTTGCGTGGCGATGATCACCGGTTTGTGATAGTCCTGGCACGCCTTGATGATGCGCTTTTGCTCCAGCGGCATCTCTGCCACATCGATTTCCACACCCAAGTCACCCCGCGCGACCATGATACCGTCAGCTTCAGCCACAATCTCGTCCAAGCGATCGAGGGCTTCGCGCTTCTCGATCTTCGCGATCACGCTCGCGGACGAGCCACTCGAACGGACGATGTCTTTGAGCGTCCGAACTTCGTCGGGCGAACGGACAAAACTCAGGCTCACAAAGTCGATGCCTGCTTTGGCTGCCCAAATCGCATGCTGATGATCTTCGACGCTGATGGCCGGTGCGCTAAGATGGACTCCGGGAAGGTTGATTCCCTGGCGGCTGCGAATCGTGCCCTCTTGCACCACGCGTAGTTGGGCTCGCCCGGGCGATAGTTCTTCGACGGACATGCTGACGGTGCCGTCGGCAAGCATTACGGTATCGCCAACCGATAGCTCGTCGACCAAGGGCTCGTAGCTGGTGGTCAGTTCGGTGCGACAGGTGGACTCGTCTTTGACGAAGAAGAAACGTTCGCCCTTCGAGCAGAAAATGCTCTCGCCTTCTACCTCGCCCAGACGAAACTTCGGTCCGGCAAGATCCGCCAGAATCGCGATCGGCTCATTCAACTCGTCGCCCAGCTGCCGAATCCGATCGACAAACACCTGCTGGCTTTCCGGAGTGCCATGCGCCATGTTCAGGCGAAACACGTTCGCTCCGCCACGGATGAGCTTCGCTAACTGCTCAATCTCGCCACAGGCAGGACCGACGGTGGCGACGATTTTTGTGCGGGCAATTTGAGCGGGGTTGAGTTGCATTTCGTACTCATCTGCAAGCGAAGCGACCTGGCTAACAGCTTCATCCATGGTGCTAATGGGCATGTCCGTCGCCTTCGAAGGTTGATCGAGCGTTAAGTTTGGCATGTATTGTTGCCCCTGCACCCCGGATTGGGAATACATTGTTTTTTGCCACCTCGCGGCGAGCAACCTACCCGCCAGACTTGTGACAAAGTCCTTCTTCAACCATACTTTTCACAGCATTCGTCGCGGAATCGGTGCAGAACATTCGGTTCGCATGCTCAGCCTTCTATCCGCTGCAAGCGTTAAGAGTGGTACCACCCGACCGCCCGGCTCTCCTAGACTTCCGAATTGTTCACCATGAACTCCGATTACTGGCAAGGCAAAGTCTGCGTCGTCACCGGAGCATCGGCTGGGTTGGGAGCCGTCTTGGCGCAGACGTTAGCCGCCTGCGGCGCAACTTTGGTGCTTGTCGCGCGGCGGCCGCAACCCTTGGAGCAACTTGCCGAGAACCTTCGTGCCCTAGGCGCTAACGTGCTAGCCATGGAGGCTGACGTCACGGTGCAGCCCGACGTCGACCGACTCGTCGAGCAAGTACTCGCTCGGTTCGGACGGGTCGATATGCTGTGCAACTGCGCTGGCCGATCTTCACGCGGCGCGATCCTCGACATTGCGGCCGAAGACTTTCAGGAATTGCTGGACGTCAACTTTCTTGCCGCCGTTCGGACGACGCGTGCATTCGGTTCCGCGCTGATCGAGACGCGAGGACATGTCGTGCAGATCGGCTCGCTGGCCAGCAAAGTTGCCACGCGGTTTCTGGGAGCTTATCCAGCCAGCAAATTCGCGTTGGCGGCGTACTCCCAGCAACTTCGTCTCGAGCTCGGACCAAAAGGTGTGCACGTGCTGCTTGTTTGCCCTGGTCCGTTGCGTCGCGATGATGCAGGAGCAAGATACGCTCAGCAAGCGGAAGGACTGCCCGACGAAGCGAAGCTGCCTGGTGGCGGCGCGAAACTCAGAGGCACCGAGCCCGATTGGTTGGCCGGCCGAATTCTCAGCGCGTGCGAAAAGCGTCAACCTGAGCTAGTCGTACCGTGGAAAGTCCGTCTGTTGGCGGCGATTTCGCAACTCTCGCCACGGCTAGGCGATTGGTTGCTGTTGCGCTCGACTTCGCGCGGCTGACATTAGGTGCTTTGTCGTCGCCCGATGAGTCTTGCTTGAGCAAAGTAAAACTCGCGACCATCACCGCGACATAAACGAGCAACAAGATCGCGCCCAGGGGACGCTGCATGCGCTCGCCCGAAAAAGAGACACCAACGCGAAACACGATCAGCACCACGATCATGCCTGGGATTAGCACGCGAAAGAATCCCGGCGTGGCGGTCAGCCCCGCTGGGGTCACTGCGGCCGAGGCACCGGCGACGAACAGGACATTGAGAATATCGGCGCCGATAATGTTGCCGATCGCCAAATCACCATGATCTTTCCGCGCTGCAGTGATCGCAGTCACGAGTTCAGGTAGCGATGTGCCAAACGCCACGAGTGTCGCCGCGACGATGCCTTTGGGAATCCCCATCCGCTCAGCCGCAACCTCGATTGCCGGAATCAACACATGGCTCGATGCAACGACCAATGCTATCGCCACGAACAACTTGCCCAGCACGTACCACATCGGCGCGCTGACGTCTGTTTCAAACTCTTCAAGCTCCGTGGGAGCGCCGTCACCCGCTTTAGCCCAGCGCACCGACAGTGCGAGGTAGCCGATTAGCAGCACAAGGAACACGAACCCAACCCACCGCGGCATGTTACCGCCGGGACCAGCTTCGTCAAACGGGCTGATACCCGAGCCCCAGGGCCAACAGCCCGCAACCAACAGCCAGCCCGCAGCGAACTGCAACCAGCCCTGCCGGTTGACAATCGCACGTGGCATCTTGAGCGGCCTGATAAGCGCAGCCAAACCCAGTATCAGGCCTGTGTCGCAGATAACCGAACCGACGGCGTTGCCGAGTGCAAGCTCCGGCTTGCCATTAAGCGCCGCGAGGACGGATACGGCCGTCTCGGGAGCTGTGGTGCCGAGGCTCACGATCGTTGCGCCGATGACTACCTTCGGCAAGCCTGATCGTTCCGATAACACAACGGCTTCACCAACTAGCCAGTCGGCTGCTTTGCCAAGGATCGCCAATAAGGCAACAATTTCAACGGCTAAGAGAGCTGCGTGTTGGTTGGCGAAGAAATGTTCGAGCTGGTCTTCCATGTTGTCGGCCATCAGTCCGAGGTGGTCATCAATTGGTTAGCCCAATCTATACCAGGAATCACCTATTCGACCAAGGACGAACGCTGGTAGAATCGATCGCAGTCGCAGATGAATGCGATATCCACCTCGGCAGCTAACGAGCGTTGTCGATATGATCAATGACCCACACTCTACGCGAAGGGTTCCGACCTGGCCCATAATTCTCGCGGTTGTCACGATCGGTTACGTGCTCAGCAGCGGACCTGTGCTGGCAATCTGCTTCATGCTACGCGAGGCTACAGGATGGGATGGGTTCTATGCGGCGATATGGCTCTACTATCCGATCCTAGTTTGGGGCCACACCTGGCCGTTGTCCAACTACATCGAGTGGTGGGTCGTCGACGTGTTCAACACCGTGGGCCCAGGGTAGGTTGGATCAGCACTGAAAGAAATTCGGCATGCTCATCGAGTTTCTTATCGGCCTGTTCGCAGTCAACGCCCTGCCCCGCTATCTATTTGGACGGATGAATGTGGGCGTGCCGAGCTTTTTTCTGCCAAGACGATCAGTCTCTTCGGAGTTGAAATACTACCAGTCCGACCAATAGGCCTAGTGCCGGACCGAGCCCCGCACCGATTGCAAGACCGTGAGCCGCGACCGGGAGTCGGTCGGCGAACACCGCACCAATCGTTAGGCCAATGCAGGCACCAAAGCTGGAACCGACACCGGCAGCCCATGCCACCAGATGGGCTACCAGTCGTTCGTCGGGATCTTCAAACATGGCTGACTCTCGCGATGGGCTGACGGTAGATCTCGTTTAGTCAGACTGCTGATCGGTGCGCCGGATCGTCAGGTCGAACGTCTGGTTCCCCTGTGTCCATTGGCCATCGACCTCACTCGATTGCCCGTTGGCTTCACCGACGAAGCCCGCATTGGCAGCTTCGAATTGCATGGATACCTGGCCATCGGTGACGGTCATCGTCGACAAAGGCACTTCGGCGTTTTTTTGATCAAGACTGACCATCTTTCCCGAAAACTTGTCCGCATCGTCTTTCGTAATCTCGAAACGCAGGCGCAACTGCTTACCATTCGCATCGAGGGTGCCCTCCCAGATCTGCAGGCCTTTTCGCTTGGACGGCTGAGCGAAAATTGGATTCTGAGCGCCTGGCAATTTTTCATACTTTTTCTTCATCGCTTGCAATTGCGCGTACTGCTCTGGGTGGTCCGCTCCCCAATCGGCAAGATCGGCGGTCGAAGCCTTCAAACGAAAGTACTCTAAGGCGGGATTGGACGGCTCTGGTCGTGGACCGCTACGAGTCGTCAGATACTTCTTTATCGCCTCGTTGGTTTTCTTCTCGCGACCAGCTTTCAGCTGCGCTGCTGCGTATTGCGGCAAGACACTGTCATATTCTGTCTGCTTCAGTAACTTGAGCGAGGCCAACAAATCGTCCCATAGGTCCGCCAACTGCTGATCGGTGTATCGATTCTGATGCGCAATGATATTGATGTTCGCTAGCGCGAGAAAATTCGCGTCCGCTGGGCCAATCACCTCCTTCGCTCGATCGTAAATTTCTTCGATAATCGATCGTGCCTCTCGACCTCCTCCGTATTGCATCCACCACGTTGCGAGCTGACACTGCTGTATCAGAATTTCTTTTTCCGTCAGGGACCCGGCTTGCTTGAAAGCTTCGATGTCGGCGAGCCACGCCCGGGCCAAGCTCTCCGCATCTCGCTTATCGCGAAACGGATTGCCCACCATCGCCGCCATACGCCGAGCCCGATCCGCCTGTTGATCGGCGCGATGCGAGGCCTCGACGGCCGTCTGTTCCGCCTCGCGCGCCGCCAGCTCCGCTTGTCGCGCGTGATCGCGTTCACGCATTGCCCAGAACGCGGATATCGAAGTCGTCACCAACCCAAAGAGTAGCGCCGCAATCAACGCTCCAGCAACAAGAATCGTCGCTCGATTGCGGCGCAGAAACTTGCGAAACTTGTAGCCTGCACTCGGCGGCGTCGCGACGACCGCTTCGTCGTCGAGGTAGCGCTGCACGTCGTCGGCGAGGTCGCTCGCCGCCCCGTACCGTCGAGTGCGATCCTTTTCGAGTGACTTGAGCACGATCCAATCGAGGTCGCCTTTCAGCAGATTGCCGAGACGACCAGGCTCGGTGCCACGCGACTTGGCGACCAACTCCGAATCAGAACCCAGCGCCGTGACAGCCATCGAAGGCCGCTGCGGTTCGTCCTCGCGAATCATGCGCTGCAGTTCTTCCCAAGCGGCCGACTTCAGCGACGTCGGATCGACGGGCGTCCGCCCCGTGAGGATCTCATAAAGCAATACGCCGAGTGAATAAATGTCACTCCGCGTATCAATGTCCACGCCCGATCGCTCCGCTTGCTCAGGACTCATATATTGTGGCGTGCCGATCAGCTGACGAAACTCGGTGAAAAGCGTCTTCTCGGTCAGCTCGGTGTTGGTCGCTTTTGCGATGCCGAAATCGATGACTTTCGCGAGCGGCTGTCCGTCCGCAACGGTAATCAACACATTCGTGGGCTTGATGTCGCGATGAATCACCCCTTTCTGATGAGCGTGATGAATCGCCTGACATACTTGCTGAAATAATTTCAGTCGTTCTCGCGTCGATAGTTTCTCCCGATCGCAATACTCGGTAATCGGATCACCACGCACAAGTTCCATAACAAAGTACGGACGTCCAGACGCGGTCTCGCCACCGTCCAGCACACGAGCAATGTTTGGGTGGTCCATCAGTGCGAGCGCCTGCCGCTCGGCCTCGAAGCGAGCCACGACCTGCTTGGTATCCATCCCGAGCTTAATGATCTTCAGCGCGACGCGACGTTTGACCGGCTCGAGCTGCTGTGCCATGTACACGTCGCCAAAACCACCGTGGCCGATCTTTTCCAGCAGCTTATAACGGCCAATGGTCGTACCTGCTTGCTCCGCTGGCTCGGAGTAAGCGGCCACATGGTCGATGGTCGGTTCGCCCAAAAAACTGCCAGCATCGTCATGCGCAATCAGCAGCGATTCGACACGATCGCGCAGTTGATGATTGTCACCGCACTCAGACGCCAATGCCTGCGCACGATCGGCCAGCGAAAGCTCAACCACCTGTTCAAATAGCTGCTGGGCGCGGTCAGACATAGAGTTGGTCTCTCGGTCGCAGTGATTCAGTCGGCATCTCGAAGTTGGTCGAACAGCCAAGCGCGGGCGAATTTCCATCGTCGATCGACCGTGCGCGGCGACATTTCCAGCGCTTCGGCAGTCTGATCGACGCTGAGTCCGGCATAAAACCGCAATCGAACGACGCCTGCCGCTTCGGGGTTCTGCTCCTCTAAGCGACAAAGGGCCGCATCGAGCGCCAAAATTTGGTCAGGATTTTCTTCACTCGCCAGATCGGCGACGTTGAGCGGCATTTTCCGTCCCGAACCGCCGCGCTTTTTCCGTCCTTTCGCTTTCGCATGGTCAATCAGCACTCGTCGCATCGCCTCAGCGGCCGTTGCGTAGAAGTGGGCCCGATTCTGCCAAGAAAGCTCCCGCTTACCGAACAGTCGCAAGAAAACCTCATTGACCAGAGCGGTCGCCTGCAGCGTGTGTCCGACATTCTCGGACGCCATGCGCTGGTCGGCAATGACACGCAGCTGTCGATAGACCCTCGGCATCAGGTCATTGGCCGCCTGCTCGTTGCCGCCAGCAGCTTGCCCAAGCAGTATCGTCACATCGGGCTCAATCTCGCGGTCGTCGTCGGTCATGATTGCATTGTAGGCCGGATTGTGACGGTCCTCTATCTCAGACCGAATCTAAGGACATCAATCAGCTCATGCGATCAAGATGCTATTCTTTACAAACTCACCGCATCTGCACCAAGCGCTTTCCGCATGAGTACTGCCATCATGGAAACCAACGAAGCAGCCATACGTCGCGCATGGCCCATGCGTCTGTGGCTGGCTGCGCCAGACTGGTTGTTTCGAGTGACGGGTGCAGCTTTCTTTTTCGCGTACTTCCTATCGCATGCAGGTAAGTACTTTAGCGCTGACGTGCCATTCTGGGATCACTTCTGGCAGCTTGGCCCTTACTGCATCCTTCCTAGTGGCCGCGAAATCCGTATGCCGTGGGTGCCGGTGTTGATCGATATTACGTTTCTGCAAATCGCGCTGGCGTTCTGCTTTCGCATTCAATCGCGGATGCGCGCTAGTGACGGCTGGACGATCAGCTATACGCTACTAACCGCATTTGCTCCGTTGTTGCCCCTCTGGCTTGAGCCGCTGTTGGGGTATGTCAACGTCGAATGGCAGCAGAGTTACTCAGCCTTTTTGTGGCGCACGGATTACACGTGGCAGCTCGCGTTGGCGTTAGGCGTGATTATGACCATTGGGCTAGTCATTGAAGTCTGGGGCTACGCCGTACTCGCGCGGAACTTGAGCATCGTCCCTGAAGCGCGAAATCTGAAAGTTTCAGGTCCCTACCGCATCGTTCGTCACCCGATCTACTTCGGACAATTTATCGCACAGGCAGGCTTCTTGCTGATTGCGGCGAAGACTCATTGGGTTTGGATCGGGGTGTACGCGTTGTTCGTCGCGATGCAACTCTATCGATCGAAACTCGAAGACCGTGTACTCGAGCAAGCCTTTGGCGATCCCTATCGCGAGTGGAAGGCGAAAACCTTCTGGTTTGTTTGACGGTTGGGCGAGCTTCTGGTTCGTCCAATCGTGCGCCGACAGCGCTAACAGCGGCTACACGATTACCGCGGCTACACGATAACCGCGGCTACACGAATTGAGCCGTCGGCGCTAGCCGCGGGTATACGAGTCTTTGGAAAGGCCCGCCAAAACCCGCGGCTAGCGCCGACGGCTCCAATCGACTCTTGCTGGATGCTCCGAGATCGAATGACCCATCAACAAAAAAGGGCCCGGGCAGCCCTGCGAGGGATGCTACCCGGACCCTTCTCGATTCGCCTTACTCGTGCTGCCCGTGGTGGGAACTGTGTGGCGTCATACTCCGACGCGCTTGACGAGGTTGGCACGCGGCTGGGTCTAAAAGCACTCGCCTGTTGCGGGCAAGCGAGTGTTGATCGCCGCGTGCGTGACGACGGGAAGAGGTTAATGCAGGTTGCGTGCCAAAGTCATTGTTGCCAGGCCTTGGAACTAACCGGCGCACAGCAATTACCATGTCTGCAGCCTCTTGTCTGCCGGTCCCAGCCCAGCGCCCACAACCCACCGCCTTGTAGCATTTACACAGACGGGATTGAAGCACGCGACCGATTGCAGCGTTTACGTCAGATTTCGCAACAGGCTTGCTAGCATTGCTTGAAACACTGGCGACACCTGGGCAAACTCGCGGTCTTCCGCCTGGCACATCAGTAAAAACGTGGCACCGTCAACCTGAAAGCCGCGCAACCAGCACGTGTTGGTCAGATCGAGGCAGATAAAGTTCACGTCGAATCCGGTCAATGCTTGCGACTCGATCTGATCGTCGGCCGGCTCAGTTTCCATCTCGGGGTACTCGATTCGCAGGGCGGCGAGCGCCTCGTCGAACAGCGGCTCCAACTCTTCGTCGGCTGGGTACTTGGTGAGATGCCAGAAGGCGGTGTTCGGGCTAGAGACAACCACCTGCTCGACGCCGCCCTCCGACGCTTCGTCGAGCGACCAATTCTCCGGATATTCAAAGCGAAGTCCGCTTTGCTGAAAAACCGATGGCATAGATAGGCAACCGTATTTGGTGCGCGAAACCTTGAAACTTGCTAGCAGACGTCTAGTCTAACAAACCGCAACTGGTAGGCACATGGGTTGCAGCGAAATGCGCTGACTTGCTACTATCCCGCGACAATCCACAGGTTCCAAAGGTAACAACATTCTGAAAATCTCTCGTGCTAGCTCGAACCGACGTCATTGTGGGGCGGCGGCTGCGCTGGTCGCGGTCGCGATCATCAGCGCGAGTGGCTGCATGTCGATGGGCAAACGCAAGATCGTGCCCGAGTCGCTCGAGACGTGCCGCGCCCTCTCGCACGACGGCGTGACCGCGATGGAATGCGGTCAGTGGGATCGCGCGCGAGCAGTACTCGACGAAGCCGTGACCACCAGCCCTACCGATGCTGACGCCCGGAGGCACTTGGCCGAAGCACTCTGGCAATCGGGTTCTCAAACCGAAGCGGTGGCGCACATGGAAGCTGCCGTCAAAATCGATCCGCGGCACGCACCGACGGTTGTCCGCGCGGGCGAGATGCTGCTTGACATCGGTGATGTCGATCGCGCCGAACAGCGTGCACAGCAGGCGATCGCACTCGACGCGACACTGGGCGGCGGATGGGGCTTGCGCGGACGCGTCGCGCGGAAGCGTGGCAGTTCCAAACGCGCGTTGGCCGACTTGCAACAGGCGCTGCGATACTCACCGCATCAGACTGACGTGCTGCTGCAAATTGCCGAGGTGCAATACGAACTAGGCCGTCCGCAGCGCTGTTTGAGCACACTGCACCGACTGCTCGACATCTATCCGCCTGGCCAAGAACCGCAGCAGGCCTTGTGGCTCGAAGGCCTGGCGTATGGCGCGATGGACCGTCATCAAGACGCGGTCGACAGTCTGGCGTCTGCGAGTCAGCGAGCGGTAGCCCCGGCCGACCTCCTCTTTCAGCTCGCCAGTGCCGAGCAGGCCGCTGGTCAAACCACGGCGGCAGCCAATACTGCTCGACGCGTACTCGCCCTTGACGCGGCCCACGAGCCCAGCAAGCTGCTGCTGGCCCAACTGCAAGGCTTTGCCGATCCCGGGCGAGGCGACGTCATTCTGCGGTAGCAGGAGACGATAAGCCCCGGCCCCAATCGCTTTCCGACCAATTCTGATTGCCTGTCAGCCCAAGATCTCGGCCATGCGGAAAGAGTAAATCTGGCGGTTGCGACAAGAAAATTTCTTGCAATGCCGAGGCAATTGTGTAGTTTATCAGCAACGCCCATTCCTGGACGAACCTAAAGCTTCTAATAACCACTTTGGTTTGCTCGTGATTCGCTTCAAGCGAAGCTATGCAATTCTTGATCGGCAATTGGTCGAAACGACCTATTCGCTCGCTTGATATGAGGAGTAGCTACCTGCTCCTTGTTTCTAAATAAGAGTTTCTGAATAAGAATTCGTCACGTTGTTCAGTCACGCCGTTGCTTGACCGCAGCATTTCAAATTAGTGTCTCTATGCGCAGGAATTACTGGATGTTGATTTATCGGAGATTGGGGTTGTTGGGGGTTCTGCTATGTTGGCAGATTGGAGGAGTGGCGTCTCAGACGCTGGCCGCGCGCATATTGTTCGTGCGGGGCGCCGACCGCAGTGGTGGTGCCACCGAAGGAGCCGTCATCGCAGACCCATTCGATATTCGCGGGTATACTGAGCAACTCGCCGATATTCGCGATCCGGCGGGACCGGTCTTTTCCAACGATCCCGCAGGAAACGGCAACCACAGTTGGTTCGAGCTGGCAACGCTGCTGACGGCCAATGGCTACCACGTCGAACAGACGACCGAGTCGATTGAACCGGGCGCGCCAAGCACAGGACCAACCGAGGGCGCACCAGTTGCGTTTGGTGCCGGCTTTGAGGCCAGTACGTTTGCCGACCTGAATGCGAACAATGGAGTGACCCAGAGCCGCACGCTGCAAGATTACGAAGTCGTTGTGTTCGGATCCAACAACGCCGTGTATGCGTCGAGTCAAATCGACGCGGTTGACGACTTTATCCGTAGCGGGGGCGGAGCGGTCTTCATCAGCGACGCAAACTTCGGCAGTGTCCGGGGCGACGCCCAAAGATCCGACCAGCAGTTTCTCGATCGCTTCGGAATCTTAGTCAACGAAGATCGCGGCACCTATCGACTCGATCGCGGCGCAGGCAATACGCCGTTCACCGAGTTTCGATCGCCCGCCAGCCCGCTGCTCGAGAGCGTCAACAGCTTCGACGGAGAAGGCGTCTCACCGTTTACGCTTCCCAACGATCTGAACACGCTGCCCGTGGACGTCTCGGTCGAGATCGTCGCAGGTGTGCCAGAAGGTCAGACCGTTCGAGGACCAGGCAATAATGCACGCAGTGCGACACCGCAGGACGCTTCTCTACTGGCCGTTCGTGCCGGCGCCGGTCGAATTGTCGGTCATTTCGATCGCAACACCTTCTTCAACCGGGGCGGAGCAGGCAGCAATCTGAATCGCTTTGACAACGAACAACTGGCGCTAAACATCTTCGACTACGTCTCCGAGATACCTGAGCCGAGCACCCTACTGCTGCTCGCGATCGGCACCAGTGCCTGCCTTTCAAAGCGACGAAAATGAGCAACCGGTACCAATTTGGTGGTAACGCTCTCCCTCAGAAGAAACCTGGATTCGCATTCAGCGCGTGGGCGTTGCGGTCCGAACGAGCGGTCGCACGCAGGTTACACCTTTCGCAATCGACATAACCGGACCGCTTGCGATTTTCTCCGCTCCTCGCCTCAACTCGTGAGGTATGTTTGAACGTAACTCGGCCCGCTGCGCGCATTGGCAGCCGATTGCCGACTCCCGCCTACCAAGGAGCATGTCCTATGCCTTCGACCATTCTACCCGAACAAATGACCGCGCCAGACACCCCGTTCATCGAGCGTCGCGAAGCGATTCCGACTCGCAAGGTGAGCGGCCGCGAACGGCGGCAATTTGCCAATAGCCACGATCACCTCTCACCCGAAGCCAGCGAACTGGCAAAGGCCATCGACCAGTACAAGCTGCAACATCGTCGTCGATTTATTAACTTCGAAGAGATGCTCACCATCATGAAGTCACTCGGCTATCACAAGTAGCTGAATCGAACGGCAGAATCTTGAATCGCAAAAAGGCCTCGGTGCTTCTGCATCGAGGCCTTTTTTTGGTCTGCGTGACCAACTCGCCAACAATCGCAGATTGGCTATACTGGGTGCAGCGCCGGCTGCGGTCGTGCCAATCAACAATCACGCCGCCTGTTCGCGCTGGCTACTCACTGGGATTCAATATACATGCCGGTTCATCAAGTTCGCGTCTATCCGTCTGCCGAACCACTGCCAACCGAGGAGCAACTCGCCTGGAAACTGGCTGCGGTAGCGACCGATCCGGTCGCGATAGAGGCCGACGTCGCGGAAATGGTGGCGAATCGGGTGATCGATAACGCCTCGGTCGCGATTGCGGCTGTCAATCGCACGCCAGTCGCCCACGCTCGGACACAGGCACTGGCTCATCCGCGCAGCGGCGGTGCGTGCTTGTTTGGCTTAGACAACGGACAGCGGTTCGATGCCGAATGGGCGGCGTGGGCCAACGGTACGGCGGTGCGAGAGTTGGACATGCACGACACGTTTCTTGCGGCCGATTATTCGCATCCGGGCGACAATATTCCGCCACTTCTAGCAGTCGCCCAACAGTGCGGCTGCACGGGAGCGGCACTCGTGCGCGGGATCGTTGCGGCTTACGAAGTGCAAGTCGCACTCGTCAAAGGCATTTGCTTGCACAAACACAAGAAGGATCACATCGCCCATTTGTGCCCAGCCCAAGCGGCCGGCATCGGTGCGATGCTCGACCTACCGACCGAGACGGTGTTTCAGGCGATTCAACAAGCGGTCCATGTTTCGTTCGCGACGCGTCAGTCGCGTAAGGGCGAAATTTCGAGTTGGAAAGCTTATGCACCAGCGCACGCCGGCAAACTCGCCGTCGAAGCCGTTGACCGCGCGATGCGCGGCGAGCGCAGCCCGTCGCCAATCTACGAAGGCGAAGACAGCGTGCTAGCCTACATGCTCGACGGGGCTGACGCCAACTACTCCGTACCGCTACCCGCAATCGGCCAGCCGCGCCGAGCGATTCTCGAGACCTACACCAAAGAGCACTCGGCCGAGTACCAAGCCCAAGCCCTCATCGACCTGGCATTTCGGCTCCGCCAGCAGGTGGCGGATTGGGACGAGGTCGAGCGCGTGACCATCCACACCAGTCATCATACGCACTATGTGATTGGTACCGGCGCAGGCGACCCGCAGAAGGTCGATCCGCAGGCCTCCCGTGAAACGCTCGACCACAGCATCATGTACATTGTCGCCGTCGCGCTGCAGGACGGCGCCTGGCATCACGTGGACAGTTATCTGCCTGACCGCGCCGCGCGACCCGATACGGTGCGGTTATGGCGAAAAATCGAAACGGTCGAAGATCCCAAATGGACCGAGCGCTACCACACGTCTGACGCCGACGAGAAGGCTTTTGGCGGGCGAATTGTCATCCACATGAAAAGCGGAGAGACCATCGCCGACGAGATGGCGGTGGCTAATGCTCATTGCTACGGCGCGCGACCCTTCGCGCGCGCCGACTACCTCGGCAAATTCGCAACGCTGACGTCTGACCTGGCCGCCAATGAAGAACGCGATCGTTTTGTCGATCTCTGCGCACGTCTCACCGAACTCTCACCCAGCGAACTGCAACAGCTCAATGTGCAGCTCGCGCCCGAAAAACTCAATCACGCCGAGCGCGATTCGATGGGGATTTTCTGATGTCTTCGCCCCCTCTATCCGTAGCAGAGCGACGAAGCGAGTTTCGCAATCAACTCGGCAGCGGCAAACTGCTGCGCTTTCCAGGTGCGTTTTCACCGCTGGTGGCAATGCTGATCGAGGAACTGGGATTTGAGGGTGTCTACGTCTCGGGGGCTGCGCTTTCTGCCGATCTTGGAATGCCTGACATTGGATTGACTACGCTCTCAGAAGTCGCCGCGCGAGCACAATCGATTTCCACGAAGACGACGCTGCCAGTGCTCGTCGACGTGGATACAGGTTTTGGCGAACCAGCCAACGTGGCGCGCACTGTCGTGACGATGGAAGCCGCCGGTCTGTGCGGCTGCCACTTTGAGGATCAGCAATTTCCCAAACGATGCGGACACCTCGACAACAAGCAACTCGTCCCCGCCGCAGATATGGCACGGAAAATCAAAGCCGCCATCGATGCGAAGGCCGACGACAACTTTCTAATCGTCGCGCGTACCGACGCTCGGGGCGTCGATGGACTTGATGCCGCGATCGATCGTGCAAAACGTTACGTCGAGGCAGGGGCTGAGATGATCTTCCCCGAGGCATTGGCCGACGAGAGTGAATTCGAACGCTTTCGCAAGGCGATCGACGTACCACTGTTGTCCAACATGACAGAATTCGGAAAGTCGCCGCTGCTCACGACCGAGCAACTGACGAACCTTGGCTACAATCTTGTTATCTATCCTGTCACGTCCCTGCGGCTGGCAATACAAGCCGTCGAAAACGGCTTGCGTGTACTCGCAGAAGCTGGCACGCAGCAGCCAACCCTCGAGCAGATGCAGACACGCACGCGGCTATATGAGCTGCTAGGATACGCAGAGTACGCCAAGATCGATGCCGACTTATTCAACTTCAAACTCTGAAAGCAGGCCTACTGATGTCGACCACAGAGAAATTCAAAGCGAAAAAAGGCTTGGAAGGCGTGATCTTCGACACCACGTCGGTATCAAACGTTCTGCCCGAACAGAAATCGCTGTATTACCGAGGCTATCCCGTCCATGAGTTAGCCGAGAAATGCCAGTTTGAAGAAGTCGCGTACCTGCTGCTGTATGGTACGTTGCCGAACGCGACCCAGCTAAACGAGTTCTGCCAGCAGGAGCGGCAGGCGCGAGGTCTCAGCCCACATCTACTCGAAGCGGTCGCGCGCTTTCCGGCTTATGGCCACCCGATGGACGCAATCCGTACTGGTGTGAGTTACCTAGGCATGGAATCCGAGTTCGCCGGAGCGGACGACGCGGAGTCAGCGCTGCGAAAGGGGATTGGTCTGCTGGCGAAAATTCCGACGCTGGTCGCGACGTTTCAGCGCGTCCGTCGCGGTCAGCCGGTGGTTCGACCTCGCGAGGATCTGTCGCTCGCTGCCAACTTTTTTCATATGAGCCAGGGGAAAGTTCCCGAGGACGAAATCGTCAAAGCGTTCGATGGGTCGCTGACGCTGTATGCCGAGCATGGCTTCAACGCATCGACATTCACCGCGCGAGTGATTGTGTCGACCTTGTCGGACTTGTGTGGCGCCGTGAGTGGTGCCATCGGGGCGCTCAAAGGCTCGCTGCATGGTGGAGCGAACGAGGCGGTGATGCATCTGCTCAACGAAATCGGCTCCCCCGACAAGGCGATGCATTGGCTCGAAGATGCGCTGACCAACAAACGCAAGATCATGGGTTTCGGTCATCGCGTCTACCGTGACGGGGATTCGCGTGTGCCAACGATGTCGAAATACCGCGATCTGTTGGCAGAAAAGTGCGACGGTCAGCGATGGGTCGATATCTCACGCGTACTCGAAGGCGAAATGATCGCTCGCAAAAACATCTATCCAAATCTCGATTTCCCGGCGGGACCGGCGTACTACCTCATGGGTTTTGAGATTGACCTTTTCACACCCATATTCGTCATGGCGCGAGTCGCCGGCTGGACAGCGCACGTTGCCGAGCAGCTGGCAGATAATCGCCTCGTACGTCCACTGGGCGAGTACGTCGGCGAGCCGCCACGCACGGTCCCAGCCATCGGCGACCGTGATTGATATAGCGCGTCCTACGAGGCCGACACGAGCGCCATGCGCAGTTCGCGTCCTGTGACAAAGCCCACGGTCTTGCCGTCGGTGGCCAGCACGTGACCAAGGGCGTCTTCGCTCTGGCTAAGCTGTCGTAGTGCCGACAGGCATGATTGGTCGGCTTGCAGTTCGACGAGCGGCCGCGGCTGGGGTAGCGACGCCGACTTGTCGAGATAAAGGTCCATCATGCGCAGATAACCGACGAGCCGACGGCCTTCCCTTGTGTCCTCGACGGGCAGCAATGTGCGTGCGTGCCGCTGTGCGATGCGCAAGATGTCGCTCTTGTTCATCGTCGTGGTGACGCGCACGGCGCGCGCGGCCGGCAGCGCAAAACTCTTCACGGGCAAGCCGGCGACAGCAAGCATCGATTGGGCTAACGATTGTTGAGCTGGCAGCAATATGCCGACTTCGTGTCCCTCGTCGAGTAACTCGCCTAGCTCTCGCCGAGCTAGCCGCAGACGCAGCTCTTGCGGCGAACTGTTGGTAATTAGCTGCAAGACACGACTAAAGCACCACAGCAGCAGCGTAATTGGCGCGAACAGGACGGTGCATGCCAACAGTGCCGGCGAACACCGTTTGAGCAGACGGTTCGGCGCATCGTAAAACAGATTCTTCGGTAGCGATTCACCAAACAAGAATAGCATCGGTGCGATCACAATCGGCCCTAGGACGTCCACTACCGCGCCACCATTGGGAAAAAAACGCTGCGACGCCATCACCACGGCTAGCGACGTGACGTAGTTGGCGAGGTTGTTTCCCACAAGCATCGTCGCTACAAACAGCGTTGGCTGATGCGCCAGCCATAGCACCACGCGCGATGCCCAGTTGCCTGCGAGCGATTCGATTGCCAACCGCACCCGCGTCGCGCGGTAAAAGCCCGTCTCCGAGCCGCTGAAGAACGCGCTCAGCACGAGGCCCACCAACAGCAATATCAGAATGAGGATCATTGGAGCGTCTTCATTCTCCATCAGGCTCGGAGCGTAGGCGAAGGTGAACGAGCATCTGATCTTGCTCGACCTGAACAACCCGTAGCAAGAATCCCTCCCACTCGAATTCGTCATCCACCTCGGGAAGTCGCTGCAACACTTCCTGCGCTACCCCAGCGACGGTCGTACTCTTGGTCTTGGGCAGCACCACATCAAACTCGCGGCTCAGTCGCCGCAGAGTTGCCATGCCGGTTACCTGCCACAGGTTTTCGCCAAGCTGATGGATGGGCGACGTTTCTAGCAAGCGCGCGCTGCGGCTCGCCTGATCGGCGAAAACGTACTCGAGCAGGTCTTCAAGCGTGACGATGCCGATGGTCTCGCCCAGTTCGTTGACAATGGCGGCGACTTCCTGCTGCTGATTCTGCAACTCGTCGAACACCGACGCAGCCGTCGCGCACCAAGGCATGTAGATCACCGGCTTGGCAAACTTTTCGAGGTGATCTCGCGGCATCGTTGGCAGATAGTTGAGCACGATCGCGCCGGTCACCTCTTCGCTGTCGGCTTCGGTGACCAGCACATAGCCGCTTTTGGTCGGTCGACCACCGAGGTCGTCCAGTCGGACCGGCGGCGCGAATGACTGGTACTGCTTGCGTGGACGCATCAGCTCGTCAGCCCGCTGATCGGACAGCAGCACGATGTTCTGCAATGCTAATCGCTCTAGCGCTGCCAGCTCCTCGTCCGCCGTCGAGACGGTGATCGCTTGTTCCAAATCGCGCAACGCCAAATAGGGTTCAGGCTCGAACTTCGGAAAGAGTACTCGCCGAGCAGCACCGTTGATCGAAGCAAACATCGGCGCAACCGGATCAAGGGCACGCACGGCGGCCGCCAATGGAATACTCAGCGTCTGTGCGAGCGCGCGAGGCATCAGCACACCGACCGTTTTGGGGATCATCTCGCTAAACAAAATGATGGCGAGCAAGGCACCCAGGGCCAACATCCCCGCTTCGGTACGCAAGCCGTCCCGCTCTAGGCGAATGCTGATCACCGAAGCCAACGCAAAATAGACGATGTTGATGATCAGATTCCAAAACAGAATCGCGGTTAGCAATCGGTCGGGCAACTCCAACAATCGCATCGCGGTCTGCCCACCGACGGCTCCACGCTTGAGCGCCCGCCGATCGTCCGCCTGTAACGAGAAGAGCGCGGCCTCGCTGCACGAAAAGAAGGCAGACCCGGCCGCCAACACCGTCATCGCGGCCAGAAGTGGAGCAAACTGTTGAAGAATGGTCACTGAAACTCGTGAGTCCTTGTGGAATCCACGGATCGACTAACTTTGCTCCGTCGTGCGACCTGTGGCGACATCGAATTCGGCGATTGCCGGCACCAATAGCGCTGTCGTGGCAAACCCATAGGTAACGACCGTTAAGAGAAACGCCGCGCCATAGCCCGCCTGCAAGTAACTGGTGATGACGTAGAAAGTGATAAACGGCGTCGCGAAGGACGCAAGTCCGATTGCCTTGGAGGGGTTCCGACGTCCTAGGGTCAAATACAGCCCCGCGCCGCCACCGACCATGAATGCCACAAACGCCTGCAATTGATTGTTGAACGAACCTTGAAACGCCACCATCATCCGCATGCACACGCCAATACCTAACAGCAGAAACAGTACCGTACTCAGACTCACACCCACGGCAGTACGCGATTCGGAGTAGGTCATACCAACATGCACTCCGAGCATCGCCGCGAAAGCGTTCATGACGAGCGAGGCGACAATTAAGAACACCAAACTCTCGGCCATCATGTAGTCGTGGTACCATAGCAGCACACAGAGTCCGATCGGCAGCAAGATCATCTCTTTCGAGTTGTAGAAAATACCACCGAGCTTGCCAAAAATGATCTCTTTAGGCGTTAGATCGGTGACCAACAGCAAATCGAGAGCGCGCAAATCGCGCTCGTTGGTCAGCGAGGTCACCGCCAAAGCATTGACGAGTATCAGGCCCAACACCATCAGTGGCACCAGCGGCTGGGCCGTTGCGCCGACCTCGCCAGTAACGCGATAGCTGCCGCCCCCCGCGTCGAGTGCCGACATCAGTGCGATGGTGCAGATGGCGAAGATGACCAAATAGGCAAAACGCACAACGACGATTTTTTTGCCGTAGGCCCAGGTGCAGATTTCTCGCCACAAAATCGGGTTGTCCCAGACGCGGCGCGACCGTGACGATGCGACCCGCGCGGACGCCCTACCTACCTCGTCCAAGTCACTCTCGGCGACAGCTGGCCGAGTTTCTTGCGTCGGATTCCAGACGCGCACTCGCGCAATAGCCCACAGGTTCAACAGCAGTGTGGCCGCTGACGCGAAGATCAGAAACAAGTTCACTGGCAATTGCCACCAAACGCCACCCACGCCGGTGGTGGCCAGATCCAAGGGTCGTACGGCTGCGAAAATCGCTCTCAGCGGTGACAACACCACCGCCCAATCGCCGGCGCTCAAGCCCACCAGCTCGGCACCCAACGCTCCCGTGGCAATCACTTCGCCACCGAGTAACCACAGCACGAGTGTCAGCGCCGTTAAAGCCAGTGACTGAAAGGTTCGTTCTCGCCACAGCGCGATCGTCGAACCCAGACTGCCGGCCACCGCTGCCGAAACGAACGTAACGGCCACGACGCGAGACACCTGCCCATACGAGACACCGCCGAGTAGCGTGATTAGCATAAGCAGCGGTACCGCCGCCAGCGCCGGCGTGAAGATCGACAGCATGCTCGCCAGCAGCTTGCCCAGGACTAACTCAACGTTGCTCAACCTCGTCATCAGCAGCAGATCAAGCGTACGGCGGTCTTTCTCTTGTGCTACCGACGCGGCAGTGAGCAGCGCCGAAAAGGCGACGGCGATCGCCAACTGTAGCGGCGCCAACATCTTGAAGATCGCGGAGCCAAACCGGGACAGATCGGCCAGACCGCTCTGCTGTTTGGAGCCGAACAGAATCAGCCACGCGGTAAATACGAGGCCGAATAGTGCCGCGACGTAGACGGCACGGGTTACGTAGAGTCTCAGGCTGCGAGGAGCAGTGATCACCTCGCGATTAAAGACTGGCCCGACGAACAACGCACTTACCTGAAATCAAGAGAACCAGCAGGCGGGCCGCAGCGACACACCCCTCGTTAGATGTTCACTATAAATCAGCCTCGGACCGACGTCGAGATGGGCTGGGCTACCTTGCGCGATCGGCATATACTAGCCAAGCTACGAAGCATTTCAAACGGCGCCCGTCTTGCGTCCTGCGTCCTACGTGCATAGCTGCAGCAATTCGTCTAGAATGCGGGCTCAATCGATGCTCGGCGGCCTCCCTCTGAGCATGACCCAACCAACAAATAATGGCCCTCTTGTCGGGCGATCAGGCAATTCAACGAGAGGAAATCATGATCTCGAGCATCCGCTACTCCGCCCTCAATTCGGCCCAGCACCTGATGGTCGCGGCGCTGCTGCTAGCCACTTGCGCTATGGCGACCGTTTGCACAGCTCAGGAAGAAGACAAGAGCCCGCTGACACCGAAGTACCTCATCGGCGACGCGGTGTCGCTCTCGAATCAAGACTACCCCGACATCGACAAAGCCATCCAGCGCTTCCGCAATCGCGACGTGGCGGGCGCCCAAGAATACCTAGAGAAGGCCAAGGAAAAGTTCCCGAAGCTGGCTCCGGCGGATGTCATGATGGCCAAGATGCAACTACTGGCGCGCAGCGCACGCGGCGTCCAGTTCTACCTCGAACGGGCTGCTACCAACACACCTGATGACCCCGAAGCGTATCTGATGCTGGCCGACCAAGCCTTCCAGGCCCAGAGGACGACCGAAGCGCTCTCGCTGTTCGAGTACGCCACTCCGCTGGTCGAAAAATTCACTGACAACAGCAAACGTAAACGAAACTTCAACATTCGCGTACTCGCCGGACGTGCTGCCGTCGCCGAGCGGCGCAAGCAGTGGCAGCAAGCGAATGAATACCTGAAGCAATGGCTTGAGGTCGATCCCGAAAACGCGTTGGCACACACGCGGATGGGCATCGTGCTGTTCCGCCTCGATAAAGCCAAAGAGTCGTTGGCTGCGTTGAACAAGGCCCGAGAGATCAATCCCGACGTGCCGCACCCGTTTGTCTCGCTGGGACAACTTTTCTACGCCAACGGCGAAAACGACAAGGCGCGCAAGTCGTTTGAAAAAGCCTACAACGAAGATAAGTCCGACGCAAAAGTCGCTCAGGCATTTGCCGAATGGCTCATTCAGCAGGGAGAACTGGACGAGGCCGCCAAGATTTCCGGAGCACTGCGCGAGCAGGCCCCCGAATCGACCGCAGCACTACTGATGGACGGCATCGTCGCTTACATGCAAGGTCAGTCGGAGCGAGCTGAGTCAACGTTGCAAAAGGTACTGAGCCTCGAACCGCGAAATCTCCGCGCAACGGATATGATGGCGCTGTTGCTGATCGAAAGCGACAAAGTCTCTGATCGCGAGCGTGCCCTTCAGTACGCCCAAAATAATGCGGAGCGGCTCAAGAATAACGCGCAGGCGAGCGTCACGAGAGCGTACGTGTTGTATGAGCTCGGGCGCAAGGCCGAGGCGCAGCAGTCGCTGCAGCAGGCTGGCAAGCTACAGATTCAGCCTGACTCGACGTTTCTGATCGCCAAAATCCTCGTTGGCGAAGGCCAAAATGACAAGGCGATTTCAGCCCTTGAGAAGGTAGTCGCTCAGAAAGGTGGCCTCATCATCTTCCGCCGCGAGGCCGAAGAATTGCTGGCACAGCTGAAAGCTGACGAGTCCGCCACCAACTAGCGTGGCAACGCAAAGCCGGCTGTTTGTCACACCGTCAGGACATAAAAAAAGGTCATAGCAAGTCGATCCGTCGTCTTGCTATGACCTTTATCCTGAAGCAAAACACCAGAAGTGTTTCGCCCTCCCGTTCTCGTTGTACTGCTTCTATCGGCGAGCGCGTGACCCGCTCTATAGCCCAATTCCCTGGGTAGTAAGAAAGTGAGCGAATCTTACCGTTAGGTAATCTATAACGCCGTCGTCACGCAGTCAGAACTTGATATCCTCGACGATCGCCGCCTCTCACGGCGAAGTTGCACCTCGGCAATGTCGGGCAGACATAAAAAAAAGCAGGCAGGCTTCTAAAAAGAAACCTGCCTACTATCGGCCAGCTGCGTTGGTCGGCAAGCCACACTCCCCAGTAGGCTACCGATAACGTGGCTGGGTCGGACATCTCCTTGTTCGCCGCGAATTCGCGGCACTCAACTAGTCTCTATCCGATTGGTTGAACTGCGGTAAGTTTGGGCTTTGTGCCGGCAATAATTCCTGCAACTGCTGCAGCACGCCTGGAGCTTGCAGCAGTGGATCGCCACCTTCCGTTCCAAGCTGCGACAGATCCGTACGTGTTAGCAATTCAGTACTATCCACTGGTATGCTGCCCAGTAGTTCAAATCCTTCGGGTTCGATGTGATACAACGGAGCAGCGGGCTCGTAGCAGACACCGCCCTCGCAAGTCGGACCACAGTTGCCTATCCCATAGTTGCCCACCACAGTGCAGATCGAACCAAGGCACCCCGGCATCGCACATCCGACAGCACACAAGCCTGACGCGGCACAGCAGCATGCTCTGTTCGATCGGCAACGTTGCAGACAAGCAGCGATCGGTGCACAACCGCACCGGCAAGCGTACACGTGGTTCCGTCGTCGGTAATGGCACGGTCCGTAGGGGCTGCAATAGCCCGGATAAAACGGATGGCACCATTTGCATGCCGGCGAAGTCGTGCAACTTGTTTTACACGGACTAAACAGTCCGTAGCGGCACGACGAGGGATAGCGAGCCACAAAGTAATCGGAGTTCCAATTCCACGTACAGCCGCAGCCATCTGCCGCAGGCATCGTCGATCCGTAGGTCTGCCAAAAATTGCGGGCTTCGACGGTGGAGGCGGAAGCGAGCGAAATGGCAAGCGTCATGACAACGCAGGCGAGCCAAGGGAGTAATCGCATCGGTAGGTCCTTGTTGCTTCCAAGGATTGTGATCGGGGAAGTTTGCGTCTAGAGTCGGAGTCTGGCATAGAGCCGTCACCGTGACCGAGATGCCATCGTCAGCGGTCCTTCGCTGGCACCGTGACTCTCAACTTCCCAAACATGGGTCACCCTCACGCGCTGTGCAAACCAGCCCGAATCGCTTTCGCACACAGAAAACCCGACGAGGCCGTCACAATCGTACCAGTGATCAACGACATCATGGCCTGTTTAACACTTGTAGCGTCTGTACTGTTTGCCAAAACATCATGGCTGACATGTGGATTCGCCTTGGCAACGGCGACCTTCGCCCTGCAGGGTTACCGAAGGCTTCGCGGCACCACACTGACCGCACCTTGCCTGTGGGTAGCGGCGTCAGCGACCTGTTTGGCTGCGGGCGCGATCTTAGAACACCGACTCGAGGGAATTTCTCTCTCCGCAACTCGCTTCGCAGTAGCCACGACAACCCTATGTCCGCTAATGGCGGTACTAGGTGCCAAACGGCCACAAGATCGCGGCTGGCAGTGGGTCGTTCTGACGCTGTGGATCATCCTGGTTTGGCCTGCGGCACAGGCGGTAGCGCTGCCCGCCGGTGTACGCGTCGATTTATTCGTCGCCTGGAAAATATTTCTCTGGGGACTAATTGCAATCGGACTACTCAACTATCTGCCGACCATCCATTGGCGCGCGACGATCCTCGTCTCGCTCGGTCAAATTCTGCTCCTCCGCGATCACCTCGGTCTGTCCGCCGCCGAGTCCACCGCCGTCAGCGATCTAGTGGCTACGCTCAGCTTCCTCTCCGCCGCCGCCCTCGTCCATAACTCGGGCACTCCAAAGGTCGCTCTCAACTCCGACCTCTCACCAATCACTTCCAAGTGGCTAGACTTTCGCAATCACTACGGCGCGTTTTGGGCGTTACGGACCTTAGGACAGCTCAATCACACGGCCGAACTTCGCGATTGGCCCGTCCAACTCGACTGGTCTGGCTTTCTGACAATTGACGATCACCACCCGACCGACGAGCAACTAGCAGAGATCAACCAATCGATCGACTCGATGCTGCGCCGGTTTGTGGAACTAGCACCCAGCTAAGTCGCAACGCATTGATCTCTCGCTGGCGGCTTCGCTAAACGGCGAATGGAGCCGATTCAAACAACAAAAGCCGTTGTAAGTGCAGCGAGACAAGTTGTACGCAAGCACTCAGCCTACCGAGGCGGTTCAGTTTCTACCCGAGAGTGTTGACACCCACGCGACTTAGGCATCAACACTCCAATCGATGATATAAGACGTCAGTATCGTAGTAATTGTCTTTACGAACGAATTGAAATCCAAGTTTTTCCATTACTCGAAGTGACGCGAGATTCTCGGCTACAGTGATAGCTACAACGAAGGGCAGCTCAAGCTTTTTAAAGCCATAATCGAGACACGCTTTTGAGGCCTCGGTAGCTATTCCTCTCCCCCAGTAGGAAAGAGCAATAACGTACCCTAGCTCCACTTCTTCAGTACCCTTGAGCGGCCAAAGTCCAACTCGCCCAATAATCTCAACAGTTTCGCTGCTTTCTACGGCCCAAAGTGTATATCCGCGTTCGTCGAAAACCTCAGCGAATTTAGCCACATGCCTCTCGGCAACGTCTCGCGAGTAGTCACCTGGAAGAAACCGCATCACCTCATTATCTGAGTAGATAGAGTAGAGGTTATCTATGTCTGATTCTTCGAAGAGCCGCAGGTTGCACCGTTCGGTGGAGATAATAGGGGTTGGCCTCAGCATGAATATGAACGTTAAGAGGAGAATTGAAGATAGCTGTTTTGGCTTCGACAGATTGTATCCCTTGTCATAAAGATGTCAAAACGCGAGGTTTCTAACCAGCGTCGGCTCGACTCTCCTCCGCTGGAATCTTCCAGTCCGCATTCTCCTCAGCATCTCACGCCGAACGCACGAAACCAAGTCCGCGAGTACATTGATCTCAAACTAGCATCATCCATTGGAGTCATGATCAGTGCTGGTAGAATTAGCCAGCAGCTTCGCTCACTTTATGCATAGTTAGCTAGGCAGAAGCCGCGGATCTACTTCTTCGGGCTAACATGCAGCATAGGCTAACAACGGCGATTGAGAGAAAACTACTCGCTTCGGGGATTGCCGTTCCGTTACTAAAAAACTGAACTTCAGCTATACCGACAGTTCCTGTGCCAGAAGGTAGCCCTACCTCGAATGGGAACATAGTACCGTCTCCGCTTTCCAAAACATCAAAGCGGACGTAACGGGCAATAGCTCCATTCAATTGGAAATCCTGAGGCGGAATGACTGGTGGATTAGTGGTCGCAAAAAACAGGTCGAACGTTTGTTCGCCGATTGAAGTAAAGTTGATTCCGTCCGTAGAAATCTGAACGTCGGTACGTCGGATAGAATTTGGCGGGTCTGGAGAATTCCAGATTCTCATAGAGTTTAATGAGTAAGTGGCGTTGAGGTCAAAAGTGATTTCGGGATCACGGTCTTCGCCAAATCCAAAACCGATTCCTGCACTCTGCCAATATCCACCCTCGGCGATGTCAATTGATCCGTTAACGGCATTGCTTGCTTGGCGATCGAACGGACCGCTAAAGATTTCGCTAGTAGCAGTTGCCGTAACGCCACCAACAAGATTGGCGGAGCATTTCTCCGAGCCTGCAAAAAGTACACCTACTACGAACACCGCTCCACAAACTCGTAACATGACCGTTCTCCTTAGCAAGAAGACCAAAAAGAAGGAGCTGAAAATCGCCCCAGAGTGGTAATGGCGCGAACGTCAGCGTCCAGGAACATACATGTGTTGTGCGAAATCTGATACGCACCATAAATTTTTATCGACATGACTGTCGGAAGCGCTTGCAAAGGTGGGTCGGATGAGATGCGTATAGGTGGAAGCTATCAGCACTTCCCGCCCAGCAATCTAAAGCTCTAATGGGGACAAAGCAACCCTTTTCTTCCAAGATTTTCAGAGACTCGACAACCTGGAGCATGAATCTTTCAAGCTCCAAACGCAGGAACTATTGTTCTACGAGTTGCATGCCGTTTACTAGTTTGTGAGCTTTCCAAAACCTACATTCCATTTTGCGTGAGATTAACTGGATTACGTGGATGGGCGCTGCTCTAGAGTGCCGCCGTTAGCCGAGCTACTGGACAGGGTGGCCACCTAATCCATGTATCTTCACTAGCTGTGCCGAATTCGAGTACGTCAGCTCCACAAGTGGTGGGACTCTTCGAGCTTTGAATCAGCGAGCTGCTAAACTGCCTCAGCGTGTCACGGTATATGGGTCGTTGAGTCATTAAAAAGAGTCGCAATTTTTAGCAGTGGCTGCCTACCATATACCACTGGAGTAGGGTATTTGATGGAACAAGCCAACGGCAGTCAGCCCACATCCGAAGACATTGTGAGTAACGTCTCCCATGTCAGGGGGTCAGAAATTTAAGGCAGCGCTTCCTTTCCAGCAAGATGGTCCTGCGCTTCCCGTTGCTGACATTGAGGCCACATCAAAGTGGTACTCTGGGCCTTTCGACACGGTCGAGAAAGAGCGACCAAGCAACCCATTTCGAACAGCTATTCTTGAACGAGACGGCACGAGATTAGGCTTTGCAATCAACCACGGTGATGCATCACAGGCTGGTGCGGCAATTTTGGTTAGTGACATTGAGGGCATAAAGGAAGAGCTAGAATCCCATGATATGACAATCGGTAACTGGCGAATCGATGAGCGCGATGGTGAGAAACTGCAAGTCTTTTTCGTGGTAGCCCCTGATGGATTATGTTTCTACTTTCACGAGCCTGTTCAGTCGTGAGTGAGAGTGTCTTGGCAGTTGAGCTGCGGGCTCATCCTCTCACGGCGTTTTCACAATCAGAACCTGCCTCAGCTTCGTCTGCCTGTGAAGTATCTTGGAAGATAGCTACCACTAGCGGCGGAACTAGGCGATTGCTGCAACTGACTGTTATTGAATCGCCTATTCGTAGCTCGGCGTGCCGCCACTTGCGCAAGGCTTAGCGGATCCGATCGGCGCATCGAAGTGAAACTCCAGCGATTCAAGATGGCCAACAATCGTTGCTGAACCCCGGTCGTGTGCCTGGTAGAATACAACTAGCGATATATTGCGCATGCGTTGTCGAAACTCGATGCGAGCAAGATTGGTAACAGTACGCGTGGCCTAGATTTGCAATTCTTGCGCAACACAGAAACCCACCATGATCGCAAGCTTTCATTGGGAAAGAACTTACGACAGCCAACCTAGGTCATACCCGTCGAGTTTCGTAATTTTGAAACGCGTTTTTCGTTTTTGCCAACTTTGCGGAGGCTAGACGCCTTGAAAACAGTGGGTTACGTAAGCGGCAACGGAGTTTTGAAACAGCCGGTGTTACAGAACTCGTGCGCGATGGCGCGAACGGCTCTCCCACGGCTCAGGCGGCTGCGTCTTGCGTGGGAAAATTGAGCTGAAACAGGCCGAAGATTTCCTCGCGCGAGAGGCCCGACGCCTGGACAGGCTCGGCGTCGGGATCGAACACGGCGTTGAACAACTCGCGCTTTTCTTCAAGCACGCGGTCGATGCGCTGTTCGATCGTGCCTGAAGTGATAAAGCGAGTGACCGTTACGGGGCCGGCGGCGCCGATGCGATGGGCACGATTGATTGCCTGATCTTCGATGGCTG
>JBCDBK010000052.1:0-33660 GCA_039184115.1 Planctomycetota bacterium | reverse complement strand
GCCCACCGCAGTTGATCAGCTGCCTGGTCCGATACTCACCACGCGGCGTGGCGACGACAACGGTGTCGTTGGTTTTGCAAATGTCGGTCACCCGCGTGCCGAGTAGGATTTCGCCACCTGCAGCCGAGATCAGTTCCGACAGCCGCAGACATACCTGCGAATAGTTGACGATGCCTGCCTCGGGAACGTGAATCGCCCGGATGCCAGCAGCCGCGGGTTCGAGTTCTCGCAGTCGGTTGGCGTCGATCAGTTCGCAGGTAACGCCATTCGCTTGCCCGCGCTCGTAAATCGTCTGGAGAGCAGGCAACTCGGATTCATCAAGTGCCACGATCACTTTGCCACAAATATCATGGTCGATGCCTTCTCGCGCGCAGAATTCCTCCATCGCTCGCTTGCCTTCACGGCAGTTGAGCGCCTTCAGCGAGCCAGGCTTGTAATAGATGCCCGAATGCAGCACGCCAGAATTGTGGCCCGTCTGATGGCGTGCCACCTGGGTCTCTTTTTCCAGGACTGCCACCGTAGCGCCTGGAAAGCGCAATCCGTAGCGATAAGCCGTGGCCAAGCCAACGATGCCGCCCCCGACGACGACCAGATCGAACGACTCTGCCACGATAGCCTCAGGTGTTTGGAAGAAGGATCGCCGATGCGAGGGATACTCTATTGTATTCCAATAGAAGCGGAATGTCCCGCGCTTGCGTCAGCGAACACCGGTCGCCAGGTTCAACTTTTTCTACCGTCGAACGTGCTAGTAGGCACCGTCGGCCGAGAGCACGGCTGGTACAGTGAGCGCGATCAGCTTGAGATCGAGTGCCAAGCTGCGTTTCTCGATGTACTCGATATCCATCTTGAGCTGCTCGGGGAACGGCAATCGGCTGCGGCCAGACACCTGCCAGATGCAAGTGAGCCCCGGTTTGACCGTCAGACGCTGCATGTCGTCCCAGGTGTACTGCTCGACTTCGGTGACGACAGGCGGACGTGGCCCGACGATGCTCATTTCGCCTTTGAGTACGTTCCACAGCTGGGGCAATTCGTCGATGCTCGTGCGACGCATAATGCGACCGAACCAAGTCACGCGTGGATCGTTGGGGATTTTGAAGGTCCGATGGTCCTCATGGGTATTAAAGAAGGCCAGATTCGATTTCATTCGCTCAGCGTTGACCACCATGCTGCGGAATTTGTAGCACGTGAACTCGTTGCCGCCTTCGCCAACCCGAGTGTGAGGATAGAAAATCGAGCCGCCGTCGGTCAGTTTGACCAGCACTGCGGAGAGCAGCAAAATCGGCGAAAGGAGCACAAGCAGGAATGCACTGATAGCAACATCAATCGTCCGCTTCATGACCGAGTAGAAGTAGCCATCGAGCGGGCCATTGGCTGCTGGAGGCTCCAGTGCGAGGGCGCCGGCCGTGCCGGACGCGGACGCTTGGGCTGCCATCCTTTTGAGCAGTTCGGGTCTCGGGATGTCCGCCAGCGTGTCGTCGAGCCGAAACGAAACGGTTTCGTCCAGCACGCTATCTGGAACCAACACGTCCACGTCGGGAGCGACGGTGGCAATAGCGGGTGAAGTGTGCCTAGCGTCCAGACGACTGGACGGTGAGATCGCGATGCCGACTTCACCGCCGTTATCGGTGGCTAAGTCAGAGTTGCGGGAGGGATTGGAGGATAAAACGGCGGGAATTTTTGCTTCCGTGCGTGGGCCTGAAGGTGGGGCAGTCGACATATTTCCAGGAGCTTTCCGTCAATGAATCAGTGTGGTGCGTTATCAATGTAGCGGCCGTCAACTCGAACAAGAAAAAGCGTCGGACCTGATGTATCAAGATTCAGATGCCACACGAGAGCAAAAACAATGCCGTAAAGTCACCGGCAATTTGGTGATCATTGGTTATCACGGCGGCTGCGCGGTCCGATTTGCAACTAGCGCCGGCAGCCAGGCAAGAAACACGAAATGCCAGCCAGTAACGAATAAACTCAGGCAATAACGGACACTTCACGGGCTTACCCCTAGGACTGGAACTCGGGCCCGCCACACGGCGAAAATCGCTAACTATCGTTTTGATAAATACGGATCGATAAATACTCCGAGAAACTTATCGTTGCTGCTTCCCTGACCCGCAGAGGCTGCTCGTCTATTGACCAACTTGCCTCGGAATCCATGTGTAGATTTCTTGAAAGACCTTGTGCTGAACGTTAGTCTGGACTGTGTATTAGAGTGAGTGCACAGTACCCAGGGATTTCCACAGGTGCGGTACACGGCTGACGCCCCGCGGGCGGTCTCGCCTGCTATTTTTTCTTGCATTTCAGTTCAGCGTCCTGCTGATTAATAGATTTTTCGACGGCTCTCTCTCGCAGAGTGTGGCCGATACGCTTTCTGTGCGTCGCTGCGCTGAGTAGCCGACCACAGAGTTGGCTTAGCGACTGTCCCTACGAGGTACGAATTTGATGGCTGCACAAGACCTGCAAATCCGACCGAAGCGAGCTGGCTATTTGGCTCCTCAAACGATCCAAGCGCCGGTCGCCATGGCTGCCAATGCTACGCCTGAGGTGCAGCCGGCTTTGCTCACGTCTGCGTTGAAACGGCGATGGTGGCTGTTTCTGATCATCGCGGGGATCAGCGCGTTCGCCGCACGCGAAGTCATGCTGCAATTCGGCAAGGATTCTTCGATCAGTACCGCTTCCCTGATTCACACTGGCCTTCCTAACGCACCGGGCGGGGGAGAGGTCATTAAGCCAATGGCACCGACCACGTGCGCCGAACTAATCAAATCGACGCCGATTCTAAGCAAACTTTGCGACGTACGCGGTCTGGCGATTCCGCCGAAAAACCTGCAAGAGCTGATCGAAACGCAGACAAGCCGTGGCTCGAGTTTGCTGAATATCGAGATGACAGGCAAAAAGGCGAAGGAGACGATCGACAACCTCAATGGTTTGATGGAAATCTTCGTTGAGGAAGTAGCTAGGCAGCGAAAGCAAACGCTGCGTAACCACATGAATCACGTCGAGAATGCACTGCTTGAGTCCCGCGCAGAAGTTGCCGACGCCCGCCAACGTATTTTTGAAGTCCAATCAGAGCAGCAAAAGGTCCTGGAAGAGGGCGGCGTCAGCAGCGAACGCTATCGGAGCATCTTTGCCAGCGTCGCGAACACCCAGCTCGCGATCGACGAAAAACGCGTCGAGCAGGTTGGCGTCATGCAGCAAATCGAAGCGATACAGCGCAAGGGCGATGCACTAGAATCTCGCGTTGCAGGCTTAATCGAGGGTTACCGGTCACAAGTCGCGAGTAAGGCTGCGAATCAGTTGCGTCGGCTCAAGGCGCGGCTCAACGAGGGCTCTCGCGTTTACGTCGAAGTCATGTCGCTGGCAGATCAGGTGCAAGCATTCGCGACCTCGGCCACCGCTCCAAACGATCCGCAACAGTGGCAAGTTGATCTCTACTCGATGATCAGCAACGGCAACGTGGCCCTTCCGCAGAAGGACTTGGACGAGATCGTCGCGGTCTTTGACGGCCATTCCGAAGCCCTCAGCCTGCAGTTGCGAGAGATCGATGGGCAACGGCTTTCGCTGCTCAAGCAGCAAGAGCAGCTCGAACTGAGCGCGATCCCCATCAAGAATCAGATCCGCATGCTGGAAAGTCGGCTGAAGGACTATCAGGCACAGGCAGATGAAATTGGAGAGCAGCTCACAGGCATTGGTGCCGATCAGTACGGTGCTTACGAACTGCGGCTCGAGCAAGCCGAAAACCAGCAAAAGGCGCTCACAGCGCAGCTCGAAAACATGAGCCAATTGGAGAAGTGTCGCGTGATGGAATGGTCCGTGTCGATGCCTGCTAGTGCCGAAACCACGAGCGTATCGTCCAATGGCACCAAGTTGTTCGCATTGGCCTTTGGAGTGTGTGGATTGGTATTGAGTGCCCCCGTACTCGCGTCGGAGTGGTATCGGCAGCAAACACCACCACAGGTTGCCTTTGCAAACTCGCTGCACCTGCCGGTGTTGGCTGATCGCATTCTGCAGGACTTTGCCCCCAGACGACGTAGCCGGATTGTGCCGGCGAAGCTTACGGAAGAACAGTCGGAAGTCGTGCGGATGCTGGCCTTGCGCATACAGCAGTCTTCGCACAGCGATGGCTCGGTCATGCTGTTCAGCAGTATCGATCCTAAATACAGCCCTGCTCCGTTGATGGCATCCGTCGCCGAGTGCCTGGCACAGCGAGAAGAGAAGGTCCTGATTGTCGACGCGATATGCCCAGACAAGTCCCGACTGCCAATTACCAATGTGGTACCGATGCCAGAACACGGTACCGATGCCGAGCCGCAGTCGGAAGTGCGTACCGATTACGCAGACCATCCGGGACTGTCGGAGTATTTCTCCTCGGGATGCGATTCGGTCAGCGATTTGATTCGCCCGACCGGTTGCCCTGGTGTCGATCTGATTGGTAGCGGCCACGCCGCGTTTCCTCGCGAGGCGCTGGCGTCCAGCAGCCTGACCGAGTTGGTCGAGCAGTGCCGCGAAAACTACACGATGATCTTGGTCAATAGCCCGGCGGCGACCAACTCGGCCGATCTGCAGATGTTGACCGCTCGAGCGGACGGCATTGTGTTGATGGCCACCAAAGAGGTACGCAACAACCCCCACGCGCGTGCCGCTGTCAGCGACCTCATCGAACTTGGTGCTCCGATCATTGGTGTCGTTGCCTAACAACAAATGCCAACCGATATTTGGTCGCGGGCGAGTTGCCAGCGGCGATATCGGTCATGCTCCTTTCTAGTGTTGGTAATTCGACTTGTCTTTCACGTTGATACTGCTGTCGGCTGCTGCGATCGTGGTGTCTATGCCGGCGTTGGTGCTTGGTTGCGAGTGCCTACTAGCAATGCTTCCGCTCCGGCGTGATCGACGAAGCGAGCAAGTTGAGCGTCCGAGCCTGGCGGTGGTCGTTCCCGCCCATAACGAAGAGGCCGGAATCGCTCACACGATCGACGCCATTCTGCCGCAGTTGACCGAATCCGATCGCCTGATCGTCATCGCCGACAACTGTGTCGATCAGACGGCTGCCGTCGCCCGCGATCTTGGTGCGACGGTGCTCGAACGCGTCGACGACGAGCGACGGGGAAAGGGCTACGCCATTCGTTATGCACTCGATCATCTGGCTGCCGATCCTCCGCAAGTGGTGGTGTCTGTGGATGCCGACTGTCTGCCGCTTCCGGGCTGCGTCGAACGTGTGGCTCGCGCAGCGCACGCGACCGGCAATCCCATGCAAGCGGCTTATATCATGCAGCCGCCGAATCAGGCGTCGCCGGGCACATTGATTTCTGCCTTCGCGGTGATCGTCAAAAACTATGTGCGTCCGCGCGGGCTGCAACGTATTGGTATGCCCTGTCTGATTACGGGTTCGGGCATCGCCTATCCTTGGTCGCTGCTGCGAGCGGTGCCGCATCCCGAGTCGCACATCGTCGAAGATATGCACTACAGCGTCGATCTCGCACTCGCGGGCCACCCTCCCCTGCCTTGCATGGAGGCGCTCGTCGAGTCGCCATTGCCGGATAGCCAGCAAGCAGCCCGCACCCAACGCACCCGTTGGGAACACGGACATCTGTCGGTGATCCAGTCGCAAGGCCCGCGCCTGCTGTTGGGTGCCTTGCGTCAGCGATCGCTCAAGTTGCTGGTGATGTGGCTGGAGCTTGTGGTCCCTCCGCTGAGCTTGTTAGTGTTTGCCATGGTCGGCGCGGGCGCGGCGATCATGGTGGCTAGCTGGTTGGTGGCAAGCTGGCTGCCAATTGGTGTTTACTTACTAATCGCGTTGGTAGGCATCTTGGGCCTGTCGAGCGCCTGGTGGCGATTTGGCCGTCGTGCCTTGCCAGCTGCCAGGCTGCTTAGCATTCCGCAGTACGTTCTGGGCAAGCTCTCGATCTACACGAAGTTCGTCTCTGCTCGCGAGCAAGATTGGGTCCGCACGGCACGCGATGCCGAGCCAATCGCCGGCGTCACTGGTCCTCACTACGGCGCGACGGAGACGCCCGCCGAAAAGACGTCCGCCGCCGAGTAATTGGTTCTGTGCTGCACCACGAGTTTTGTAACACCGGGTGTTACGAAACGCATTTTCGTTTTTCGTAACTCACATGCTGGCAAAGGTTTGCGAATTGTGCGGTAGCGCAAAACTTAAAACCGCGTTGCTAAATATCAAAAGGCCTACGGCCACCCTCGACTCCCACTTGCCAAGTCCTTGGTGCCCAACCACTTGCGACGTGCAGGCTGACGAAGCGACGATCTGTTTTGTAAATCGCACAACGAAGTGCCGTTACAAAACTCAGTAGTTCCAAATTTGATAGTTCAGATGTGAGCCGTCGACGCTAGCCGCGGGTGTAACCACAAGAAACATCTGCTTGCGTACCACCCGCGGCTAGCGCCGACGGCTCAATTTGGAACCACTGAAACTAGATTGCGCCGCTCGTCGTCCGCATGGCAAGACGGCAAGCAAGCTGCATTCTATCTGCCTAAAACTAGTAAATCATGCACAATTCTTAGCCAGGGTAAAACAGTCATGCGCGGGCGTCGAAGCGTGCGGAATGCAGCTAGGGCGAATGCTCGGGCCAAGGACAACGCGATGGGTGCGGATTGGCTTCGACCAGACCACTGTACCGAGAGATTCGCATAGTCGTTGCACGCCAGGTTCTGGTCATTATCTACAGTTCATGGAAGTAGATATCTCTAACTAACTGTCGTAGATGTTGTCGGTTGGATTCACGCTGGTGCCAGAAGGCAGCAGATTCCAGCGGAGAAGAGTCCCTCCTCTTGTGGATGTTGGGGTGGAGTGCTTCGCCAATAGCCCTCTTGAAGTTGTGACTACGGGTGGTCACAGTATACGTCGACAGGAACGTTTCCCGAGAATCGCACACCCACGTATCGATTAGAATCCCGGAGCTGAAACCATACGACGAATTGCCAGTCTTCAAGAATCGCAACGGTAGACGCTGTCATTCCACCATTGTTCTCGATGTCAGATGAATACTCTGAGTTGGACGCGTAATCGTTCGCAGACAGCACGATTCCCTGAACCCGTTTAACGAGGGATTCGAGCCGTTGTACATCTGATTCCGTTGGTTCATGAGGCAGGCAGAACGTCAGCTCATCGGTCTTATGAGACCATGTGCCGTTCTCGAAATACACTTCGATGCTCACTTGAGTCACCCAATTACCTAAAATCAGTGACACGCCTGTTAACCAAGAGTTCTCGGAGAACTTCGCAAAGTGTACATCATTTCAGCCGATTCCCATTCTGAGATTCCAGCGGAGAAGTGAACCTTCTCACGTGGAATCGTTGCCGATCGGCTCACAAACTCTCACAGGTCTCGACGCGAAAAGAGACTCTCCTCAGATGTGCGCCAGGCATCGCGAAAAAGTCGGGCACGCGCGACGGCTATAGTCCCGCATAGAAATCGGCGAAGGCTTCGTCGAGGTCGAGGAGGTCGACGCCTTCGTTGTCGGTGTCTGCCGTGAGATCGGTCGACGACTCGTCGGCGATTGCGGCGGCCAGCGGCGACTCGGCGACCGTGGGTGTGCTGGCGGCTCCGGCGAACGCTTGGTCAGAAAGTGCCTCGGTGGTGTCTGCCTGGTTGGTGCTGGGGCCGAACGCCAAGGCGGATGCCGGTGGCCCATCGTCGTTGGTGGTCGAGGCGGCTACGGAAGCGGGTGTCAGCACGGCGTTGAACTGAATTTCGTCGAGCGAGAACTTCGTCAGGTCGCCCGATGGAGTGTCGTTGGCGATGTAGAGCCCGACGGCCTGGATATCGTCGAACAAGTTATTGGCGACCGGGTCGATCCAGTTGGCGGTGGTGTGATCGAAATCGAGATTGTCGGTCGCCGGATTGTAGACGGCCCAATTCGAGCTAAGTGGATCGGCGAACGTGTTGGTCGCGCCCCACAGGTCGAGGCTGCCGGCGGCGGTAAACTGCGAGATGTAGAGCTGCCCGTCGTCGGCTTGCAGAATCCAGCGGGCTTCGTCAGTGTTATCCCACCAGCGTGTTGACTCGAAAGAGAACGACGATTCGGCATCGAGCGAGACCGTCGCGGTATCGCCGCCAGCTAGGAAGTCTGCTTTTTTCCAAATGAATGCGGCGTGGAAAGTGACCAGGTTGTCCGACGGATCGTCGTTCGGATCGATCGGGTGTGGCAGGTCGGGCCGATAGAGATTGATTGCGAAGTCTTCGTGCGGACCGACGTGGTTCTTCTTGTTCCGCCCATCGTCGTTTCGCACCAACTCGATAAAGTCGCTCAGTCCGTCGAACTCAGGTGTGAGATAGGGGCTGGGGTAGCCGACGTCGTCGAGTTCGCCGCCGGCTCCGTCGTTCTCGATAAACGCTTGCTGGATGCGTTCGGTTTCGTAATTCAAAAAGTCGGCACTCAGACCGCCGTAGAACCTCGCGCTGGGCATCTCGGTGTGATAAATCAGACCATCGACTTTGCTGGTCGTGTCAGGCGGATTGAACTCGTCGGTTAGGCTGAAGTCGAACCAGACGCGGCTGTCGTCAAACTGGCCATCGTTGTCGAGGTCGAGGTTCTGCGCGTCAGACATCGTGCCTTCCGGCGGACCACCGCGCAGCCAGCGGTTCTCGCGAATCTCCGGCGGACTGCCGCCTGGGATGCCACCGATCCATAGGTGCTGGTAGTAGTCGCCGTGCCAACGGACGATCTGCACGTTGTCGTTCGAGATTGGCGTGACGCTGATGTTGACGGTCGCGACATTCGACCCCACTGAGCCATCGTTGGCGACATAGGTGAAGCTGTCGTCGGTGCTCGTGAGACCGTTGTGCGTGTAGATAAACGAGCCGTCGGTGTCGAGCGTTAGCGTGCCGTGGCTTGGGCCGCTGATGACGAATGCGCTGAGCGGATCGAAATTCGGATCGCTGTCGTTGTCGAGCACACTTGGCAAGCTGGCGAGCTGCGTATCGAGCACGCCACCTTGTGTGATCGTGTAGGCATCGTCGACGGCGGTCGGCGGCTGATTGCTGATTTGGCCGGCGGTGTACTTGTCGGCGAGATACGTTTCGACTTGCTGCCGCTCGGCCGCGGTGAGTGCGCGGTCGTAAACCAGCACGGCACCGACCTGCAGCTCGCTGAATCCAGCCTCATCGAGTGACTGACCAAGGACGAGTTTTGAAGTCGGCGCGTCGACCCGCGTCTGGTAGGTGTGCGTCCAGGAATCGATGAGTACGCCACTCTCGAAGTGCTGCAGGTTGTTGTTGTCCAGCACGACCGATTGCACCTGCCAGCCTTGGCCAGTGGCTAGCGTCGACGAAACGAGATCGTTGTTGCCGAGATAACCTTGCACCGCAAGATTGCCGGTTGGTCCGTCTGCGCCGACGCCAAAGGTGCGGTTGGAATTGGCCTTGCCGTAGGCGACGCCTGCCTGCACACCCTGCGGGTCGAGATAGTTGGCGACGACAAACACCGTGCGGTCTTCGGCATCGCTGGGCAGGTCGTCGATGACCGTGGTGCCTTCGACCTCGAGCTTGTCGCCTGCTCCGTCGAATGCGATGGCCGGTTGTCCGCTCGGAGTTGCGCCAGCGACAAATTGAGGATTGCCCGACGCGTTGAGCTGCAGGCCATTGTCTGAGGTGTCGAGCCATGAGGCGACGGTCGTCCCAGATCCAAGCGACACACCCGCGTCAGACTCGAGCAGCGTCACCAGCCCGGCAGTCACCGGCAGCACATCGGAAGAAACGACGATCGCCACGTTGGCCACGTTCGATGTGCCACCCAGATTGTCTTCGACGGTATAGGTGAAGCTGTCGTTGAAGCCCGATCCGTTGTGCGTGTAGGTAACCATGCCGGTGGTCGGGTTGACCGAGAAACTGGCGGCCTGCGACGGCTGGTTGACGATCGTGACGGTGCTGCCTTCGAGGAAGCCATCCGAGTCGGTATCGTTCGCCAAAATGTCGATGGCCGTCGTGCTGCCGTCGGCAATCTCGGCAAAGTCGTCGGTCGCCGTAGGAGTTTCGTTCGCGCCGCTGCTGACGTAGGTCGCGGTGAGATAGCCTTCGACCGCTTGGCGATCAGCGTCAGAAAGTGCATCGTCATAGACTAACCAGGCTGCCACGTCCATTTCGATGTTACCGCGCTCTTTGATCCCTTCACCCAAGACGAGTCGCGAGGCGGTGTTGCCATTGAGATCGAGAGTGCTGTGCAGCTTGGTATTGAGCTTGTGATCCCAAGCGTCGATCTCGACGCCGTCGCGGTAGAGCCAGTTGTTATCTGCCGGGTCGAAGCCGTCACGTTCGTGTACGACGGTCAGCACCATCCAGCCGGTGCTGTTACCGGGCGATGTAAAGCCATCGCTTTCAAAGTAGCGGTTGTCACCGTCCGGCCAAGTCTGAAAGGCGAGATCACCGTGATCGCTGCCAGGGTCGCCGACACCGATGCCAAACGACTGGTTCAACGCTCCGCGGCCATAGGTCGCGCCGCCAATCGTCGTGGAGTCGTGGAACTGCGCAACCAGAAACATGGTGCGACTCTTATCGTTGGTCGGCGGACCGGAGATGCCGTCGTTGACATCGCGGAGCAGACGGTCGTCGAGGCCATCGAAGCTGATCGCGTCAAGACCCGTTGGCGTTTGCACTGCACCGTACGTTGGCCTCGCGGTTCCATTGGAACGCAGATGGTTGTCGCCCGCTGCCTGGTCGTTCCACGCCGAGACGAGTCCGTTGGACTGGTTAAAGATCACTCCCGAGTCGACCTGCAAGTCAAGTACCGGGTCGAATGGCGCACTGCTGGTCAGCACGAACCGTGGTTCGAGAGATTCGTAACGGAGACGTTTGGCGCTGATCTTCGGTGGGCGTGACATGCGACAGATTTAGTGAGCGGCAGGAGTTGTCGTAGCCGCATAAATCGCCGACGGACAACTTGTGGAAAGTGAGTTCTCAGCCCAACCTAGAACTCCAGTTTAACGTCGAAATAGCGGCAGCAGCAAGGAATTTGCGGTTTGCCTGCGGAGATTGATTAACTTCTCAAATTGATGATTAGCTAGGCGGTACTGGCCTCGCAAATCAACTGGCGCAGTCGAGCTGCCTGCGGCTCGGGATGATGAAGTCGAAGTACTTTTTCTCTGCCGTACGCACCCATCCGCGCAAGCTCATCGTCTGAGGCTTGGACGGCATTTCGGAGTGCGTCAACAATTGCGTCGACATTGCCCGGTGGCAGCAGCCAACCGCTTTGGCCAGCCTCGACGAGTTCCGCGATAGCCGCGATGTTCGTGCTGATGACTGGGCACTGCAGTGCGAGGGCTTCCATGATGACGATCGGCAAGCCTTCGGCGAAGCTCGGTAGCGCCAAGGCGGTCGCTTGCTGCAATACCTCTTTGATTTCCTCGCTAGATTGCCAGCCGGCCAGTTCAACGACTTCGGATAGATTTTCGCGCCGGACGACGGCCTCTATCGCTTGCCGTTCCGGACCGTCGCCGATTAGCTTCAGTCGAAAGTCGATGCCTTCCTTCGCCAGCGTAGCGGCGGCCTCGACCAGGAGGCGCTGGGCCTTATCGACGCACAGTCGACCAACGCAGACAATTGTCGGTGGATTGGTGGGTAATCGCCTCGGCTCCTCGAGGAAGGCCTCGCCCACTGCGCAGCGGACGACGTGCAGTCGTTGCCAAGTCGAGGGCTGGCTATGCAACATGCACTGGCTGCGGCAAAAGTGGCTGATGCAGGCAGTAAACGCGGCTCGATCGAGCTTCATGCCAAGTGCCCATCGCTGGGGAGCGGTGAATATCGCCGGTCCATGAATGGTTAGGCTGTACGGAACGTCGGCGAGTGACGCAGCAAGCATCGCTACCGTCGCCGAGTTCTCTCCGATGTGATTGTGAATGTGATCAAGCTTTCGCTTGCGTATTTGTTGGGCGAGGTATGCCGCTTCCATCAAGTAGACGACATGCAAACACCAGCTTCGCAATCCGGGGCTACATGTCTGCCAGGCCAGAATTTTCGTGTGCGAGAAACGCAAAGGGTTGGCAAAAAAGCAAGCGATTGTGGCAACGAACAGCTGCAACATGCCCGTTTCTAAAATGTAGTCCGTACGACCCTGATGCTTCGCCACATTGGCGTCGACGTTTGCATCGACTTCCGGCCGACGAATCGAGAACGTCTCGATGTCCAAGCCCATCCCACGCAGCCGATCGACTTCGCTACGCACGAAAGTATCGCTGGGGCGTGCGAAAGCGCTCGTTAAATAGGCGACGCGCAGCGGCTTAGACAAGGCTCTTCTCCGCACGAGGCTGCGACGATTCGTCAGTCGTTGGGCCAACCGACAGCAGTTCTCCTTCACCCAGACGAATTCGATCCCATGCCGCGCGGACCGTATATTTGGAGTGCCAATGCAGCTGCTTGCGTGCTTTCTGATTGGGAAATTGCAGCGGGCGAAACCTCGCTCGAAACTTGATAGGCACAAACAACCCCGGCAATTTGCCCGTGGGTCCGAATAACAGTCGACTCGTCCAACTGGCAACGGTCGCGGCACTGATGCCAACCCAGTTGGGCAGGTAGAATCGGAAACCCTTCGCGACCCCGGCATCGAGGCATTGGCCCATGTATCGCCACGCCGAAACGGTGTCTGTATCGATGACGTTAAACGTTTCGCCCGCAGGGGCGTCGGATTCCAACGCGTTGAGGAAGCAGTCGGCACAGTTTTCGACATAAGTCAGCGGCAAGGGACGACTTCCGCCGATGACCAGGTGCATCGGACCGACCGACTGACCGATGCCAGCGATCAGCTCATTACCAGCGCCCCAGATAAATCCTGGTCGCAGTACGGCTAGGTGCCAGTCGTTGGAGTCGGCCGCGCGCCGTACGAGGCGTTCTTGCCAGGTCTTTGAGATCGCGTAGCCATCGCGTGCGTACAGATCGGGTTCGAGGGGCGATTGCTCGTCGAGCGTATCGCCAGACGTCCGCCAGTCGTAAACGGAGAATGTACTGCAGTGAATTAGCCGATTGATTTTCTTCTCGACCATCGCGGCGAGTAGATTCTCGGTACCAACCACAGTACTGGCAAACTGCGTATCGTCATCACCAACGACGCACGCAGCCAAGTGAACTACGGCATCGACACCCTCGACCGCATTCATCAGCGCGTCCCTATTGCGGACGTCGGCGCGAGCCGTCTTGACTCCGGCGGGAAACAGCCCGTCAGGCAGATTGCGAGAAGGACGCACCAGCGCAGTCACTTCGTGACCACGGCGCACCGCTTCGGCAACCACATAGCGGCCTAAGAAACCACTGGCCCCAGTGATCAACACACGCATGGCGACTCAACCTCCTGCTGGATGTCGTGGACCAGGCGATTCACGGATTCGATTTGCTCCATCGAGACGGGCGGCGGCCCACCATTTTGCAAGCTGCTGTAAGTTTTTTCGATTAGCGACCACAGTCCTTCATATGCGCCAGGTCCGCCGCCGAGTTTTCGCCACAGGCTACGAACGGCGTTGCTACTCTCCCTGCGCCCTCGCCACAGCGCGTTTCGAACTGGCACCAACGGCTGCGGTCCGCCAAGCAGCTGCGTTCGAACAGTTCCGACTTCGAACAGGTTGGTTGAGATCTGCCCTCTCGTGCCTTGCACGCTGACCACAAAAGAATCGGGTTGTCCCGCCGAGCTAAGACCAAGTTGTGCCGTGCCTCGTTCGGCATCGATCAGCGCTTGGAATTCAGTGATGGGATTGTCGGGCAATTCGCTGCGACGATTGAAAAACGCCTGACAGCTGCGGTGTGCGCCCACAAACGCGTAGCCGAGATAGCACAGATGTGTCAGAAAATCGGTCACGATACCAGCTGGTTCGCGCATTGCCGGATGTGGCATGTCCTGGTCGGCAAAGCGGCTGCCCAGTCCAAACAGTTCGAGACAAATCTGGACGTCGACGTGACGAACTTCGCCTAACTCGCCAGTCGAAAACGCCGATAGCATTTCCTCAATGGCGTCGTTGAACTGATAGTTGTGGTCTTCGATTAGCCAGAGGTTGTTCTTGGCGGCGAGTTCCTTGAGTTCCAAGAATTGCTCAAATTCCAAAGTGGCTGGCTTTTCGACGAAGACGTGGCAGCCGGCAAGCAAACACTCTTTCGCCAGCGGATAATGGCTGGCTGGTGGGGTGGTCAGATGTACGATGTCGGGCTGCTTGCGATCGCGCAGCTCACAAAAATCAGTCGTCCAATAGTCGACGGCGAAGCGATCGGCGGTTGACTCAGCCATGATCGGCGACAAGTCGCAAACTCCCACGATTTCCACGCCCGGGGCCGCAGCCAACGCGCCCAAGTGCTGCTTGGCAATCTGGCCCGCTCCGACGACGGCAGCTTTTAGAGGCGATTTCATGTCGGATATCAAGATTGGTGCCGGAGTGTTTCCGCGGATTTGTATTCAACGATGCGTGCTTGTCTGCCCAACGCTGTGGCGATGATTTGCCGAATCGCGCCCAGAGCAATCGGCAGCTTGGACGTCATCGTGAAAAAACCGAACTGCAGGGCATGTTTCCAGTCGGTGGCTGACGACTTGGCTCGTTTGGCGATTCGCAATGTCTGTAGCGAGACCACAGCCGCCGCGATCAACAGCGCGGCGATGGGCCAAAGCTGAAATTGCAAAATGCGAAGAACAACGGCAGCGAAAATCGCGACCACGATGGGAATTGCAGTCCAAGCGAATGCGCTGCGCAGAATACGATCGAATATGCCCAGCCGAAAACGCCGTTCCACATCGTAGCCTGCGTAGCCGGTGCGAATTTGTCGTTGCCACCACTGGCCGAAGCTGGTCATCGCTGCGTCGTGACGCGTCATATCGGCCGCCATGCGCTGGATTGTCCAGCCACAGTCACGCATTCGTTTGCAGAGCTCGGGTTCTTCGCCGGCGGGCACCGTTGGGTCAAACTCGCCCGCTTCGCGATAGGCCGAGACGCGATAAACGGCGTCTCCACCGACCGACAGCGCCTCGCCGATTGGGGTGTCCCATTCATGGTCGCACAAACGATTGTAGACAGCCAGGTCGGGGTGCTGCTCGCGCCGCCGCCCACATACGGCACCAACGCGGTCGTGCCCGCGCAGAAAATCGACAGCCGCCTCCGGCCAATCGGCATCAACCTGACAGTCGCCGTCGACGAAGAATACGAACTCCAGGGATTGATGCTCGCCGAGCAGTTTTCGAAAGCCTTCACGTCGCGCCCGGGCAGCTGACATGGGTTTGTTGGGGTCGAGCTGCAGAACCGAGGTGCCCTGCTCTGTCGCGATCTCCACGCTATCGTCCGACGAGTTGGAATCGACGTAGATCGTCGGCAACTCGAAATTACGCAGCGATTCCAAACACAGGCGCAGGCGTGAGCCCTCGTTTCGTCCGATCGCGACGATACCTAGCGAGTCGAGCGACATCTGGGCTGGTCACTCCGTCGGTTCAGTTGTGGGCGTGCGGCCATCGACGTACTTAATCACCTTCGCCGGCACACCCACGGCCACTCCGAAGTCGGGCACGTCTTTCAGGACGACGGCGTTGGCACCAATCACGGCGCCGCGTCCGATGCGAATGTTGCCTAGCAGGCAGGCACCGACTCCGATGTCGGCGCCGGCCGCAATGACCGGTAGCTCGAAGTTGTGATTGGTCCGCGCGACGCCGAAGGTTGTATTCTGCCGAATCTGCACGTCGTCGCCGATCGATTCAGCGTGTAGAATCATGCCGCCGTGATGCCAAATGCGTACGCGCCGGCCGACTTTCACCGTATATGGCAAGCTGATTCCGCACGTCCATTCCACGAAGCGGTAAAGCAGTTTGTAGACGATCGAGAACGGAATTCGCAACGGCTTGCTCGGAACGCTCATGCGCCAGTTGCCAAAGCGATGTACGGCCAGCGCCCAGAATCCTTGTTCGAGCAGCTTGTTCTCGTGAACCTGCAAGTCTTCGCAGATTAGCGCGAGCACGCCGATGCCGGTAGGGTTCTGATTGGTGGCACCCATCTCGGCAGGCGGTTGTGTCGCTTCGCTCTGAGTGGTTGGTTCGCTCGTCATTGGAACTGAGGTGGTGCTCATGATACGATCAGCGACTGGCTACCTCTTGCATTCCGTAGTACTCGCCGATCTCGTCCCACGCCGCCAACTCATCCCAATCGAGTGCGACCTCATCAAGGGCGTCGGTATTGATGCGAATCCGTGGTTCGGAGAATTCGGTTTGAATGGCAAGATCAACTGGACAATCTATGTCGAGCCGCGATTGCATCTCACGGGCGAAACGCTGTGCGAAGGCACCCTGGCTTTCGACATAGCCGGAGGGGTTCGTCTTCATGAAACCTGCGTCGCCAGGCAGCTCAGAAACGAATGCCGCGTAGTGCTTAGCTAAGAGCGAAACATGCAGGTTGTCGCGGATGTAGGCGGGTGTGTTGACGCATGGCGTCTCACCGGCACGCCAGGTCCGAATGAGGTAGGCGGTGAAACGTGGTTCTTCGAGCGGTCCGAACGGATTAGGAATAACGAACTTACCGAGGGACAATTTGTCCTGCTGACAGAAGTGTTGGAACACCTGCGCAGTTAGCGATTTTGACAGTCCGTAGCGAGAAAAGTGCGGTAGATTCTCGCTGCCAGCCCCTTCTCCTCCCTCAAAAACTGTGCCGGTGAGTACGATGCGATTGCTGCCTGCTTCTGCTAGTGTTTGCAGTACCGCCTCGATTTGTTGCGTATTGTTGGCTACCGCTCGATGAAAGTCAAAATCGGGTGAACGGTAGTTTGTTACATCAGCGCCGTGATGGCACAGGACGTCGGGCTGTACGGTCTTGATCAACTCCAAGAACTTGTCGTCTCCGAACGCGCAGCCGAACTCGGGTCGGCAGAACTGCTGAAGCTCTCGGACTCGTCGACCACGTAAGTCGGCGTAGTCGGACATACTTTCACGCGTAAAAACGGCCGTCACGTCGTGTCCCGCAGCCGCCAGTGACTTGATCAGCCACGTACCTGTGAACGAGCTTCCGCCAGTGATCAGAACCTTCCGTGTGCTCACGCTTGCGTCTCCTTCGCGTCCAGCGTGAGATGGTGGGCCGGGTCGAAGTCAGGATGCGCCTGGTCTTTATCGGAGAGTACCACTGGCTCGATGGGCCACTCGATGCCAAACTTCGGATCGTTCCAGCGAATGCCGCGTTCGTGTTCCGGGGCATAGTACTCGTCGACGAAGTAAAATGCCTCGACGTCGTCGGTGAGCGTGATGAACCCGTGCGCAAAGCCTTTGGGTACGACCAACATTTTCCGATTCTCGGCCGACAGTTCTTCGCCAAACCATTGGCAAAATGTTGGCGAATCAGGTCGTAGATCGATGATGCAGTCCCAAAGCGCGCCGCGAATGCAGCGAACCATCTTCGTCTCGGCTTTGGGCGCAAGCTGATAGTGCATTCCGCGTAACGTGCCACGATCAGCGCTTAACGAGTTGTTGGCTTGCGCGATCTTGGTCGGCAGCTGGACGTCGGAGAATTCGTTTTGACAGAACGCGCGAGCGAAGAATCCACGATCGTCACCGCGTTTCTCAAGTTCGACAATGTAGGCACCAGGGAGCGGAGTTTCGTGAAATTGCATCGTCTTGCTAGCTCGCCTCCTGACAGAGTTCCAATTGATCGAGACGCTTCGACAGCGTTCGCAAGCGGACGAATTGGTCGCCTTCGAAGTCTTGCTGCGAGAAACCATGCTCGACCATCTTGCGATGCAATTCTTCCATGCCTTTCTCGAGTGTGTACTCAAGTTTAAAGCTGGGTAGCAACTCGTTGAGCTTCGCGAATTTTACGCGGTAGTTACGCGGATCTTCGCCGACTTCGCCGGTGTAGGCGACCGTCGCTGAGGGGATCAGCTTTTTGACCATGTCGCCGACGTCCTTGACTTGATAGTTTTCGCTGTCCCCGCCGATGTTGACCGCCTGATTGTGAATCACTTCGCGAGGCGCCTCGCAGAAAGCAACAAAGGCGTGGGCAATGTCGCGACAGTGAATCAAAGGACGCCAAGGCGAGCCATCGCTCTTGATGCGAATCTCACCATACGATAGCGCTGAACCCAACAGGTTGTTGACCACGAGGTCGATTCGTAGCATCGGCGAGTGGCCATAGGCGGTCGCATTGCGAAGGTAGGCAGGTGAGAAGTTGTCGTCCGCTAGTTGGCTGACGACTTCTTCGGTTTCGATCTTGCTCTGAGCGTAGGCGGTGAGCGGATGAAGACCATCGGTTTCTTCGAGGTCGAGCTTCTCACCCTTGCCGTAAACAGAGCATGAGCCGGAGAACAGAAACTTCGGCACGCCGGCTTGCTTGGCCATTTTCGCGATGTGAATCGAAGCGTCGCGGTTGACGCTCAGCGTGAGTTCGGGATTGAGGTCGCCCATCGGGTCATTGCTGATCGCAGCCAGATGGCAGACCGCGTCGTGTCCGCGGACATCGTCGGCAGTGATCTCGCGGACGTCTTTGACAAGTTCTCGGTCGGGCTTGGCGACGGGTTCCCACTCGCAACCTTGGAATAGGTTGAGATCGCAGCCGGTGACTGTGTGGCCTGCTGCCTGTAGAAGTTCAACAAGATGGACGCCGATGTAGCCGCTATGGCCGGTAACAAAGATGTTCATTGGTTTGGGTGCGAGTGGTTGGTGGTGTGTAGTGGGTGAATTAGTTGTGTGCTACTTCCAGGGGGCTTCGTTGGCGGTCCACATTCTGTTGAGCTGGTCGTGGTCGCGCTGGGTGTCCATGCATTGCCAAAAGCCGGAGTGTTTGTGCATGCTGAGCTGGTTATCTTTAGCAAGGTTGACCAGTGGTGAACGCTCGAGAACACAGCTTTCATCCGAGCTGAGATATTCAAGAAAACCACGACGGAAGAAAAAGTAACCGCCATTGATCCAGCTATCGCCAAATTCGGGTTTCTCTTCGAAGCGAAGGACTTCGCTGCCCTCGGTCTGAATTTCACCGAAACGCGAAGGTGGATTGACGCCCAACACAGTTCCTAGTCGGTCATGCGACAGGTGGAAGTCGAGTTCAGCGGCGAGATCAACATCGGTCACACCATCGCCGTAAGTGACGGCAAAGTGTTTGGCGTCGCCCAGATACTTCGACGCGGCTCGCGCGACGCGGCCACCGGTCATCGTGAGTTCGCCTGTATGGGCGAGCGTGACGTTCCAATCGTCGGAGTGATCGATGGAGTGTGTGGTCACGTCGGCCGTAGCCAAATTAACAGTAAAATCGCTCTGCATTGCGGTGTAGTGCAAAAAGTACTCTTTAACGACCTCGGCCTTGTAACCCAGACAAAGTACGAACTTGCTGAAACCGTGTTTCGCGTAGCTCCGCATGATATGCCAAAGAATCGGCCGATTGCCGATTTCGATCATAGGCTTCGGGCGAAACTCGGTCTGTTCGCGAAAGCGGGTACCAAGGCCGCCACAAAGGACGAATACCGGAATTTCGGCTGGCGAAGGCATAGGGCGTAGTTGGCGTTGACTAGCTGACGGTCGAAGTTGGCATCGACGCGTTAAGTTGAATGTTGGTTCGAGTTTTCTTGTCGCTACCGACAGGGTTCTCGACAGGACGAATGCGATAGCCGGTCAGCAAAACGCTGTGACGCACAAGGTCGGTGAGCAAATGGGGAGGGTCAGGGTTTGGCTTGCGTCCCACGAGCAGGCGTAGCTTCCAGAGGCAAAGCCCCATTATCGCAGCCATGTCCGCTAAGGTCGCGTGCAACGGACCAAAATTTTTCAAAAAGTAGTGTCGGCGCGCCCAGAACCAGTAGCTCTGCCGCCGCTTCGGACGACGGTCTGTGCTGGTAATGCCGGTCGTTTTGCCGACGAGGTGTACGATGCGGCTTTCTGGGACGTACCAGGTTGGCCAACCGGCCCGCTTTGCCCGCAGGCAATAGTCGACGTCGTCGAAGTACGTGTAGAGGTCCTCGTCGAGCAAACCCACCTTTTCGAGCACTTCGCGACGTATCAGTAGCGCGGCGCCTGGTACCCAGCCGCACACGTGCGGCGCGTTTCGTTCAGGCGGTGCAACGACCCAGCGGGAGAGCAGGCGAGAAACAATGCCAATGCGTGCGTAAGACTCGATTTCGCTCAGCCACGTCAACGTGCGCCGAGCCGCTCGTTGTGTTTCGCCATCCGGATACTCCAGCCGGCTGCCGCAGACGGCGATTTCGGGATGTTGCTCGAAGAACTCGACAAGTTTCTGAATCGCACCCTCGGGGACGATCGTGTCGTTGTTGAGTAGCAGGACTGAATCGGGTGGACTCTTCGATGCGATTGCCTCGCGTATGATCTCGTTGTTGCCGCCCGTGAAACCTTGATTTGGCGTGACTGAGACAAAGTCTAAACGCTCACCGAGGCCGTGCGCCGCGATCGACGTGGTCAGACGTTGCACTTCCTCAGGACCGCTACCGTTGTCGCACAGGCCGATCTTAGCCTCGGGCAGCGCTGCCAGTTCGGGCCGCAACGACTTTAGGCAGTCGATCGTCAGATCGTGACCGTGGTAGTTGACCAAGACGATGAGCAAACGCATGCGATTTATCCCTCGGCCAACTTTCGTACGCTGGGCCATAAGGCAATTGAATCGCCCAAGCGGTTGCGAAGTCGAACTAGGTCGTCTGCGATCTTCTGGAAGACGAGTTCACGATCGGCTTCTTCGATCAGCGGAACTTCGATTGGCTTGGATACTATCTGCTTTAGTTTGCCACGTAGCCCAGTAGGCACAACACTACGGAGTAGGGAGATAACCGACTTGGGCAGTAACGATTGCGCTGCCAGACTGCCGCTGAGCGCGTGCTTCGAATTGCTCTGCTGCAGCGGCGTATCCCACCCGTCAAACGCGGGCAAGTCAAGGAACGCTTCGACGCGACGCATCGTGGCCGTCGGATCGGCATGCAACTTGTCGGTGAGCACGATCAGTAACTGGTCTGTTGAGAACATTTCGAGAAACGCTACGATCTGTCGTTCGTAACAGCTGGCGTCAATCAGAATTGGATCGCGCTCGACCGCCTCGCCAAGCGTGGTACCCGCGGGGTAGCAACCGGTAAGGTAGGCATGCTGGTAGTTGCTGATCGTCCGCTCGACGGGGTCGCGAAGTAGGTACACAAGATGCGGATTGCTGAGGTCTTCGAGCAGCCGTCGCGGTGTGTCGCCGAAGTGCGGCTGCTTCGAGTAACCTGTCGAGGCTTCGCCGACAAAGCGAGCATCGGCGGGTGCCGACTCGAACAGACGGAGATAACTCGTCCAGGCCGCTTCGTCGCCGTAGTTGGGCGACGTGAAGTAATGCGGCTCCTTCTCTGCGGAGAACCAGATGTCGGGATGCCGAGTGATCAATTCGTAGAAGGTGGTCGTCGAGGCCTTCATTGCACCGACGACCACCAAGTTTGGTTTGCGCATACCGGTCGCTAGATTCGGCGAAGGCTGCGGCTTGGCAGCTGCGACAGAGTTAGCGAGGGTGGTGTCCATTGCGGCCGAGCGTCACCGGATGTGACTGTTGTCGATGTCGTTGATCTTGTCCAAGCAGCTACGCCGTAACGACTCGAGCGGAAGTCGGCGTGCTACATAATCGGTGGCAAACAGCGGGAGGCCGTAGCGACGCATCCGAAATCTTGCTCGCCAGAGCCGATCCTGCATCGCAAGGCGTTTCTTCTCGGCCGAAGACACGGTGATTCGTGGCAGTCCGCTGAGCGGATAGCCACGCTCAGTCAACATCTCGGCGATGCGCGACTCGGCGAGTTGAATTTGCTCGTCGGTCAGCTTACGACGCCATTGCTCGATCAACTGCGCGTCGGGCAGGTCGTACGTGCTTGTTTTCGCGTAGTCGTAAATCTGAGGGTCGAACTGCGTGCCGAGGAAATCACAGATTCGAGCGAGTGTTTCTTCGGTGTCTGCGATAAGGTCTTCATACCGCACTTCGATCCGGCGTTCTTCGGGAATCGTCGGCTTTAGCTGTTCCCAGGTATGCTCGGCGTCAATCCAACGGTCGACGGCGTGGTACATGTTGCCAGCCCAGCCCATGGCACTGCACGAACGCGCGACGTCGCGACCGTCGCGAAGTAGGTGAACGTACTTAGCTTCGGGCCACACATGCGGAATCCGATCGATGTGGTGATGTACCGTCGCGCCGACGATCTGTTTGCCTTCGCGAGATCGTTTCTGTTCCAGAAACGAATTCACTAGCTGAGAAAAATCGAGCCTTTCGTCAATCTCACCACCGCTGAGCAGAAAGACCCGATGCTGTGAGAGGTAGTCGTGGTAGTCCTTGATCGACGGAAAACTACCGTCAGCGCCAACCTGATCGACGGCGAACTCGAACTCGAAATGAAACGCGATCCGCGGATGATGATCCAACATCAGACGCAGCAACGTGGTTCCCGATCGGACGGACCCAACAATAAACGTGGGCTGCGCATGCAATGCCACAGGATTGGTCAGACCGGTACTCACGGATGTCGATGAAGCAATAGTACTCAACTCAGCACCTTTTTCTTACCAGATTGTTCGTCAATGGAGTCGCATTTAGCGGTAGACATGGGTTGGCGTTCTTGACGAAGTACCAACGGTGCAATCTCTTCAGCGAAGAACTTTCGGATTTCCGACTTTGCCTGCGGAATAACCGCCTGTAGGTGTGCTTTGGTTGTCTGTCGGCGCTGAAACTGCTGATCGATTCCTGCTATGCACTCGTCGATGGTGTCGGACCTCAGGTCGACCACCGAGTCCGCAATTCCCATCAGGGTCGCCAAGCCTTCCGCCTTTTTGCTGTATGCAAACAGTGTGCCAGGCACGTGCTGAGAACTAGCGCCGATAAATGCGTGCATCCTCGCCCCGATGAAGTAATCGCAATGCTTCATCGCATACTTCGCGCGTGCAGGATCAGACGGTTCGGCTAGTAGGCCCACGCGTTCTAACTCTGCAGGACTCAGGTCGGCGAGCAGCTCCTCGCAGGCACCTGTATCGGTCGTGTCGCTGGTCGCAACGTTAGGCAACTTTGCACCCGAAAACAGCGTAGGTGCCACCACATGAGGCAGCAGCAACAAATAACTGTCGGGTATCGAAAGCGCCCATTGAATAACGCGACGCGAGAGCTCTTTGTAATCGCCATGCAGACCAAACGAGCGGCGTGCGAAGTAGAGCAGGCCGCTGATGTTTAAGGCGATGCAGGTGGAGTTTCGACGAAGGGCCTGTTCAAACGATTCGGGAAGCGGCGTTTCCGTGGGCTCAAGCAAGAACGCCATGTCGGGTACACGATACAGACTCTGTGGTGGCCGATCGCCGCATAGCTGCTTGACCTCATTCAGACCGTGCTCCTCGCGCGAGCATACAAGCGTCGATCGCGATAAGATGTCAGCCGCTGTCTGTTCTGATTCGCGATTGGAAAACGGCCCATACGTCTGGGGCATCAGTACCAGTGGCAGCCCCAGCTCGAGGCAGAGTAACTTCAGCTGCGACTGGTACCAGAAATTCTCATCTCCGTAGATGTTAGCGAACGAATCGCCAGCCGAGACGTCAAGTACCGCATCGCAATTGAGTAGTTGTTTGAATGCGCGAGAAATCGTCGGCAACTGTGGCATGGCTCGATTTGAGAGCCAGTTGCGCAATTGGGCCATTCTGCGGATCTGCAGCAATCCGTCGCGACGGCGTAGTGAATTCTTGCGACGCAGAGCCATCGGCTCGCATTCGACGACTTTGTCACCGTACTGAATCGTGATAGGCAGACGCAGATCCCAGCACTGGTAGACGATTTCGACGTTGGGTATCGCTTCGACCAACCCTTGGACCATCGACATCCCGAGTGCGTCGACTCCTAAATTGCCGGTGCCCAACGTCGCCCCAAGCACCGCGACTCGAGGTCGGGCTTGGCCATTGGCGGCAGTGATGGAGCGATCGTCAGTCATGGTCCGCTTGATAGTTCCGTGCTAGGCGTCGTAAGGTGCGATAGGAGTTGACGAATACGAGCCGTTGATTCGCTTGAGGTTCCGCTGGACGCTATTGGCCCGTCCAAATTCGGTGGGCGCAACATCGTACGCTTCGGCGGTTGCGTCGCGGAGCGGTTGCGAAATTGCGCCGGCGATGACAATAAACAGCGGATTGAACATCCCGTTTAGCAGACAATCACAAGTAAAAATCAACAAGCTAATGCTCAATACTTCGTACGCTGCGCGCTGCGAATCGCCCCACGTCCGATTTTGCCGACGAAATAGGACGTAGCCAATTGGTGCCAGTAGCGTCGCGAAAACACAACCCACTCCGAAGAGGCCATTTTGGCCGATCATAATTGTCCATAGCCCGTCGAGGCCGCGGATTTGAAACTCGCCGGTGTAGGTGTCGATCGGCCAAGAGCGTCGATAGCCACCCCAGCCAAACACGGGGCGCTCCATCGCATGCTTAATCATGAAGTCCTCTTGGCTGAGACGCGCCCCCAGCGACTGGGCACGATCGCTGCCAAACACGGTCTTCGCTTGTTGGACGATCGTCTCTGCCGGCAGGATTTGCAGGCCGCGAACTGCCATGTATCCAGGCACGGCCAAAAATAGCAGCATGGCTGGTACCAGCGTCTTTCCGTACCGTGCAACCAGCAATAGCGCTAGCGCCAAGAGCATCAGCATGATCGCATAAAGCGCTTTGCATAGCACCGTGACGACCAGCAACGCGCCAAAGATGGCTGGGTAAGGGACGCCCAACAGCTTTCTCTCGCCCGATAACCAGAGCCAAAACGAGATGACCGTTGAAGTCGCCATCCACATTCCGACCATCAGTCCATTGTTCATAAACACGACAGGTCGGAATCCATCGAGACGCATGTTTCGCCAAAACTGATTCTGATGAAAGCCGTAGACCCAATAGTTGAGTTGTGGGCTCAATCGGACTTCGAGTAAACAGAATGGGATGTAAGCGACACCGCCCACAACGAATGCGATTGCCAAATCGCGCATCGACTGCGAATCCTTAAAGAATGCGCGCCCAATGCAGTACGGCACCAGCCACGTGAGCACCTGGCGGACGCCTACGGAGCCTGCGTCATAATAGCCCAAGTCGTTCGATAGCGATGACAGACTTGGTGCAATGCACCAGAGCAACATGGGGATATCGATCCACTTCGGTCGTAACGCGAGCAGTTCGCGTCCTGCGAAGATGATACAGCCCAGCGCGACGGCGCAGTTGGTCGCGACGATTTTATCGTAGTCGGGAATCCCGACGACCGGCAATTTGATGGTCGGCAGGAACAACCAGCCGCCGACCATAGCCGTGAGAATCGCCCTGCGCAACGGCAGTAGTGCGAACAGCACTAATACCGCTGCCGGATAGCCGAGTAAGGCAAGTTGTGCGAGGACGTTGTGACCCATGCGATTCTATTCTAAGTTGTTGCTAGACGCGCCAGGCGGAAAGATCGCGATCGAGAAACTGCTCAAGCCGAGCTGTTGGTTCGGCCAGGCGATCGAGTAATTCGGTGCGCAGGTCTGCCGTGAGCGGTTCAGTCTGCGCAACGTGCCGACGCGACATCCATTTGCCGAGCCGGCTATTAGGCAATTGGTTGAGCATACGGTCTCTGATCCGCCCGCGCAGGTCACCTGGTATCAATCGCTTGACCAACTGCATGCCCGGCAGCTGGCGAAAGCGCTGCAACGACGTATTACATTGGCGTGTTATATAGTTCTGCCCACGTGGATTGGCCTGAATGCTGTTTTCACGCGCGTCAGCAGCATTCGGAACGCCAAGAAAGTCGCACACCTGACTCATCACTTGTCGCGACGAATTATGCATATCGTCGAGGAGCAAGAACAACATCTGCTCGCGCGAAAAGTGCTCGAGATACTTCTCGATCTGGAGCATGTAGTTGCTTGTTGCCAGCACATAGTTCCGATCGCGGAGTGTTTCACGAATCGAGTCGCTGTGGCCGTAAGCGCGGTCGAATACGTAGTTGGAATAGAATCGCTCGACCGGATGTCGCATGATGTAGATGATTTTAACTTCGGGCAGAGTCTGGGCAATGCGCGTGGTCGTGTCGGCGAAGCGCGGAAAGCGTGAGTAGGACGGTGAGGCCTCGCCGCACACTTGATCTGGCTTTGCAGAGGCAAATAGCGAAGCGTACCAGTGGATGCCTTTTTCGTAGATGTCGTCGATGCTGAAGTAGTTTGGCTCCTTAGGCGTCGACATGAACACATTGGGATTGCTATCCAAGTGTTCGTAGAGTGTCGTCGTGCCAGATTTCATGGCACCGACAATCAGAAAGTCAGGAAGTCTATTACTCATCAAGGATGGGGCGACGGTAGCTCCGATCGCCGGCAAGTGTTTCTGTAGGTTTGTTCGCTAGGTTGTGCTACAGCCACGCAAGTGTGCTGTCTAAGTTTGCTCACCCTTCCACGCGGCAAGGTCGCGGCCTGTGAAGGCTTCTAACTGCTCAATCTCGTCGAGATAGATCTTCTGAAGTCGCTGGCGTAGCTCGGGTGTCAAATTCGACATGCTGTGCTGATGGCGTCGTCGCAGCCGCTTACCGACCGGGCCGTTGGCGAGCCAATCGTATCCCGACTTGCGCAAACCGGACGGCAAACGTCTGAGTAGCGGCGAAACGACTGGTGTACGTTTCAGGCTGCTGATTGTTCGAGTCAACGCGGCACCTGCATAAAACTTGCCTCCGCCTTCGTTGGCGGTAATGGGGCCGTCGCGCAGGTAGTCGAAATCGGCAAGACCTAGAAATTGGCCTGCGGATGCGAGTGTCGCTTGGGGGTCTTCGCGCATGTCGGACGTAAACAACAAGTGCAGCTGTTTTTCTGGGAAGACCTCCAGGTACTGCTGAATTTGCGTCATGTATCGACCCGAGTCGATTGCCTCGGGAGTCGACTCCAAGAAGGCCTCGAAACTGGTCGTCACGTTCTCACGCATGCGATGCGCGTAAAACGAGAAGGCTCGATCCACTGGATTTCTGAGTAGGTAAATTAGCTTCGCATCAGGCTGTGCCGCGTACAGGCGTTCGACGGTTTTTTCGTACAGTGGCCAGCGGCTGTAGGTGGTCGAAGCTTCGCCGCATATCTGAGTAGACTTGGCATCGGCAAATAAGTTGGCATACCATTGCACCCCGCGTTCGAAGACCTCGTCTTTGCTGAAGTAGCTCATCTCCTTGGGTGTCGACATAAACACTTTCGGGTGCCGGCATAGGTACTTGTACAACGTGGTCGTACCGCTCTTTGCCGCGCCGATAATAAAGAAATCGGGCATCCGCAGGTCCTGCGTGGCGATGCCTGTAGCATTGATGGATTCTTCGGCGTAAGACATATCGTGATAGGCGAGTCGGTGCGATCTAGTGTTTCGTGGTGTCCCGAATGTACGAACTCTCAAACCTAATTTGCGCGTATCATTGCAAAAGCCATCCGTCGCAGTGTCGGCCAAATGGTCCCGCAATAGGCGAGCAGAGCCAACAGCCATAGCGCAGCGATTAGTGGCGGTGCGACGCCCGGTACCGGCAGCTGAAAGTGCGTCATCAGCCAGGCGCAGGCGACGAAAACAGCGACCATGCAGAGTGGGCCGTAAAACACACGAGTCCGTAACTCGCAGCGGCGACCAATCAGCATGACGGAAATGGAGTAAGCGACCAGCTCGCCCACGAAGCCGCAAATCGGAATGGTTGTGATTCCGAAGCCAGATGAGGCGAGAAACCACGCGACCAGAAACGACGTCGCGCGGGCGAGATTTGAAATCAGCGGAATCTTCGTCTCGCCGTGGGCGACCGCGGTCATCGACGCGGTCGTCCGCGCGAGTCGCGCGGCGCACATCAGGCCGATCCAGGGTATTGCTGCCGCAGCGAGCAAATAGCGGTCGCCGTAGATTGTGGTCACGAGCCACGGACCGGCAGTGATAAACAGCGTGGCGAGTAGTCCCGCCAACAAGCACATGACCTGCGCCGACTTCCAGCAGTAATTGTGCAACTGCTCCTTATCTTCGCGCGAGCGGGAAAGCAGCGGCAAGGCGACCGAGCCATGCAAATTCGCCAGCGCCATCGTCGGAGTTAGCGAGAGCATGAACACCACCGAAAACGCTCCGAGGACATCGAGGTCGAAGTAAGAGGCGATGAGAAATCGATCTCCGTGCATTACCGAGAACATCAACAGTCCGTTGCCAATGAGCGGCCAGCCAAATCCGATAAACTGACGAACGATCGAACTATCGAATTGCCATTGGTATTTGCGCTGAGCGAGCAGGTGCGAAAGTGCTGTGCCGAGTATCGATTCGGTCAGAATAACTGCCAAGAACGCCTGATAATTGCGGAACGCCAACGCAAATACTGGAGCACTGATGACACCGACAATTGTCGGAATTGCCTGGTAGCTGGCGAGGCGCCCCAACTGCAAATCACGCTGATAACGAAAAACGTCGCAATGAATAAATCCGCGGATCAGCGGGACAATCGCGAGCCATCGGAAGGCGGTCACTGCGCCAGGGACTTCAAAGTAGCTTGCGATCGAGGGTGCCAGCAGGAACAGTATGGAACTGAGAATCAATCCGCGGACTGCGAACAGGAGCTGGGCGTTTCCTTGCCACTCGTTCGATCCACCTTCGGTGGCCTGAACAAGTTGCTTGCGCGGACCGAGCTCGGTGATCATTTCCCAAAAACTGAGCGTGATGGCAAACGTAGCTCCAACGCCGAAGTCGGCCGGCACGAGCAATCGCGCCAAGATGACGTTGCGCAGGAAACGGCAGGCAACGGTTGTCAGTTGCGCCGCTGCCATGACGGAGGTGGCGGATTTGATGGATTTATTCGATGCCATTGGTGGCTTACTTGATCGTGCTTTTATGCTTCTCGACGAATATCGCCGCTTGCGTTGCCAGAGCTGTAACTCAGTGGGTGGGGGCAGTGCTGGGAAGCTTGTCGTTGCTGCTGAGTTCGTTGCTGGTGCTGACGAAAGATCCATCGCGTCAGACTAAGAATGCCAGGGGCTCCGTCAGCTGGCTGCCGCAGGACTCTGGCACGCTGGTACGTGCCTCGATCATGCATAGGTTTCGCAGGGTTTGGATCCTTACTTTGGGCTCCGGCGGCGACGGCGTCGCTCGTGAGGGATATGGTATTGCTTGATTTTTCGATAAACGGTCGCCTGACCTAATCCCAATAAATTGGCGGCATCGATCACATGACCACCCGAACGTTGCAGCGCTTCGATGATCGCAGCACGCTCGGTCCGTTGGATCGGCGACATCGATGCGACCGCCGACGCGGCATCAGGGTCCTGTCCGTCAACGAGGTATGGCACAGTGTTTACAAGCACACTGCTAGATTCATTGCTTGTCCTCGTACGCAGTGGATCGCCAAACATTGACGAAGCGTGGATCTCCGACGGGATCTCAGGTACGTCAATAAGTCGGCCTTTTGCGAACACAACTAACCGCTCAACGACATTCTCAAGCTGTCGCACGTTGCCTGGCCAATCGTGCATTTTGAAGATGTCGAGCGCCGCCGGAGTAAATCCTTCCACGCTGCGCTTGTATGCCTTGACATAGCGCCGCAAAAACAAGGTGGCTAGCTGTTCAATATCCTCGGGGCGATCGTGCAGCGGCGGAATGTAGATCGGCACGACATGTAAACGGAAGAAGAGATCCTCTCGCATGCGACCCTCTTTGACGATCGTCTCAGGGCTGCGGTTCGTCGCGGTGATCACTCGCACATCTACCTTTTTGAAGTTTCTGGAGCCGATTCGCTTGACCGTTCCCTCCTGCAGAAATCGCAACAGCTTTGGTTGAGTCGCGAGTGCCATTTCGCCGATTTCGTCGAGAAACAATGTGCCACCGTCAGCAGCCTCGCAGACACCAATTTGACGAAAATCGGCACCGGTGAACGCACCTTTTTCGTGGCCGAACAGGAGGCTTTCCGCCAGGTCATGCGGAATTTCCGTCATGTTCACGGGTTCAAACGGACCACTGCAGCGTTTGCTGAGCCGATGCAGCGCCGTCGCCACCAGTTCCTTGCCGGTGCCGCTTGCCCCATAGATCATCACATTAGCGTCAGTCTCAGCCACCTCGGCAATCGTCGATCGCACCGACTGCATCGCCGGGCTTGAACCCAAAATGCAGGACTCGAGTTCTTTGATTCTTGCCTCGTAGCTTTGGCGACGTGCAGTCGCGTTGGGGCATTCGTCGATAGGCACAGTGCTAGCCGCGACTGGCATCGTTGGCGTACTGTCGCCGTTAGGTACAATTGGGACCCACCGTCGACTCGTCGAGCCTGGCTTCGTCGCAGCAAGCGCGTCGGTATCGACTTGAGCCGTCGCATGACCGCCATTGGTGGTTGACGGTCTTTCGACCCAGAGTCCCTTTGTATCCTCCCGCCGCGATCCATGTACGGCGGGTGAAGTGTCAAGAGTTACATTGCTTGGCGCCCACGCAACGCTTCGCATTTGCTTATGGGCTAGCCCGGCTAGGCGCTCGAGCTTCGGCTCACTGATGGGCAGCGTCAAGACATCGACGGCCCCTAGGCGGATCGCCGCTAGCGATTTGTCGAAACTCTGCGAGGGATTCTCTGCAAAGAAGGCAATCGGGACTCGACTGAACAACTCCGAACGCTCACGACAGAAGTCGAGACCGCATTGATCAACGAAGTCTAGCGAAACAATCGCCATCTGCGGGATTTCGCGGTCGAGCCATTCAGAAAACTCGTGGAGACTGGCAACGCTTACACATTCGCAGCCGAGATTCGAAAACTGAGATTGAACTTCCAGCGAGATGTCGACCGAGTCGATTGCCACGCAGATGGAAGGCGACGTAGTGGTTTTAGTGGTTACGGTCCGCATGTGGTGCCCTGATCAAACTTGATGCGTGTGGTCGTACCTAAGCAGTATTACATTGAGTGGCGCAATTCCTTGCGCAATTTGAATTCGCACTTTCTGTCTATGTTTTTTGGTGTCGTGTCCGAAACGGTAGCCGAAGAGCTACCTATTCGCAGCTAGGGATGAATCTGAGCCTTCCTCAGAGGGACGCTATTCGATGACGGAACTGGTGCGGCCGCCAGACCCTGCCCTAGGGATGGCAAGATGACTATGGCGGCTGGGTGCCTCGTCCTATCCCAGCTTAAAGACGTTAGCTCGCGCCCAAATCGAGCCTGCTGCTTTCGGATTTTGCAATCGATGCGGAATCGTTGAGCGAACTGACGGCCCTCAGAACCCCCAACTGGTTCTTTTTTTGACGTCTCCGCTCAATGCGTAGTTTGCAATCCAAATCGCTTATTTACTGTCTTGATACTTGATGATAAACAACAAGAATCAATCCCGAAAAACAGCGAAATTCTCACATGATCTGCCCTTTCGCATAGTGGTCCCCCCCACTGCTACCGCTTAAGCCTAACCACCGCCAACCACCAATGCAACAGTTTTGTATTTTGATATTTATCTTCGTCAGGACTGCGGCTTAGCCAGGTGTTACAACCGGAAACCTGTGACAGCTCGGTCTTACCGCCCGAGCTACGTGTCTGCCAAGCTTGGAATCGCAAGTCTCATTGGCAGCTTCACTTACGATGAGCGGACCGCGCTGACCCCAAGTATCAATTCAATAATCTGCTGCGACGATTATCAGCAATCGGAGCAGCAAAGTGCCTTAATCTTCACCAGCCTGTGTCCATCTTCGCTGTAGTGGTCGAGCACCTGAGTGCAACTTTCAGGGCGTTAAAAAGGGGTGTTTGTAAGTTTCAGGCGGTTTTTCTTGATTCACCTATCTACGGAATTTTTATGGCATAAGATGTGCTGACTGTTGCGAACGGTCGTTCCGCGCGCTCGCTGCGGAAGAGCTTTAGTATCCGTCGAGATGTAGACAGAGATTAAGAAGGCAACAGAAATGGCAACGTCGCGTCTAACTACCAAGATTTGCGCTCTTTCAGCAGTTGTTTTGCTTCATGCGGCAGTCGCCAACGCTTATGTGGTGATCGAAAGCATCGATATCGGGGATGCCGACATGGATGCTTCTGCCACGGGCCTCGCTTCCGATGGAGAGAAGGCCACCGGCGATGTAGACGATGTCCAAAGCGGCGAGCTTTCAGGAGCGCTCGGATTTCGGGCACCGTCTAAACGGTCCTCGGATGGTCGGGGCAACTCTAAGGAGCGTCGTGGTGCTGGTAGTCTGTCTCGCTATCCTCGTGCGAACGTTCAGTCTGGTGGTGGCGGTGCCGGCGGCGGTGGCGGTGGTGGTGGCCGCGCTCGGGGTCAGGGCCAACGCGGACGCGGTAATCGCGACATTGTGCAAACGGTCGTAGTCGCTGACGAAGAAACCGTCGACGAATCTTATGGGAATGATGACGGCACAGATCTGACCGTCTACGACAGCGGCACTTCTGGTGATGCTGGCTCAAGTGGAACAGGTGGCGGAGGTGGTTCAGCCGGCGGCGGCGGAGCGGGCGACGAATTCGTCGATTACGGACCGGGTGTAACAGGAACTCCTGAACCAACTGCGCTGGCCGTCTGGGCAATTGCGGGCTGCTGTGGCTATGGAGCGATTCGCTTCCGAAACCTACGACGCGGTGCCTAGGCTTAGAACTGCCTCTGAAACTAAGACCCATAGGGCAGTTTGATCTACCGTTTCCGATTAGTCGGATTGGGTGGCCGTGTGAACGCATTCGCGTTCGTACATTCGGCGTATTCTACGCCCGCAGCAACGCGGATTCTTAAGGCTTAGGTTATCATGGAAACTTCGTCTTCATGTTTCGGAGGCCACCAGATCCTTAAGGGACTGCTTGGTCTGCCATGCTGAGCGAGACGACTCGCGACATCTTGGCCTGACTTCCATGCACAGTACAGAAAAGCCAGAGACGGACCTGAGTGGTCCGGCCGAAACGGCGACTAGTGCTCGCTGGCGAACAACCCGAGTCGGTGCTCAGATTGCGCTCATTGCTGTTGCTTGTTGGGCCTACTGGCCTACGATTTCGGGAATCGTTGATTCGTGGGTTTCCAATCCCGACTACTCGCACGGGTTGCTCGTAGGCCCGATTGCATTGCTTTTTATGTGGGCGCGGCGAGATGCTTGCCCTCGTCTCAGTCCCACGCATTGCTGGCCAGGTTTGCTACTTCTGGGCGCAGCCGCCCTGCTTAGGTATGTCGCGGCGAGATTCTATCTGCCGAACCTCGACGGCTGGTCGATCCCGCTTTGGCTTGGTGGGATAGTTTGGCTTTTTCAAGGCCGCCAGCGATTCAGGTGGATGTTGCCTTCGCTTGCGTTCCTATGGTTTGCGACCCCACTTCCTGGCACCATCGAAGTACTCTTGAGCACTCCGCTTCAGCACATTGCCGCGATAGTGTCTGGTTGGTCGTTGCGACTGATCGGCCAGCCCGCAGTGGTTGAGGGCACTACCATCCTACTGAACGAGCATGTCCTCGACATCGAACGCGCCTGTAGCGGCCTGCGGATGTTCTACGGGATTCTCGCGATGGCGTTTTCATGTGCAGTGTTGCTGCGCATGCGAGGCTGGATGGCGTTCGCGTTATTAATCGCGACGATCCCAGTTGCGATGATCGCGAATGTCTGCCGGATCGTGGTCACCGCATTGCTACTGCAGCAGTATTCGAGCGAAGCCGCGAGCCGATTTTCGCACGATTTCGCCGGCGTGCTAATGATTCCGCTCGCTGTGGTGCTATTCATTGCATACGCAAGTTGGTTGCGAACCACGGTCAGTCGCTTCCATAGCGAAGACCGCGGCAGGTTCGCCAGTTGGATCACTTTGTGGGCATTGGCAATACTGGT
>JBCDBK010000051.1:0-34142 GCA_039184115.1 Planctomycetota bacterium | reverse complement strand
TCGGCCATGTACGGCGTCTGACCGTTCTCCCAACTGTGCTCGTCCTCGAAGAACCGCGTTGTCTCCTCGGCCGCCAGCTTGATGTCGAGTTTGGGGCACGTGACCTCCGTGCGGAAGATGTGTGTGCCAGCCTGATTTGCTTCGGCGTGAATCCGCAGCACCACCTCGCGGCCTGCTGGCAAGCTCTTGATGGGATGGAAGCTCACGCGGCCGTCGCGAACGGTGTACTGTGCCCCTTCGACGGTGGTCGGATCGATGCCTTCGGAGAACAAGCCGACGATGTTGATGTGTTCGGCGCCGGTAGTACCGCGATTACGCACGCGGATTTCGTAGACGACCGACTCGCCCAGTGGCAAAGGCCCCTGAGGATCGCTGACTTCGAGCTTGAGATCGGCCAACGCGACAACTTCCGTTTGGAAAGCCTTCGAGTCCTGCAGATCGCTATCGTTGCAGTTAGCACTGACCAAGAAGTCGTTCGCTCCAGGACGGGCGATCTTACAACGCAACTGCATGAATTGCTCCTCGCCCGCGTCCAGAGCAGCGAGACTCCAGTTGATCACCCCGGTGGTGGCATCGACCGAAAAGCCTTCGCTAGCGCTGATGAACTCAGTGCCGGCGGGCAGCTTGACGCTCATGTCAACCGGATCGGTCGCGGCTGTGCCCGGATTGCTCACGCGAAAGTAGTAGGCCGCCACAGTGCCAGCGTACTTCTTGTCAGGACCACGCCAGTCGACTTTCAGCTCAGGCTTGCGACACAGCACCGTCTTGGTCGTTTCGGCGTTCAGCCCGCCATCGGCGACCGCATCGGCACGGATCAGCAACTCACCCGCTTCGCGAGCGGTCAGCTCAAGGTCAATGTCTCGCACTTCGCCAGCCTTCAAACTACCAATCTGCTGCGTCGTGGCCGAGTTTTCATCACCGCCAGGCGGCACCAATCGCAGCGACACGCCTTCGGTGGTACCCGTGCCCGGATTGCGAAGCGTCAGACGATAGCGTTGCGGCTTGCCAAAGCGAACCTCCTGCGGCCCGCTGATGGCCAACTCCAACTTGGGCTCCTGAACCTCGACGACGGCTTGCGACTGCACCGGAGCCTGGCTCCAACGCACGCCAAGTTGCAAGGGTCGACCGGAGCGCGGAATCAGCCGCAGCCGCAAAGCCTGCGATGCACGGGCGGGCAAGTCGCTGAGTTTCCACTCCAGAGCGCCGGTAATGGCGCCGTTGCCACTGCGTTCGACAACGCCGCTGGTGGACATGGCATCGACCAACTCAGCCCATTCGGGTACCGAGATTTCAGCGGCAACATTCTTGGCAGCCGTCGAACTCGTATTCTCAAGCGTCACTTGGTAGGTGGCCTCACGCCCGACCAGTATGCTGCGCGGTCCCTCGACGTGAGAGACAATCACGGGCTGCTGCGTCGTTTGCAGAATGCCCGTCTGTGGGCGAGCAAACGTCTGTGCCGCCGGCGCTGCTTCGAATTCTGGCTGGAACTCCCTCATCGGGTTGCTAGCAGGTTGACCTGCAGCATACGCCGGCGTGCCGTTGGATTCGAACGGATCGATCGTCGCGGCCGGAGTGTTTGTCCGTGGCACTGTAGGGCTCGGGCTCGGCGTTGCGATGGTAATTACCGGCTTGGGCTTGGATTCTACGACGATTGGCGGCTCTGTCTTAGCAGGCGTCGCCGCTACAGGCACGGCAACGATGCCTTCTGTGGCGGTTGGCTGCGCGGCCTCTTGCTGCACGGTGATCGGACCTTGCTGTGCGGCCTCGACGCCCGCGTCGGCGGTGGCGTTCGGTGCTGCTTTAATCGCATCGTCGAGCGCCGACTTGACCGAATCTATGTCGTCAGTCGACTTGGCTGGCGATGTGCTTGCGACTTTGGCTCCGTTATCGGCGGCGTCAGCCACTGGCAAGTCCTGCGTTTCTGTAGAGGCCGCTACTTCACCGTCCGCTAGTTGATCTTGGTTTGCCACTTCTTGTACTGCCGTATCGCCGAGCAATGCTGTCCGCAAGTCGAATGTGTTGGTCGTCGCAACAGACGCGGCTGGCAGCGGCGACTTCAGCGCTGAAGGCTTCAGCGGTGGTGGCGCGGTTTCGGCTACCTTGGGTGCAGACTTCGAGTTCACCAAGTCAGCCAGCGCGGCGTCGAGTTCGTTCGCACGCGAGGTGATAGGCGATTTTCGTGCGACGTTTACAGGAGCGGGTTTGTTGGCAACGCTACCAGCACGCGGAACGTCTGTCGCCTTGGTGAATTGCTTTGGCTTTGGTGCTGTGAGGCCTGGCAGCGGCTTGCGACTACGCGAGAACAGCTGCGTGTCGGGCAACAAATCAACCGTCTTAGGCCGCGCAACGATGCCATTGCCTTTGCTTTCAAGTTGCCGCGGCTGTGACAATGGCGGCTGGGACAACGGCGGCTTGGGGGGAGCGGTGTTCACCTGGGCGGCGGTACCTTGACTTGCAGCGCGACGAGCCCGCTGTTGGGCTTGCAACGATGCTTGTGCCGTATTGCGATAACGTGGCGGCGTTGGTCGCGAACGAGAAGGCTGACTTACCGTCTGATCGTCAGGCTTCGGCTTGCGGCGAAACTTCTCACGAAACGACGAAAGCCGATCTGCCAACGACGGGCCAGATTGCTCAGTCGGCTCATCAGGCAGTTCGAGGTACTCCTGACTCCACCCGATCGACGTCGAGCCAGCCAACAATAGAAGAGCGATGATTCCCAGAATCCATGGACGAGACATTTTCGCATCCTGCGCATAGAGGCATAGCGTGTAAAAGTCCCCCCCTGGGCAATCGTATCGGCCATGCGATTACGCGAAGGTTAGCCGAATTTACGGATTTTCTGTATTCGACAACCTGGGCAAGATAGGGCCAACACACACCCTGTGGCTGCACGCGTCTGCTGGCAATGCGCAAGACTGTTAGTCTTGATCGATCGCTTCGACCTCGGGCGTCTGCACCACTTCGAAGCCCATGTCAGCGATCATGTCGTAGTCGGCCTGCGGCACTTGGCCTTCGGTCGTGAGGTAATCGCCTACAAAGATCGAGTTGGCAGCATAAAGGCCCAAGGCTTGTAAGCTGCGCAGGTGAATCTCTCGACCGCCGGCGATGCGGATTTCGCGATCGGGGTTCACGAGCCGGAACATTGCTAGCACCTTCACGCAGTACGTCGGCGTGAGGTCGTCGCTGCCCGCTAGCGGGGTGCCATCAATTGGATTGAGAAAGTTGACCGGAATCGACTCGACACCCAAGTCGCGCAAGTCGATGGCCATATCGACAATGTCCTTGGGCTTTTCGCCCATGCCGACGATTCCTCCGGAGCACAACTCCATGCCAGCACTCCGGACAGCTTTCAACGTGTCAATGCGATCTTGGTAGGTGTGCGTAGTGCAAATCTCGCTGTAGAAATCGCCGCCTGTGTTGAGATTGTGGTTCACGCGATTCACACCGCACGCGTGCAGACGATCGGCCTGCTCAGGCGTCAGCAACCCAAGGCACGCGCAAATGTCGAGGTCGTACTTGGCTTTAATCTCAGGAACCAGCGTTTCGACGGCTGCCATTTCGCGCTCGTTAGGTCCACGCGCGGAAATGACAATACAGTAAGTCTTCGCCTGCCGCTCCGCAGCTTCCTTCGCACCCGCCAGAATGTCCTCGCGCCTAAGCAGATTGTACTTGGGAATCTCTGCTTCCGAGATTTTCGACTGCGAGCAGTAGCTGCAGTCTTCCGGGCAAAGACCACTCTTGGCGTTCATTAGAAAGTAGAGCTGCACTTTGTTCCCAAAGTACTTGGAGCGAACGCGATAGGCGGCTTGCATCAGATCGAGCAGGTCGGCCTCTGGAGCCGCTAAAATCGCCTGAGCTTCATTCGTTGTCAGCGGCTGGCCGGCGAGTACTCGGGCTGCCATCTCTTGCCAGCGGCTGATTGTGGGTTGAGGCGTCGGCGTGGAAATCGTTGGGATGGCTGTCATAGTCGCGTTTTCGTAGTCAAAGTGGCCAAGTTTATCGACTACGTTTTATCAGCAGAACTGCTACAAAAGCAAGTCGCAGCACACAAACCTAACTTGGCAGTCCAACGACGAAACGTAACAATGCAGCCATGGGAGTTCACTTTGTTAGATTCAGCCTCCTCGGCGAGGTCGGTCGATTCGTCTCCGCGAACGCGGTGCGGTATCCGCGTAGTGCGCGTGTGATCGTGCGAACCGCGCGTGGGTTGGAAGTCGGACAGGTGCTGTCCGAACCCACGACCGGGGACAGTACGGAGCGAAACGATGGACAGATCCTACGCAAAATGACCGTCGAAGACGACTTACTGGTGGCTCGTCTGGAGAAGCACCGCCACGCCGCATTCGACGCGTGCGATCGCTTGTTGCGCGAGAATCGTGTCGCGGCTACGCTGATGGACGTCGAACATCTGTTCGACGGCGCCGGCTTGTTCTTCTATTTCTTGGGCGAAGTCCCTGCCGAAGCCGAGCAATTCACTCGTCAGCTAGCCGCCAAATACGAAAAGACTGTCGAGTTCCGAAAGTTTGCTGAAACACTAGCCGAAGGTTGTGGACCGGGCTGTGGAACGGAAGAAGCAATGGGGCAGGGCGGCTGCGATAGCTGCACTTCATGTGCGGTAGCCGCAGCTTGTAGCTCCAAATCCTAGCGCCCACTAGAGGAGTTAACTTCACTCACCCAGCTCACCTAGTGACGCAAGAAACTCGCTCATCTCGCCCGCGGCGTGCGCGTCGTTTTGCACTCTTGCTTGCTCGATGCCGTCACGCAGTATTGTTCGGGCCTCGTCCACGCGACCCAATCGTACGAGTTGCTGCCCCGACATAAAAAATGCGGGCACGTAGGGTGGGTCGTCGCGAATCAGTTCGGCGAACTTGTCCAGACTCTGGTCATGCTCGCCGGCCTTATCGAGTTCCATCGCCAGGCTGTAGCGCAGAAACGTATCGCTAGGTTCGTCGGCCAACATCGCTTCGATCTTCTCGCGTCGCGTCGCCATAACAAGTGCCTCTGCCTTGCTTCGTTAAAGGTCGCCAGTAATCTTGATCAGCTTGCCGTTCAATTGGCCATTGGGGTCGCCGAAAGAGGTGACATAGAGCGCGCCATCGGGGGCAAAGGCCAAACCGAACGGACGCACCACGGTCGCAATCTTGACGGCCCGGCAGCTCTGTCGTCCGTCAATCCGGGTGTCGTCGAGTCGGAATACTCCACCGGCTCCCGCATCACTCCAATTGAAATCAGCAGCGTAGAGTCGTCCCGAGGGACCATAGGCGAGTGCAACAACATCGTTTAATCCGGTCGGTAAGTTCATGACGACCTCGCCTGTTTCCGGCAGGCAATACACAAGACGGCTGTCTTGCTGGGTGTCGACGCTGCCAGTCGTCCCAGCCACGAAGTAATTCGGTCGCGGCGACGGAACAGCCGCTGGCGCAACAAATCCCGCTAATCCGTTCGATCGGTTCACGGTGACGAACGGCCTTAGCGGCGAGAGACGATTTGCTTCCACGTCGCCCCGTAAAACCCAGCCGTCAGAACCCGTTTTCACGCCCGTGAAGTAGCAAACATCCTCGGTGATTAGCAATCCAAGTTGGTCCGCTGCGCCCACGCGTGTGCCATTTGGCTCCGCGACGTCATCGACTTGCGTCGCTTGTAGCACCGGTCCGCCACCAAGCAACGCATATGTTGCCACTTGAGCAGTTCCGCGATCTGGCGCCTGCATGCCCACGGCCAACCTGTTGGAGGTCACGAATGCCAACGTCATTGGTCCGGCACGATATTCACTTTGCGGCCCGAATGTTCCCACGGGGAAACCGACGATCACTTCCTCGGTGGCATTTGGGGATGTCGTTTCAACCGAAATAACGCGACCTGCACCGCTTTCGGCGAGTAACAGCTCAAACGGCCCCCGCGCTACCTGTGTTGGACGGAAGGCGATTCCGGCAGGACATTGAAGCTCCGAGATCAACTCTTCCGACTGGAAGCGGCTCGATTCATCGCTTGGTTCTGCAAATCTATCGAACGGCTCAGCGCGAGTAGACGAAAGTACGATGCAGGGTGCCAAAATGGCCAGCACCGTTCGCAGCATCGGCGGGGTCCGGTGAGTCGTTTGAGCTGATCGAATCACGCTTGGGCAGCTTCGTAGGCGGAAATTTTGTCTGCATGCTCTAGCGTTAGGCCGATGTCGTCTAAACCGTTGAGCAAGCAATGACGGCGAAACTCTTGCACTTCGAAAGAAAGCGACAAGCCGTGATCGTCGCTGAGGGTGCAACTTTCCAGATCGGCAGTCAGCTGATAGTCGTCGTACTGATCCGCGCGCTGAAACAGATCGTCGACTTCCTTTTCAGACAACTTGATCGGCAACATGCCATTTTTGAAGCAGTTGTTATAGAAAATGTCAGCGAAGCTGGGCGCGATGACTACGCGGAAGCCGTAATCCTCCAGCGCCCAGGGCGCATGCTCGCGACTTGAGCCACAGCCAAAGTTCCGCCGCGCCAACAGCACGCTTGCTCCCTTCGCCTCTGGCTGATTGAGTTCAAACTCGGGATTGGGCGTACCATCATCGAGCTTCGTCCAATCCCAGAAGAGAAACTCGCCAAAACCAGTACGCTCGATCCGTTTGAGGAACTGCTTAGGAATGATTTGGTCGGTGTCCACATTGGCTCGATCCATCGCGACGGCGAGCCCCGTATGTTTAGTAAACGCTCTCATTCTTGCACCGTTCCAATCGCTCTCTAATTCCAATCCCGAATATCAACAAAATGCCCTTTGACGGCGGCTGCAGCGGCCATCGCCGGCGACACCAAATGCGTTCTTCCGCCTTTGCCTTGGCGACCTTCAAAGTTGCGGTTCGAGGTCGACGCACAACGCTCGCCGGGCGAGAGCTTGTCGGGGTTCATTGCCAGACACATGCTGCATCCCGCCTCGCGCCAGTCGAATCCCGCCTCTTTGAACACACGATCGAGACCTTCCTGCTCTGCTTGCAACTTGACTTGCCCGCTGCCGGGGACAACCATCGCGTCGACGTGGTCAGAGACCTTGTGTCCCTTGGCAACTTCAGCAGCCTCACGCAGATCTTCAATTCGCGCGTTGGTACATGAGCCGATAAACACCCGATCGAGCTTGAGATCTGTTACGGGTTCGCCGCCGCTGAGGCCCATGTAGTCGAGCGCGCCAGCTGCTGTTTTCTGCTCGGTCGCGTCGTCGAAGTCGGCCGGCTTTGGAACGTGCGAATCGATCGGAACGACAAGCCCTGGGTTGGTTCCCCAGGTGACTTGCGGGGCGATGTCCGCGGCACTGAAAACCAGCGACTTATCGTAGGAGGCGCCTTCGTCGGACGGCAGCTGCTTCCAACGCTCGACTGCAGCGTCGAAATCTTGCGGGACATATTTGCGTCCGCGAAGGTATTCGTAAGTCGTTTCGTCAGGAGCGATCATGCCTGCTCGCGCACCACCTTCGATCGACATGTTGCAGACGGTCATGCGGTTCTCCATCGTCAGTCCCCGCACCGCCTCGCCGGTGTACTCAACGCAGTAGCCCGTACCACCGTCAGTGGTGATCTGTCCGATGAGATACAGGATCATGTCTTTGGCCGTAACGCGCGGAAGCAACTGGCCATCGACGCGAAGTTCAAGCGTTTTCGGCTTGAACTGCAACAAGGTCTGTGTGGCGAGCACGTGCTCGACCTCACTGGTACCGATACCAAAAGCCAACGCACCAAACGCGCCATGCGTCGAAGTGTGGCTGTCGCCGCAAACAATCGTCATACCTGGCTGTGTGTAGCCGAGTTCGGGACCAATTACGTGGACAATGCCCTGATTCGGATCATTCAGATCGTAATGAGTAATGTTAAATTCTTGGCAGTTGTTCCTAAGCGTGTCGATCTGCTGCTTGGAGATCTGGTCAAGGATTGGCAAGCTGCGGTCAGTCGTAGGGACGTTGTGATCTGCCGTGGCAACCGTCTTCTCCGGCCTCCGTACTTGGCGGCTGGCCAGTCGCAGCCCCTCGAACGCTTGAGCGCTAGTAACCTCATGAACCATGTGCAGGTCGATGTATAGTATCGTCTGGCGACCCTCCTCCGAATGGACGACGTGATTGTCCCAGATCTTTTGGAAAAGCGTGCGAGGCTGGTCAGCGAGTGGATTCATAGCGTTGGTCTGTTAGCGGGGAACATCGCGCGGTGGGTGACCTCTCATTTTAAGCCGATGTGGCCTCGATCGGAAGTGGGTAGTGCCGACGCACGAAAGAGGCCAACGGCGGCCGGTAGGTTCGCAGCTCACACCGCAGCCATCTCGAGTGCCTGTTCGGCTAGCGCTTTTCGCTGCGGACAGCCATAGTTAGTCCACCAATCGGCGGCGATAGAGCTCGACCAATCGTCGGTGATCGGTACTTCGTCCAGCATTTGACGTAGCGTCGCGGTGTCTTGTACGCGATCTTCCGGCTGCTTTTCTAGGCAACGGAGGATGATCTCCTCCAGTTCCACTGGCAAGTTAGGGTTCAGTTCGCGAGGCGATTTGGGGGCCTCAGAGGCATGGGCGATCATGACCTTGATCGGCTGCTTGTAGAGGAAAGGTGGCTGCCCAGTCGCCATGAAGAACATAACTGCGCCGAGCGAATAGATGTCGCTTCGTGCATCGACTTGGTCGCTGCCGGTAGCCTGCTCCGGCGACATGAAGAGTGGCGATCCTGTAATTGCGCCCTCTTGCGTCAGCGCGACGTCGTCGGAATCGGTTTCAGTCGTCGGTTTTGCCAGACCGAAGTCAAGCAGCTTTGCCACATCAAATTGCCCGCCACGATAGGCGCAGTAGATGTTGGCAGGTTTAATGTCGCGATGAATCAGCCCTTGTTCGTGGGCTTCGGCGAGCGCGTCGCATATCTGACGCATGAGGTGCACAATGCGCGCCGGTGGCAAAGGTCCGTGACCCTCGACCAACTCACCCAGGTTATGACCGGGCAGAAATTCCATCACGTAGTAGAAAGTGCCATCATCCGTACGTCCATAGTCGTAGATGTCGATCGAATTCCAATGAGACAGCTTGGCAGTCGCACGCACTTCGCGCTCGAAGCGGGCGATGACTTGCGGATTGCCGGCTTTCTCAGGACGAATGATCTTGATCGCGCACGGACGTTTCATCATCTCATGCTCGGCGAGATACACTTCGCCCATGCCGCCACTACCTAGCATCTGCTTGAGTCGGTACTGTCCAAGCTGCCGCGCAACAAACGCCTCGCGTCGCAAAGCACCAATCGACTGCACACCAACCGTCGCTGTCACGACGGTGAGTACCATCACCATCAACAGTTCCACAAACACGCCTTGGAACTCGCTAATGCGAACGAGCTCGGCAAATTCGGGCGAATTGTAGTAGGCCAAGATCTCAATCGCGATCGGACCAAGAGCCATCAGGCCCATGACGACAGCTGCACGTTTCCATGTATTGGGCACAAACAGTGCGTAACAGAAAATGAGCAGCGACCAAGCCCCGGCTATATTAGGGATGTGCGAATGGCCATCACCCAACTCCGCGCAGAAAATTAGCTTGTGATAGCCAAGCAAGAGGAAGAATACACTCGAAGAACCGAAAATGAGTAGCTCAGCCCAGCCCAGGTTTTTCTCGACCACCGGACAATGAGCACAAAGTCGGTGAGCCACTATGCCCAACAACAGCGTAACAGCGATATGCGCATAAAAGACGATACGATGATCGCCGAAAGCATACTCTTCCAGTGAGAACAGCGATCGAATGAGAAACGCAGCAAATCCCGCACACAACAGGATCGCGACCATACGGAGGCGATTTCTGAGTAAATCGCGGGTTTCTTGCGTCTGCCCAGGAGCACTGCCTTCTACCAGTGCCACTTTGCGCCGCGCCGAAGCTTGCAAATTGCGAGTGTCGGTCCCGAACGACATGGGCGAGGGGGACTCGATCGTTTCCGCATTGTCGAAGTCTGCAACCTCAGGTGGCATCGGTCTGCGCTCCTTACAGCAAATTCAATGTGAACCACGAGGCTGCACGTAGCGGCAACCCAGCGACTCGCATATTCCATCATTCTAGTCACTCAGCCGCTGCAAGGGCAGTGCGAATGGACAGATTGCGCGACGAATGTGGCCTCATCGAAGTCAAGTGTCGCAGCCCAATTCGGCATCAGATCCCAGTCTCCGTGAGACCGCCTGCAATTCGTCAAAGTTTCCTTCCGTGCCCACGGTTGCCAGATTTTGTAGCGAAAGCTGAGACGAGTTGCCCGGCTCAGTCTTCCAGTCCAGCTAGCGGCAGATCTCATGAGCGTGTGCCGGCAAATTCGGCATGCGTGGATGGACCATTGAGCTTGGTATGGGCTGGACGCCCACACGGATGGTTGATGTATCAGTAATATTCGCGCCAACTAGACTAACTCGGACGGTGATGATCGCGTTCTGCGGACGGACTGAATGCGAATCCGGCACCAGCAAGCCGGATAGGACCTAAGCTTACGCAGCAATACTCCAGCTTGTTCGCTGTACGTGCGAGCGTGCAATAAGGTGTTGTTCCGATACGTTTCTGACTGACAGCCATGGTGTCGGATTCGCGAATAACAGAGTCGCTTCGAGGCGTTGAGTGACTATGTTGTCTCGCACACCGAGCGGCATAGAATGAATTGCCGCTGTGTCCTTGGCTCGTGGTGATAGCCAAGGCGATCGTGAACTGCAATCGCGATACATGGATCGAACAATCAAATTCACTTCTCACTGGACGACACATGTCACGAAAATTCCTTGTCACTGGCGGAGCGGGGTTCATCGGCTCACACATCGCCACCGCACTCGTGGAACGTGGCGACAGCGTAGTCATACTTGATAATCTGTGTGCGGGTCGGCTGGATAACATCGATCACCTTGGCGACCGAGTTTCGTTTATCGAAGGCTGCGTCCTGGACCGAGATGCGGTTGAGCGTGCTGTCGACGGCGTCGACACGGTGTATCACCAAGCCGCATTGGCGTCTGTTCCACTCAGTGTGGAAAACCCACTCTACACCAACGCAACGTGTGTTACCGGTACGCTCAACCTGCTTGATGCCGCTCGGCATGCTGGCGTGCGGCGGTTCGTCTACGCTGGCTCGAGCAGCGCCTACGGCGACCAACCCAGCGTATCCAAACGCGAGACTGACCTTCCCAGCCCACTCTCGCCTTACGCAGCCGCCAAACTGGCGGGAGAGATGTATTGTCAGTCTTTCGCGGCTACTTTCGGCCTCGAGACAGTCATCCTTCGATACTTCAATGTATTCGGACCACGACAGGATCCCAACAGCGAGTACTCTGCTGTAATTCCCATCTTCGTTACGAAGATGGTCCGCGGAGAGCGACCGACGATCTACGGAGACGGCAGACAGTCGCGTGACTTCACCTATATCGACAATGTTGTGCAAGGCAACCTCGCTGCAGCGGACGCCAATGAGGCCGTCGGACGCACGATCAATCTGGCGTGCGGCACGCAGTTTACCCTGCTGCAGTTGGTCGAATCGATCAATAAAGTGCTTGGCACGGACATCGATCCGATCTTTGAGGAAGCTCGCGCTGGTGATGTTCGCGAGAGCATGGCGGACGTAACCATGGCCAGAGACCTGCTCGGCTACGAGCCAACGGTGAGTTTCGACGAAGGCCTGAGAAGGTCAGTGGAATACTACTGCTCGCAGCTAGACGCAGCCGTCAACTCTGCTGATCCGGCAGCCACCGGCGTGTAAGTTTGCACGTTCCCCTCTGCGGGGCTATACTGCCGGGCATTCAGTGAAGGTGCTGTGCTTATAGCCCCTGCTGCCGTCGCACCACGACGCTCGACGGAACATCGTTCGCCTTTCGACCCTTCCTCCACAAGTGGCCTCACTTATGCGATCGAGTTGCGTATTCACGGTTTGCATGGCCGCCGCGCTCCTTTGCAGTCGATTCGTGGATGCCGAATCGCCGGTACTCGTCGTCGGCGCAGCGGCAGACATCCAATACGAAGATCGTGAACCTGGTCCGCATCCCGATGACATCCGACGCTGGTACGATACCTCGCACATCCGTCTGGACGAGATCATTCGTGCCTGGAACGCCCGCACTGACATCGACGTTGTGATCCACCTTGGTGATATCATCAACGCGAAGTGGGAAAGTTTCGACGCTGTACTCGACTATGCCGACGGTACTGACTTCGATCCCAACTTGCTGACGTTTAGAGATCTAAACGTACCGAGCCATCAACTGCTTGGTAACCACGAGTTTTACAATATCTCCGATACCGCGCAGCAAAATGGCCAAGATGACTTAAGCGTTCGAGAGCGCCTAGGCTTGGTCAACAACCTCGGCTACTACGAGTTGAATCCCACCGAGGGATACCGATTTCTCGTGCTCGATGATCAAGTTCCTGAAGCCAATCCTGAGCGGCCCGAAGATAGCTTTGGCCTTGGCGAAAGGCGCGAAAGATACTTCGATCAGCAAATGCAATGGACGCGTCGCTTGATCGCCGATGCGTATCGTGATGGGGAGAAGGTAATTCTCTATCAGCACTATCCGATGTCGAGCTACTACAATGATCGCCCGGATCTAAACACATGGGAGACCGAACTCGGCGAAATTATCGAAACCTACCCTAATGTTGTCGCGCATTTCTCTGGTCACTTTCATGCTGGTCCAGGAAAGGAAAAAAACGGAGTCCTATTCGATACTCTGGGCGGAACTCTCAGCGCAGATCCAGAACTCGGCCAGAACATTTGGTATGTGTTGGAGTTTTACGAAGACCACCTCGTCGTTGATCAATTCGGCGAGAACTTCTATCTGGAACCTGACGAAGACGACAAGACGTTTTATTTCCGTGACCATACGGCTGCCCTCAATTGCGCAGCAAACCAGAGCTGCAACCAGGTGACTTTCACGGACTTCAATAGCGACGGCGATTTTGACGCTGAAGACCTGCTGATCTGGCAAGCCGAGTTTGGTAAGCTGGCCGCGGCACGACTGGAGGATGGTGATTCCCAAGGTGATCAGGACGTCGATGGTGCCGATTTTCTGGCCTGGCAGCGAGACCTGTCTTACACACCGGACGGTTATGTTCAGCCTCTCGCGGTGCCTGAGCCGGGCGCGACCGCTGTCTTATCTGCGGTCTTTATCGCATTCGCCCTGCGACGCTTCCGCACAGCCGGTGCGCTTAGTTAGCCGTGAAATCCAAACATCTTGGTACTAGACACCGGTTCACTATAGGCTGATAATCGCCGATGAGCCAATTGCGGCGAATCTTGGCATAACAGATTCTGCCACCGAGGCGTCATAGTTGCTCGATTGCGTTAGCCGCGAACCTTTTCGCGCACCTTACGTACGAGAATAGTAGTAGTATCGGAACAACACCACGTTGTTCAAAAACAGCGCCGACGACGACAGTGTGGAAGCTCGTCAACACGCTCTACGGAGAGGGCCTCAAACCGCGATAATCAGACTGCACTATTTGCAACACGCCTGTAGAAGCAGTCTGTCTTCGAAGAAAGCCGCCGACCTTACCGGGATTCTTGAACTAGGCTTTTGATGTGCCAACGGACCAGATGTCTGGTTGCGTGACGCACGCCAAACATGCTCATCTCGGTTGCGTCTCCATCCCACCTCGGCGCAGCCAATCGGCTTATCAACTCTTCAGGAAGAAATCGCTTCGTGTCTCGATGTTTCCATCACGACGGTGGATCGTCTGGGCACGAGCAACGATTGTTGCGAGGGGAACACTATGCGTAAGGACGTTCATCGCCTATCCAGCTGGTCTGGCAATGTGGAACAGTTGGAAGAACGCGTCGTCATGTCGGCCGATCCTTTGGGCGGGTTACTTGGCGGCGCGATCGAACATCACGCGATCGTCGATGACTTGCCTCCGCTTAGTCAGCACCAGCCGGTAGATGGGTTGCCGCCCCTGTCGCAACATGACGAGTTGCCACCAGCGATCGAACATCATCAAGAGTCCCAGGCGGACTTTTGGATTGACTACGACAACCTCGAAACGCTCGAAAGTGAGCTCGAGCGCATCGAACAATCACTGTCGAACGCCCACGATCAATCGGGTTTGACCGAAGTTCGCAATGACTACGGCTTCGACGGCGCCGGCCAGACGGTTGCAATTATTGACAGTGGCATCGCCTACGATCACTTCGCACTCGGTGGCGGCTTGGGTTCAGACTACCGTGTTGTCGGCGGCTGGGACTTTACCGGCGAGAACGATGCGAATCCGTACGACGATGGCCCTTCTGGGTCGCATGGCACGCACGTCGCGGGAATCGTGGGGGCCAGCGGCGGAACTCACGACGGCGTTGCTCCTGGCGTCGACTTGGTGGGGCTACGCGTCTTTGATGACGCTGGCGATGGCTATTTTTCGTGGGTCGAAGACGCGCTGCAGTGGGTCTATGACAACCGCGACACCTTCGAAAACCCCATCACGGCCGTCAACCTCTCGTTGGGCGTAGCGAGTTGGAACTCCGACGCGATCCCCTCGTGGGCCAACTTGGAGAATGAGTTCAGTCTGCTCAATCAAGCGGGTATCTTTGTTTCCGTATCTGCTGGCAACAGTTTCACGAATTTCAACTCACCAGGCCTGAGCTATCCCGCCGCCAGCGAACACGTTGTACCGGTCGCGTCCGTCGACGACAGCGGCCTTCTGAGCTATTACAGCCAGCGAAACTCGCGGGTGATTGCCGCTCCCGGACGCGGCATCATTAGCACTGTCCCTGACTACAAAGGCAACAATGATGGCACAGTCAATGACTATGCCAGCTTCTCGGGCACGAGTATGGCAGCCCCATACGTGGCTGGGGCGAGCGTAATTGTCCGCGAGGCGATGGAGTTCGTCGGGTACACGAACATTACCCAGCAGACTATCTACGATCACATGATTTCCACGGCGGACTCGTTCTACGATTCGGCGACCGATGCCTATTATAATCGTCTGAACCTGGATGCCGCTATCGATGCATTGATGCCAACCGACGATTTCGGCTCGACGCTTGGGTCGGCGTTCGATCTCGGCACAATAAGTACCGACTCATCCATGAACGGTGCGATCACGACACTCAACGACGTCGACTATTTTAAGTTCACGGCGTCCGCGACGGGCTCGGTATCGTTTACCGTCTCGAATCTCACCCACGACTTGGCTGCCGATTGGCAAGTCTCTGGCGGCACGGGAGTTTGGAGCGGAGCAAACAACGAGGTATTCACGGTCGATGTCGTCGCTGGCCAGGAGTATACCGTTGGTTTCTCCTCGCAAGACGGACTCGGCTACTACGACCTCGACGTAGCTTCCGAAGGCTCGGCATTTACCTACACTGACTGGGGAGCCATCGCCTTCGCCGAGATGCAAGGCATGTCCAATACTGGCGAATCCTGGTATCGCGTCGAAGCATCGTCCGCTGGTTTCTTCACCGGCCAAGCCTTCTATGATGCCGCGGGCGGCCAAATCGACCTCGAACTCTACGACTCGAACATGCAATCGATTGGCACTGGCAGCACTGCCGGAGGCGCTTCTCGAATCAATGGGTTTGCACATGCGGGCGAGGAACTCTTCCTCAAAGTCATCGGGGATAACAGCAATATCGACTTCCGTCTGACCAATCTGGTCAGTATTAGTGGCTCAACGGTCACGGTAAACGGCACAGCCGGCGATGACGTGTTCGATTTCACGGCAGGCAGCAACCACGAAGTATCCGTCAACGGAGTTAACTACCTTTTCTCTAACGCTGCGATCACAAGCATCAACTTCGATGGCGGCGGTGGAAACGACTCGATCTCGATGACGGGTACTTCTGGCAATGACGAAGTCACGCTACAAGAAGGGACAGCTCAGCTAGTTGCCAGTGGGCTGACCGTCCTCTCGGTCAGTACCGAAACGATAAACGTCGACGGTGGCGGTGGAGAGGATACCGCGAACTTCTATGACTCTAGCGGAGACGACAACTATCGCGCCTACCATCGTTTGGCAATCATGTCTGGTAACGCTTTCCAAAATCAAGCCAGTAACTTTACGACCACTTTGGCTCGAAGCATCAATGGCGGTTTGGACATCGCCCAATTCCAAGATTCGTCTGGGGACGATACTTTCGACATCCACCACAATCGGGCTGTACTTTCAGGGGACGGTTTCTTCAGCTCGTCTGAAGGCTTTGATCGGACTTATGGCTACGCGTATAACGGCGGTCACGACGTCGTGAACTTCTATGATTCGACTGGCGACGACGCGTACAGCGCTTATTCCGACGTAGCTGCTATGAGCGGAACTGGCTTCTATAACTATGCGAGGAGCTTTGAAGAAACTCGCGCCTACTCGACGAACGGTGGAACTGACTCCGCCACATTTGTTGATTCGTCAGGTGACGACAGCTATCGCGCTTACGCGGAACTCGCCATCATGTCGGGTGATGGTTTCAATAATCAGGCAAGCGGCTTTGCTCAGACTTTCGCTTACGCGATCAACGGCGGCAACGACATCGCGCAATTCCAAGATTCCGCAGGCAACGATGTTTTGAATCTGTATGCAAGTCATGCATTTCTCACAGGAACAGGTTTCTACAACTATACCAGCGGGTTCGACAGGACGTTCGCGTACGCCTACAGCGGGGGTCACGACGTCGTCAACTATTCAGATTCTATAGGCAACGATACTTTCACGGCTCTCTCTGATGTTTCATCTATGAGCGGCTCGGGCTATTACAACTATGCCAGAGGCTTCGACGTGACGAGTGCTTATGCCACTGGTGGCGGCAACGACACGGCCGTACTCTACGATTCCGCAGGCGACGACGAGTATCGTGGCTACGCCGATTTCGTTGTGCTATCAGGTACGAGCTTTGTCAATCAAGCAGTTAATTTCGAACAGACCTACGCTCACGCAACGTATGGCGGCAACGACATCGCGCAGTTCCAAGATTCGGCTGGCGATGACGTCTTTAATGCTTATCACAATCGCGCCACCCTTTCGGGCGCTGGATTTCATAACTTCACCGGTGGGTTCGAACGAACGTACGCCTATGCCTACAACGGCGGCAATGATACGGCCAACTTCTATGACTCGTCTGGCGACGATCGCTACTACGCGTATCCCGATGTTGCCGCGATGGTAGGCGATAGCTTCTACAACTACGGTCGGAGCTTCGAACAGACGAACGCGTACACCAACAACGGCGGCACCGACATCGCCTACTTCATTGACTCCGCTGGGGATGACCACTTTACGGCGAATCAAAATCAATCCGAAATGTCGGGTAGCGGATTCCGCAATCGAGCCCACAACTTCGAGCAGAATTATGCTTACGGCAATAACGGCGGCTCGGATACCGTAGACCTTTATGACTCTAGTGCAGACGATGCGTTAACCGTTCGCGACATGGCAGTCACGATGTTGTCACCAGGCGTGCGAACATCTGCTTATGGCTTTGAACAAGCCTCTCTTTACTCGGAAAACGGTGGCGTCGACACGACGGATATTGACGCCAGCGATTATGCGTTCAGCCTCATTGGAGACTGGGCATAGACGAAGTGCCAGAAGCTGACACCGATTATGCAGCCATCCGCGAATTATTGCTAATTCGACCGTTAGTAGATGCTTCCGCAATCGTCTCGACGACGCGGCGCAAATCCTGTTCGGTTAATGCGGAGCCGCTAGGCAAGCAAAGTCCATTGCGAAAGATCTTCTCTGCGACTTCTCCGCCGCGAGCACGGCATTGAGAAAAAACAGGCTGCATGTGGAGAGGCTTCCACACTGGCCGCGACTCAATGTTCTGACGCTCCAGCCGTAGTCGTATTTCTTCTGGGGTCCTGCCAAACTCCTGCGAGTCGATTTGGATTACGGTGAGCCACCGGTTTGAGCAGCCCTGGGATACTTCCGGCATAAAGGACAGGCCGGCCAGAGTGCTTAGTACTTCGAAGTATCTGTTGAAGTTACGTCTTCGCGATCGAACACGATCGTCCAAAACCGACAGTTGCCCGAGCCCGACAGCGGCCAGAACGTTACTCATTCGATAGTTGTATCCAACGCTCGAATGCTGATAGTGTGGCCCGGCGTCGCGTGCTTGCGTAGCCAAGAACCGCGCCTGTTCGATCAGTGCGGTATCATTAGAACACAGCACACCTCCACCACTGCAGGTGAGAATCTTGTTGCCATTAAACGAGAAGAAACTCGCCCAAGCCTGCGACCCAACAGGTCGACCTTGATAGGTGCTACCTAGCGCCTCGGCGGCGTCCTCGATGACAGGAATCTCGTATCTCGCCGCCAACTCATTGATAGCTTCGATGTTGGCACTTTGGCCAAAGATGTCTACCGCGACAATCGCGCGTGGGAGCTTGCCTCGCCTGGCGCCGTAAGCGAGTTCTTCTGCAACGAGATTGGGGTCAATATTCCAACTGGATGCTTCCGAATCGATGAAAACGGGATTAGCGCCTTCGTAAACAATCGGATTGGCGGAAGCGCAAAAAGTCAGCGTTGAGCAGAGCACGTCGTCACCAGGTTCCAAACGAAGATGGCGCAACGCAAGATGCAGAGCCGCTGTTCCGCTCGCCACAGCCAGAGCGTGCTCGACTCCCACGTAGTCTGCTAACCGTTGTTCAAATTCATCCAAGTGGGGTCCGACGGGAGCAATCCAATTCGAATCGAAAACCTCACCGATCAACGACAGTTCTTCGCCGCTCATGTGGGGCGGCGAGAGATAAACTCGCCTGTTCGAAGCAGCAGCTCCTACGTCTGTCATGTACGACGCTCACTTTCCATCAGGCCGGCGAGTTGCATCACAAGCGAATTCGACTCGTTGTTCTGTTTGGAGCATCACAACGCCCCACTTCATCTCGGACAGTCTCGAATCGGCGAAGATTGTAAGCAGCACGCAGCGTTGGAACAATCGGAAATTAACCGGCAACGCTAGCGTCTTCCTTAAGCCACGAACGATTGCTTCCCAGAGACGTCACGCATCAACGGTCGTCGAGTTCTAGTCCGGCCCCTTGGAACTCGTATTGCATGTCTTTCCTCTGGCTGCTACTTTTCGCCGAATCTGGAGCACCCCCGCAAACTTCGCTCCTCCAAAACTTCTAAGCCCGCGTTTTGTAGGCGATTCCCACACACGCTAGCGGCAAGACCATGCACACGCTACTGATACATCAACCGTTCGTCTGCCCGACTGATCCGGGTGGAACGCGCCACTACGAACTCGGTCGACGTTTGGTCGAGAGCGGCAACTCATTCACGATTATTGCCGGTGATGTGGCCTACTTCAGTGGAGAAGCGCATCCCGAATCACAGCAATTCGATGGCGTACGGGTCTTACGAGCGAAGACATGGGGAGGACTGCAAAAGAGTTATTTGCAGCGCATTTTTTCCTTTCTCTCGTTCATGATTAACTGCATTCCCGTGGCACTAAGAGCCAAGGATGTTGATGTCGTTATGGGGACCTCGCCTCCGATTTTTCAAGCATTCTCCGCATGGATGATTTCGGTGCTCAAATGGCGTCCGTTTCTACTGGAGATTCGCGATCTATGGCCTGAGTTTGCCGTGGACATCGGACTGCTGAAGAACCCCGTGTTGATCTGGGTCGCACGTCGACTCGAGCGGTTCCTTTATCGGCGAGCGACGCACATACTCGTCAACTCGCCGGCCTATCGCGATTACCTCGTCGACTTGGGAATCCCAGCTGGGAAGATCAGCTTCATTGCTAACGGCGTCGACGTTAGCATGTTCGAATCGAATTCCTCGGTGAACAGTAACATCCGCTCCGAGTTCAAGCTGGACGATAAATTCGTCGTCACGTATGCCGGCGCACTAGGTATGGCAAACGATATTGACACCGTACTGCAGGCGGCCGCGCACCTGTCCGACGTCGAGTCCGTCCACTTTTTGATCGTCGGTGATGGCAAAGAACGCGAACGGCTTGAGGCGATGCAACAAGAATTGAGCCTCGACAACGTGACGTTTGCGGGCCCCCGACCCAAAAGCGAAATGCCTGCAATTCTGGAAAGCTCCGATGCCTGTGTCGCCACGCTAAAGAACATTCCGATGTTCAAGACGACCTATCCCAACAAAGTCTTTGACTATATGGCGGCGGCACGTCCCACGATCCTTGGCATTGACGGTGTGATTCGCGAAGTTGTGGAGCACGCTGATGGAGGCATAGCGGTCACGCCAGGCGACTCGGCAGAATTGGCCGACGCGGTGCTGACGATTTATCGCGATCCCGAAACTGGCAAACGCATGGGTACCTCCGCGCGCGACTATGTGGCAGAGCATTTTGATCGGGATCAGCACGCCAGACAGCTTCGCGACCTACTGCAGGACATCAAGACGAAATCGGCGGCGTGATTCCAATGGCCACGTCGTGCCTGTCACGCATTCGCTGACGTAACGAGACCGCGAGAATGAACAGACCTTCAACACGGCTGTCAAAACGGTTCTTGGATGTCACGATATCAGCGACGGCTCTCGTTGCCTTGAGCCCGCTCCTTGTCGTCAGTGCGGCACTCGTACGATGGCGACTAGGCAGTCCCGTGCTGTTCCGACAGCAACGCATCGGTTTGGGTGATCGACCATTTGGCATCCTGAAGTTACGTACGATGACCGACGAACGAGATTCGGAAGGGACACTTCTAGCAGACGATCTGCGGGTTACTCGGCTAGGCAGGTTTCTGCGCAATACCAGCATTGACGAATTGCCAGCTCTAGCGAATGTCCTTTTCGGTCAAATGAGCCTCGTAGGACCGCGACCACTGCCAACTCGTTATCTACCCCGCTACACCAGCGAGCAACGACGACGACATCAGGTGCTCCCGGGCATCACAGGCTTAGCTCAGGTACGAGGTCGAAATCGTTTGTCGTGGGAAGACAAGTTCCGCTGGGATATCGAATACGTCGACAATCAGTCGATGCGGCTCGACCTAGTCATCCTGTCGCTAACCGTCAGCAAGGTTCTGCGTCGGACGGATATCGACTCGGAGCATTGCGTCAGCGCGCCAGAGTTCTTAGGGGGCGAGCACACGAAGGCACATGAACAGCAACCCCAGCGGGCGGCCTGAGCGTCTCGCAATTGTCCAGCAGACTCAAGAGACATCACATATGCATCTCCAGACAGAATCGGTGTCGTGCAACGCGTGCGGGGCCGACGATTTTCAACCAATTAGTGCTGAGACCTATCGATTGCAAGATGCTGAAGTGTCGCTAGGCGTCGTGCGCTGCAATTCTTGTCAGCTGGTTTATACGAATCCTCGCTTGACGCGAGAAAGCACGCTGCAGGTTTACCAACATGACACCGAACACACCATCAGCAGCAACTATTGCTGGTCGGGCGACCATACATCCGCGCGTTTCGCTCCGCTGCTTCGTCGGCTGCGTGCATACGCTCCAGCGGGCAGACTTCTCGATGTTGGTTGCGGAAGCGGAGACTTCCTTCGCGTCGCGTCAACCACCGGGCAATGGGAGTTGACGGGGATCGAACCTGTTCCCGACGCAGCCGCGGAAGCCCGGCAGTCTTGCACAGCCACCATACACACGTCCGTCCTTGAGGAGGTGAGCTTTGAGCCGCGGGCGTTCGACGTGATCTCTATGCTCGGCGTCCTAGAGCATGTGCACGATCCGGCAGAGACCCTTCAAACCGCGCACAAGCTACTCAAGCCTGGCGGACTGTTGGCGATCTACGTGCCGAACTTTAGCTACTTGCGATTCAAAGACCTGGGATCGATTTGCTTGCTACGCACTGGGCGCTGGAGCGATCTCCATCCGCAAGAGCACCAATTTCAGTTCACCCAGCAAACACTAAAGGCGTTGCTAGACAGTAATGGTTTTGACGTTTTGCGAATCGACGTAGGACGCCCTTTTGCCGTTGGCAGTCCAGCAAAGCGACTTCTCAAGAACATCAGCTTCCGCGCGGTGCAAGCGTTATGGAAGATGACGGGAGTCCACCTAGGTGGCCTTGAAGTCATAGCTCGGGTTCAAAGCTGCGAACCCAACCGCAAAGAATCTAGAACCTTACACGCGGCCTAATCGAGTTTCACCGGAGAAAATAGACAGATGAACGTTCTGATCTCGAGTGCTGGCCGTCGCGGAGCGTTAGTAAAGATACTTCGCGAATCTGTCGCGAAACGCGGCGGCAAAGTGTTCGCAATCGATGCTAGCGACTGGTCAGCAGCATGCCGACTGGCCGACGACTGGAAACAGGTGCCACGTTGCGGCGACCCCGCGTTTATCAGCACCGTCCTCGACCATTGCCAACGCAATGACATTCGCCTCGTCATTCCCACCATCGATCCTGAACTTCCTGTTTACGCCAGACAGCGAGATCTCTTTCGTCAGCACGGCATTTCAATCGCTGTGTCATCGCCAGAGACGATTAAGATCAGCAGCGACAAACTAGCCACAGATCGGTTCCTTGCAGCTACCGGACTGCCCGGCGTCGTCCGCGTCGATCCCGCCAAGGCCGCCACGTACCCACTGATCGTCAAGCCACGATTTGGCAGCGCATCGTCGGGCGTTCAAATTGTACAAGATCGTGAAGAACTCGATTTCTTCGTCAAAAGGACGTCGAAGCCGATTGTGCAGCAGCTCGCATCAGGAGACGAGTACACCGTCAACTTCTACGTCGACCTCAATCAGCAGTGTCGTGTCGCAGTGCCACACCGTCGTGTAGAGACTCGTGGGGGCGAAGTTTCGAAATGCGTGACGGAAATGGTTCCAGAGTTGGTCGAAATTGCTCACGAACTGGCCAAGAAACTACCCGGAGCGTGGGGTCCAATGTGCTACCAAGCGTTCGTCAGTGAACAGAACGAGACACGTATTATTGAAATCAACCCGCGCTTTGGCGGAGGCTACCCAATCGCTCATCAGGCGGGTGCGGATTTTGCTGAACTGCTTTTGCGGGAGACCCTGGGCAACCCACTACCGACCGCCGAACTTGCGTGGCAGGTCGGCCTCGCCATGACGCGTTGGGACGAAGCTGTGTTCATGGATCGTCGCGAATCGCACGCTGTTAAACCGCGAGAAGTGGCATGACCGACGACTCCGTGGTCCTCACCCTCGACATCGACGACACAATTTATCTCGAGCGTGACTATGCTCGTAGTGGATTCAGAGCGATCGGCCAGCTTGTGCGAGAACGCTTTGGATATGCTAGTTTTGGCGCTCGCTGCGCGGAAATGCTGGAACAAGGCGAACGTGGAAACATCTTCGACCAAGCCCTGCGAGATGCCGACTTACCATGCGATCAGGGTACGATTCTTTGGCTGGTCGAACAGTATCGCGCGCACAGACCGTCCATTGTTGCGCTGCCCGATGCACAGACAGTGCTGCAATCGAAACGACAACTCGCTTTCATTAGCGACGGCCCACTTATCGCCCAGCAACAGAAAGTCGACGCGCTTGGCCTGGCCCGCGTCAGTGATACGATTCTGTTGACAGATACGTGGGGTCGCGCGTACTGGAAACCACATGTACGTGCTTTTGAAACCGTTCAGCGCCGATTTCCCTACGCAAAAGGCTTCGTCTATGTTGGCGACAATCCGACGAAAGACTTCTATGGTCCTAAGTCGCTTGGTTGGCAGACCGTAAGAATTCGCCGTCCTGGCGGACTACACTACGACGCTCCCAATCGCGTGGACTGCCTTCCTGATTGCGAGATCGGATCCCTCTGCGAACTGGCATCACTTCCGCGCAAGATCGCCTAAGCGACAACTTTATAGACGCCATCGCTCTTGGATGCTTCCTTGCGCCACGACCGATTCGATCAGCGAACTGTCTTCCGATTTCTCCTCCTGCAAATCAACCTTCACTTGCAATTCCGATGCCGCGATTTCCAATTGGGTGCTGCCAAGATTCACCTGAAACGAACCTGGTCCCAATAGAGTAAAAAAACGAACTTGGCATTCGCGGACTTGGCTACTCAATGAGAGAGCAGGTTCTCTATCGTGATAGTAACGTGATTGCCAGCCGCGTGGGCTATCCGGATCGGCACGCACCAACGCCACGTTCGAATCTTCAGAAGTGTCCAACATACGAACTTGATAAGGACCGTCTGGCGTGTGCAAGTGCAGTAGCCGCTGTTTGCTGTTCCATTCAAAAGGCAAATCTGCCACTAGCCAATGCAAGCGGTAGTCGTGCAGCTGTGCACTAGTTACCTGATCAATGACCAGCCAGTGCTCTTCGCCGAGCCGAAGGATTCCGCGCTTATATCGTGCGGGGCTTTTCAGCCGCTTGTAACCATCATGGCCCGCCTGCAAATACTGCATCTTCCCAGTACCCGAAGTTTGTCGCGATGTCACTTTCGAGCTTAGCCACGGAAGCCAGAGAAAACGCCCAGCCCGCTCCATCTGATCGCGATCGTCAACCGTGACCGTGTTATGGAACTCCGTGTTTCCCAACGCGTTGTCCCAAGGAACTGGAGCGTTGTAGCTGTACGTCCCGGCGTCGACGGCAATATTCTGGCCCCGCCACCAGAGATCGACATGCAAAGCGTCTGCCTGCGCCGGCCGGTATCGGAATCGGGGAGCTCGTGTCATGACGAATCCGGCAGGAGTACGCATCGTATAGTAGCCAGCATTTGTCGCGGCAAAATTGATGCGCGGCTTTGGATCCATGTCGGCACTCAACGCGTCACTCCCGAATAGCCAGACCAACTCTTCATCCCACGGGCCCGAAGCGTAGCACTTAGTGCGTGTTGTGAGGTACTGAGTTGCCTGTACCACGGGTCGATAGTCGTTGTAGTCACAGTTGCTTAGCGGCAACACCAATGCGCCATCATTGTGACCGTAGTTGGGCAACCGACCTGTTACGGAGTCTTGCGTCTGATACAGAAAGTGACCTGCTGCTTCTAATCGCTGATATAGCGCGTGGGAAAATTGACACTTGTGTATCTCTCCGAGTCTCATAGACCATAAGTAATTGTCCAGCATCACACGGTGGTAGTTGACGGAATGCTGCGAAAAAGCACCATCATCATCGATCAGCGTCGCACCTTCACGTTCCAAGAGGCGACGACCGCTACCGGCCCATGAACTCGCCTCGGTGAACTCGGGAAACATCATCCCGATAGTCCAAAGCGCTGCCGCCTCGCTGATACCGTGGTTGTTACGTTGACTGAGCGCGTAGCTCAGATTGCTTTCGATTCGCTGACCAGAAACGGCAATCATTTGAGCCAAAATGCAGACTCGACGAGGTGTCGTCGATGCGCTGCCAAGAAAACCTTGGAGCCCAAAACACCAAGCCATCACCCTTAAGCCGACTTCCTGACCGCATTTCCAATTCGAGCCCTGCTGTGGAGGATTCGCCTCACGCCAACTCTCCACGAGCTGCCAAAACAGTTCCGCATAGTGATCATCACCTGTACGTGCGTAGGCTCGAACCAACGCGTACGTCATCGCAAACCGATTCGGCTCCCATACGAGCTTGATATCACCAGCTTGGAAATCGTCGATTTCACTCCAATGCTCCGTCCGTGGAACTGCACGTCCGTCGGCATAGTTGTAGTGCCAATCTGGCGGAAAACTCCCGTCAAATCTGCGTCGGCTAAAAAACTGCAGTCTCCCCCGCTCAAGTTCAACGCTCTGTTCGATTGGGCTCAGCGAATCTGTGTCCCAAGCGGAGAACCGCTCGCGGTTCGCAGCAAGACTCGAGGGAGAGAAAAAAAACTTGGCGGCTTCTCGCCGGTATCCAAAGTACTCTCGCTCGTCAGCCGGTATCCCGACCCGAAGAAAGTGCGCCAACGGTTGCTCAGCCCACGTTCTGACGGGCAAGCGTGAACGAAGCACGCCCCATCGCAGCTGTTGCGAGTAGATCGCGCGATAAAAAAGCCAGCGAGGGCCAAAGTGACGAACTAGATTCAGCGCTCGTCCAACTCGCATAGGTATGCAATCTCGATTTCCGTAGATTGGTGTGCTTGCTAAAGTGATTGGTATCGATCGCAAGTGCGACGAAAGTACGACGACAACCTAGTCACTTCGCCGTTGCTCGCGACACGAATTCGCAATGGATCATTAGTGAGAACCGCACCACGTTATGTATCGACGTCACTCGGATTCTCCTGAGCCTCGCTTCAAAGTATCGAACCGTGAAATTTTGAACAATTGCAACTTGCGGGAATTGGCTAGCAGGGAATCGCTGCCGGCTGAGATTGCAGTGGCAAGAACCAACAAGTCTTTGGCGAATATGCAACTATGAGTTCCCTAGCAGCGAGGATACAGGTGATCTCGCACACATCCGGGCGTTCCAACGGACGCCACCGGCACCTACAGTTGCCACACTTCCATTGCGAGATCGTCTTGGGAGCTGCCGATCGAGTGCGTATAAAGCATATTCGACGGGTTGATCCCTCCTGGAAATGTGATGCTCCCAAACTGGAACATTCGGTATGGCCACCGGTCTTTTTGCTTGGATGAGAGCACGCTACATCGAAAGTCGGATTTCGCACAAGTAATGATGAAGGATCGGTTCTCTTCGATAACAGAGGCGGGACGATTATCGAGCATAGCGGCGTACTTATTCTTGTAGTCCTTGGTTGGTTCTGTCGAGGTCGAAAACACGTAATAGTCTTTCGTCGCACACCCATAAATCGACGGGCCGTTAAGCGGTGCAACTTCGACCGACTGCCAACGGCCAGCTTTCTCCTCCAACAGGCGGATCGAATTCTTGGCTAGTTGCGAATCGGTTGCATAGAGTAGCCCCTGCTTAGTAGGAAATGCAACGCATGCCCGATACTTCTGGCTGCCACTGACAATACGTCGAACAGTGCGAAAGTTGTTGCGAACCTGCCAAATACTCGCTGCCTCGCCGAAATCGCCGCCCAGCACCCAAAGACAGTCGCGATAAGGATCGGGCACTATGTTGTGAATATGATTCAGCTCCCCCGCTGCAAACGAATAGATCGGCTGCCAATCTCGATGCTCTTTTTTTTGATAGATACGTATCGGGTCTTTGTTAGCGTTGCCAAAATACTCCCCGAATAGCAAACAGTCGTCGAAGCCGGTAATCTTCTCGACTGCACAGAACTGCAACGGACCATTCCCGCGTTTGAACCGCATCTCTAACGAGAGTTGATTCGATGCTTGGTGAAAACGATACAATCGGCTGCGATAAGAGAAGTAGGCATTTTCGCCGTGACCAATACCCGAATAGACGCCCGATCTTCTCATACGATCAACCAGCTTCGATCGATCGGCGTATCGACTCCACCATCTGTCTGGAAACGAAAAAAGGCTGTGCATTTGGCCACGACCATTCGAGACCATTACCTTGGTACCACGGCAGAAATACAGTTGTCCGCGATGCCAAAACAGCGGTCTCGTTCTCTCGTAGATAGCTTCGCATCCACATTGATTTGCCAGGAAAGATTTAGAATGCGTGTTTGAATCCAATTTCCGAGCGACGGCAGGTTTGGTCGCGTCAGCGGTACCGCTACGCACGTCATTCGATCGAGAGTGTCTTTCTTCTATCAAACGCAGCATTTGAAAAAATTCCTCGAGCAGATGGCTCAAGCTCCTGGTCGGATGGGCACTTAAAACACGCAATCAGGCGTAGAAATAGGGATAGCCGCGTTGGTTCTTGGAGTTCAAGTACGACAATAGCCGTTGGGCGGAAAGCATTTCGATCAGCACACCGTCGATCACTGCGCTCTTCATAATGTTGTTCTTAATCAGATCGCGACAGAGCGTTCGTTCGGCAAAGTGTAATGCACCCCATTTGGGTCGGCGCTCCCTCAGCGTTCGCTCTTGTGTGAATTCGCCATCGCATATCAAAAACTTCTTCTCGCGGTACCAATCCTTGATGGCCCAATCCCCTTCAAGCATATCTTCAGCAACATGAATCATCGTCAGACTGTGGGTGAGATCCGTCCCTAATGAGACTACCCATGAATCGAGCTCGGTGCATTTATACCAAGACGACTGCCTACCACAGGGCAACGGTGAATCTCCCTCCAAGTTGCCCTCCACGATGTAGTTGGCACGCTTTCCGGCTGCAACCATCGTGTTAATCGGGTGACGACTTCGCAAAGAGTCAGGGTGTTTCAGTAACGCTTGTGCGAGTGCGCCTGTCTTGATGCGAGTGCTCTGCACATCGTACTTAAAGACTTGATCTTTATCTCTCTCTTCGTCAAGATACTCGGTAACTGGCGCGCTGTTCCGAAATAGCGGCATAGCCGGCATGGACAAAGTACCTTCATTGCCCACAACATCCAAGAGTGCGTCGATCACTTCAGCAGGGTTCTTGCCAATGTCTCCCATCCTCTCGTAGGCGGCATGGACAACCAATGATGATCCCGGCCCCACACCATTGTTGCGAAGATGGTCAAGGCATTTTCCAAAGTCGGTATTTGGGCGTCGATCGCCGACAGGGTTTCTTTTGCGTTTCTTAGCGCTCTTATTCAAGCGACCAACGTTTCGCCAGTAAAGGTGTCGAAATCCAACCTCGATTCCAGGCGAGAGTGAAAGTAGCTTGTTCATTAATCCATGATTGGCCATCTCGAGATTCCCTTCTAGACGGTTCCCGTTCTATCCTGCCCGCCGATACTCGGAATGAAACTTGTACAGGCTTCGAAAGCTTACCGGTGCTTGGTCATCCATCGCCACAGACAGAACCTCGCGAACATCTTCCTGATGCAAAATACTCACGATCGCGTGTCGAAGTAGGGCGAAGTCGTCCTTGCCAATCAACAAGGTGCCAGGGTACCTGGCGCATACGTCAGTCGCGATAGCTGTAACGCCAAGCGTGATCGCCTCTGCTACGATCAGTCCATAGCTGTCCACTGCATTCATTCGAACATATACGTCCGACTTCTTCAGAACCTCCTGAAATTCGGTCGCGTCCAAATGGCTCTGGAGTGTCGCGAATGGGCAACAGCCGACTGCCTCTCGTATCTGGTTCTCGATTCCATCGGTGTCGTAGCCATAAAGGCAGACGGTGAGTTTGAATCGACGGCCGCTTTGCCACAACTCGCGGAAAACGTCAATTGTCTCCAAATGCCGATAGATGTGAGTTGGAAAGCCAGCAATCAGAAAGGTCGTCAGGCCGTCGTCGTCGGCCTCGCTGGAAACTGCTTCTTTGTAGGCTGCTTTAACGAATGGTGATACCCGATATCTCTCGCGGATCGAAAACCGTGAATAGAACTCATCCTGCTTCTCTGAAATCGACCCCACGACGTCAAATCGCTTTAGCACTCGGCGCACAATTGCTCTACGAAGGATTCCAAGTTCGTCGTACGCCTCTTGGAGATCGCCGTTGTGCAAGGTCAGCATCCATTTAGTACCCCATAGCTGTGGAAAAATCAAAAGCGGAAGCAATCCGCGAACCGTCGAATAATTGTGATGGAATAGTGTGTTTGCCTTCAGGTGAAAGAGCAGGAGTCGAAGTATCCGAACCGGCAGACTTCCCGTGATGAACTTGGCTGCGACGCCTTTCGGTACGATCTTGTGTTGAGCGGGATAGAAGTCCACGACCGAATCAAGAATATCCTTGTTTTCGTTGGCTACACCGTACGTAAACGTGGTAACTCCGCCCACCTCTTTCTGGGCAGGAAACCGTCCTAAGAAAACTACTCGTTTACGATCCGCACGTATTTCCTTATCGACCTCCGAAGTCGACTCTGGGGTCGGCTTATTAGCATCCGACGCAGCCTCGTCGCGACTTTTATCTGTCGCCACTGACGGATAGTCATCTGAGAAGTTACACCGATGAGAAGTGAGTCGGTCCATCGGTTACTAGACCTTTCCTACTGTCGGTGATGCGAAAGGTTTCGGTTGTCCAACGGCACTTCTACTATTGCGTCTATGCGGTGTTAGCGCCTGCTGGAGGCCCTTAAACGGCATGCTGACAAGAAAACCCAAGAGCCATGTCCCGAAGAGTACGAACAGACACATCACAAGCAACTCGTAAGGTTGTCCGCGCATGCCAAGTAATAACAGCTTCACGAACTGTGGCGCGATCGCAGTAAACCACAGCACACTGGATCTGAGTTTCTCACTTACCCAAGCGAAGAAGATACCGTAGCCGCCTAACGCAAATAGCCCGCCGACGGCTCCAAAATTGATGTAGCAATCGCCGGGAATTGTTGGCGGAATAGTCGTTTCCAGGTTTACGGCCGTGTTGAACGCTTCCATCGCAAATATCTTGTTCGGATCTTCCGGCTTAAGGCCGGGACAAAGCCTTCGGGGCACCAGAAACAACAGCATTCGCCGATAGGTGGCTCCAGCAAGAAACGGATGCTGACTCGGAAACGTGGCAACCGCACCGACTAGGTTCTCGTTGTAGTTGAGTGGATCTCGCGTCAGCATGTCGGCGGCCACGTCGGGCGAGAACATCATCCCCATTATTTCGCCAGCTGACATGCTGCTCATCTCGTGGCGAACCTCGTAGAGTGAGATCGCCAACCACAGAATGACCAAACCTCCGCAGCCTATCCCCGCCAGACGACGCACATCCATACTTTTCTGTAGGAAATATCCGAACAGCACCGAGCCGCATAGCCCCAGAGGCAAGGCCCTTGTTCCCTTCGAAATGGCGAAAAAGCAGAGCGCCGCGATGACAAGCGTATAGACCACGCCCCAGATTCGGTACTGTCTCGATAGAAAGAAGCCGAGAAATCCTGGTGCCAAACTGAAGCTCAGGAGATAAAAACCCAGCATGTTGAGCACGGGATTGGCTTCGAAACGATAGGCGAGCCGCATCGCATACGCCATGCCGAGAATGCTCGACCCGGTCGCGTGCACTCTGATCACAATCCCAAGTATTCCTAAGATTGCCGTTGCCCAGAACAGACGCTTATAAAGTGTCCGTCCTTGTCGACTGGAAATCGCGTCGAGCAGCCGGACGATACCTACTTTGGAGTGCGGCCGAAAGTGCTCATAAAGTGACCAGCCTATGATGATCACGATCACCATGGATAGAGAATAGAACGTTGCAAAAACTCTTGAATCGTAGGAAAAAACCGGATCGAGCAAGTGGTAGGGCGTGATTGCAGGTACCAAACCATGAAGAACCCCTAGTCCGGCAAATAGTCCCACCTTCAGGTAGTTTCTGCGTAAGTCCTTCATCGCACAAAGGCATATGCACGCGCACAAGAAGGCTGTCGTAAGTCCCAAGAAAACAATCAGCATTGGATTGGGCCGTGCCTCCAAGGATTAAATTCTGTAGACATCGAAGGAGATATCACAACCATCGCACCAAGTTATTGAGTAGCTTTTCCATAGACGTAAAAGTCAGCATGCGATGTTGCACCTTCCGCTCGAACATCTTCCGGATAGATATTTGGAATTTCATCAACAAGTTCCCAGCGAGATTGATGTCGGCGGATCCAATCGGTGAATTTACGATGACGCACGTGGGGGAGTTGGCCTGGCTGCTCTTTGTTCGAGGAATAAATTACGACGAAGCGTTCTGCGGTGTCGAATAGCGACTCCATGTACTGGTGAAAGACGGCGTCTTCCACCAAGTGATAAATTACATCCAAGGACAGGACGAGTTCTGCGCGGATCGCCGAAGTCGTATCGCTCGCAAGCTCAGCTCCTAGATTTACAAAGGTCTTGCTATCATCGTGGGCAAAACTTTCGGCACAGAGTTTAATTGCAGTTGCGGACACATCGAGGCCAACGTACTTCGGATAAGTAGCCAACTTAAGCTGGTTGCCGTCACCGCAACCAAACTCGGCGACGGTCTTGATATTCTGCTCGGTCACGAATCGATTCAGAAAATTCGCCTTAAACTCAGCGAGACGACCGTACGATCCGTCGCCCGACAGCCCGCCTTGTTTGTACCGATCCTCCCAGTAACTGCCAGAGTCGCGAAACGGTTGCGTTCTCTTAATCCAAGAGATACGCGCCTTGCGAACCACTGTTCCAAGTACGGGCAAGCGATAAAGGCTTCTTCTTGCAACAGCTTTCACTTCTGATCTCCTGATCGAGTTGCGGCGAGTTATTGAATCACGTTTTCCGAACCAAAGGTCACCTTGTCGGACACTCCAATGAGGCTCCAAATTCCAACCTTCTTCCTGACGTAGTAAACCAATACGCTGTTCCACGCGGCTTGGACAATCGTCGTCGTCACCGCGGCACCCAGAATTCCGTAGGATGGTATAAGGCTCAAATGCAGCAGAACAGTCACGACGGAAAATACCCCGTAAACTTGCAGGCAGGTTGAATGATTGCCAGTCATGTAGAGCAAGTGTGCGACTGCGCCGGTCGAGGAATTGATGATCAGTCCCACAAGCAATAAGAGCAACGTCATATGTGCTTGAACAAATTCGGGACCGAAGTACTGCAACAGCACGCGACCGTAGATCGCCGTGAGCGCCACGACAGGCAACGAAAAGGCCAAGCTCCCCCAGGCGCAGTGTTTCGCCAGACGCTGGAGACCGTGTCTGTCCTGTTTGGCGTAGAGCGCTGCCATACGAGGGGCGGCGATCATATTGATCGAAGACAGTCCCAGCAACGAGGCGCCGGAAATTCGAGTCGCTACAGAGAAAAGCCCCGCTTGCTCCGTCCCCAGTAGAACTCCTGAAAAAATCGTGCCGCTCTGTCCTTGAATGTAGATTAGTACGTTCACCACCATCATGGAAAATGCCATCGAGCGCCATTCAGAGTTCATCACCGGCTGTCGAACTTCCCCTCTTGGGACGCTGCCGACCGATCTCGTCAGAAAGATCGAGGCGATAACTAAGCCGGTCAGCGCAGCAAGCACATGCAAGAACATTGCCGCAGAGGAACTGGAATTGGTCGGCATGAATGCCCGAGAAGCGAGCAAGTAAACAATAAAAATCGCTGGCGTGACAACCGGGCCGATAAGGCTCTGAGTCACTTTGCCAAGAGCCACCAGCGTGGCCTCGCGCACTTGCACCACCGGCAGGATTGCCAGCAGTATTGCCCCAACGAGGCAGCACAAGAACACTCCTTGGTGCATCTGCGCACGCAACACGCAGGTTCCACATGCAAACAGAGCCGCGATGCCGCCGCTCACCGAAATATTGATCTTTTTGGTATCGCCAAGAAATGACAAGAGCGCGCCATGGCTGTTCTTAGCGCGATACTCTGCCGCGAAGCGCAAAGCGGCGTTGTCCAAACCAAACTTCGAGACGATCGTTATCAGTTGCACGATCGCAAGTACGAAAGCGTACTCACCGTAGGCAGAGTACCCCAACACACGTGCGAGCACGATGCCAAGCACGAATGTTAACCCAGCCGCCGCCAGTCGACTCGCAATTGCAGCGATCGCGCCGAATGCGAATCGGTGCGATGTGACCCATACAAGTAGTTTGCCCTGTTTTAACGCGCGATCCATCATTTTGCGTACGGCATCCCTCTATTCATGGCGAGTCCATGCTAAGCTGCTCGTTGGCTCACGGCCGCAAGTACGAGTTGCTGGTCCTCGGTCGCCTCAGTCCGTTCAGTTGCGTCCTTCCACTTACCCCGCGTATCTACAAGAATCTTTTGTGACAGCGTCGCGGTCGGCAGTTGCAGGAACTGCGAGTGATCGGTCAGCATCACAAGTAAGTCGCACTCCTCCACGAGGACGTCCAACTCAAAGAGCGGCAACCCCTCAATTTCCGTTTCGGTCACGTACGGGTCACACGCCATGATGTCCGCTATACCGCGACGCCGCAGTTCCAAAACAATGTCTAAACTCGGGCTCTCGCGCAAGTCATCGACGTCGGCCTTGTAAGCCAGTCCTAGACAACCAACCTTAGATATCTTGTGCGTTTGGACAAGCGTCTGAATCTGATCGACAATCTGGTAGGGTCGCCGATCGTTGACTTCCCTAGCTGTTCGAATCAACGACGTCGACTGGGGATCCGCGGCGACCAGGAACCACGGATCGACGCTGATGCAATGACCGCCAACGCCAGGCCCAGAACGCAAGATGTCGACACGCGGATGGCAGTTCGCCAGATTAACAATTTCAAATGGATCGGCACCAAACCCTGCCGCCAGTGATGCTAACTCGTTTGCGAAGGCGATATTCACATCTCGATACGAGTTCTCCGCCAGTTTCACGATTTCGGCACTGACGGCACTCGTCGCGTAGGCGTCGCCCTCGATAAAGCTGTTGTAAAAAGCGACTGCCTCGCGAGCACACGCGGGGGTTATGCCACCCACAATACGGTCGTTTTCGATCACTTCGATCAGAATACGCCCGGGCAGTACGCGTTCAGGACAATAGGCGACAAACACG
>JBCDBK010000050.1:0-34188 GCA_039184115.1 Planctomycetota bacterium | reverse complement strand
GGTCTGTTCTTCGTCGGACGAGTTCTGCTGAACTGGGGCTGCTGGATTGAAGCCGACGACGACGGCCTAACGACGAGCGAAAAGAAAGAGATGAAGTTTGCTCAGGTGATCGAGCTGGACAAGAAAAAGTGGGCCAATAAAGGCATCGCCAAACTGCGTTACGAAGCCGATGGCCAAAAGAACACCATCGTGTTGGACGACTGCAATTACGATCGGCCGACCACCAACGAGATTCTTCGGCATGTCGAAGCCAAAATCGGTTTCGAGAAGATCGTGAACGGCAAACCCGAGCCGCCACCCAAATCCCAAGTCAGCGAAGACGACACCGTAGCTGAGTCGCCCACGGCCACTGAACCGGAGCCAACACAGCAAACAAGCTCGTCGTAATCGAATTGGCTCGTCGGAATCGCCAAAGATCGTCGTTCGTTGCTATTTTTTGCCATTCGACGTTGTCGTCGCGGCCAACTAAAATGGAACTTGGGGCATGAGTAGCTACATTGCCAGTACGTAGCTGCGATCGATTTCTGATCTCTTGAGTTCTGCCATGCATCTATCGCGCATTGGCCCTTTCGCTTTGGAAGAGCCGCTCGATCGGTCTGCGAACAGCAACGTGCTGCGCGGTGTCCACGTCGAGCGCCAAGTCTCCGTCGCTATCAAGCTGCTGCCCTCGGAAGTTGCCCAACAGGCGATCGGCACCGGCAAGTTCGCCGGCGACATCAAACGACTGCAGCGACTCGAACATCACGGCTGGGTACGTGTGCTCGGCGGTGCCGTCGAACAGGGGCAGCCCTATCTCGTGCAGGAATTAGTCTCCGGCGAATCGCTCAGAGAGCTGTTGAATCGTCGAGTCAGATTGCCCTGGGAAATGGCAATTGAAATCGTCGATAATGCAACGCAGGCGCTCATGTACGCCCATGCGAATGGCTATTCTCACCAGCGCCTGACGCCAGCGAGAATCTTGCTACCACCCGCAGGCGGAGTCAAACTCCTCGGCTTGGATTGCAAGTGGGCTGACCGCGACGAAGTCGTTGCAGGCAGTTGCGCGTTGGAAGTGGCGCATTATCTGTCACCAGAGCAATTTCGCGGCCGTCAGTCGGCAAGCTTTCCGCAGTGCGATCTGTTTAGTCTCGGCGTGATCCTCTACGAATGCCTCACCGGCGAGCTGCCGTGGCCCGCGGACTCGGTAAACGAGTTGCGGCAGGCCCGCCGCGACGCGCCGGCTCCGCGAATCTCGACCAAGGTCCTCGACTGCCCAGTATGGCTCGATGTACTCGCCGACAAGCTGCTGGCCAAGGTCAGATCCGAGCGACTGCAGACTGCCGAAGAAACCCACCGCGCGATTGTGATCGCCAAACGCAAAGCCGACGCGGGGACCGGCGCAGCCCAGCAAGCATTCTCGGGCAAACAAGGCACACTTGCCGTCAAGGACGAGCAGGGCGAACTTCGCAGAATCCGCGCTCAAAAAACGAGGGAACGCGACGACAGCCCTTTTTACGAACGCGCTTGGTTCTTGGCGCTCTGTCTTTCAGCCGTAATTGGCGCCGGTGTTTGGGCGCTCTGGCCACCGAATGAAGCCAAATTGTTCGCCAGCGCCAAACCACTTATGGAATCCGACGATCCCGTTGATTGGAAACGCGCGCAAGAGCAATTTCTCAAACCCCTCATGGAGCGCTTTCCCGAAACTTCGCACGCGCAGGCGATCGCTGCATTCAACGATCGATACGATCTTCATCGCGCCGAGGAGCGCATCAAGAACCTGGGGCGCTTTTCCCGACAACCACAGTCTGAGGTCGAGGGAGCCATTGCCGAGGCGTGGGAACATCAGCGCATGGGCGATCGTATGACCGCCTGGCAGAAGTACGAGTCGGTGATTGAGCTGTTCCAACACAGCATTGAGAAGCACGATCTGGTTTATGTAAAACTTGCCCGCCAACAGATCGAACGCATCAAGTCAGACCAAGGTCCATTGACGGATGTAGCGGCCTTCTTGGAACAGCAACTCAGCAAGGCTCGGGCTTTGGCTGACCTAGGTGAGCTGCTCGAAGCCCGTCGCACCTTGGACAGCATCATCTCGCTGTACGCTAGCAATCAGGAGCTGCGCCCGTTGGTCGAGCGAGCTCGTAGGCAACTGAGCGTTCTGGATGCAGGAACCAACCCGTAGGGTGCACTCCACCGGCAAGGGGCGGCGGCCTCGCTATTGTTTTCCTGACTAGCGCAACCGTCATTTAACCCCGATTCTGGCGGTAGAAATCCGGCTTTCACGCCGTTGTGGACACTTTCGGCGAGGGCTATAATCTGTGATTCGCTATTTTGCCAAACCGGCTCAGTCTCTCAGAGCCTGAGCAATTCATCTGAACAGTCGCTGTCCGCCGCCACGATTCGATCGCCTCGACCGATCCCACTGAGGAAACTCCCGCATATGCGATTTTGGCTCTTGGACCGAATCTGTTCGTTTGAGGCAGGAAAAAAACTGACCGCTGTTAAGAACGTCTCACTCGCCGAGGAATATCTCGCTGATCACTTCCCTGAGTTTCCAGTCTTGCCAGGCGTATTCATGCTCGAAGCCGCAACGCAGGCGGGCGTATGGCTAGTGCGGCTGACCGAAAACTATCAGCACAGTATTATCACTTTGCAAGAAGCCAGAGCGGTCAAGTACGCCGACTTCGTCACGCCGGGACACTCGCTGACGATGACGGTCGAGCAGACCGGCGAAGACGATCGACACGTGAAACTGAAGTTTCAAGGCGAAGTCGAAGGTCGGCTTTCGGTGAGTGGCCGTCTGGTTCTGGAGCGATACAACCTGGCAGACGAGAATCCGTCGCAAGCGGGGCTTGATAAGCGCATGATCGAATACCAGCGATTGACACAGGATTTGCTGACTCGCGACATGGAAACGATCGCATAGCATTCCTCCCGACGAGCGACGCAAGGCCCAACCAAAGCTACACATACTCAATCGAGTCCACAGAAAGAATTGCGGAGGTATAACTGACGATGGCTACCGAAGACGAAATTTTTGATAAGGTACGCGAAGCCCTTGTCGATGCCTTGGGCGTCGACGACGATGAAGTCACGGCGGAAGCGACGTTGCAGGGCGACCTCGACGCGGAGTCGATCGACTTTTTAGACATCGTCTTCCGGCTCGAAAAGGCGTTCGACATCAAGATCGAGCGTGGTGAGCTGTTCCCCGAAGATATCCTCACCGATACCGAGTTCGTCCAAGACGGAAAGGTCAATGAAGCAGGCATTGCCAAGCTCAAAGAGCGCATGCCGTTCGCCGACCTCGCAAAATTCGAAGCCGAGCCAATCGTGCAAAACCTTGGCCAGCAATTGACCGTCAAAGATATGTGCAACTTCGTCGCCCACAAGCTGGCAGCGTAACGGCATTGGGCCTTGAGCGATGAGCTTTCGGCCCAAAACCAATTTTCCCCAAGGGCCACTCATGGCCCGCAGCTCTTAGCTCATAGCCTTCACTCATGCGTTGGTTTTGGATCGATCGTTTTACTGAGTTTGTCTGCGGCTCGCACGCGACTGCCGTCAAGGGCGTATCCTTGTCGGAAGACCATATGCATGAGCACATGGTCGGCTATCCGATTATGCCGAATTCCCTTGTGACCGAAGGTATGGCACAGGCGGGTGGGTTGCTCGTAAGCGAACAGTATGGCTTTGGCGAGTTGGTCGTACTCGGCAAGTTGGCGAAAGCCAAGTTTCATAGCTGCGTACGCAACGGTGAGACTCTCACTTACCATGTCAAAGTCGACTCGGTACGCGAGAGCGGCGCTGCCGTGACAGCCACCGCACATGTTGGCGAGCGACTACATGCCGAAGCGCTGCTGTTCTTTGCGCGACTCGGGGAAGAAACCGATCCATTGGACGGTGCTCGATTGTTTCGACCACGCGATCTGCAGCATTGGCTGTCGCTGGTCGGCGTATTCGAGGTCGGTGTCAAAGCAGACGGCAGTCCGATGCAGGAAAGCGATTATCCATTGGAAGAGAATGTTGCCAGTAGTTAGTGAAGCGATCAACGGCAAGTGACCTGCGATCGCCGGCCAGCTAACCATCTTCGAGGAGCCCCATCATGCGACGTCGTGTCGTGGTTACCGGTGTCGGTTGTGTTACTCCCCTCGGCACGACGGTGCCCCAGTTGTGGGACAATTTGATGGCCGCCAAGAGTGGTGTGGGACGCACCACATTGTTCGACGCGAGTAGTTTTCCGACGAGCATCTCCGCAGAAGTGCAGGACTGGTCGATTGCCGACGAGTTTCGAGATAGCGACGAAGACCCCTCTGCCTGGGCCGATCGCAGCCGTCACACCTGCTTCGCTGCCGGCGCCGCCAAACAGGCGATGGACGACTCTGGCGTACAAGGCTCCGTCGACCCCGTCAAATTTGGTGTCTATCTTGGCGCGGGCGAAGGCCAGCAAGACTTCATGAGATTCTCTCAAATGATGACTGCTGCGGTACAGCAAAGCAGCGGCGATGATGGCGGACTCAGCCTCAAAGCCTTCGTCGAAACCGGCATGGAACTGCTCGACCCAACGGCTGAACTCGAACAAGAACCCAACATGCCCGTCGGCTACCTGGCCGGCATGTTCAACGCCCAGGGCCCGAACGTCAACTGCCTGACTGCCTGCGCCGCCAGCAGTCAAGCCGTCGGCGAAGCGACCGAGATCATCCGCCGCGGCGAAGCTGACGTGATGCTCTCTGGCGGCGCACACAGCATGATTCATCCTTTCGGCGTCACCGGCTTCAATTTGCTCACGGCATTGAGCGAACGCAACGACGAACCGGAACGTGCCTCGCGCCCCTTCGATCTCAACCGCGATGGTTTTGTACTTGGTGAAGGCGGCGCAATGCTGGTACTCGAAGAGTACGAACACGCCAAAGCACGCGGCGCCCAAATATACGGCGAGATTCAGGGCTACGGGACCACGGCTGACGCGTTCCGCATCACCGACACGCACCCCGAAGGGCGCGGCGCGACCAGCTGCATCAATATGGCGCTAGCCGACGCGGGCAAGAACACCGACGACATCGACTACATCAACGCCCACGGCACGAGCACCGCCGTCAACGACAAAGTCGAGACGCTCGCCATCCGACAAGCGTTTGGCGAGCAAGCAGACGACATTCCCGTCAGCAGCACCAAAAGTATGACTGGTCACTTGATTGCCGCCGCCGGCGCGACCGAACTGATCGTCTGCCTGATGGCGATGAAGCACGGCAAAGTCCCGCCAACGATCAACTACGAAACGCCTGACCCTAACTGCGATCTCGACTACGTACCCAACGAAGCACGCGATCATGCATGCAAAACGGTGCTATCCAACAGCTTCGGCTTTGGTGGGCAGAATATTACGCTCATCGCGGGACAGATCTGATTTCTTAGCCGCAAGAATCACAACGGCGCGCAAGTGAAGGATGAGTGATATGAAGATCCTCTTGTGCCTTGCTATGATTTTAGCAGCCAGCACTTCAGAGCTTTCAGCCTTCGATCTCGAGCCTTTTCGCGCTAGCTCGATCAAGAAATGGTCGCAAGAGATCGCAGCGCTTGAGGCCAAGGACCAGCGGGAGTCGCATCCTGATGACAGCATTCTGTTCGTCGGCAGTTCGAGCATTCGGTTATGGGACACCATCGCCGTAGATATGGCACCGTATCACGCCATTCAGCGAGGCTATGGAGGCGCGCGTTGGACCGACGTAGCAATCTTCGCCGATCGACTGATCACGCCGCACAAGTTTCGCGCCGTCGTGTTCTTCGTCGCCAATGACATCACGGGCGGAAAAGATGATCGCACTCCGCAAGCAGTCGCCGACTTGTTCGCTCACGTGCATAGCCGCGCACGTGCACATAATCCGACAGCGCCGATTTTCTATGTCGCTGTCACCCCGACAGCAAGGCGGATTGACGTCTGGCCGCAAATAAGAAACGGCAACGACCACGTCAACCAGTTTTGCGAAAATAAGACCGATACGTACTTCATCGGTACCGAGAGCATCTACCTCGACGGTACGGGACAGCCTCGTACCGAGTTTTTCGTCGACGATCGATTGCACCTCAACCGCGAAGGATATCACCGTTGGTCAGCAGCCATCAAATCGCACTTAGATTCGGTTTTAGGAGGTGCAAAATGAGTCGTCTGTGCTCGACGCGTATACTCGTAATCACCGGGGTATTGTTGCATTCGACAGTCGCTGACGCCCAAATCAAGCTGTCCATTCCCCTCGACATCGGACAATCGCATACGTTTCGTGTCGCGGCGCGGCAGAAATACAATGCGTCGCACGTGATGCTGCAGGCGGGCGGGCACTACGAGTTTCACGTCAGTGGCACGTGGACCGACGCCAAGATTCGCTGTTCGGCCAACGGTTGGACCGACTCGGCCGTTCGACCGATCTTGCGTCCGCTGATTCGAGCCGCCGAGAAGAAGCGTCGCTGCCGCTGCGCGAACTGGTTCGAGCTAATCGGCACCGTCGGCTGCAACGAGTGCCACCACTTCCGTATCGGCTGTCGAGGCGCCGGTTGGACCTACACACCCAGCTGCGACGGCCCTCTCTACGCCTTCGCCAACGATCTGCATTCGAAGTACGGCAACAACAGCGGCTGCCTAACGGTCACCGTAACGCGCGTTGCGCACGCGGAAAAATGTCTGCCAGGTTGCGGTCGGTGAAAATTATTGCCCGCGAATGACGCGAATCAGCGCGAATGAAGAACACAATAATTTAGTATTCGCGTCCATTCGCGCAATTCGCGGGCAATTTCTATTCGGCAATCTCCAGCATCCCTGGACAAAGCCCAACCTTTGCGCGACAGTGAGGAGTAGGTTTTCCCTCGCTTGCGCTTCGGGCTAGTTTTCTTATTCATCATTCATCACTCCTACTTCATCACTTCGCTCCCATGCCCAATCATCTCGCCAACGAAACCAGTCCTTACCTGCTGCAACACGTCAATAACCCGGTCGATTGGTATCCGTGGGGCGAAGAGGCGCTGACGCGAGCCAAAGAACAGAACATGCCAATTTTTCTCTCGATTGGTTACTCGGCCTGTCATTGGTGTCATGTGATGGAGCACGAGAGTTTCGAGAACGAGGCGATTGCCAAGTCGCTCAACGAGAAGTTCGTCTGCATCAAAGTCGATCGCGAGGAGCGACCCGATCTCGATCAGATTTACATGAACGCGGTCCAAATTATGACCGGCCGTGGCGGTTGGCCAATGAGTGTCTTTCTAACGCCCGACCTCAAACCGTTTTACGCCGGCACCTATTGGCCCCCAAAACGGTCGCGCGGCATGCCCGGATTTGACGAAGTGGTTCTCGGCGTCTCGAATGCCTGGGACACCAACCGCGAGGCAGTCGTCGACACGTCAGAGAAGCTGACCGCCGACCTGGGCCGAATCGGCGACCTAGGCAGCGGTGAGTTGTCTGAAGATCTTATGACCTCGGCTGTCGGACACTTCCGTCGCACCTTCGATAGCACTTACGGGGGATTTGGCGGCGCCCCGAAATTTCCTTCGCCGATGTGTTTGCAATTGCTGCTGCGTTACTGGCATCGCAAACGCGATGTTCAAGCACTGCGGATGGTCACCGTCACGCTCGATCGGATGGCAGCGGGTGGAATCTATGATCACCTGGGCGGCGGCTTCGCGCGGTACTCGGTCGACGCACGTTGGCTGGTCCCCCATTTCGAAAAGATGCTCTACGACAACTCGCAGCTGGCCGCCACCTACGTCGAAGCCTATCAGGCCACCGGCGACGAAAACTATGTCCGCGTCGTGCGCGAAACGCTCGACTACACCCTTCGCGATATGACCGACGCCGGTATTGATGGAACTGGGGGAGGCTTCTACAGCACTGAAGACGCCGACAGCGAGGGCGTCGAGGGCAAGTTCTATGTATGGACGCCCGACGAGCTGCGCGAAATCCTCGGCGACGAGGCAGCCCGTACCTTTGGGCGGGTGTACGATGTGACCGACGAGGGCAACTTCGAACACGCAAACATTCTCAACCTGCCAAAGACGATTGAGCAACAGGCAACAGCCCTGGGCCGTAAGGCGAGCGACTTAGAACAGGAACTCGCAGAAAGCCGCGCCAAACTCTTCGCCGCGCGCGAAAAACGCATCCATCCCGGCAAAGACGATAAAGTGATCGTCGCCTGGAACGGACTCATGATCGACGCGATGGCTCGCGCCGGCGCTGTGCTCGGCGAGCAGAAGTATGTCGACGCCGCGGCCAAAGCCGCTCACTTCCTGCTGCACAAGCTCCGCCGCGACGATGGACGGCTCTTGCACACTTGGCGTCACGGCAGAGCCAAGCTCGACGCGTATCTCGACGACTATGCCAATCTGGCCAACGGCCTGGTTTCGCTCTACGAAGCCAGCTTCGACGCCCAGCATCTCGACCACGCGATCGCGCTGGTGCAAACCATTCTCGACCACTTCGCCGACAGCGACGACGGCGGATTCTTCTACACCGCCGACGACCACGAACAGCTGATCGTCCGTAACAAAGACCTCTACGACAACGCCGTGCCCAGCGGCAACGCGATGGCCGCAACCGTACTCATGCGTTTGGGCAAACTGACCGGCGAGCAAAAATACCTCGACGCCGCGACCGGCGCTATGCAGACCACCGTAGGCCTCATGCGCCAAGCCCCAGCCGGTGTTGCGCAAATCCTCGTCGCCCTCGACATGCACCTCGGCCCAACCTACGAAATCGTCTTCGCCGGCGACCCGTCAGAGCAGACAAGCCAAGCTGCGTTAGCGGACCTCCAGCGCCGCTATCTGCCAAACAAAGTACTCGGCTTTGCCGGTGAAGCGTCGGATTCGCCCGCAGTGCTAAAAGATCTGCTCGCCGGCAAAAAAATGCTCGACGGCCAGCCAACCCTCTTTATCTGCGAAGGATTTACTTGCCAAGCCCCCGCGGTTGGCGATGAGGCAATTTCGTCTGCCCTCGACACGTTGGCTTCGGATTGACGGTGGTCGTAAGATTTTACCACGGAGGGCACGGAGGAGAGAAAGAGAAGAAATCGCCGAAATATTATTTTCATTACCATCAAAGCCGTGATTCATGTGAAGTCTCAAAGGATTCGATCGGGATGGGTACGATATATCGAAAATTTTGTCCCTCATGTGATCTGGGCACGGAGCCAATTGTAACTTTCGATGGTTTCGCTGGAGCAGCGATAATGGAGCGTAGCAAAGCAGGGGAAATCGTTTGCGGCAGTTTTCTAGCATTCCTAAATGCGACGGGCGAACTTGTACCGCTTCGTCACCCCTGCGAAGACATGGATTTGGAAGAACAAGGGATATCCTGGAGTGACGCCACTTGGAATGGTCGACTGATTCTAGTCACTAACCTGATCTGCCAAGACTGCGGAATGATGAGCACTACGGCCGAATTTTCCGCAAGTCATGTTGGCTGCCTTACTGGGATGTGTTTAGCGATTATCTCCGCTGTCGCCCTACCTTATTTTGACATGCCGATATTAGTCGTCGGATTAGCAATCTGGCTGTCGCTATTTATGCCAAATCTCTTCGTGGCAATGTACTTGCGAATGCGCTTCAAGAAACAGATACAAAAGTTTCAGCTCGCGGAATGCATCTGTGGGTCGAAAAATTTGACCCCGATCGCGGCAGTTGGAAAGAAAAAACTACCTTGCACTCGTTGTAGCAATATGACCTTGCAAATAGAAATCGCCGGACGTGCTTAGATGATTCGAAGTGACTGTCGTCTGCTTACTTACTTCTCCGTGACTCAGTGTGGTGTAATCAAGAATCGACACTCACGACACTTCACTCTGCTCCACTTCTTTCGCTTCGGCGAGCAACTCCTCTAGCCGCTCGATTTGGCGTTGGCTTTCGCCGACCAGCTGTTCGAGGACGATGATTCGAGAAGTGAGTTGGCCGTTAAGGTCGCGGGACATGTCGTGTAGCTCCACTTTTTGACGTTCGATGACTGCCATGGCGTCGCGTTGGGCGCCATCCCAGGCGCTGGTTGGGCGCGGGATTCGTTCGATTGGCGCGGAACTGTTTTTCTTACTCCGGCCGATGCGACGAAACGTTCGCTTCAGCAAGAAAAACGTGAGCAGTCCGCAGCCGGCGAAAAACATCCAGCCCGAGTTCATCATCGCGCCGCCTTTCGGACAAATCGAGCCATGTCCAATGACCGCATGACCAAGCAATCGCGTAAAGCGGTGCAACTTTCATTGGTCATGCGGTGATTGGTCATTCGATCATTCCTGCCAAGCTCGCTTCGCCGCTTCGTAGACTCCCGTCAGCGTCACTCCATGTTTATCGGCAATCTCGCGGCACGAATCGTACTCGGGCGTAAAACGGCGCGACCCGTCGGGCAATGTGGCCGCAATACCGGCAACCTCACCCCAGTCGGTACGCACCGTGACCGTCTCGCGCGGCAAAGTTTGCCGCTGAACCGTCGAACGTCGCAGTCCGAGGGCCGTCGTCTCTCGGAAGATGATCTCCGCTAGCCGATCGGCATCCGCCACGCGACATTGCACGGTTAGCAAAACGCCGGGTCGACCTTTTTTCATCTGCAACGACGTCGTCGACACATCGAGCGCGCCCGCTTGCCACAGTTTCTCGGCGCAGTAGCCAACCGACTCGCCCGTCGCGTCGTCGAGGTTCGTTTCGAGCAACGCGATCAGATCGCCAGTTGTCGAATCGCTTGCGGTTTCGCCCACCAGTAAACGCAACAGATTCGGATGCTCAAAGTCTTTTTGACCCGAACCATAGCCGGTCGCAGCAATCGTCATCGCTGGCAAAGGTCCGAACGCATCGACGAGCGTTGACACGATCGCTGCGCCTGTTGGAGTCGTTAACTCACCGTCGACTTCGCTCGTCGCGATCGGTACGCCCCGGAGCAACTCGCCGGTCGCCGGCGCGGGGATCGAGCATCGCCCGTGGGCGATATTTACAAACCCGGTGCCGGTCGGCACGGCGCTGCAAACGATGCGATCCACGCCGAGCAAATCCCACGCGATTGCCGAACCGACGATGTCAGCAATCGAATCGACGGCGCCAACTTCGTGAAAATGCACTTTCTCGATCGTCGAGCCGTGGACTTTTGCCTCGGCTTCGGCCAGTCGATTGAAAATTCGCAGCGCGAGTTCACGCTGCGACGGGGTGAGCGTGCTGCCCTCGATCATCTCGACGATGTGATGCAGATGTCGATGGGCGTGTTCGGGCTCGTGTTCGACGGTCAGCTGCAACGCACGAAAGCCTTGTTTCTTTACCTCTTCGATCGCCAATCGACAGCTAGGCAACCCTAACGAATCGATGCCTGTCTGAACGGCTGCGAGATCGACACCGGCATCGATCAACGCCCCCAGCATCATGTCGCCGCTCACACCGCTAGCACAATCAAGATAGGCAATCCGCATCGGTCGCTCGTGGAGGTGAGAATCTGAGTCAGCCAGCTATTTTAGTGAAACTGCCTGCGTGCTGGGAATAGCGAGTGCCGAACCGCCAACGACGCGACGAGCGCCAAGACAGAGAAGTGATAGCTTCTTGGCGCTCATGGCGTCCTTGGCGGTTCAAATTGCAGTAGCAAAAACATTGACGCAACACCATGAAACACCTATTTTCCCGCAATCATGTCCGTCGCCGCACCACAGCCGACTGCTCCGCCTCAAAAAAAGACCGGCGTCTTACCTGCGCGGATGAAGGTGCTGTACATCACCACGCTGCATCGCACAGGCGGATGGCTGACCGAGGCGTTCGCCGCCGATAGCGCGGCGCAGATCGTGCTCGAAGAAGTCGTTGGCGTGACGGCGGGTCTGTCGCGGTTGCGTGACGAGGTGTTCGACGCGGTGCTGGTCAGCCACGAGCCGGGCGTACTCGATGCGCTCGACCTGGTCGAAGGCTTGCGTGCTGGCGGCAACGAGGAACCGATGATTTTGCTTGGCTCGCTGCCGCCGCAAGAGATCGACGCCCTCTGCTACGAAGTCGGCGCCGACGACTATTGTTGTGTGTCCGAAACCACCGTCCGCGGGCTGCTGTGGAAGTTCGCCCGCGCGATCGAGCGTGGCCAGCTTGTCCGCGAAAATCGTCGCCTCGTGCAAGCCGAACGACAGCGCTTGCAGCAAGAACATCACGAAGCCCAGCGGTTGCTCGATCAGCAGCGCGCCGTCATCGCCGACCTAGAACATATCGAGGCTGGGGCGAAGCCGCAGGAAACTGGTGACGAGGAGGTCGAGGGTTCTCTTGCCTACTCAGCTGCCGGCGGTTGCACCTCGCCGCTTGATTTGCCGGGAGCACTCGTTTCACACTATCGCGAACTGCTGCGCACCTACGTGATCATGGGCGCTGGTAATCTAGCCGACGAAATGGCGGAGCTGGCAGAGCTGTTGGCCAATTCAAACGTCTCGGCCCAACGCGCCATGCAGCTGCACGTGCACGTCCTCGAAGAACTCGTCCAAGGCCTCGGCAACCGCAGCGCTCGCCACGTGATGAACCGCGCGGACTTGCTAGTGCTTGAGGTGATGGGCCACCTCGCCGATGGTTATCGCGCGCGGTACTACGAGCGGAAGCATCCGCCGCGGCAGCTGGAGTTGCCGGGGTTTGATGCTTCGGCTTAGGATCCATAAATATACTTTGCCTAGGCTAATCGCACTCGTATAATGCAGCGATCTTCTGCGTTCCTGCGAGTATTCTTAATGCCGTGGTCTTGTTTGCAATGTGACGAGTCTATTGAAGACCAAATGAGTGTGTGTTGGTTCTGCGGCACAAACCGTGAAGGTAGAATCGACCCAAACTTCCAAAGTGCAGATGACTATAAACCAGAAATTGTAGAAGAAAAAATACAATTTCGAGTATCCAGTTTACTTGGATTTACTACCGTAGGCTGCTTGGCACTTTTTTTGGTTAGTCCGACCGTTGCAAATTGGTCAAACGTAAAAGAACCTACTGCATTGGACTTGTTCATCTTTATTGGTCTGCTATTTGTAGTCTGTGTTTTCTTGTTCCGTTACTTCTTATCTGCTACGGTTTCAATTTTCTCCTACTTAATGAATCAATGCCTGCTTAAAATTCGATCTCACCAATCAGAAGATTAGCGGTAAGAGGTTGGAAAACCGGCTGTTGAATGATTTTGGGATTACCGGCTGGATCTGGCCGCGCCTCCCTTTTTTTTCGCGACATCCGCATTCTATTCATCTCGCGCCATAACGCTTTACACGTCCGCGTACGTGACCGACAATTGATCGCATGAACGATCAAGAAACCACCGTCGGCGAGTTGCGCAAACTGGTCGACGATTTTGTTGCAGAGCGTGATTGGCATCAGTTTCATTCGCCCAAGAACATCTCGATGGCGCTGGCGATCGAGGCCTCGGAACTGATGGAGCATTTTCAGTGGATCACAATCGACGCCTCGCGCGCGATTGCCGATGAGCCCAAACAGCTTGCTGAAGTCGCCGAAGAACTGGCCGACGTGCTGAGCTACACCGTCGCGATGGCCAATTCACTGGGCATCGACCTGGCCTCGACCGTCGAAGCCAAGATGGTCAAGAATGCGAAGAAGTATCCGGCCGAGGAGTTCCGAGGAAAGTTCGGCATCATCGAGGAGAGCAATTAATTTTTAACCACGGAGTCACGGAGAGCACAGAGAAGACAAAAAATCTTGTAAATCTGCCTTCTAAAATCTTACTTCTTACTTTCTCTGTGTCCTCCGTGACTCCGTGGTGAATTCTTGACGCCCCTTCACTTAGCGAACGTTGAGCCTGGTGCAACCATCGCCGTGATTGGGGCCAGCGCGCGGGCGGTGGCATTTTCGTTGTTGCGGGCAGGCTATCGTGTCGTCGCGGCGGATCTGTTTGCTGATGCTGATCTTGCGCAGGTGTGTCCCGCAACTCGCATCCAGGACTATCCGAACGGCTTCGAAGGTTGGCTGGCTGCGACAGAATGCGACGCTTGGCTTTACACGGGTGCGATGGAAAATTATCCCGATCTTATCGATCGAATGGCGATGTTACGACCGCTGATTGGCCATCGGGGCGACTCGCTACGTCGCGTGCGCGATCCGCTCGCATTGCAGACGAGACTTGACGAGCATGATTTGCGTTTTCCAGCGACGACTTTGGTAGCAGGTCCGCAGCCGTCGTCGGGGCAGATCGTGAAAAAATGCGGTGGACAGGACGAAGCCAGTTATTGGCAACAATTCGTAGCGGGCACTTCGCTGTCGGCATTGTTTCGCGGCGCAGAACTGCATGGCGTAACGCGACAACTAGTGGGCGAAGCTTGGACCGGTGCTGCCGAGTTTCAATATTGCGGTTCTATCGCACTTTGGCCACTCGCCGACGAAAAGGCTCGCCAGCTCGAACGGTTGGGGCGGCTTCTACACAATGAGTTCGGATTAACGGACTTGTACGGCGTCGATCTGATCGACGATGGATCGCAGTTGTGGACGATCGAAGTGAACCCGCGCTACACCGCAGCTGTTGAGGTCGTCGAGCGCGCAACAGGGTACTCGGTCTTTCAAACCAAATCTGGAGAGGTTGGGGAGCGCCCCTCCAAACCTCCCGAATACTTTGGCAAGGCTGTTCTCTTCGCGAAAGAAAGCTGCGTGATCTCCAAAGCGTTTACAGAGACTGTCATCCCTCCGCAGCCTTACCCGTCGAGCGGAGAGAGCGATGAAGGGAAATGGCCGAAGTTCGCTGACATTCCTGCTGCAGGTACGGAAATCGAAATTGGCCAGCCGGTTCTTACGTTGTTCGCTAGAGGTGACTCTGGTGAAGTCGTCGAGGATCGGCTACGACAACGCGCTGAGGAAATCGAAACGCTGCTTTACGCCAAGGAACCACAACCATGCGATTAGGAATCGTCAGCGATTCGCACGGACATGTCGAACTCACGCGTCCGGCGATTCGGATGCTGGACAGTTTAGAGGTTGAGCGTGTGTTGCACTGCGGTGATATAGGCTCGACGGACGTGGTCGAGATGTTCCGACAGTGGCCGACTGATTTTGTGTTCGGCAATTGCGACGACAACCATGCCGATCTGCAACACGCGATCGCATCTGCTGGGCTCACCTGCCATGGACTGTTTGGCGAAATGGAAATCGAGGGTCGCCGAATCGCACTCTTGCACAGCCACGAACGACGCAGGTTCGACCAGGTGACCAGCAGCGGCGAATACGACCTAGTTTGCTACGGTCATACACACATCGCTAAGATCGAACGCATTGGAGAGACTCTTATCGTAAATCCCGGCGCGATCTACCGCGCAAATCCGCATTCGATCGCCATCGTTGAGTTGCCTCAGCTAACGGCGACGATTGTGAATCTGTAAGCCGATCTGCGCTAGCCAGCCAGTCGATCGATACGGTTGCGGCGAATTGGAATCGTCGGTTCCAGCTCTTCGGCTTCGTAGTGGTACTGCATCAAGTACGCATCTTCAGGCGAATCCTCGTAGTACGATCGTAGCACGGAGGTTGCGCGAAAACCGAGTTGCTTAAAGAACAACTGGGCCGACAGATTGGTTTCGCGGACTTCCAGCGAAATTTCAGTGCGTCGTTGGCTGGAGAGTTTGCTGATCAGTTTTTCAGCCATTTGGCGGCCGACGTCCCGATGACGAAAGGCATCGGCGACGGCAAAGTTCAGTATGTGAAGTCGCGTCTTGTGCAATTCGTAGATCATGAAGCCGACGACGCGTTCGCCATGCTCGGCCACCATGCCAATGCAGTTGCGTTGCCGCAGGCAACGAATGAAGTCTTCTTCGTACCACGGGAACTCAAAACTTTCCCGTTCGATATCTAAAACCTCAGCCATGTCGCGACGGATCATCCATCGAATATGGACGCGTAATCGCTGCTGAGATGGGGGGTGTTTTGAACCAGCACTCATCGGGGCCTCCTTCCGTGTCGGCCGTCTGACATGTATCCCTGCTTGATCGATCATCCGTGAGCAAGTGCTGCCAGTTGTGGCAACATCGCCTCCGATCAAATTTCCCCCCGCGCTAGATTCCTTCATACTGGCAGCCAACAGGGCCCTGCCGCATCCCAACCATTCTCGGAATGCAATAAGGTCTTTCAGCCGATTCAGCCAACTAGGCTGAAATGCTTCCTGCCGTGATGAGAATCGTTTCTCATCCGTCTTGCGAACGTCCTGCCGCATGAAAATCCCACCTGCCGCATGCTACTGAAAAGAAGTACTCGACGAGTGGAAGAGGAAACTACCAAATGACTGCGGACCTGCCAAGCGCGAAAAACGACCGCTCGCGCTTCCGCTAGCAATCGGAACGCGTCGGCCCAACCGATGGGGTAATGGCACAAACAAACTGGTCTTTTGCGCGGATTCTTCCTTTCTTATCGATTACGCGCTGCAGACGTGTGGTGGTGTGCGCCAAATTGAATGTATTGCCTAAGTTGCCACCGAGTTTGCCGCCATCGTGAGGTAGGCTTTCGAGTGGAAATAGTGTGACCACAGAGAATATCGGGGATCTGTCGAATCTCCGCTTTGTTTGTGCCTTGGTCCCGCGGCACTGCTTTACCGCTCCCCAAATCTGACTACAAAGCAGCGCATGAACTCCCAGGTGAGTACCACGTCTGAGTTGGCTGATTCGGTGCGCAACGAAGACCAGGCGCATCGCGAATACGCAGGACTCAAGCGTGCCACAATCGTCGCATTAGGACTAGCGTGCGCGCTGCCGTTGTCGCTTAACTTGGTCGATCCTGATCTGTGGGGACACGTTCGCTACGGCCAGGATTGGCTTGCTGAAGGCGTGCTGCCGCGCACAGCATCCCACACGTTCACCGCCGCCGATTACCCCTGGATTAATCACGAGAACCTGGCTGAGGTCGCATTTGCAGCCGGCTACGAGTTGCTTGGGGTACACGGACTACTCATCGCGAAATGCTTGTGGGGTATGGCGATACTCGGCACGATGGTCTGGGTGGCCCGCCGAAACGGGGTACACCCTTTTGTCGCTTGGCTGCTGATGTTGTTGGTAGCGGCAAACCTGCAAGCCTTTTTTCCGCTGCGACCACAGTTGTTAAGTTTCGCCCTCTGCGCTCTCACGCTCGCATTGCTCGATCGGGCATTTTCTAAGTGGCAGGATGAGCACTGGATTTATTGGCGGGCATTGTGGCCGCTGCCGATCGTGTTTGTTGTCTGGGTAAATGCTCACGGTGGCTTTGTTCTAGGACTATGTATTGTTGGTGCTTACCTAGGCGGACGAATCATCGAATGCCTCTTGCGCGAGCGGTTGGCGGCATGGCCGCGCATCTTGGCACTCTGCGTCATTGGCATCAGCTGCGTCGTCGCGACGCTGGCAAATCCCTATGGTTGGGAAATGCATCGATGGCTGCTCGCCTCGCTTGGTCAGCCGCGACCGGAAATTACGGAATGGGCACCGCCCAAAATGTCTGACCCAATCTATTGGCAGTGGATCAGCCTGTTGGTGGTCGCTGCAGCTAGCTTGTGGAAGTCGCAACAGAAGCGAGACTGGGTACAGATTGCCATTCTCGCCATCGTCGCGTGGCAGTCGGCTTTGCATCTGAGGCATATCGCCTTCTTGGCATTGTTGGCTGGCTTTTGGCTACCTGCCCCCATGCAGTCAGCACTGTCACGCCTGCGCCCCTCTGACGGGTCGAAAATGCCGGCGATGCGATTGTCGCCTTGGCTACGGTGCGTCGCTGTCGGCGCGCTAGCGGTGGCGATCGGACTGCAGAGCTTTGCGTTGAAGCGGCAGTTCAGCGAATTCCCTGTCGAGCGCAATCGCTACCCCGTCGACGCGTTGCAATACATGGCGGATCACGGCTTGAGCGGCAAACTGGTTGTGTCATTCAATTGGGCACAGTATGCAATTGCGGCGCTCGCGCCCCATACGCAAGTCGCGTTTGATGGTCGTTTTCGAACTTGTTACCCGCAAGAAGTCGTCGACATGCACTTTGATTTTCTATTGGGCGAATACGGCGGCAATCGTAGTCGCAGCCCTCTATCTGGCCCGATCGACGGCACGCGCGTGCTGAAGCATGAATCGCCCGAGCTGGTACTCGTCGACCGAAGGTATGAGCATCCTGTGCAGATTATGAAGACGGAATCCCTCAGTGAGAATTCCGAATGGGTTCTATTGTATTGCGATCGAATTGCCGAGCTATGGGGACATCGCGACCGGTTCGACGATCCGACACAGCAAGATTACTTGCCGCTGACCGCGAGAATACTCGATTCGCGACCACGGGACGGCGCAGTCCAATGGCCCGCCTTGCCGACGACGCGCGAGTCTAGTGGACAACTCGCAGAAACGACAACCCATCGTCCCCAGACGCCTGTAGAACTGGAACTTTAATTCGACGACGATTCAAGAATCTCGTCGGGGGCAAACCTATGACCACTCAACTCGAATCAGAAACTCGCGTCGCTGTACCAACACAGCCACCATTGGCACCGACGGTCGACAGAGCCTATCTAGAACGTCTCGAAGCGACGATCGCAACCACCGAAGACGCCCTCTCCGCGGCGATCGACATCGGTGACGAAGCCGCAACAAGTCCCCAACCTAAATCCGCGCTGGCCGTGTCGGTGGTAATTCCCGCTTACAACGAGCGTGAAACGATCGCCGAAATCGTCCAACGGGTTCAGGCGGTAGGCGTTCATCAGGAGATCATCATTGTCGATGATTTCAGCATGGATGGTACGCGACAAATTCTGTTGGAACTTTCGCAACAGCCGGACATTCGCGTGATGATGCACGGCTACAATCGCGGCAAAGGCGCCGCTCTGCGTACTGCTTTTGCCGAAGTCGAAGGCGATGTGGTCGTCATCCAAGATGCGGACTTGGAGTACGATCCACAAGACTACGCAAAACTGCTCGAACCGATCGAACGTGGTGAGACGGACGTGGTTTACGGATCACGTTTTCTCGAAAATGCTCATCAGGATCCATCGATACTGCATCGATTCGGCAACTGGTTGCTCACAGCATTATCTAATCGACTCACAGGTCAGCAGTTAACTGACATGGAGACGTGTTACAAAGTCTTCCGCCGCGAAGCCTTACAGGCGATTCAGTTTGAGCAGAATCGATTTGGCTTCGAACCCGAGATCACAGCCAAACTCTCACGGCTGGGCAAGAAGATCGTCGAGGTGCCAATTAGCTACAACTGTCGCGGCTACGACGAGGGCAAGAAGATCGGCGTACGCGACGGCATGAACGCTATCTGGTGCATCCTGCGATATGCGTTCAAGTAAAAGTCGAAACGAGATTCATTGCATGAACTTGGCATTGGCGGTCGCATCAGGCGGCCCGATGTCGTAGATCCGGTACTGCTTGGTGACCTTAGCGCCGCCTTTCTTGAGTGTCTTAAACGAAAGATCGTTGCTTTCGAGCACCCAAGAAAACTCCGCTTGATTGATGCCCCACTTCAATGCATCTGGCACCAGACGCGCGACGAGCGCGAGACCGATGCCCCAGCTTTGGTATTCGGGCAGCACGTTGGTACTAATCAACCGTACCTTGGTTAGCTCGTGCTTTTTGCGTAGTAATTTGAGAAAGCCAAACGGGAACAGCTTGCCGTCGATCGCTTGGATACGTGGATTATAGTCGAGCAATCCGAACATTGTGCCGACCGGCTTGCCGTCGATTTCGGCAATCGTCGTCAATTCGGGCACAATCATCTGTTTCATCCCGGCGCCCTGTTTCTTGACTTCACCGGGCGACATAGGAACAAATCCCCAAGTCGAAACTAGCGATTTATTGTAGATATCCAAAAATGTAGCGATCTCTTCATCGAATCGCGACACGTCCATCGGTCGACAGGTAAGTTGCAGTCGCTCGAGTATGCTGTGACTTATCGAATACAATCGTTTTGAGATCTCGTCGAGCATGTCGATGTGTCCCCAAAACGCGTATAGATCTTGCGCTTTGCGAAATCCGTACTGCTTGATCAGACGATCGTAATAAGGTTTGTTGTAGGTCATCATGAACCACGGCGGTTCGTGAAAGCCATCAACAAGCAACCCGCACTCGTAATTGAGCGAAGGGTTGACGGGTCCGCGAATTGCCTCGATACCCCGTTCGGCAAACCATGATTTGGCGGCGTCGAATAGTGCCGCAGTCACGGCTTCGTCTTCGGTGGACTCGAAAAAACCAAAAAACCCTCGCTGTTCATCGTACTGACGGTTATGCGCGTGATTAACGAGTGCGGCGACTCGTCCGCAAGGCTGTCCATCGCGTAGCGCGACAAAGGTTTGGATCTCTGCATCGTCGTAGAACGGATGTCGGCGATAGTTCAGCAGCTCTTTCTGCACGATGCGGATTGGCGGAACCCAATTTGGGTCGCCGCGATACAAGTCCCACGGCAAGTTGAAAAAGAGCTTGCGTTCGTGCCGTGTCGAAACGGCGACCACTTCGAGATGAGGCATGTTTGACGTCGGCAGTCCAGGGAATTCGTGCAGGGAAACGTTACTGTAATCGGCAGAATAAGCGCCGGTCAACAATCAATCCCTTGACGACCCACGGTATGTGGGCCCATGCTTGGGCTAATTGCAGCAGATTGTCGCTCCGCTGAATTTACTATGCCAACCGCTCTTGTTACCGGCGCTACGGGCTTCGTCGGCTCGAACCTCGTCGCCGAACTTCGTCGACGTGACTGGCGGGTGCGCTGCTTGGTGCGTAACGCGGCGCGCGGTCAATCGCTCGAAGCTCTGGGGGCGGTACTACATATGGGCTCGCTGGATGACGTTGAAACGCTCGCCCAAGCGGCTACCGATGTCGACTACGTCTTTCACGTGGCTGGACGAGTCCGTGCTCTCAGCCAGGGCGAGTTCACAGCCGACAATGTCGACGGCACCCGCAACGTCGTCGAAGCTGCAGCATTGCAGCCGAAACCACCGGTCGTCGTGTTCGTAAGCTCGCTCGCAGCCGGTGGCCCCAGCAAACCCGGCAAACCACGTCGAGAGATCGATCCCGACCAACCGATTTCGGATTATGGCAGAAGCAAATTGTCCGCTGAACGCGCGGCAGCCCAACTTGCTGACGAGGTCCCGATCTCGATCATTCGACCGCCAATCATTTTTGGACCAGCTGACAAGGCGAGTTTGGCGATTTTCCGCGGTGTGAAGTGGATGCGGCTGCACCCCGTGCCAGGCTTCCGAACCTTTCCCGTATCGCTGGTACACGTTGCCGATCTTTGCGACGCGATGATTCGTATTGCGGAGCGAGGCTCACGCGTTGCATCGAAGCCTGATGACTCGCCCGATAGCCAAGGCGTCTACTACGTCGCGGCGGAGCGAACTGTGCCTTACGGTCATTTGGGCAAACTGGCCGCCGAAGCCATCGGATGCAAGGGTGTTGCGTTACCGTTGCCGCGTAGTCTGTTTTGGCTCGTAGGAGGCATGGCTCAACTCTACGGTCAACTGACCGGCAAACTACAAGTACTCAACCTGGACAAAGCGCGCGAAGCCGCTGCGCCGGGTTGGGAGTGCGACGATCAACGATTGCGCAATGAACTCGACTACCGGCCAGCTTTGCCACTCCAGCAGCGATTCGGTGAGACTGCCGATTGGTATCGCCAGCAAGGTTGGCTGTAGCCCCATCTTTCCCGCGTGGTGTGCTAAACGCTAGAATGTCGGCCACCAGTTGATATTTCCTATCTCTTGCCGGCGCGTTCGACTCCTATCGAGTTGGAGCGCCGTGACGCCATTTCTCAAGAGCATCCACCTCTCCAACCAATAACGTTTCCATCTCATGGTCGAACGACCCGCACTCGCGCCAGAGCAGCTCGAAGTTGCTACGCTAGGTCCACGCCAATTCAAATCGCCGCTAAAGCGGTCTAAGCGCACTGGCGAAGGGGTGGGCACGTACGTCCCCGACGACATGCGTGTGTTGTACGAACCGAGGTTCCGACGAGGCGCAGAAATTAACACGCTGTCGTTCGAGCGTGCCGGTGCTCGCGAGGAGCTGTTTTTTGAGCCGGAAAACACGCGCGCTGCGATTGTTACGTGCGGTGGTTTGTGTCCTGGCATTAACAACGTTATTCGTTGCTTGGTGCTAGAGCTGACGCACAACTACGGCGTTTCAGGCACCTTGGGCATTCGCTATGGCTATCAAGGCCTCAACCCAGCCGAAGGCCGTCCGCCGATCGAATTGACCACCGACACGGTCGAAAGCATTCACCACCAAGGTGGCACGATGCTGGGTTCGTCGCGTGGCCACCAAGATCCCAAGACAACCGTCGACTGCTTGGTCGACCATCAGATCGACGTGCTGTTTTGTATCGGCGGCGATGGCACCCAGCGCGGCGCACATGCCATGGCCGAAGAGATCGCCCGTCGTGGCCTGCCAATCTCTATCGTTGGCATTCCCAAAACGATCGACAACGATATCAAGTTTTGCTATCGCACATTCGGCTTTTACACGGCGGTCGCTGAGGCTGAGAAAGTAATCGATCGCGCGCATGTCGAAGCCAAAGGTGTGCTGAATGGTATCGGACTCGTGAAGTTGATGGGTCGGCAAGCGGGTTTCATCGCCGCAGCAGCCACGCTCGCCAGCGGCGAAGCGAACTTCACGCTAATCCCCGAAGTGCCGTTTGAACTCGACGGCGAACATGGCTTTCTGGCCGCACTACAGCGCCGTCTGCGGGAGCGAGAGCACGCAGTGATCGTCGTCGCCGAAGGGGCAGGGCAGGATCTGCTGGCAAATACGCCCGACGAGTGCGACGCCTCGGGCAATCGCAAACTGGGCGACATTGGTCCGTTTCTCAAACGCAAGATCATCGAGCACTTCGGCGCCACCGACATGCCAGCCAAAGTGAAGTACATGGACCCGAGCTATCACATCCGCAGCGTCCCGGCCAACGCCGCCGACAGTCTGCTCTGCGAGCAATTGGCCCGTCACGCAGTGCACGCAGGCATGGCTGGCAAAACCGATATGCTCATCGGCCTCTGGCATAACCATTTGGTTCACGTGCCACTGGAGGTCTCGACGGGTGTGAAAAAGCACCTATCGCCCGAGGGCGAACTGTGGACCGCAGTACTGGCTGCAACCGGCCAAGAAAACTGGAAGTAGCGATCCTTCGCCCTACAAAGAATTGACCATGCGGTGATGCAATGGCCGATCAACCCGGTACCGACTCTCGTGACGAAATCTATCTGCTGATTCTGCATTACGGACTGCTACGTTTGCGAGAGGCAGCACGAGCGGGACTGAGTGCCTACTGCGAAGTCGAGGCCGACCATCTGCATAACCTTCCCTCGCTGGTGGGCGAACGGAACGAGCACCGTCATACCTACTACTTCGAGAAGGAACGGACGCTCTACCTGGAACGTGTAGACAGGTCGGTACCCGATATCGGATATACGCTGAGCCGGTACGATGAGCTATGGACGCAGCTCGCCGATCTGCGTTCAGACGCAACGTAGAATCACGAAATCACCCCGCGCTCCGTCAGCAGCGTCATCACTTGTTCGACGCAGTCGCTAACTTCGACTTCGCTTGCATTAAGCGTGAGATCGGCAGACTCTGGCACGTCGTACGGTGCCGTTACACCCGGAAAATTGGCGATTTCGCCCGAATCGGCTTTGGCGTACATATCGGCCTGATCGCCTTGGCGGCAAACTTCGATGGGTGTATTCAGATGCACAACAAAAAAGCGGTCGCGGCCGATCAGCTCGGCGGCCTTCTGCCGGACGACTTCGCTTGGCGCGACGAACGAACCGATGCAGATCAGTCCCGAGCTGTTCATCAGACGGGCGACCTCCGATGCGCGACGCAGGTTTTCGCTACGGTCGGCAGCGGTGAAACCGAGGTCGCGGCTGATGCCTTGCCGCATATTCTGACCATCAAGCACGCAGGCAGCTCGGCCCATGTCGAACAGCCGGCGTTCGAGGGCGTAGGCGAGTGGCGATTTGCCGGCTCCAGCTAGGCCGGTGATCAACACGGTTGCCGGCTTTTGACCAAAGCGCGCTTCGCGCTGCTTGGGCTTAACGGCGCTCAGCTCGGTGCTGAGGTTGGTGTCGGCCTCGTCGTCCCAGTGATCGGCTGGTTCGCCCGCGGTCCGTTGCAGAATCATGCCTGCACCGACGGTGACGTTAGTAATGCGATCGATAACGATGAATGCGCCGGTTCCTTTATTGTTTCGATAGCCGTCGAAGGCGACAGGCTGGTTGAGCTTGACCTGGCAGCGACCAATTTCGTTGAGCTGCAGGGCCGGTGCGTCGGCGCGATGCAATGTGTTGACGTCGATGCGATACCGAAGCGTCGAGATCGAACCGGCTACGTTCTTCGTGCCTTGCTTGATCGCGTACTGTTTGCCAGGTATAAGCGGCTCGTCGGCCATCCAGACGATTGTGGCGTCAAATGTGTCGGCCATCTTCGGCACGTTATCGGGGCGAACAAGCATGTCGCCGCGGCTGACATCGATTTCGTCTTCGAGCGTGAGCGTGACCGACAGCGGTGCAAAGGCCTCTTCGATTTCGCCATCGTAAGTGACGATCGAGGCCACCTTGCTCGATTTGCGCGAGGGCAAAGACATCACTTCGTCACCCTTGCGAATGCGTCCTGATGCGATCGTGCCGCAGAAACCGCGGAAGTCCAAGTGAGGACGATTGACATATTGCACTGGATAGCGGAAGTCGATCAAGTTGCGATCGGACGCGATATGCACATTTTCGAGCATGTGCATCAGCGTCGAGCCTTCGTACCACGGCATATTCTCGCTGTGATCGACAACGTTGTCGCCGTTGAGTGCGGAAATCGGAATGAAGTGCAGGTCCTTCATGTCGAGCGACGCGGCAAAACCAGCGTACTCTTGCTGGATCTTCTCAAACGTCTCCTGCGAGAAATCGACCAGGTCCATCTTGTTGATCGCAACGATCACATGCTTGATACCCAGCAGCGAAACGATGAACGAGTGCCGCTTCGTCTGCGTGATCACGCCGTGTCGGGCATCGATGAGAATAATCGCCAGGTCGCAAGTGCTGGCGCCCGTGGCCATATTGCGCGTGTACTGCTCGTGGCCGGGAGTGTCGGCGATGATGAACTTGCGCTTGGCCGTCGAGAAATAACGATACGCCACGTCGATTGTGATCCCTTGCTCGCGCTCGGCTTTCAAGCCGTCGGTCAGCAGCGCAGGGTCGAAGTTGCCGCCAGTCGTGCCGACGGTGGCCGAATCTTTCTCGATCGCGGCCAGCTGATCCTCGTAAATCATTTTCGAGTCGTACAGCAAACGACCGATCAGCGTCGATTTGCCGTCGTCGACAGAACCGCACGTCAAGAACCGCAGTAGCTCCTTGTGCTCATGCTGCTTGAGATAGGCGTCGATATCGGTGGCGATGAGTTCAGATTGGTGGGACATGGCTATTTGATCTTTGATTTATGTGCTTAGTTCGCCTCACGCAGAGGCGCGGAGGTCGCAGAGTCATTCGCGAAGATATTCCTTCTCTCTGCGTGCTTTGCGCCTCTGCGTGAGGCATTTTGATCCTAGAAGTATCCTTTCCGCTTCTTCTCTTCCATCGAGCCCGCTTCGTCATGGTCGATGGTTCTTCCCTGACGTTCGCTCGTCGTTGCGAGCAGCATCTCTTGGATGATTTCAGGCAGGGTCGTGGCCGTCGACTCGACGGCACCCGTTAATGGGTAGCAGCCAAGCGTGCGGAAACGGACGACCTTTTCTTCGGCTTGTTCGGCAAGTTCCGGCGGCGTGCGGTCGTCGTCGACCATGATCAGCGAACCTTGGTACTCGATCACCGGTCGCTTGTCGGCGAAGTAGAGCGGCACAATCGGTATCTTCTCAAGGTGAATGTATTGCCACACGTCGAGTTCCGTCCAGTTCGAAAGCGGAAACACGCGGATGCTCTCGCCGTTGTGAACCTTGCCGTTATACAAGTTCCAAAGTTCGGGTCGTTGGTTCTTGGGGTCCCAGGTGTGATTTTTATCGCGGAATGAATAGACGCGTTCTTTCGCGCGCGACTTCTCTTCGTCGCGACGGGCACCACCAAAGGCAGCATCGAACTGATACTTATTGAGCGCCATCTTCAGCGAGTCGGTTTTCATAATCTCGGTGTGCACTTGACTGCCGTGCGTGTAGGGGCCAACGCCTTGTTTGACGCCCTCTTCATTGATATGCACGAGCAGATCCCAGCCAAGTTCCTTGCGAATGAGATTCTCGCGAAATTCGATCATCTCGCGAAACTTCCAGGTCGTGTCCACGTGCATCAGCGGAAACGGCGGCTTGCCGGGATAGAAGGCTTTTTCGGCCAGCCGAACCATGACCGACGAGTCTTTGCCGACGGAGTAGAGCATGACCGGATTGTCAAACTCGGCGGCAACTTCGCGGATGATGTGGATGCTCTCGGCCTCAAGTTGTTTGAGGTGAGTCAGATTGTAGGACGTCGTCATCGCTTGACTTGGGAAGGCGTTTAGGGGAGGGACCGGAAGCTAGGCAGAATCCCGTAGTTTAGACAGCCCGACAACGGACCACAACTCGACTTAGCGAGCCGTCGAGAAACATGGCCAGAATGCTCAGTTTGGGCGAGTCCCGGCGGTCTGCAGGCGTCCTCTCAATACCGGCTGCCAGCAAAAAATCCTGCGGCAGTCAGCAAAGTGCCAACCCCCAACAGATAGCGGCTCCACCGCTGAGGCTGAGATTTTGCGCGCTCGAGCCGGTTTTCGAGGGCCAGCATTCGCTGCTTCATCTTCGCGAGTTGGGCATCCCATTCCGCTTGATTCACACCGCGCCGCTGGGGTGACTCGTGGCTACTCCGCTTGTACTCCTGGCTGATACGGTCGTACGCAGCAGAGTCTTCGCTCGTCCACTGTGAACGTGCCGCCAGTTCGCCAAATGGAAGAAACGAAGCACCAATCAACACCACCCCGATGGCCATCAGAGTCAGCGGCAGTGAGAAGGTGATCTGAATGCGGGGCTTGTCGGCGTCGTCGGTCATTCCCTAGTCAGTATACCCACTGTCGGCGACGCCGTCGTTGATGCTCACACGATAGGCGAATGAGAATTCGTCCACGTCGTCTGTGACGAACTCCGTATGCCCGTCCAAATAGGCTACGTTTACCCCGCCGGGGTGCAGACTGCGAGGCGACGCAGAATAGTATCCGCCACTGCCGACGACACCGTTCCAGCTGGTGCAGGGCATGCTTTTGAGGTCTGATTCATTCTGTTGTTCGCTACCCGCGTCGCAGAGATGAATTGTGTCTTTGTTCGGACCTTTCACCAGGTTGGGTGTCTGCGTGTAACCCAAGCTGCGTGCGCTAGGTCGATAGGTGCGATCTGCCGGGCAAAAGACTTTGCCATTGCTGCACTGGTGATGCATGTCGAATGACAAGACGCTCGACCCTGCCCAAGGAAGCGCCCATGCGCCGCGCTCGTCCTGCTCGACATCAATGGTTCTGACTTCCGAGAACGCGATCGTCGACGATGTGCCGTCTTCGATGTATTGCAACGCTTGGCCAGTCGCGATCAATGCGCCTGGATACATCAGCTGCAAATCGATGTGATAGGGGCTGACGTAGGCGGCATAGTTGCCTTTGGCGAACCACTTTCCTAGGGTCAGCTGCTCATCTCTGAAGTAACGGCCCTCTGCCGCGTCGCTGGCACACAAGTAGCTGGGCACAAAGACCGCCTGCGGGTCTTCCTGCTGCTCAAAAACTGTCGCTGTAAGATCGAATGCGTCGAACAACGTCTGCTGCTCGACGTAGGGCAACAGTTCGACCGCCCAGCTCGTTTGCTGTCCGGCTTGGTGATTCGATGCCAGATAGTTTGACTCCTCGCCACTACTGCCAAAGGTCAGCTCATCGGAAGCGAGCTTACCAGAACGTGGCAAGAGTCCCGTAGCAGATTCGTAATTAATTGCTGCCAACGCAATCTGCCTGACATTGTTATTGCACTGAACTCGACGCGCAGCTTCGCGGGCCGCCTGCACTGCCGGCAGTAGCAAGGAGATGAGCACACCAACGATCGCTATGACCACCAACAACTCGACGAGCGTAAAGCCTCGTCTGGCTTGCGGCCAGTTCCGCCGCAGGCAAGATGTCGATCCGAATGCCAAGCACACCATCAAGTACTTTTCCGCGAAGAGATTATCTGCCCCTGTTAAACTCGATTGTACCTGATCATTAACGCAGGAACCAATGATCGGCGCGGTGTCCTGGCTAACAAATCACCACAAAAGGACCAAATCGACGCCCGGCACTCGGCGAATCGTTACGACACGCGCGACCCCGATTCTTCAACTTTTCGGGGAATACGCGCGGTAACCAAACGGCTATAATTCTTGGCATGCGGCAGTCAGAAGGCCAGCACACCTGCCGCCTCGAGCGACTCACCGCCTCGCCACGACTCTCGTCGCACGTGAAGTGCGTCTCACCGGCTTGGCACAAGACAGCCCCCGGACACAAGACAGACCCAGGAGAACGAGCAAGATATGAAGAAACTAGCACTAGGAGCATGCGGCGTAATCCTCGCTGCCGGAGCTGCCTGGGTAGTCGCGCAAGAATCGCTGCCCGCAAACCCAGCCGCGCAGCCTGCCGCCACGATCGCCGAGCAGTACAGCTACGCGATTGGGTTAGACATGGGAACGCAGTTCCGCCGACGTGACACGCCGCTCGACGTGCAGAACTTCGTCGCGGGGTTGCAAGACGGACTCGGCGGGGGCAAACCGAAATTCGACGAAGAGACCTGCGGCAACGCACTACGACAACTCCAAACCCTAATGGCCAGCAAGAGCATGTCCAAACAACAAGCGTTTCTAGAGCAAAACAAAGCCCAAGAAGGCGTCATCGTGACCAAGACAGGTCTCCAGTACAAGGTGATCCAAGCTGGCACCGGTGCCACACCTGGCCCGACAGACACGGTCAAATGCAACTATCGTGGGACGCTCGTCGATGGGACGGAGTTCGACGCTTCGGCTCGACATGGCGGGCCGGCATCATTCCCCGTCAATCGGGTGATCCCGGGCTGGACCGAGGCCCTGCAGCTGATGAAGGTCGGAGCCAAGTGGCAGTTGTTCATTCCGGCCGAACTCGCCTACGGCAACAATCCGCCTGGACCCCCGATCGAAGCAGGCAGCACACTTGTATTTGACATCGAGCTATTAGGCATCGAATAGGACGCTTACGAACTTTCAACAACTTCGCAGAGCCTGAGGCTTCGTCTCGGGCTCTATTTTTGCGCGAGCCGTTATGTCCGAACAGAAGCAACGTATTGTCTCGTTGCTGCCCAGCGCCACGGAGATCGTTTGCGGTTTGGGCCTGCGCGATCAACTCGTTGGCGTTAGCCACGAATGTAACTATCCGCCCGGCATCGAGGTGTTGCCGCGTGTCACTCGAAGCAATGTCGATTCGTCAGCGAGCAGCGCTCAGATCGACGACCAAGTTCGCACGCTAGTCAGCGCCGGCCAGGCGCTTTACGAGGTTGACGAGACGCGACTTGTCTCGCTGCAGCCCGATCTCATTCTCACCCAGGCGCAGTGCGACGTCTGTGCGGTAAGCTACGAGTCGGTGAAGGGCATCGTCTGTGGCAATGAGTCGTTGCGACGCTCGCCACTCGTCTCACTGAATCCGACCTCAATTTCTGATGTACTGGAGGATGTTGAGCGAATCGGCTCGGTCGCCGGTCGTCACGAAGCTGGCAAGGCCTATCGGCAGGCTTTGCAGCAGCGTATCAATGTGGTCGCCCAACGGGCGACGCGGTTGACTAACCGACCACGCACACTTGTCATCGAATGGACCGACCCGCTGATGGTCGCTGGCAACTGGACGCCGGACATGGTCGCATTAGCCGGTGGCGACTACGGGCTTGTCACTGCCGGCATGCATAGCCCATACGTAACTTGGCAGCAGCTCCTTGATTTCCGTCCGCAAGTGGTCATCGTGGCACCTTGCGGTTTCGACCTCGCTCGATCGAAGACGGAGCTCGTGACTCTACGCCAGTTGCCAGAGTGGCAGGAACTACAGCTCGCCGACGATCACGTGCATGTGGTCGACGGCGATGCCTTCTTCAACCGCCCTGGACCCCGACTGGTGGACAGCCTCGAGATGCTGTCCCATTGGATTCTCGGTGCCGTGCGATAGCCGAGCGTCGCGGCAGCCATCGCCGACTCATGGCCGGATTGCTGGTAATCTGGCCCATTTGTGCGGATAGCCACAATCGCACGGCGTTTGCGTAAAAGTCACACGTGGGCTGTTCAACGTCATCCCTGCAATTACTCTGGATTGAACCAGCAGCCCCCCACGGCAAGCGGGAGCCGCCGACCAAGCGGCGGATACGACCTTCTACTCATCAATTTACGGAAACTGGCTCCGATTCTCGAACAAGCAAATTTGCTAAAAAACGTCGAATTTCGGTGGGATTGGCTCAAATTTGCATTTTTCAACCTAGGTTTGCTGTAAACCATTGCACGTCAGTACTGTCCGGCTAGAATCTCTGGAATGCCTAGATTGCATAGTTTGGGCAGTCGTTACGTGCGATTTTATTTGTCTATGCTGCAAGCGTTTGCGCATGTGTATTTTTGTTTTCCCCATGTTGGAGGGCACCCGATGATTCGACGTGTATTCTGCCTTCTGCCCGCAATCGCTTTGCTGGTAGCAGGGGCCCAGGACGATGTCCGGGCTGGACTGTTCTGTAAGAAAAAGAAGGATTGCTGCAAGCCTGCTTGCTGCGAACCTGCGCCGACCTGCTGCGAAGCTGCACCAGCTTCGGCCTGCGGTTGCGAAGCACCTGCCAGCGACTGCGGCGGATGCGCGACTGGCGACTGCGGCGGCGCTGCTGATGCTGGTTGCGGCTGTGAAACGCAAATGGTCACACGTACCGTCATGGTGCCAACTTACGTGACCGAGATGCGTACCGTCTCGTCGACCGAGTATCAGAAGCAAGAGAAGACTCGCGAGTACACCGTGTACAATCGCGTTCCTCAGACCGAGACCAAGACCGAAACTTACACGGTCATGGAAGCTCAGCCTCGCACCAAGACGGTTGAGTACACCGTCCACAACAAAGTCTGGGAAGACAAGACTCGCGAGTACACTGTCAAGAAGGCGGTTTGGACTGACGTCGAGCAAGAATACACCGTGATGGTGCCTTCTTACGAGACCAAGACCCAAGAGTACACCGTCAAGAAAGCGGTTTGGACTGACGTCGAGAAGGAATACACCGTGATGGTGCCTTCCTACGAGACCAAGACCCAAGAGTACACCGTCAAGAAGCCCGTCTGGACTGACGTCGAGAAGAGCTACACGGTGATGGTTCCCACGCAGCAAGAAATGACTGCAACTCGCACGGTTACCAAGCGTGTTCCTGTCACCACGATGAAGACGGTTACCGTCCGTGGCGGCCACTGGGAAACGCAGACCATGGAAGTTCCGGCCTGCGGTAGCAGCGCTGGTGGCTGTGGTGGTTGCGGCGACGGCTGCGGTTGTGCTCCTTGCACTCGCACCGTTTGCAAGCGTGTTTGGGTTCCGACTTGCGAAACCAAGGAAGTTCCTTGCACGACTTACGAGTGCCAATCGGAAGAAGTTCCTTACACTTACACCGTTTGCAAGATGGTCCCCGAGACCAAGACTTGCACGGTTAAGCAGTGCAGCTACGTTGACGAAGTCAAGACTCGCACTTACAAGGTCTGCAAGATGGTCCCCGAGACCAAGACTTGCACCGTCAAGCAGTGCAGCTACGTCGACGAAGTCAAGACTCGTGAGTACAAGGTCTGCAAGATGGTTCCCGAGACCAAAACTCGCGCCGTCAAGCAGTGCAGCTACGTAGACGAAGTCAAGACCGAAGACTACAAGGTCTGCAAGATGGTCCCCGAGACCAAGACCAAGGAAGTCTCTTACACCGAGTGCGTGCCCGTCGAAAAGACTCGCACCTACGACGTGACGACTTACACCTGCGTTCCTGAAACCAAGACCGAAACGTACACCGTGTGCGTTCCTGTCACAGTTGAGAAAGAGGTGGAAGTTAAGGTCTGCAAGATGGTTGCTCAAGAAGTGACTTCCGAAGTTTCCACCGGTTGTGGATCTTCGGCTGGTTGCGGCTGTGCAGCTCCTGCTGCTCCAGCTTGCGGTTGCAACTGAGTTGGCCTCAGCGGGCTACGGCTCGCTAACCAATTAAACTAACACCAGGGGCTGAGTCTCTTCGACGGAGATTCAGCCCCTGATTTTTTTGCGCTGGAGTATTGCAAATCGACCGTTACAAAACGGTGAGCTCATGTTGGCCCAAACGCCGCAAAAACAGCGACTTCTGAATTTGCAACGTCCGGCAAATACGAAAACCGCATTGCAAAATTACAGAACTCCGCACCAATTACGCCGCTTCGGAATCGCAAGTCCTGCCTCGCAAACACCTTGCGAAGTCTCGTTTGCCAGCGATCGTCACACTTTTGCAAAACTCAGCTGGTCGAAGTGTTACAAAATGCTTTCCGACTTCGGCCGCGACAGCGAGTCCTCAGCCCATCTCGACAACGAGCCTCACTTCAATTCTACGGACCTATCTGGTCTATCGCAGCAACAAGTTTTGGCCGGCTGAGAGGGTGTACGTTGTCGATTAGCGCAAATCCGTTTTTTATAGAACCGCCGATCAACGCGGATAAACACCAATGTTATCGAGTAGCCATTTCATTAGCGTTCATCAGCGTTGATCGGCGGTTACAATGTTGCCGAAATTGCTCTAGTTCGTGCCTCTTCACTCGCCGTCGACGACAGAAGTTGAGGGGACGAGGAGATCTTGGAGATCGTGGAAGATGGTCACTAGCACCCGTTCTGAAATCTGACGAGCCGACTCGCGCTAGCGGCGGGTGATCGAAGCATTTGAGCCACCTCGGTAGTGTCCACGGCTCCCGCTCTCTCAACTTTGGGAAAGTAGCAGTCGCGGCTATACTGTCGACATGCAGATTCTTGAACACCACCAACGCGCTATCGATCGACTTGCGGACGCCTATCGTGACGATCCGCGTTTTGTGGCCCTGATCATTGGTGGCTCGATCGCCAAGGGCTACGCTCGACCTGACTCCGACGTCGATTTTCTGATTGTTGCCACCGACGAGGCGTTCGAGCAGCACCTGGCCGCGCGCGACCTGTTCATCAACCGTCGCGACCTCTGCGACTACGAAGGTGGCTACGTCGATGGCAAGATCATCAATCTAGCGTTCCTGCGCGACTTGGCCACCAAGGGCAACGAACCCTCGCGCGCCGCCTTCGAAGGCGCTTTCGCCGCTTACGCGCATGTACCCGATTTCGATGCCCTGCTGCAACGCATTCCCGTCTACCCCGCAGCAGGGCACGACGAGCGCGTCAAAGCGTTCTACAGCATGGCGTTTATCCAACACTGGCTGTTTCACGAAGCATCGCGTCACGGCAATCGCTACACGCAAACTCGCGCCGTCAGCCAGCTTGCACTGTTCTGCGGTCGACTGATCCTCGCCCACAATCGCCAGTTGTTTCCCTACCACAAGTGGCTGCTACGGGCCGTAGAAGCGGCACCCGACAAGCCCGACAATTTGATCGCCAGCCTGGACGATCTATTGCGCGAGCCCACCAGCGAGCGCGTGAACACTTTGTTCGACAGCGTGCGCCGCTTCCAAGACTGGGGCGTCAGCGACCTCGACGCGTACACCTGGTTTATGACCGACGTCGAGTGGAGCTGGGTGTCAGACACCACGCCAATCGAGGACTGGTAGCGCCGGTTTTATAGCATTGTCGACGGCTGTAACAAGCTTGGTGACTAGTCAGAAAAACCTGCCTATATTACTTGATTTGCCCCCGACCAGACCCTAAAATTCGGGCTTCATTCGCCAGGGGGGCGTTCGCACCGTCCGATAACTGGCGATTACGTTCGGTTTTCAAATATTATTGTGCATTTGCATATTTCTGAGGAGCCGTATTTGATATTTCAATATTGTTTTGCCTTTCTTGTATTGTTCTCCGTGGAGATAGTTTCGACCACGATCGCATCAGCTCAAACCTTCCAAGGCACAACGCTTCCTGCATTTTTTGACCCCTTTGAAAGCTCGGCAACCTACTTCATTTCAAACGGCACTCAAGCTGTTCCTATTAGCAGCTTGTCCTCTGGAAGTTCTTTATCCGATTCAACTAGTAATCAGTTGATTTTAGGCGGCACAGAGTTTGAATTTGAACAAGGAGGTGAGTTCAACGTATCAAATTTCGTCTATTTTAATGGAGTAACTACTACAGGCACGAATGTATCCAAAGTACCAGTTGGTCTAAATATAGATTTCTTTGC
>JBCDBK010000049.1:0-34833 GCA_039184115.1 Planctomycetota bacterium | reverse complement strand
GGGTGCCGTTCTCTATTTTTTTTATTGTGTTTCCCCGGGGCCCCCCCCCCACGGCTCAAGGCAAATAAGCGCCATATTCGAACTACTGACATTTCACGCTAAGACACTGTTTCAAAATTTCGATTTGCCGTCCGACACGCAAGTTCTGCAACGCGCAGCGCCACGCTAGTCCCATTCTATCAGAGTCTGCGTCAGCAGTTCGCCCAGATATTTGGCCACCCACTTACTGCCAGGCGAGGAGTTCGACTGAGATCAACACGCTCGGACCCGGCCCAAGGACAACGCGATGAGATAGAGGTTTAGCACTATTGTGGAAGGTTCTGGCAGTCCAGAGATTTGCGAGGCGCTTGCAGTGTTGCCGAAATTGTTACGGAAGTTTTCCAAGCCCGTGGCAGTGCCTCCCCATTGCTGCCACCACAGGAAATCGCCGCCGTCGACAGCGCCGTCGTTGTTGTAGTCGCCGTCCACAGGTTCTGCGCTTGCCCATGGGAACCAAGGTAACTCGTCAACAGTTAGCACGTCCTCGTCGCCGAGCGTGTCTTGTAGTTGCTGCGCGGTGAAATCGGCATCAAAGCCGTTCCAGGTCGCGAAGTAGCTCCACGCCAAACCCCAAAGTTCCATCTGCTCGGCGTCGGGCAGCGTTCCCGACTCGGAGAGTGCGATCAACTTTTCGCCGTTGAAACGATCGAGTGTTTCGATCCACGGTCCGCTCATGTTGTCGCTAGGGTCGGTATAAATGTCTAAGCCAACCATGTCGACCACATCATCACCTGGGTACCATGCTGCGTCGCCTAAGTCGGTGAACTCCCAAATCAAGTTATTCAGCCCGTGGTGGTTCGTAAGCCGTGCGTACATGATGTTCCACAGCGATTTGAAATTCTCGGGACCATGTGCTCCCCACCAGAACCAGCCGCCTTCGGCCTCATGCAATGGACGCCAGATGACGGGGATGTCAGCGCTTTCGAGCTTCTTTAATTCGACTGCAATCGTGTCGATGTCGCTAATCAGTTTGTTGTAGTCATCGCCGGTTGGATTCGCCAGCGCTCCGGCGAGATCGAAGTTGGTCGAATCGGTGTAGAAACCGCGCCACCATTCCATTCCCGGCTGATTGATCAGATCGTCGGGTGCGTTCCAATGCCACACCATCGTGACGACCCCGCCGGTCTGCTGTGCCCAAGCGATGGTGTCTTCGGTCTCGTTGTGGTGCGGTTGGCCAAATTGTGCGCGGGTGGGTGAGTAATTCATCAGGTCTGAGCCACGTACCGCCGGCACCAGGCCTCCCGATTTGGCAACGTAACTGCTAGGCGGAAAGGTATTGCTGCCAGAATGAACGTCATGCTGCAAGCCACTGAGTGTCTTCTCGCCATAGATGTTCGTCAGATATCGCATCAACTGACGCGTTCTGTGGCTTGCCTGTGTGTTGACCAGCGTGGGTGCGACGGGCAGAATCTCGGTTGGTTCATAGGGTCGAAACTCCAGATAATCGACATCGTGGTAACCCCAAAACTGCGAGACCGACGCCGCTTCGAGTCCGTCGGTGACTTCGAACAGGCCCGCCAGGTCGTCATTGAAAGTGGCAGAGGCATCAAACATCCCGCTGCCCGCGACTCCGTCGACGTCGAAGTAGTAGCCCTTCTCGCCGAACGGAGTGCGAAAGCCAACCCACAATTCATACAACCCGTCCGGGAGGTCAGTGGGACTGACCGTGACGCGATTGTTGGCATCGCCGCTGTTGAACCGCACGAACTGCGAGCCAGACGCGGTGGCATGAGATTGAATCGAAGTTCCACCGCCGCCGAGCACGCCCGCTTCGGCTTCGTAACGAAACCACTGCGCCCTAGCATCGTACGCCAACAGAAGACAGAGATTGGTCGCGACGAGTAGGTACCGCATTTTTCTCCCAAGCAGGCAGATTGAAAAGCAAGCGTCTGTTGGCATTTTAGCACAGCAGTCAGTTCGATGCGCGTGCAGTGCGCTAGACGCCCAGGCATGACAGCATCACGCATGTTTCCACGTGGCCGACCTGCACGGCGACTCGCGACACCGCGCCGTTTGCACGGCCTTTGGCGTGAAATCTTCTTGCGACCCGCTGCGAGCCTTCGTATGTTGTAGTCTTTGAAAACTGCATCGCTGCAGCGCATCTCTTCTCCAACGAGTCGCAACAATGCCAGAGCCATTCCAGCCGAAACAGATGAACTTGAAGCAAGACTCAGCCAATCGTCGCGACTTTGTGCGCGCGTCGGCGGCAATTGCAGCGGTCGGGGCGACGGCGATGGCGTCGACGGCGAAAGCGGAGGAACATTCCGCAGGTCAGTCGTTGCTGCGGCCCGGCGATACGATCCTCTTTCAGGGCGACTCGATCACCGACACCAAACGCGATCGCGAGACAGCCGATCAGCCGAATCAGAAGAAGCCACTTGGCAAGGGTTACGCCTGGCTCGCCGCCGCCACGACTTTGGTGGACCGACCCGATGACGATTTAAAATTCTACAATCGGGGGATCAGCGGCAACAAGGTGTTTCAACTCGCCGACCGCTGGCAGCAGGACTGTCTTGATCTGAAGCCAAACGTGCTTAGCATTCTAATCGGCGTCAACGACATTTGGCACAAGCTCAACGGCAAGTACGATGGCACGGTTGAAATCTATGAGCGGGACTATCATGCGTTGATCGAGCGCACCAAGTTGGCGCTACCAGGCATCAAGCTTGTGATCTGCGAGCCGTTTGTGTTGCGCTGCGGTGCCGTGGGCGACCCGTGGTTTCCGATGTTTGACGGCTATCGCGCTGCTGCCAAGCGCGTAAGCGATGCCGCAGGCGCAGTGTTTGTGCCGTTTCAAACGGTATTCGATCGCGCGATCAAGCATGCTCCGCCGGAGCATTGGGCGAGCGACGGTGTGCATCCCTCGTCAGCCGGAGCAGCGCTCATGGCCCATGCCTGGCTGAGAGCTGTCGACGCTTAGCTTAACCGCGTCGTCGCTTGCATACAGCGAGCGAGATTGCCATTCCCACGAGTGCTGCGCTAGTTGGTTCAGGCACCGTGGGATTGGTGTTGTCGTTGGGATTGACGACGATGTCGACGCTCTTCTTTTTGATGAACGCGGTGCTGCCTGCCTCTGCCGACGTCTGCAACGTGTTGTCGAAGGTCAACCGCACCTTCGTCACGTTGCCATCGATGTTCTGGCTGTCGAGGTAGGAGTTGAGATCGATCTGCGCTACGCCGTTCCAGATGACTGCGGTGCCATCGTCGACTGGGCGGTTGTAGACGCCGCCGTTGGGGCCCGCGCCCGTACCGAGTATCAGGTTCGTTGCCTGCGTCGAAAGACTAATCGGCGAGTTGTCCACTTCGAGCACGGTCCAAAAGAATGCCGCGCCGACTTGGGCCGTTGCTTGACTACCCATCAGTCCGCCTAACGAGTAGTCTCCCAATTCGGTGATCGTCAAATCAGCGATCGATGCGCCGGGAGCCGCCATGATAGTGGTCGACAATGTGCTGTCGATCAGATCGGCAGTGTTGTTCTCCGCTTGCGAGGCGAATCCCTGGGGGTCGAGGTGCAGCGAGTTGCCGCTAACGATTGGTCCGCCGACGCCCGGTGCCGGTGCGAATAGAGAAGTCGCTTCGTTGTTATTCTCAGTCACGTCGAGGAACATGACGTTCGAGCCGGCAAGGTCGCCCCAGTGGAAGGTGCCCGCGACGGCAGCTGTCTGAGTGGCGGTGGTGGCAATCGCCGCCGCAGCGATCGCAACTATCCTGAAAAAGCCTGTCAAATTGATCAACGTTTCTGCTCCAAGTCGAAAAGTTTTCCCCAGCCGTACCGATAGCGCAGCGCAGACCGCAGATGCAGAACGCGTTTGCAAAACGGGGGAGAGAATCTCCGCTCACGCCTCTTGTGAGCGGACAATCCAGAAAACGAGACTAGCGACATCGTTTCGGACGAGGCTTGAGGAAAGCTGCCGAAACCCATGCTCTTTTTCGACTATGCTTAGGTCAAAATGAATTGTCAAGAAAATTTGTTTCACCGAGAAATGTAAGGCTTATACGCAAGATTGGCGGTTTGAATCCGAGACTCTACCCGTAGCGAAAACAAGCGGCTTGCCGTCTAATGAGTTGGCGATTCGTCAATTTTATTTGGAAGCAGAGAGGAAGCTCGAAGCATGAAAGTTGTCGTGTTTGCATTGGCCTGGGCGGTCGCGATGGTGACTTCGTCCGTTCGTGTGTGGGCCGAAATTGATCAGCGACCGTTAGCACTCGAGGTGATTCCGGCGTACCCCGACTTGCAGTGGCCAGACTGGCTGACGGGTGCCGATTCGGGTACGTCGAAGCAACTGCTACCGCTGGCCATTGGTGGCGCTGGCGATGGGTCGAAGCGCACATTTGTCACGACGCAGTACGGCCGCATCTTCGCTTTCGAGAACTCGCCGGCTGCCCGCGATGTGACGATGTTTCTGGATATTAGCCAGCGTGTGCGATTCGAATTCAATCAAAACGAAGAAGGATTGCTGGGGCTCGCCTTTCACCCCAAGTTCGCAGATAACGGCCAGTTCTTTGTTTTTTACACGCCGAGTATGGCGGATGACAGTCCACGACGGTCGGTGATTTCGCGATTTCGCGTCTCGACGTCCGATCCGTCTGTCGCTGATCCAGATACGGAAGAGGTGTTGATGACGATCGAGCAACCTTACTGGAATCATAACGGTGGCACGATTGTTTTTGGTCCTGATGGTTACTTGTACATCGGCCTTGGCGATGGAGGCAGGTTCAACGATCCACACATGAACGGACAGAACTTGATGTCGCTACTCGGTTCGATCTTACGGATTGACGTCGACGGTGTGACCAAGCGGAAGAAGGGTAAGTCGTTGCCCTATGCGATTCCACAAGACAATCCTTTTGTCGGCCAGCGGCGACACGCGCGTGCCGAGATTTGGGCTTACGGGTTGCGCAACGTCTGGCGCATGAGCTTCGACCGCGAGACCGGTACGTGTTGGGCTGCCGACGTTGGGCAGGATTCGTGGGAAGAGATCAACATTATTCGCGGTGGTGGCAACTACGGGTGGAATCTGCGCGAGGGAAAGCACTCGTTCGGACCTGCTGGATCGCCGGCGCGCGATGGCCTGGTCGAGCCGATCTGGGAGTACGGACGAGACTACGGCAAATCGATCACTGGCGGTTTTGTCTATCGTGGGACGAAAGTACCAGAGCTGCAGGGCGCCTACCTCTATGCCGACTACGTGAGCGGACACATTTGGGCACTGTGGTACGATGCGTCGAGCCAGCAGGTGCTGGCGAACCGGACGATTCGTGAGTCGGGTAGCCCCGTGATGACCTTTGGCGAGGACGACCAAGGCGAAGTCTATTTCACGTCGCCACGCGGTGAGATTTCGACTTTCGCGGTCAAGCAGCCCGCGAATTAGTCAGTGTCTGACAGTAAAATACCTGCCGCAGAGAACCTGGTGAATCAAAATAGTTAGGGCTCTCTGCGCTCTCCGCGGCAGGTGATCGAAGGGGCGAGTCTTAGCTGGTCGGCGGCGTGAGTAGGGCGACGAACACGTTCAGTGCGCTGGACCAGGGAGAGCCGACCATTGACTCGGCAGCTGCACGAGTCTTCGGCGCTCGAGCTGCAGAGCGTTTGCTGAGTCGCGTAGCTTCGGCGGCTGGCTGAAGCGTTTTGGCGATCCGATCAATCACCGGTTCCAGCAGCAGCATTTCGACCGTAAGCTGCTGTGCCTTGTCGAGCGTCTGCTTTGCCTGCATCAAACCATCGCTTAAGTCCCAAATCTGGTCGAGAGTCGCTTCGGCTGCTGGCAGTGTCTCGGATTGGGCCATCAGTTTCTGCTTGAGGCCGACGAGCATACCAAGTTGCTGTTGCGCCGTGGAAATATTGGCCGTTTCGGTGATCAGGCTACGGCAAAGTTGTTCGATCTGCTCTAGAGCCTGCTCCGCCTGAGGCAGCCCCGAAGACTGCATAGAGAGCTGGTCTTCCAAGGCGTTCAGCTGCCGACCTAGCCGAGCAACGCTACGCGTGAGTTCCGATTGCATCGCGCTCATGTTCACCAGCGAGCCGTTGGCCTCTCTGGCGATAGCGCTCGATTCGGCGATCGACGTCGAGATAGTGCCCATCTCGTTGAGCGATGTTGCGGCCGCGGCGAGTGTGGCGTTGTAGCCATCCACATCCGTACGAACTTGCTCAAGCTGCCGCAGCGCAGCAGTCGAATCGGAGAGCGCCGCTGCTTCGCTAGCCAGTCGCTCGTTGAGGCTGGTGAGGTTTTTCAGGGCTTGCTCGGCGCTGCCCAGTTTCTCGTCCTGGGCGTCGAGCAGCGAGATCAGCCGCAGACCTTGTCGAGCGGACTCGTCTTTGGTTTGTAGCTTCTTGACGGCGATCACCAGCTTATTACATTGCCGTTCTAGCGACTGCATATGCAGCTGAGCAGGGCGAATAAAGCCCACATAGGCGACTGCGATAATCGCCAGACTTCCCATGATCAACGGGGCTGACGGTGAATTCTGCGGCGTTTGTTGCCGCGCATGATCCTGCTGGGCCATGGCTTGGACCTCCTGTGTCTCGTAACGGGTGGGCTTGCTCCTGCAGACGCGCCCCTTGCAGAAACGGGGCGCGTGGTCTGTCTCGACCGCCTAGTTTCCAGAATCGGCAAGGTTTGGCAGAGATTTTGGTGCAAATTCCAGGAGTCGCGTCGTCTCGACCGTGCGGAAAAGTAGGGTCGCATGGGCCATGCGAGCGCTAAGATTTGTCGAAACTCAAGATCGGGCGTAAGATGAAGGATCATGCGTGCGACTCGTGCCTGCGGTCGATCACGCCGATCTCGCGGAGACGAAACCATGTCACTGCTAACTCTCAAGAATGTTGCGACTTCCCTGGCCTTGCTGCTGATGCTGAGCTTTGCCTCAGAGGCCTGGGCCAATCCAAACACCGGCCCGCCCGTCAACTTGCATCGCCGCTTTGTGGTGCAACAGACCAAACGTCGCGCAGCCCAAGGCCTCTCGACGCGACGTCACGTCGGTGTGTGGCTTTCCGGCGGCTACAACCGCACGGTCAGAAACGCCCGCACAAGCGGACGCCGCTGGCGACGAAGGTAAGTAATCCGCGAGGCAATGGCTCAAGGGTCATGAGTGAAAAGAGTTAGGTTCAATACTTCGTTCCTGCTCAAGGCAATGGGTATTTGCTCCGTTGCCTGCCTGCCGATGGCCTTGTTTGGTTCCAAGGGTGCAGTCGTCTCCGCAATTGCACTACCGTTGACCTTAGCCTGGCTGGCAACGACGCGAATCGGTTACGAGGGAGAGTATCGGTTTGAATTCGAATCGGTTCCGGGGTCGTCGTTAGTTGAATTGCGTGTCGACGGTGGTCGGCAGAGTCAGGCTGGCATGCAAGGGCGCATTCTCTTGCTTGGTCTGGTGTTCGTGTTTGCCACGCTAGTTACATTCGGCGAGTTGTCGGAGGTTAGAGACGCCGCCTGGTTTTTGGTTGGATTCGCGGCGCTGATGTTGATGTTGGCGATCACTTCGACGCGGAGGTTCATTGATGAAGACCTCCGCGTCATTGTTACCCGTTGGTACTGGGTGTCTAAACTCTGTATTTTCAAGATGCGATGGCAGGTACAGCAAGGCGATTACTTATCCACGTTTGTTCGAGACACCAAGAATGATAAGGCAGAGCCGGAGTTTCGCTATTGCCATACGCTCTGTGTGTGTCGCGGTAGACGCAAGCGAATACTGGTCGCGGGATACTTCAAGCAAACGAAACCAGTCGCAGGCGTAAACACCGTTGGCGAGCGGCTAGCCAAGAAGCTCGGCTTAGACTACCGAGGCTACAACGAGTCCAAGAGACTCTTCTGGTTCCCAGTCTAAGCGGAGCAGACCGTAAGGCGCCCGAACAGGCCGTGGTCCACTGAACTAGCTGCCCAGCGCATCAATCACCAACTGGCCGATCTCTTTGGTGCCGTAGCCTGAGCGGTCTAGGTTTTTGCCGGTGAACTTCGGGGTGACGGCTTTCACAGCGGCGCCGATTTGCTCGCCGCACTTGATGGCTGCCGCGTCGGATTTAATGCGTCCGGTTTCGCGGAGCAGCAGGCCCAACGAATCGATCGTCGCGATCGGATTGGCAAGATCTTTTCCGGCGATGTCAGGTGCGGAGCCGTGCACCGGCTCGAACATCGAAGGAGCCACTCCGTCGGGATTGAGGTTACCACTGCTGGCGATACCCATGCCACCAGCGATAGCGGCGCCCAGATCGGTGATAATGTCCCCAAACATATTGGGCACAACGATCACATCATAGACTTCAGGCTTGGCAACCATAAACATGCAGCAAGCGTCGACGTGATGATAGCCGGTCTCGATGTCGGAATACTCTTCAGCGATTTCTTGAAACGCCCGCAGCCACGTATCACCAGCAAAGTTCAGCACGTTCGTCTTGTGCACGAGCGTCAGGTGTTTGCGCTCGCGCGTTTTGGCTAGCTCAAACGCGTAACGAATGCAGCGTTCGACACCGAAACGCGTTGAGACCATCGTCTGGTTGCTCACCTCTTGCGGCGTACCCTTGCGAACGATTCCTCCCAAGCCGCAGTACAGGTCTTCCGTGTTTTCGCGCACGCAGACGAAATCGATATGTTCGCTGGTCTTATCTTTGAGCGGCGTGTCGATGCCGGGATAGAGCGAGACCGGACGGAGATTGATGTACTGATCCAAGTCGAAACGCAGTTTCAGTAAGATTCCTTTTTCGATGACACCTCCGGCTAGCCGCGGATCGTTTGGCAAGCCGCCAACAGCACCGAGCATGATCGCATCGTACTTTCGCAATTCGTTGACATCGTCGTCGCTGAGGATGTGACCGGTCTCCAGAAAATGTCCGGCGGAGAACGGGAACTCGGTCGTTTCGAACTGAAAGCCTTGCGACGGCGCGACCGCGCCGAGTACGTCCATGGCGACGCCGACGACTTCGGGGCCAATGCCATCGCCGCCAATGATTGCTAGTTTCATCGTTGTCCACTTGGTGAGAATTACTTCCGCGAAAACCAGCGATTATAGCGGGACGGGAACCTCTGCGGCAGGGGCCGGATTCGTGCCGGAAGGCAGACACCGAGCGTATCTCTGCCGGATGGGCGCAAAAAGCGAGCACCTCAGGCGGTGCGAGAGGTGCTCATAAGCGAAGCGATGGTTGCGCTCCGCTGCTTCGCTTAGCGTCGTCGTGCGGTGGCCATGGCCACTGCGATCGCCGCGAGGGCGAGACCCGCCGGCTCGGGGATCGAAGCGTGTTCGCGTAGCACAATCTGAGCCATGCCCATATCGTTGAACTTGCTAGGCGGAATCTGAATACCCAGCCAGAACTGTGCCCAGTCGCCCGGGTCGACGCCCGGATTCGCTGCGTCTTCAAACCACCAGAGGTTGTCGGGAGCAACGGGTTCGTCTTTCATCGGCGGGTTGGCGAATTTGCCGCGCTTTTCAATCGGCTCCGGCAGGTCTTTGAAGAACAAGAAGTCGAACTCGTCGGACTCCATGAATTGTCCATTAGGACCACGCATGCCGATCGTCATATGGAAGTCGGTCCAATGGTACTGCGTGAGATTAAACACATCTTTGTCGATCGCAATCATCACCGGTCCGCGCGGACGACCTGTCGAAGGATCGATGTCGTTGGGGCTGGCTGTGACTTTGAGATCGACGTCCCACCACAGTCCGTCGGTCGTGGCAGGGTCGAATTGCCCAATCGTTTCGGTCAAGGCGCCGGTTGCCAGGCTCAGGTGTGCGCCGGAGCTGCCCACGGGAAAGAACTCGAAGCTAATGTCGGCGTTTCCGCCGCCTGCGGTCGAAACAAACTCGATCGATTCGACAGAGACGGGAGGATCGGGCAGAGGCCCAGGTTCACGCTCATTGGTTGGCGCTGTCTGGCTGTAGCAAGTGGCTGAGAATGCCAAAAAAAGAACGACAATCGCGAAGGTCGTTAACGGAATTCGTTGGTAATGCATTGGTACCCTCAAAGATTCGAAATCAACGCGAAGTGGAAATAAGACCCCCTTCTCATTCGCAACGCTCGTTACCTCGAATTAACTGAGTGTGGATATTGCATCGGTCATCTTTTCATTGGCGATTCCTCAAGGGTTGTATCTGGGCAAGCGACAGTTGGTGCTAAGCGAGAAACGAAGTGCGGCAGCCGTGTCGGATGGCCGCACCAAACGACGGCAGATCTGCGGCGGACCACTATTCTGGTTTTTAGACCCGCAAAGCAGTTGATGCAAGTGAATTCTCAAAGAACACGCGGAGTGGAGCCGCCGCTCCCCCAAAATCGGGGGCGTCATGTAACCCAGAAGTGGCAATTCAACTGTGCATGCGGGGGACCGGTTCGCGGACCGACATGATTTCGGCCTCCGCGTCGTATAGCTCTTCGAGGCGTTTGAGCACTTCTACCTCAGGTGCAAAGTGCTTGGCGAGTCGCGTGTAGGTGGTGTGGTGACGCGCTTCGGACTCGAAAAGGCTTTGGTAAAACTCGGCAAGTTCCTGGTCGTCGACGTGTTCGGCGAGAGCCTGGAAGCGTTCGCAGCTGCGTGCTTCGATCAACCCGGCAACTAGTAGCCGATCGACGGCACGCTGCGGTTCTTGCTTGCGAATCAACTCGTGCAGGCGATTGCCATACTGGCTCGGTTTGATGCGACGAAACTTGATGCCCCGTTTCTCAAGCAGGTCGAGCACCATGTGGAAATGTTCGAGTTCTTCGTTGACGATCTCGGTCATTTCTTCGCACAGCTCCCGATTTTCGACGTAGTGGAAGATTAGGTTGAGCGCCGTGCCCGCCGCCTTTTTTTCGCAATGTGCGTGGTCGATCAACACTTCTTCCAAGTTGGCGTCTACCTGAGCGAACCAACTCGCGTCGGTGGGAGCTTTGAGATGAAGCATATGGGATATGACCTAATGTCCAATGAACGAACGACCATTTGGAATATCGGATAATTCGCGCCGTTCTTCAATCGTCTGCCTGGTTAATCTTCCGCCGATAACGCCAAGCGATTATCCGAGCAAAGCGGGCTGGCAGCAATCGCTTGAGGCGCCATATCCAGCGAGCTTTGCGACCGAGAACGGTGTAGAGCTGACCTTTATTCGCAGCAGACAACGCGACTCTGACGACGTCTTCGGCCGTGATTTTTGAATTTGCCACGTATTGCTTAGCGACGTGGCGATCTTCGTCCGAAGCGAAGTGTCCGCGCTCGACGAGTTGCGAGTCAAAGAATCCCGGCGCAACGACGGTGACGCCGATCCCATGCGGGCGAAGCTCGCCGTATAAGGTCTCCGACAACGCGACCACGGCTGCTTTTGAACAGTTGTAGGCAGCCATCGTTGGAGGCGCAACTAAGCCAAAGATAGAAGCAACGTTGACGATGCAGCCGCCGGGAGCGGTGGACCTCAACCAGGGAATCATCGCTTGGCAGCCGTTGAGTGTGCCCTGGAAGTTCACGTCAAAAATGTGCCCGAACTGGTCGTCCGAGGGGCTGCCGACTTTGCCAGTACCGCAAACTCCGGCGTTGTTCACTAGCAGATCAAGCCGTGGCCATTCGTGTTGCAAGCGGTCCACGAGGCGTTGCCAAGCGTCGCGCTGAGTCACATCGAGCAGTTCGACTTGCCCGCTGGAGCCGATTGCCACGATTTCTGCATGAGTTCTCTCGGCTGCCACCAGATCGGTGTCGGTGACAGCAAGGTGCCAGCCTAGGCGACCCAGCTGTAAGCAGAATTCTCTCCCAAGTCCGCTGCCTGCGCCAGTGATCAGTGCGTATCGGGGCTTTTTTAACTTGGACGGCGAAGCGGACATTGGCCCTATGATAGCACCCAGAAGACGGCCCACGAACGGTTTTTCGCTGACGAGCGTAATCGATCCAACAGATTGCGAGTAAGGATATCCCTACGATTCCGTCACACAACTGTGCCAGCCCGATTGGCTGCAAAACGCCCTTCGCGGCCGTTGCCAATAGCAAGAGAGTGATCAGGAGCCGAAACCATGCGTAAGTTGCCAATTCTCGGATTCGCCACACTGTTAATCGCCGCCCAGCCCATGAGAGCGTGGGCTGGTCCGAAAGTGCACGTTGGCGCCAATGTGGCCGTCGGGTCCCAGGTTTCGATCGACCAGATTAGTCACAGTTCATGGGATGCATTGCTGCGAAAATACTGCGACCAGCGTGGGTTCGTGAACTACCGGGCTTGGCATGATTCGACCACGGATATGCGGCTGCTAGAGGAGTATCTGGTGCAGCTTTCGCACGCGAATCCAGCACTCAGTGCGTCGCGGGCGAGTCAGTTTGCATTTTGGATTAACGCCTACAACGCCGTGACGGTGCGCGGAATTCTACGCGAGTATCCGACGACCAGCATTCGCAACCACACTGCGAAGGTCGTCGGCTACAACATCTGGCACGATCTGCTGCTGCCGGTTGGTGGACAGGATTTTTCGCTGGATCAGATCGAGCATAAAGTGCTACGTCCGATGGGCGATCCTCGAATTCACTTTGCGATTGTCTGTGCTTCGATTGGCTGTCCGCCGCTGCTGAACCGCGCCTACACGGCCCAGGAATTGGATGCACAGCTCAGCTACAGCGCCAAGCAGTTCTTCGCCGATCCAGAAAAGTTCGCAGCCACGTCGCGTGGCGAGCTGAAGCTCTCGCAGATTCTGCAATGGTTTCCGAAAGACTTCGGTCCGGATCAAGCGGCGCTGTTGCGGCGAATTGCGCCATTTTTGCCAACCCGCGAGGCACAAGCACTAGCTAGCAGTGGTCGAGCGCGTGTCAGCTACCTGGAATATGATTGGGGCTTGAATGATCAAGCCGCGTTGTCTAATTAACCTACGCGTTACGTAACCTGTTTTACATTGACGTTGGCCAAGGATGGTCGATCAAAACCAAGTGGTTCGTCGGTTGCTACTCGGTTCACTTAGGAAGGGAGTTCTCGTCATGGTGCGGAAGTGGTGTTTTGCCGTCGTTGTCTTGTTGGGGTTGGTCAGTACTGGATGTCAGACACCCTATGGCAGCGGGTGCGCTGGTGGTTGTTGCAATGGATCGTGCGGCGTGGCGTCGCCTAGCACGGCCTATTACCCGCCGGCACAATCGCAGCCAGCCTACGCGCCGGCACCGCAGCAGGCGCTGCCACCGGCGTTTAGCGGCGGCAGTGGATCGCGATAGGGCGACCGGACATCGCGGGTTGCGTTTGCCCGTCGGTCGCGTGATCGGTAGGCTGTCAGCATGAATCTGGACCGCGTCACCGTGATTATCCCTGCCTACAACGAGCAAGACTCGTTGCCTAGGGTGCTGGGCGATCTGCCGAGTGTGGGATGCGTCATCGTCGCGAACAACCGATCAACGGATCGAACCGCTGACGTCGCGCGCGAGTGCGGTGCGGTCGTGGTCGACGAGCAGCGCCCTGGATACGGTTCGGCATGCCTGGCGGGGCTTGCAAAACTGCAAGCGCTGACGGACGCTGACTTCGAAGAGCCAGCAATCGTCGTGTTTCTCGACGCCGACTACAGCGATCATCCCGAGCAGTTGACGGAACTGGTCGAACCGATTCTTCAGGATCGGGCAGACTTCGTGTTGGGATCGCGTATTCTTGGCGAACGCGAACCTGGAGCGATGCCTCCGCAGAGTCTTTACGGCAATAAGTTGGCTTGTGGTCTGATGCGACTGCTATTCGGCGCGAAATACACGGACTTGGGTCCGTTTCGCGCGATCAGCTATCCGCATCTACTCCAATTGGAGATGGCCGACACCAACTTTGGTTGGACGGTCGAGATGCAAATCAAAGCAGCAAAGGCAAAGCTGCGAACGATCGAACTGCCAGTTCGCTACCGCTGCCGGATCGGAACTAGCAAGATTAGTGGCACACTGGTTGGGACGGTTTCGGCGGGCTACAAAATTCTGTATACGATCGGCAAATACGGGCTCTGGAAGCGTGTCGCGTCCGGCAAGTCGTCGGAGCTTCGCAATGAGCGCTGACGGCGATTCCAACAAGTTGATCGTATCTGGCCCGCTGTTGGGGTTGGTGTCGCTCGCGTCCGTCAGCGCGCTTGGGTACGCGGTATTGTTGTGGCTGAGTTGGCAATTTGGTGCGGAAATACCTGCTGAGCAGCGCCCAACAGTTTGGATGCTGACGGGGTTTGCTGGTCTGTTTGTTGCGTATTGGTTATCAATACGACTCGCCCTTCATCTACCGTCGTCGAAGCTACTAGCTGCTGGCATTCTCGCCGCCAGCGCGTTGTTCCGAGGCATTCTGCTACCGTCGGTACCGATGCACGAAATCGACATTTACCGCTACGTCTGGGACGGTGCGGTGGTCGCCGAGGGAATCAGCCCTTATCGCTACTCCCCCGAGCAAGTGCTGGCTGCCGTGAATGCAGGCGGTGCCCCGAGCGATCCGACGTTGCAACGCCTCGTCGAGTTACAGGCAGGTAGCGGTTCGCTCAACGAGAGCCTCAATACCATTCACTACGGCCGTTATCCTTCGCCGTATCCGATCGTCAGTCAAAGCGTGTTTGGACTGTCGGCACTGATCACTCCGGAGAATGTTACGACCCACACGCGCATGGTGATCATGAAGTCATTACTAGTAATGATGGACTTGGCCACGCTAGTCGTGCTGATGCTGATGCTGCGCACCCTCGACATGCACGTCGGCTGGAGCATTGCTTACGGCTGGTGCCCGCTGATGATGAAAGAGATTGCCAACGGCGGTCATCTTGATTCGATCGCGATTTTCATCGCTACTTTAGCGATTTGGCTCTTGGTGAGGTCGTCTAAGAACGCGCGGACGACCACGCTCGCGGGCGTGTTGGCCGGCGCAGTGCTCGCGCTGGCGATTGGTGCCAAGCTGTACCCCGTGGTATTAGTGCCGTTGTTTGCCGCCGTCTGGCTGCGACAGCGCGGGTGGAAAGTCGCAGCCGTTGGGCTGGTGACGACCTGCGTGGTGTCGATTTTTCTGCTCTATCCCTTGTTTGGTCCCACGGAGAAAGAAAACGCTTCCGCTGTCAAACCGACGGGCGCCGCGGTGGAAATCGAGCCGGGACAGCTCGCCGAGCCAACAGCGAGTCCGCCAACGAGTGTCGCAGCGGATGAGGGAATCAAAGCGTTTCTACAACAGTGGGAAATGAACGACTTGCTGTTCATGTTGGTACTCGAAAACGTCCGAGTGCAGGGCGACGTTCCCGAAGCGAAAAGACCTTGGTTTGTATTTACTTCCGACGAATGGGCAACCTCGGTCGTAGCGCATTGGGCGAGGCTGAGGCGATCGGTCGACGATCCCGACGGGGATCTGAGTCCGACGGACCTACGTCGCGAGTCGTTTTCGCTAGCGCGGGCGGTCACCGGCGGTGGCTTTGCACTCTACGCTTGTCTGCTGGCTTGGTTTGCGGCGGGCAAAAACGATCCACGTGAGTGGTGCCGTGCGGCGATGCTGACATTGGCATGGTTCTGGCTAACGTGTCCAACGCAGAATCCCTGGTACTGGTGCTGGATTGTGCCGCTGCTGCCATTTGCCCGGCGTCGCACGTGGCTCGCCGTAGCCGCGGTGACGATGCTGTACTATTTGCGGTTTTGGCTGATTGCTCACTATCCGCAGCCGCCTGTGTTGGGGACACCGTACGACGGCGCCTATTTTTTCTACTTTGTTGTTGCATGGCTTGAGTTTCTGCCGGTCCTGATTGCTTTGGCGATGGAGTCTGCGCTCGCGTGGCGAAATCGGTAGGCGGGGACTTCAATTTAGGCTGTGCCAAAGTTTATTCCGCGTGTGTGGGGCAGCTCACAGAAGACAGTAAGGACAATGCCTACTATTAGTTCATAAGCATTACAGCTGTCTTCAAGGTGTTGTGGTTGGCGGCGACCCCCAAAACCCCAACCCGGCCCATGGTCCGCATAGCCATGCGGCTGAGCCGCCAGCCACACACCTCGACAGCTTTCTTCAGCGCGTGATGGCACCGGGCCGATATGGTTAAGGATTTTGCCGTGGTGGATCTGGTTCGTCGTCGTGAAGATGTTGGGCATTCATACTAGTGTCGGCGCGCCTTTGATGCTGGACAATCGCCATCAATCAGCGGAACCGATGCAATTATCGATGACGGCAGTCCAACGACGGGCAGGTTCCAAAGCATAGCCAGCGGAAACCGATTCTACCGGATCCAACGCTAGCACCTGCGTGTTAGGACAGCGGTGGCGATTCCAACGCGATGCTAGCGTGTTTCGATGTCGGCGCTTGTCGGGTGGCTCGCTAGACTCCTCGGATTTAGTCGCGGTCTCTCGCTATTATTTGCAACGCCCATGGCAATCTGTCGTAAGAACTTCTGGCACGGCTGCATCATCGCAATCGTCGCGTGTGGTGTGTTGGAGTTGCGTTGGGCTGCGGCGCAGAGCGACACACGTCCAACGGGTTCTGCGACTAGGCCGCTGGGGTCGGACACGCGTCCTACAGTTGCTGAACCGAAGGCCGCCTACACGAATCCGTTTCTGCCAGCGATCGATCGTGAGGTTCGGCTGCCATTAGCGCTGAGAGGTTTCTGTGCGGTCACGCTGCGAGATCAACAGACCTGGTCTGACGGAATGGAGCGTTTCCAGCATATCTTTGATGGCCAAGTGTACTGGTTTGCAGCACGTCGCGAGCGCGCCATCTTCGCTGCTAATCCGATACGCTATGTGCCCGCCCTGCAGGGTGACTGTCCCGTGACGTTTGTGGAGAGTGGCGCACGCATCCAGGGCAATCCACAATACGGCATCTTGCACAAACAGCGTTTGTACTTCTTCAAGGGTCCTGCAGCGCAACGGGCTTTTCGCGCAGATCCAGACGGCTATACCAATGCCGACTTGAAGTTCGGCGGAAACTGTGTTGTCAGCCGAGTCGACCAGCAGCGTGAGCTTGAAGGATTGCCAGAAACGGTGGTCATCGTCGATGGTTTTCGCTACCAGTTCGCCAGCCAACGCCAGCAGCAACTGTTTGTGCGTAACATGGTTCGCTATGGTGTGAAACAGACACTCGTGACGGTGGCCGGCAACGGTCAAGGAAGTCGCGAAATGAGTCCGCCACAAGCCCTCGCACCTGGTCAGACCGACGAAGTGAAGCCAACGCCCAAGTCGGAGATGGAGAGAAAGTCGAAGCGTGTGAGCTTGGCCGACGCGGTGATGGGCGGCTACTGTCCTGTTTCCATACGCAGTCGAGGTGTATGGGTGAAGGGAGAACCGCGCTACGCTGCCGTATTCGATGCTCGGACTTACTTCATGGCAGGCGAATCCGAGCTAGCATTATTTAGGGAAGATCCGCTGCCGTTTATCCCAGCGCTGGGCGGTAGCTGCGTCGTGACTGAACGAGATGAGAATCGTCGCGTGCCCGGCAACATCTATCACGCGGCGTTCCACGAGTCGCAGGACCGGCTGTTTCTATTTGCGGGCGTGGAACAGAAGCAAGCTTTCAACGGTGATGCCGAGCGGTACCTGAACGTAGACGTCGCGGCCAATGGTATGTGTGTCGTCAGCCTCGTCGACGAGCGCACCGAAGTGGAGGGACTGCCAGAGTATACTTCGTGGCACAACGGTAAAAGATATTTCTTCGCGTCGGCTGAGCACCAAGCGAGGTTCGCTGCCGATGTGTCTACCTATGAGGGCTACTGATCTGATTGATGCACGCGAATGGCAGTGCGCGAACGAACCACCACCCAGATCACATGATTCGATCAGTAGAGTCGCGTAGCATGCTTGTAGGCAAACGCGGGCTGCAAAGCGATTAGCATAGCTTGCCTTGACTGGCCGATGCTGCCGATCTGCTGATCAGGATACATCGCATTAAATTTGCCACGACAGAAGGTGCACTTCTCCAAGTGCGTTTTGACGCTGGCAAGCATCTCGCCGTCTTCGAATTTCGACTCACCTAGCAGGTGAAGTTGGTAGTCTGCCAAATGCTGGCGGCATACCGAGCAAGCGATGCCGCCATACTGCTGACTCGAGCCGCCGTCCATGAAAGTGCCGAGTGCTAGTACTACACAGGCAAACACACCCGTGCTGACGAGAGCGGTGCCTAGGACTTGCTTGCGCTGAGCGCTCCGCTGACGAGCGTCCAGGCGACCAACTAATTTGGTCAGCTCGCCGCCACTACAAGCGTTCCACTGCTCAGTATTTCGATCGTCACTAGACATCGCAGTATCCGTTTCCTTCAATGGAGGCTAAACCACCCCCGCTCTTTGAGTATATCTTCGGTAATCTGGCCCGTCATGTCTGTGAATTGCTTCACATTGCAAAAAAGCCTGCCTATTTAGGCTTGGGCGCGACTTAGCACCGGGCTGGCGACATTCACGCTGTGGGCCAGCTGGTCCATGTCGGTCAACGTTATTTTTCTCCGCCCTAGTTTGAGCCTGCCCTCGGTTTGCAGTTCGCCGAGGACGACGGTCACGGTCTCGCGCGTGCTGCCGATGATGCTCGCTAAGTCTTGATGTGACAACTTGATACGCAATTCGACGCCGTCGGCCGTCGGTTTGCCGTACTGCTCGGCAAGCTCAATTAGCAAATGGACGAGGCGGTCGCGATTCGAGCGAAAAAGTAGGTATTTCAGCCGCCGTTCGACCCGTTGTCGGCGCAGCCCAAACAGCTTGGTCACGCCCAGCGACACCGAAGGGCATTGGCCGAGCAATTGCTGAATGACATCATTAGGAATCAGGATGACCGTCGACTTTTCGACGGCTTCGGCATACTCCTCTCGCTCGGGCGTACCCATTAGCGAAAGTTCGCCAAACACTTCTCCTGGCTCGATAAACGCGAGAATGGTCTGCTTTCCTTCCTCGCTAAAGCTACCAATTTTCACCCTGCCTTCAGCCAGCAGCAGTACCCCGTCGGCATGGTCGGCGGGTAGATAGATCGGCGTGTTACGCGGAAATTTTCGGACTCGGCAGCGAGATTCTAATGCCGTCAATTGCTCTGGGCTTAGCTGCCGAAACAAGTCGCAGTTCTTGAGATACCAGAGTCGTTCCGACATACACAAAGGGTCCTAGCGGCAATGGATACGCGAGCGCGAAAGGTTCCAACTGGGAGAGAATCCGCCAGCCGATCAGGCAGCATACGGCGACCGAAGATCGCCTCATTCTACCGTGTGTGGCGCACAAGTCCAACAGCACCGCATATCCGAACGTGCAGACGCGGTTACGCGGTAGCCCAGTACCCGCCGCGAGCGTGGTCAAATTTCGCAGGCTGACCAACGTGAGACGTGTTCAGTTCGCCAGCGCAGTAGACTTGCCGTCCCATCACCCATGTACGCACCGGCCAACCGGTGAGTTCGGTGCCATGCCACGGACTCCAACCGCACTTGCTCAGCTGCTGCTCGTTTTGAACGGTCTGCTTAAGTTCGAGGTCGACCAGTACCAGATCAGCATCGTACCCTTCGTCGATACGACCCTTTGCAACCACATCCCACACACGCGCCGGTGCATCGCACATGACTTCCACGACTCGTTGCAGCGTCAGTCGACCACGATGAACTTGGTCGAGCATCAATGCTAGGCTGTTTTCGATGGACGGCATGCCAGACGGGGATTGGGGATAGGGTTGCCGTTTTTCATTCATTGTGTGCGGTGCATGATCGGTGGCGACCACCTGCAAACGGTTTTCGATCAGCGCCTGCCACAGCCGCACTTGATCGTCCGCAGTTTTGACGGACGGATTGGCTTGAATCTGGGTACCCAATCGCTTGTAGTCGGCGTCGTTGAACATCAAATGTGGTGTGCAGGCTTCGGCCGTGATCAGGTTCTGATGGTCTGCGAGCAGTTCCGTCTCGTCACCGGTCGTGACGTGCAGTAGATGGAACCGATGGCGATGCCGTTTGGCCAAGTCGAACGCGCGTCGCGTCGCGATCATCGCGGCCTCGTGGTCTCGGACACGCATATGATCGGCCACGTCGGTCGAGCCAGCCAGGCGTTCGGCATTCGCACGGACGGTCGATTCGTCTTCGCAGTGCGCGGTGATCGGTAGCGAGGTGTCGGCAAAGATGCGTTCGAGCGCGTCTTGGTCGTCGACCAACAAGTCGCCGGTGCTTGAGCCGATAAAAATCTTGATGCCTGGGATATCCGTGGCTGCGGCCAACTCCGCGACGTTGTCAGGCGTAGCGCCAATGTAAAAACCGTAGTTGACTAATGACTTTCTCGCTGCCAGGGCGTACTTGTCCGCGACGAGGGCGCGCGTCGTAGCGGGCGGCTTTGTGTTGGGCATCTCGAAGAACGTCGTCACGCCGCCCTTGGCGCAAGCACGACTAGCGGCGGTGAGATCTTCTTTGTGTGTTAGTCCTGGCTCGCGAAAATGAACCTGATCGTCAATCACGCCGGGCAGCAAGTGCAGTCCAGCTGCGTCCACGGTTTCGTCCGCGACGGTTTGGGTTGCTGGATCAATCGACGCGATGCACTCGTTCTCGATCAGTACATCGACGGCTTCGATACCAGTGGGCAGCGCAACTCTTGCGTTCTTGATGAGTGTTTTCATAGCGAGATTACGAATGACGGCAAGGATTCTAAGCCGTCATTCTTTCGTAATTATCGCTTCTCGTCGACCCTGGGACGCGGGCCAAGCCAACCACGCCAGCGGAAGAAGAGCAGTTGCGCTGCGGCAACGGTTGCCATCAGGCAGAGCACGGCCGGGTAGCCCCAGCGCCATCTGGTTTCAGGCATATTGAGCGCCGAGATCTCCGGATCGAAGTTCATACCGTACACGCCTGCAATAAAGCTGAGCGGAATGAAGATGGTGGCAATCACGGTGAGCACCTTCATCACTTCGTTCATGCGATTGCTAACTTCCGTAGCGTAGTAATCACGCAAGTCGGCGCAAGCTTCGCGATAGCTTTCCAGCGTATCAATGATTTGCACGGTATGGTCGTGACAATCGCGAAGATAGATGCTGGTTTCGGCACCGATCAACCAGTCATTATCGGTGACCAGTGTGTCTACCGCTTCGCGCAAGGGCCAGACGATCCGTCGCAGTAGGCGAACATTGTGGCGTGCGGAATGGATGCGTCCGACGATGGCATTGGTCGCGCCTCGCTCCATCGCTTCGTCGAGGGAATCCAAGTTTTCGCCGATGGTTTCCAGTGCCGGAAAATAGGCGTCGATGACCGCGTCGAGTAGCGCATACAGCAGGTAGTCGACATTCGATTTGCGCAGTGGCCGACCGGCGACTTTCAATCGTTCGCGCACGCCGGCGAAGCAGTCGCTTGGTCGCTCACGCCAGCTGAGTAGGAAGTCTTTTCCAACAAAGAAACAGATCTGTTCGACTTCCTTGATTCGCGTGGGATGCGGCAGTTGCGAGACAACAAAGACGGTATCGCCGTAGTGATCGACTTTGGATCGCTGTGGAATGTTGACCAAATCTTCCAATGCCAGTCGATGAAGACCAAGCAACTCGCCGACGCGTCGAATGACGTCCGCGTCGCCCAGTCCGACGATGTCGATCCAGGTGACCTGCGATGCGCCGCGAAGGTTCGCGATCTGGTCGACGGAAGCGTTTTCGTGTTCCTGCAGCTCATTGCCATCGTAGCTGGTAACACGAATCGTCGGCTCGATCGCACCCTCAGGGACGTCAATCGATCCGGGACGCGCCCCTGGCGTGGCACGATATCCGTACCGCTTCATAAACATACTAGCGGTGGGACGTGCTGGGCTGCTCATGGGTGGTCGACGATAACGCTGGTAGAAGGCACGGACACTAACTGGCGGATCGAGTCTCCGCTTCAAGCATCTGGATCGCCAGTGGTTGGGAGGTATCTAAGTGGACGTCACGTTGTGGGAAGGCGATCGTGATTCCTTCCTCGCGAAACAGTTGATCGATGCGAAATCGTACCGCGCTCTCGATCTGCATCTGATCCATCATGGTTCGCATGCGGAGCCAAAAGTGGACCTCGAAGAGCAGCGCGCTATCGGCGAAATTCTTAAACAGGATGATCGGCGGAGGGTCTTTGGCAACCCGCCCTGTTTCGATCACCGCCCGACGAAGCAGTTGGGTAACGGTCACAGTGGGTGATCCGTAGATGACGCCGACTTCGACCTTGGTGCGCACTTTGTCGCTGCTGAGTGTGAAGTTGACGACGTTGTTCTGCAAAAATGAGCTGTTGGGGACGATAATCTCGAGATTGCTGCCCGTGCGGACGCGTGTGCTACGCGCACCAATGTGCTCGATGTTTCCGTAGAGCTGCTCGCCGTTCGCCTGATCTAGCTGAATCAAGTCACCCACTTTGACGGGCCGTTCGGCGAGTAGAATGAGGCCGCTGATAAAATTGTTGATGATGTTCTGACTGCCAAAACCGATACCCAGTGCCACCGCACCACCAAGCACAGTAAACGCCGTCAGCGGGACCTTGGCAATGTTGAGGGCAATCAGCGAGAACATCAGCAGCAGCGTGTAGTAGAACAGCGATTGAATCGTCGCCGACGCGCTTGGGTCGATATCGAGTCGACGCAGAACCTGACGACCTAGCGCTCTGCTCAGCGCACGTGAAAAAACGAACCCAGCCATCAGGATCAATAGCGCCGTCACCACTTTTTGGACGGTGACGGACTTGTCGCCGAAAGAGGTCAGCTCGAAGTTCCAGAGCGAGCCGATCGTACTCCATAGACCTAGAAGTTGATCTTTCGCTTTGTTGGCGAGCGTGTCGCCCGTGAGCTCCGCCTTCAACTTGCGAACCAAGGACTGCGTGTTCGTCAGGCTAGCGATTTCTTGCTCGAAGGCCTCCAGCCGTTGCTCCAGCAGCTTTAATTGCCGGTCGACAATCGGCTCGAGTGGAGAGTTCTTTGGCAGATCACTCCGTTTGTCCTTCACGGCCTTGAGATCGCGGCGGGCTCGACTGAGTTCTTCACTCGCGACGGCGTTGTCTTTGAGTTGGCTGGTCGTATCGCTCAGCACGGCGTCGGCATCTTCGATCCACTCAAACAGCGTCGGTCCACGCGGTCGCTGTTGCGACAACTCATGACGGCGATCCCATGCGGTCGCTTGATTCGTAAGCCGCCCCAACTGATTGATGAGCAGCTTCTGCTGATCTTCTTGCAGATACTTGTTCATCTGGCTGGCTAGGAACTTTTCATTGAGCAGCTGATTCGAACCTTCCGTCGACCGATTGACTTCGAATTGAAGTTGGTTGAAGATCGGCTGTTCCGTTTCGTACGCTCGCTCAGCGGCCAGCGCTGCCTGTTCGAGCTTTGTCCGTTGCCACTGAATTTCCGCCTGAATTTCCCGCAGTTCGGTGAGTGTGAAGTTGGCACGCGCCTGCAATCGGGCTTCTTTTTCGTTGAGGATCTTCACCTTCAGATCTTGAACTTCGATTTCCGCTTTCGCATTGGCGAGTTCTTGTTTACGAAAGTCCAGTGCCGCGTCTGCCAATTCGCTAGCCAACGAAGCTCGGGAGGCTGCTTCGCGCAGACTGCCGCGGCGGGCATCGTCTGTATTTTCCGCAGAGGATTCCAATGCCAGGCGACGTGCACTGTCTTTGCGGCGGAATTCCTGCTCTGCCTTTTCTAAGTCGCTGACGGCAGATTCTTCGTTTTCTGTCAGCCGCCGCAATCGGCGCTGCGCGTCCGACAGCTCATCCTGTACGTCATCAAGCTGCCGTACCGAGAACGGCTCGTCTTCGCCTGGTACCGATTCGTTGAGTTGCTCCAGCGCTTGCTCGACGTCGATGCGGCGCTTCTCAATCTTTTCATTCTCTTCACGACCCCGCTCGATCTGTGCCAAGACGAAGTTGATTCGATTGAGCTTCTCAATCTTCTCTAGCAGCGCCGCTGAGGGTGCCGTCTCTGCTTCTTTCGCCTGCCGAAGCCTCGACTCGGCCCGATCTAAACGCTCCTTCACGTCCGCCTGCAGTTCGGCGAGCGAAGGTTTTTCCGCTTCCGGCTCCGTGGCTGACCGGGTTTCCGGCTGCGCGGTAAGCGTCGAGATCTGTGCCGTCGCGGTTTGCGAGCCAACCGCTGATCCTAATGCGAAGACGTTTGCGAGCACCAACAGAGCCGTTGGGGAGGCAAGCGAAGCTGCACGGAGATAGTAGCTGGGAGCGCGATGCATGCGGACCGGTGACCGGACGGAGTGGGAGAATGAACGCTAGCTGACGCAGCAATAGCTTTGGTAGGCCCGCTAAGATATCCGGATTCGGCGGATCAACAAACAGCACCTCGCCGGCCACGACGACATCGCTGGGAATGCTAGCGGCCGGCAGTCCGCTGGCTATTCTGACTTTTCACCGGGGCTTAGCTCGGCGGGTACGTCCGGGATGTTCGTGAATGCGATACGCATTGGGGCGGCGTCTCGTGTTTCGTGCATGGACGCGAAATAAAGCGTATTGGGACCGAACTTTTCGTTTGCCGCGTCCATCGCTTGCGTCGCGGTCAGGGCACGCTGTTCTTCGGGAAACAGCGAGGGCGTCGTGCATGCATTCGGAGTCAGATCGACGAGTGTGATGGACGCCTGAAGCGGCCGTGGCCCGCAGGGGCGCTGTTGCCAGGTTCGCTCGAAGGCCTTCAACAGTGACGGCGTATCTTGGCAGCGGCCGAGATAGACGGTCTGCTTCCATTTTGGCCAGCCGTCAGTGTACTTCAAAGCGACGACCATGCGGGCGGCCCAGTGTTCGAGACGTCGCAGTCGCATGGCGGCTTTGTGTAGCAATCGCACCATCACGCCGCGCGCACCCTCATCGGTGCGCAGTTTTGGCGGCAAAACGTGCGAGTGACCGACCGTGCGTCGCGTGGTGGTGCGTTCGACGACCTCGTCGCCGCGTAGCTGATGCCACCAATGGTCGCCGAGTACGCTCTCCCAAGTGTCGCGCAGCTGTCGCTTCGAGAGGGCACAAAGCTGACGGACGTTGCGAACGCCTTTGCTCTCCAGTCGTCGGCGCATGTTGCGACCGATGCCCGGAAAGTCTGACAGCTCGAGCGCATACAGTCGACGGGGAAGTTCTTCGCGCGTGATGACCGACAACCCATCTGGCTTTTGCATGTTGCTGGCCACTTTCGCGAGGAACCGATTTGTCGCTAGCCCGACGGAGCAACGCAACGATCGGCCGACCTGGTCGTAGATGGACTGCTTAACGTCTTGCGCGATTTCGACCGCACACCCGACCTCGCGATGCTGAGGTGATAGGCGGCAGACCATTTCGTCGATCGAACAGACTTTGGTCACCGGCAGTACCGAGTTGACCGCCTCGATAATCTGATGATGCAGGCGGACGTAGTTCTCGTGACGTCCCCTGACCAGTTGCAACTGCGGACAACGCCGACGAGCCAGACCGACATTGGTGCCGGTCGCAATGCCGTAAGGTCGGGCTTCATAACTGACGGCGATGCAACAAGTGCGATCTGTCATCGAAGGCACCACCGCCACCGGCTGACCACGAAGCGCAGGCTGCAGGTGCTGCTCCGCCGAGGCGAAGAAGGCGTTCATGTCCAAAAATAGCCAATCGACAGATAGCATACACATGTACACTATATGGATCGACCAGAGGCCGCAAGGACATTTAGCGAAAAACCTCGCTATTCGACTTTGCCGCTGGGGCGCACGTCGTTGCCCTTGCGATTCGTCAGTTTGTCACCGAGCGTCTCGCGAGCGATTTCCGCCTGCACAAGTAGCCGCTGGACAACCTGTGGGTTGTCGCCGGCGACGTCGGTGGTTTCGCCGATATCGCTCTTGAGGTCGTACAACGCGAGACCAGACTCATTCATGTCGTATCGGACACCGCGACCGTCGAGGCCGCCGGCTCGACCGTTGAGTGATTTGTAGCGATGCGGCAGCGCTAGCTTCCACCGGCGATCGCGGACACCGCAAAGATTTCCCTGATAGTAGCAGTAGAACGACTGGTGCGGACTGAGGGCACCGGGCTGACCAGACATAAGCGGGAAGATATCTTTGCCATCAATGGTCCGATCTTGCGGTACCTCGGCACCAATGAGCTTGGCTACGGTCGGCAGCAGGTCGATTGTTGAGGTGAGTTCGTCGCAGGAAGTTCCTGCGGGGATTGTGTCTGGCCATCGCATGACGCAGGGCACGCGATGCCCTCCTTCCCAGCAGGTTCCTTTGCCTTCGCGCAGAGGCTGCGCTGATCCGGCATGATTGCCATAGTTCAGCCAAGGGCCGTTGTCCGCCGTGAAGATGATCAGCGTACGCTCAGCGACTCCGTGCCGTTGCAAAGCGGACATGATCTCACCGACAGACCAATCGAGTTCCATGACGACGTCACCGAACAAACCTGCGCCGCTTTTGCCGCGAAACTTCTCTGACACCCCCAGTGGCACATGAACCATACTGTGCGGCATGTAGAGCAAAAACGGTTGCTCGTGATGCCGGTCGATGAAGTCTACCGCGTGCTCAGTGTACCAAGTCGTAAGGGCATTCTGGTCTTCCCAAGTCACTTCTTGCACCACTTCATTGCCTTTGATGAGTGGCAGTTTTGGCTGACGTGAGCGATATTTGGGGATCGGATCACCGACAACATCGGCCTCGGGCCACATATCGTTGGAATAGGGCAGTCCAAAATACTCATCGAAGCCTTGCTGCAGCGGTAGAAACTCGACGGGCCGTCCCAAGTGCCACTTCCCAAAGACACCGGTCGCATAGCCGCGCTGTTTGCAAATCTCGGCGAGGGTAGTTTCGTCCGGGTGGAGACCGGCTTTGCTGAGGCTCCAGAGCGCACCTCGAATACTTACACGTTCGTGGTAGCAACCGGTCATTAGCGCCGCGCGGGATGCCGAGCAAACCGGTGCGGACGTGTGAAAGTCAGTAAACCGTCTTCCATCGGCTGCCATGCGGTCGAGGTTTGGTGTCGCATAGCTTTCCGCACCGAACGGCCCAATGTCTGCGTAGCCCATGTCGTCAATAAAGATGATGACGACGTTCGGCGGGGCAGCCTCAAGTTCCAGCCCGAACGACCAATCGGGAGCGAGCACTGCGGCGAATAGTAGGAACTGAAGTAGATATTTCATTTACATCTCGATTTCATAGCCCTTGCGGTACGGACGTGCCAACATGTCATTGGCCTGTTCGTCGCCGGTGATTTGTTCGGCCGCGCCGTCCCACTGAATAGTGCGACCAAGCCGGGCAGAGATCCCAGCCAAGTGACAGACGTTGAGCGCTTCCATGTGCGAATGCACATCAGAGATCGGTTCCTGGCGAGTCTTCACGCAATGAAAGAAGTTCGACCAATGCGCCTTCCGCTCATTAAACTCCGTCGGCAGACTCTTGTAGACCTTGCTGATCGCATCTTCCGGCAGCGGGTTATCTTTCAAATCTTCGACCGGCTTGCCGGTGAGCTTGCCGCGATTGACGAAGATACGGCCCTTATCGCCTTCGATCGTGACGCCGTTGCCTCGATCGTGCCGAATCGTCATTTCGACATCGTCTGCGAACAATGCGGTCATTTTGAACTTGGTTGCCGTGTTGTACTGATCGTTGGCCGTAGGCATGCCATCTTTGAATGGAACGGGGTGTGTCGCTTCTCCGCCGACGGAGATCGGAATTCCCGAGTTGCCATTGACTTGTAGCGCCCACACGCCAATATCAACGTGGTGGGCACCCCAGTCGGTTAGCTTGCCGCCGGAATATTCGTACCACCAGCGGAACTCATAGTGGCAGTTGGAGTTGGGTCGGCCTTTTTCACGGCGCAAGGCTCGGTACTCGACCAGCGGTGCCGGGCCAAGCCAACGATCCCAATCTAGTTCTTTGGGCACTTCAGCAACAGGAATTACCGGCGACGCAGGCGCGCCGCCGATCGACGCGTTGATATGCTTAATCTTGCCCACGCGACCTTCGGCAACGATTGCAATCGCCTTCACGAACAGGTCGAATTGACTGCGCTGTTGCGTACCGACTTGAACGATGCGGCCCGTGTCTTTGACCACCTTGCGAATGAGTTTTCCTTCGTCGATCGTTAGCGTCATTGGCTTTTCGCAATACACATCGTGACCAGCAAGCAAAGCCTCGACGAGTGGCTTCGTGTGCCAGTGATCGGGCGTGGCGATGTGCAGAGCATCGAGGTCGTCACGCTGGAGTATCTCGCGATAGTCCGCATAGACGTCTGCCTTGCCTTGGCTCAGCTTCTTGTTCGCGCCGGCAGCACGTCCTGAATCCGCGTCCGCAATGGCCACAACATCGCACATTTCCTTGGCGGCGTTCATGTTCCCAACGCCCATGCCGCCGGCGCCAATGAGTCCGACCTTTAGCCGATCGTTCTTCGCTTGCGTCTCGTCGGCGAACGTCTTTGGTGTTGAGAAGAAATAGGGCACAGCGGAAGCCGCTGCAAAACTCGCAGTCGATTTGACAAATTCGCGACGAGTGGACGAACGGAGAGACTCGACTTGACTGGGCATGGCTGTCCTTGAATGGATGCTTGTGGAATGAGAGGACACCGCCGCCAAGTCGCACATGTTGCTGAGAATAGCGACCGAGTGGCCAGCAGTGTCCAAGACTGCCTGGGTAATTTGCCTCCAACATACCAGCTGCCGAGCCCGAAATCACTATGCTTAGGGTGGGGTTGCTTGGAAAACTAATTTCCACGGCGGGTGTTCTTTTGAAAAAAATCCGCAGATTTCAAGATAACAAGTCGCATTCGCTACAAACACGTCCAAGTCACCTAGGCAGCCACCTGTGAGACGCGCAACCGAGGGCGATCGCTATGATCATTGCGACGCAAGCACCTGGTTCTGGCACCGCCACTTCGGTGAGCTGTGCACCGATGTTGTCGCCATAATTCGCCCGCCAAGTTGCCAAGTCTGTCACGGCAGAATCCGGTAGGGTTGCCAGCTGCTGCCAGACCAACAAGTCGTTACCTGCGACAAGGCCATCGTTGTCGAAGTCTCCATCGATGCCAGCCATCGAGGGGCTGGCGTAGTTCTGTTGCCACGTGAACAGATCTTGTTCGGTGGCCAGGCTGTTCGTCGCCGAACGCTGCCAAGCGAGATAGTCAGAGCCGCTGACGGTGCCGTCGCTATTCAGGTCACCTGCGACCGCTGTGAGCGGGAGCTCGAGGGCGTAGGTCTTGCGCATTTCTCCCTCAAACCAATCGTTCTCGCCGCCGCCATAAACATAGAGCGTGTTGCCGATGACCTTGGCACCGGGAGAGACCAATGGCACAGGCAGCTGGTATTCGAATTCTCGCCAAGCGTCTTCCGTCGGATTGTAGATGAAGATCTCTGCTTGCCCTCGATTGGGCGCGTTCGAACTATCCACTCCGCTGACAGACCAGATCTCGCCGAGGTGCGCGAAGGTCGCCCAATCGGTATGCGAACGCGCAAGCGGCAAGTCGGCACCAAAGCTCCACTGCTCGGTGATCGTGTCATAGATCTGAACGGTCTTGGTATCGCCGTCGTGGATGTGCTGCAGTTCGCCGCCGATCAGATAGATCTTCTCACCGACCGCTGCGCCTCCGGCATGCACGCGCGGTCGTGGGACTTTGACTTCGCGCTGCCAGTCGGCCTGCGGATTGGTCAGGTCGAGGGAGTAGTGAAGGTTCTCGGTGTCCGTCCGTCCCTGCGCGCCGGCGAATGCATGCAACGTATCGCCGACGATCACACTAGGGCCACCCCAGATTACCTCGGGCAGATCGGGGCCCAAACGCCACTCGCCAGTGGCAACGTTGTACACATCGACAAAGTTGACGCCCGTTGCATCACCGGCCGGTTTACCACCGACGACCCAGATCTCGTTACCATACACGGCTGAACCGGCGTTGAAGTGGTGCCTCGAACGATTCTCGGGTTCGAGAGGCATGGTGTCGATGTCCGTCCAAACGTTGGTCGCAGGGTCGAACATCTCGATTTCGTCTGGCCCGTCGATGGAGTCGAAGATGCCACCCAGAACGTAAATCTTACCGTCAATCACGGCATTGGCATGTTCACCACGGCGGCGATTCATCGGCGCAAGTTCGACCCACTCGTTCGACCGAGCTAGTGACAGGCAGAACAAGAATTCTAGCGCAAGCGCGCTGACCACCACTAGGCCGCGCGCGAAAATCGCTCTTGCGGACAACATGTTTCGATTTTACGAGGCGATAAACCTAGCCAGTGACGCGGCCGTGCTCAGCCCGAGCAGGGCGGCTGCCAATCAGATAGTATAGTCAGGCCGTGCCTGGGCTGCGGTTAAGTTTCCGCAGTTTTTCGACCGCCGTCTTACCGGCGCAGCAATGCGATGCTGCGGAAACATGCAACTTGGCGCAAAGAATCGATGAACTGGAATCGACGAACCCTCGGACGCCGTGCCGTGTCACTAGCGAAACAGACCGGTCTTCTGATGCGCTTTGCGGGCGGCAGCCTCGTCTTTGGCGATGTCGAACACTTTGTGAAGTTTGGTAATTTTAAACACCTCAAGGACTTCCGGGATGATCCCGGAGAGTTTGAGCTTCACTTTGTATTCCTTCGCCTTCTTGTTGAGCTGAATCAGCTTGCCTAGCGCCGACGAAGCCATGAAGCCGACCGATTTGAAGTCGAGAATGACGCGGTCTTCGTCCGACTTGCCTAGCTCGGTATGAATGTCATCGAACACGCGAGTAATCAACGCCGGCTCGACGAGTCTTTCGTCACGGATGAATATCGTGCGGATACCGTCTTTGGCAGCGGATTCGATTGGCATGTCAGCGTGCCTATTTTCAGGAGCGAGAGGAAGGACGAAGACGATAAAGCTTGGCAGATTGACTCAGAAATATCAAGCAAGTTCGCGCTATTGTTCTCACGCCATGACCGCCGTCCAGCGCGAAACTTGCCCACAAGCCGGCGCGAATGCAGCCGATCGCACCGACACGCGGTCGTGCCGGTGCGACGTTGCAACACTGTAATCATTCAACCGGGAAACGCAATCTCGCTCAGACGAAGATCAACGAGCGCTACGGCGATTTGCGACGCAAATTGCACCGGTTCCAATCATCAGCAGCGCCAGCGAGGTTGGCTCCGGAACTGCGACCAACACTTCAGAGATCGCGTAAACCGGTAGGCGTGCGCTCGCCACGGCCGAAGTCGCGTTAATCCACGGTGCTCCCGCTGACTGAGTCGTGCCTGCGCCACTGATTTGCGTCGCCAGCCCCAGCTCCATAAACGGATTGCGTACGCCCGTGGCCAACGTGCCGGTCCAAACAAAGTTGTCGACCTGATCGCCTGACTGGCTGAGGTTCAGCTCCGCGTCGAGCGATCCATCCCACAGGTCATCGTAGTTGTCGGCAATCCGCGTTGCGGCGTCGACCAGATAGATGGGTACACCATTCTCGCCTGCGGGTGAGTCATCGGTTCCAGTGGTCAGCTTGGCGTCCGTGGTGGGTGTGGAGGCGATCGCAAACCACGTCGCATCTAAGAAAGCGACGAGGCTCCCCGGCGCACGTGCTTCGACATTCACAAACCCATCGTAGCTTACGATCGACAAGCCGTTCTGGGTACCACGTCGCCCATTGGTTACGAATGCAATCCGATATTCATCGCCAGGGCTCAGACCGTCCGGCAGGTCAAGCATCGCGGCTTGGATCGCTGCCCCAGACTCCAAAAGTGCCAGCACCGCTAGCATCGCACTTGCGGCGCAAATCAGGGGACGCCATTGTCTTGTTGTCTTCATCATTAGTTCGTCTCCTCATTCAATGTTGCTTCGCGAACCTTTACGCGAGGTTCAAGTCATGTTCTAGAGTTGTGTTACTTATTTTACCCCATACCTCGAATCAGGTGCAGCGCGAGTCGAGGGCGGTTCGCCTGACATATAATCTCCGGTAAAAACAAGGGAAATGAGGCTTGCATGCGATATCGCAGCCGACCATCGTTAGCCTGCAAGATAAGTTAGCGACCGGGAGAATTCGGGCTGCGGATCGGGCAAGTTACCGGATACAAATGTGGTGATCGACCGAAAGGTGACTCAAAAACTTGGACGAAAGCGTCTCGTGAGGCTGTTACGCGGGGCAACGGCGAGGGCTTGGGGTTGGCAATCCGTCACAAATTCTTTATTTTCCCACGATTTTCTTTGTCGCTTGGCGGACGAATTACCGCTTACTAGATAAGTAGGGCTTTGCCTGCACCACCAAAATCACCGAAGGAGACAGACCCATGTCTCAAGCCATGACCCACAAGACCGCGAAGATGCCCGAGATCGAGATCAAAGACCTCGAAGCCGAACGAGAAGAAATCGTCCGCAGCCTCCCGCAGACTGACTAGCGAAGAATCGGCTCGACGGGGTCGTGTTGCACCTCGCCGTCGCGCCGACTTGCTGACGCCTAATTGCTGACGCCTAATTGCTGACATCGACGACGAACTCGTCTGCGAGAAAATTACGACCCAGCAGCAGCTTGTAGCGCATCGCGCTGCGATCTTTTAGCGTGACGAGCGTTTCTTTTTCGACGTCTGCGCACCGTAACCGAAGTCGTACGTGATAGCGATACTTCGTCGCGTCAGAGGTCCGAATCGCAGCGTAGTCGATGAGCTTCGTTTCGATCCACGCCTCATCACCAGACGCGTTGGCAATCTTCACCCGCGCGACTTTACGAAGATTCTCTCGCGGATCGTCCGCCTCGTCGGGGATCTCGATTGCCAGACAATGAATCGACGAGAGTGCCGCGCCGGTATCCACGCGCGCTTCAAACATCAGCCCCGACTGTAGTCCCTTGACGGTCGCCAACTCTCCGACTGTGGTCTTTCTACCAGACCACTCGATGCGTGGAAAAAGAAACACAGCCACGACCGCCAAAACCACCAGCTGAATGACGGTGCGAACCTTGCGATACTGAGACGTGCCTGGATCGGGCATTGCCCGATTCTTACAACTTCTCACAGTGAAAGGAACCATATCGTTCTGTGGCTAATTATTGTTCCAATCTTTTCTGCAGCCTACCGACCAATGCGACGTGCAATGACCCGATTTGGTTTGTCTTTTCGCGTTTTCAATGGGATAGAAACCTGAATCAGTGTCACTTAGTCCGATAGAGGCGTCGAATACGGTGTAATCGCAGTTGGAAATTGCAATCATTGATTCCTGACTCGCAAACCCCTTGACGGTCATCCAGAGCAGAGTAGCTCCGGCGTACGGAGAAATACTACCAATAAAATCGCCACCAACATTTAGAGAGGTGGACGGCGCACCGGTTTTTAGCGAACCAACGAAGTCATTTTCGATCCAGATTTTCGAACCGTCAGATGAGCTAATTTCGCCTCGCATTGCACCGCCGACAAACAGTCGATGGAATCCAGCTGCTTCAATTCTAGCATCCTTTGCAACATTGCCACTGATGATAACTTCATGATGTCCGCCCAGGTACAAGTTGCTATTGAGGTCACCAGCAATGTGAATGACACCACCATGCTGGGCTGAAATTGGAAAAATGCAATCAGCATCAAGTTCGATGCCTGCGCCCTCGCTGAGGTGAATCGGCTCTACCTGCTTGCTTACCTTTTTCCAAGCATTAGTCTGCTTATCGTATTCGGATTGCCAGTGAGTTACCGAGGAGCTAAACGAGATCTCTGAGTAAATATTGAGGTATGCAATGCGGTGTTGAAGAGAGAACGGAAACATAGAATTGCGATTAGCTATTTAGCTGGGAATAGATTGCTTACAGCTAACTTAGCACTAGGCTGAATCGAAGGTGAGATCGCTTCGTCATCCTTTAGCAAGATTTGTTGCTGATACGAGTCGCCTTTAGGTTCTCGATAGACCTCAAGTCGCGATTCGGAAATGTTGGCGATCCAATAATCCTTTATTCCAGCCGACGCATAGACAGACAATTTGGAGTCTCTATCGTACAGCAAAGACGATCCAGCAACTTCAATGATTAGTAGCACGTCATCAGGCCCTGGATGTTCCTGAGAGTAGTCGTCTTCGTTGACCCAACAAATATCAGGCTCTGGTTCAGAGTCGACGGATGGTAGTCGAATCGGGTTCTGCACTCGCACCCTGAGTGGCAGGTTTGCTATCGATTGAAAGCTCCATTTTGTTAAGAAATCTACAAGGTTTGAGTGCGAAGGACCTATCGGGCTCATCATGTTGATTGCTCCGTGTAATAGCTCCACTCTGAGATCGTAAGGGGCATCAAAAGCACCTACAGCAACCAGATGCTCGTATTCTTCAAGCGAAAAGTGCGCCGGGCCCTTGCCGTACTTCTCGTAGAGAGTTCCCCGCAATAATTCTACGTGCTTACTTGTTAGCCCGTATTCGAATGCACCACAGCTGACCATGTGTTCGTAGTGATCAATTGAGAAATGTGCAAGTTGGTTGTTTGGGGTTGGCGCAACACTCATGAGTTTCTCTTTTGCAGACATTCATATGCATGCTACGGTTCCCAGTATATCACATCTCCAACCACCTAAAAAAACCGTAGAAGCGCAACAAAAAAACCCGATGCAGGCTGGCTAGCTCTGCACCGGGTTTTCTCAATACAATTTAGTTAGTTTGCGATTGAACGCAGACTTCTATGTCTTCACAAGATTGTCCCATTCTTAATCTCGCCGTCACCGGCGGAGATCGGATCACCGAAGCGAGCTTCGGCGTTCTAATAATCCTTAGAAAGGAGGTGATCCAGCCGCAGGTTCCCCTACGGCTACCTTGTTACGACTTAGTCCCAATCGCGGAGTTGACTCTAGGCGCCTGCCTCCCGAAGGTTAGCTTGGCGACTTTAAGCCCCCCCCACTTTCGTGGCTTGACGGGCGGTGTGTACAAGGCTCAGGAACATATTCACCGTGGTATGCTGACCCACGATTACTAGCGATTCCGGCTTCATGCAGGCGAGTTGCAGCCTGCAATCCGAACTGGGCCGCGCTTTTTGGGATTTGCTTGCTCTCGCGAGTTTGCTTCCCTCTGTACGCGGCATTGTAGGACGTGTGCAGCCCGGGCCATAAAGGCCATGAGGACTTGACGTCAT
>JBCDBK010000048.1:0-35564 GCA_039184115.1 Planctomycetota bacterium | reverse complement strand
TGTTGACGACCAAAGTAGCGAGCGCTTCGCCCTCGATGTCCTCGGCGATAATCAGCAGCGGCTTGCTCGCCTTGGAAACGGCCTCAAGAATTGCCTGGTTCTGGTTTTCGAAGAAAAGATCTCCAACGCCAAAGACCTGGTGCCAATTCTTGAGGCCGTTTCCAAGGCGAGCAAGCCGCTGCTGATTATCGCCGAGGACATCGAGGGCGAAGCGCTCGCTACTTTGGTCGTCAACAAGATGCGTGGCATCGTCAACGTCTGTGCTGTCAAGGCTCCCGGCTACGGCGATCGTCGCAAGGCGATGCTAGGCGACATCGCCACGCTGACCGGCGCGACCGCAATCTTCAAAGACCTCGGCATCAAGCTTGACGGCATTCAGCTATCCGACTTGGGCAAATGCAAGAAGATCATCATCTCCAGCGACAACACCACGATGGTCAAAGGCGGCGGCGCGAAGGATGACATTTTGGGCCGTGCGGATCAGATTCGCGCCGAGATCGAATCGACTGACTCGGACTACGATCGCGAGAAGCTGCAAGAACGCCTTGCGAAGCTTGCCGGCGGTGTCGCAGAAATCAACTGCGGTGCCGCGACCGAGACCGAGATGAAAGAGCGTAAAGACCTGCTGGTCGACGCACGTGCAGCGACCCAGGCCGCGCTGGCGGAAGGCATTGTCCCTGGCGGTGGCGTCGCACTCCTTCGCAGCGAGAAAGCACTCGGCAAGGTGGCGCTGGAAGGCGACGAGGCACTAGGCGTCGATATCATTCGCAAGGTGCTCGACTATCCGCTGCGTTACATTGCCGAGAACGCGGGTGTCGACGGGGCTGTCGTCGTCAATCGAGTTCGCCAGACCAAGGGCAAGAACGACGGCTACAACGCTGACAAGGACGAGTACACCGACATGGTTGCCGCTGGTGTGATCGACCCTGCTAAGGTCGTTCGTACTTCGCTGCAAAACGCAGCCAGTGTCGCTTCGCTGTTGCTCACTACCGATTCGCTCGTAACCGACATTCCTGCTGAGGAGGAAGAAGCCGGCCACGATCACCACGACCACGGCATGGGCGGTGGCATGGGCGGAATGGGTGGCATGGGCGGCGGCATGCCTGGCATGGGAGGCATGGGCGGAATGGGTGGCATGCCCGGGATGATGTAAGGGAGTTGCCAGACGCTAGTAACTAGGCGCTAGTTCCTAGTAGCTAACAACTAGCGCCTAACAACTCCACATGCCAACACAAATCAAAACTTTAACAAACACACCGCTTCAACGAAGCGAACAAGCAAGGGACCTCAAAATGGCAAAAATCAATCTTCGTCCGTTGGACGATCGCGTTGTTGTTCAACCTTCCGAAGCCGAAGAAGTGACTGCGGGCGGCATCGTGCTACCCGACGCTGCTCAAGAAAAGCCACAGCGAGGCAAGATCGTCGCCGTGGGCGCTGGCAAGTTGCTCGACAGCGGCAACCGCGGCGAACTGTCGGTCGGCATTGGCGACGAAGTGATTTACGGCAAGTACGGTGGCTCCGACGTCGAAGTTGACGGCCAAGAGCTGAAGATCCTTCGCGAAAGCGACATCCTGGCCAAAGTAGTTTAAGGGAGCGATCAGCTGTCAGCATTCAGCCGACAGCTTTGCAACCACACCTGTTTTCATACAAGCAGCTGACAGCTGATCGCTGAAGGCTGACAGCTATCTCCGAAGGAGAATAACGTGGCAAAACAACTAATGTTCGACGACACCGCGCGCGGCAAGCTGCTTAAAGGTGTCGATAAGCTGGCTGACGCCGTGGCCGTAACCATGGGACCGACTGGCCGCAATGTCATCATCAACAAGTCATTCGGCGGCCCGACCGTCACGAAAGATGGTGTAACCGTCAGCAAAGAGGTCGAGCTGGAAGACCCGTTCGAAAACATGGGTGCCAAGCTCGTCCACGAAGTGGCCGACAAGACCTCGTCACTCGCTGGCGATGGCACCACGACCGCGACTGTTCTTGCGCGGGCAATCCTTAAGGAAGGTACTCGCAACATCGTTGCCGGTAGCAATCCGACGGCCGTACAGCGTGGCATTCGCAAGGCCGTCGATGCGGCTGTAGAATTCCTCGATTCTCTGAGCAAGCCTGTTTCTGATAAGGAGCAGATTGCACAGGTTGGTGCGATCAGCGCCAACAACGATCGCGTCATCGGCGACTTGCTCGCCGACGCGATGGAGCGAGTTGGCAAAGACGGCGTGATTACCGTCGAAGAAGGTCGCTCTACCGAAACGACGCTCGAACTCGTCGAAGGCATGCAGTTCGACAAAGGTTTCCTTTCGCCGTACTTCATCAATCAAACGGCCGACATGGAGTGCGTGCTCGACGATGCCTACATTTTGCTGCACGAGAAGAAGATCAGCAACTTGCGCGACTTGCTGCCGGTTCTCGAGCAAGTGAGCCAAAAGGGCAAACCGCTGATGATTATCGCTGAAGACATCGAAGGCGAAGCATTAGCAGCACTGGTGGTCAACAAGCTCCGCGGCATCCTCAATGTCTGTGCGGCTAAGGCCCCAGGGTTTGGCGATCGTCGCAAAGCGATGCTCGGTGACATCGCCACGTTGACCGGTGGCACGCTGATTAGCGAAGACTTGGGCGTCAAGCTAGAGAATGTCACGCTGGCCGAAATGGGTCGCGCCAAGAAGATTACGGTCTCGAAGGACGCGACGACGATCGTTCAAGGTGGCGGCAGCAACGACGAAGTGCAAAAGCGGATCGCTCAGATCCGCAAAGGCATCGAGTCAAGTACGTCCGACTACGATCGCGAGAAGCTGCAAGAACGCTTGGCCAAGCTAACCGGCGGCGTCGCGATTGTCTCGGTCGGTGCCAGCAGCGAAGCCGACATGAAGCAAAAGAAGGCTCGCGTCGAAGATGCCCTGCACGCCACGCGTGCTGCCGTCGAAGAAGGGATCTTACCCGGCGGTGGAACCGCATTGCTGCGGGCCAAAGAATCTGTCGCAGGTGTGAAGGGCAAAGGCGATGAAAAAATCGGCGTCGCGATCGTTGCGGGTGTGCTCGATGCACCGCTGAAGCAGATCGCCGACAACTGCGGACTCGATGGTAGCGTGGTCGCCGATGAGATCAGCCAGAAGGGCCAGAAAATCGGCTACGATGCGAACAACGGCGAGTATGTCGACATGTTTAAGGCGGGCATCATCGATCCCACCAAGGTCGTCAAGACGGCGCTTTCCAATGCCGCTAGCATCGCCGGATTAATGCTCACGACCGAAGCGCTCGTTACGAATTTCGACTCCAAGGACGACGACAAGAAGGGCGTAGTCGGTAGCATCCGCTAAGTCGGGTTGAAACTGTTATTTTTCACAGCGGGCCACTGAGCTAATTTAGCCAGTGGCCCGATTGTGTGTTAAGAGAAATGACGAATGACGAACGACGAACGAAACTTTCGTCATTCGCATTTCGTCATTTAGTTCATTATGGCTGATAAACGCGACTACTACGAAGTTCTAGAAGTCTCTCGGACCGCCTCGGACGGAGAGATCGCAACGTCGTATCGCAAACTGGCAATCAAGTATCACCCAGACAAGAACCCTGGCGATGCCGACGCGATTGCGCGCTTTAAGGAGGCCTCCGAGGCCTTTGAGGTGCTGAACGATCCGGAAAAGCGCAATCGCTACGATCGCTTCGGACACGCTGGCGTCAACGGTCAGTCCGGCGGGAGTGGCTTTTCCGATGTCGAGGATATCTTCTCGGCCTTCGGCGACATCTTTGGCGATATTTTTGGCGGCGGCGGTCGCGGTCGCCGGCGTGTTCGTAAAGGTCGAGATGTGCGATGCGATGTGTCGTTGACGCTGCAAGAAGCGGCACAAGGCGTGCGCAAGATCGTCCAGTTCCAACGTCACGAGCCATGCCTTAAGTGCCAAGGGTCAGGTGCCGCGGAGGGTAGCCAACGAGAAACCTGTTCGTACTGCGGTGGTCACGGCCAGGTCGTCCAACAAGCAGGCATCGTCCGAGTGCAGACCACCTGCCCCGCGTGCAAAGGGGAAGGCTCCTCCGTCAGCACACCATGCCGACCGTGTCGGGGTTCGGGCCATATTCTGAAGAAAGTCGAAGCCGAGGTGGAGATTCCTGCAGGCGTCGACGATGGCATGCAGGTACGTATCACTGGGCAAGGCGAACCAAGTCCCAACGGTGGACCGCCGGGCGATTGCTACTGCGTGGTCGCGATCGCCAAACACACTCTGTTTGAGCGCGAAGGGCAGCACCTCATTTGTCGGGTGCCGATCACCTATTCGCAAGCAGCGCTGGGCGCAGCGCTCGAAGTTCCCACCCTCAACGGACCGGGTGAAGTCGAAGTTCCGCCTGGGACGCAGTCGGGCGATGTGTTTCGGCTGAAAGGGCAGGGCATGCCCGATCCTCGCATGGTCGGTTTGGGCGACCTACTTGTCCAGGTAAACATCGAAGTGCCTGAGAAGGTCAGCCAAGAAGAAGAGGCGTTACTCCGGCAACTGGCTGAGCTAGAGCATAAGAACGTAGCACCGCAACGCAAAGGCTTTTTCGACAAGGTGAAAGAATATTTTAGCCCAGAAGAATCCGAAGACTGAGAACGAGTTGACGAATGACAGCTAACCCAACTGACGAAGATACCCCGCAAACAGAGAGCAACCCGGCAGACGCCGACGCCATCGCCGACGCAATCAAGCAGGCATGTGCAGAAGACGAAGCTGCACAAGCACCTGCCGACTCGCTCGAAGTAGAACTCGCGACCGAGAAGGATCGTGTGCTTCGCTTGCAAGCGGAGATGGAAAATCTTCGTACTCGGACTGCTCGCGAAGTGAACGAAGAACGGCGCTATGCAGCTATGCCCATCGTGCGTGATCTGTTGCCGGTCGTTGATAACATCGATCGCGCCATCGAAGCAGCCCAGCAGAGCGGAGAAGCGACGAGCCTTCTGGAAGGCTTCAAGTTGGTTCGTCAGCAGCTGATCACCACGCTCGAGCAGCATCACTGCAAGCCCATCGAGGCAGTCGGTCAACCATTTGATCCGCAAGTGCATGAAGCCATATTGCAGCAGCCATCCGACGAGCAGCCCGCCAACCACGTCCTGCAGCAAACACAGACAGGCTATCAACTGCATGATCGGGTGGTCCGCGCTGCGCAAGTTATCATTTCAACAGGACCTGCTGAATAGAGCGTCACTGATATGCCTACTTACGACTACGAGTGCGACGCCTGCGGTTATGAGTTCGAGCTGTTTCAATCGATCTCTGAGCCCGTGAAGCGAAAGTGTCCGGAATGCGGTAAGTTAAAGCTGCGCCGCTTGTTCGGCACAGGTGCGGCAGTCGTATTCAAGGGTTCTGGGTTTTACGAAACCGACTATCGCAGCGAGTCGTACAAGAAAGGCGCGGAGAAGGCAAAGCAGGCCACTGAGAGCAAGAAGTCCGACGACAAAGGTGGCAAGTCCGAGAAGAAGTCGGCAAAAAAGAAGAGCCCGCCCAAATCGAAGGACTAAGGCCTTGGCCACCCATGCGTTGTCCCACGTGTAACAACGAGTTTGATCTCACGACTTCCGATGCGAAGCCGTTCTGCAGCCAGCGCTGTAAAACGATTGACCTGGGACGCTGGCTTGATGAGTCGTACTCACTTCCGCACGTACCCGATCCTGAAGACGATGAGTTGGCCGACGAAGATTGGGCTGGAAAACCGCTGACCGCTGCCGACGAGATTGCCGAGGCAGAAAAACATACCGATGTCTGACCGACCCACTCAGCGATCACTGCATCACGCTTCGGGGGTGATTCATGAAGTGCGTTGGAGTGAAATTTGCCCGTGGATCATCTTGGCGAGAGCATTGCGAGTCGCGCTGCTGGTCCGTGTGCTGGTGCTCGCAGCCGTTGGAGTCGTTGTTACGGAGGCGGGTTGGTCGCTGGTTTGTCAGCAGTTTTCGCCGCCCTTGCAAATGCCAGACTCGTTACGCGAGGGGCTGCCAACCTTCCAATTTTCCGATCGGCCTGATCAAGTTCTCGAGACGATCCGCCCCAGCGAATGGCAGAGTGGTACGCTGGTCAGCGGATGGCACTGGCTGACGGCACCGTTTGTCGAGTTTGGCAATCGCAATCTATCGACAACAGCGCTATTCGGTCAGCTCTTGTTGTGCGCATGGGCGATCATTGTCTGGGCGCTGGTCGGCGGCGCCATCAGCCGGACGGCGGCGATGTACCTGGCACGCGGAGAAACGCTGGGGCCATTGCAGGCGGCGCGCGACGCCTTGAGCGTTTGGCCGGCGACGGTGGGCAGTCCATCGATTACGCTGCTCGCTGGTCTCGCTTTGGCGGTGCCGCTGGTTCTGCTCGGATTTCTGCTTCGACTCGACTTGCTCGCGACATTGGCCGGCCTGGTCTGGTTTTTGGTGATTGCGTGGGGACTGATGCTGACGGTCGTAGTGCTCGGTCTGATGGTCGGGTGGCCACTGATGTGGGCGTGTATGGGCGTCGAGCGCAGCGATGCATTTGACGGCGTCTCGCGATGCTACGCGTACGTTTATCAACGACCACTGCATTTTGCCTTCTTTGTGGTCGTTGCGGCTGGACTTGGGGTGCTGGGCGATCAGGTCGTCGCGTTGTTCGCGGGCGCGACGACTGGCCTGTCGGAATGGGTCCTGCGCTGGGGAGTTGGAGACGGGCGCGCGACATTGCTATTTGATGGCGACCTCGAAGCTTCGCCGGCACCCATCGCGACCAATCTCATCGAGTGGTGGAAGTGGGGCGTGGCACTAATCGCTCGGAGCTTTCCGATTGCGAGCCTGTGGACGATGTCGGTTGGCATTTACTTGCTGTTGAGGAGGGCGATTGACGCGACCGAGATGGACGAGATTGTGCTGTCCGACGGCACAATCGCGGCTGGATTGCCGACGTCGATTACGACCCACGACGGCGACGTGCAGACTGACGAAGAAACGCGTCACGCGGACTCAGATGCTTCCTAATGGCTTTGAGCGAGAGTCGTGCTCGGAATGGATTGCTAGCTGTTCATCAGCTGGCTGATTATTTGCAGAGCGTCACGATCGAACTGTCCACGCGTCGCGACGACTTCGCAGCCGGCCTCGCGAGCTGAGGCAAGCCTGGCCTCGTGGACGTGCGGACCAAACGCTACGATCCGGGGTCGCCTCGGATCGCCCTCGCGTAGTTGCTTCACAAGCGATTCGATATCGAGCCCAGCGGTTCGTAGATCGACCACGATCACATGGACTTGATCGTCGTGCGATGCCTCAACAGCACTCGCCTGGTCTCGCGTCTGTAGGAGTTCCAGCTGTAGCTGCTGCGTGACCCCCGCCGCAAGCGAGGTGATCATCAGGTCGGTGCTTAGCAGTACGAGTTTCATCGGTCAGATGGCGCCCGGTCCGCGCTGGTTGTCATCGATCTGGACCGCGTCCTCCATCGGCAGCACGAGTATTTTACCGTCGCCGATGGTGCCCTCTTGCGTGCTTCGTGCTGTCTCGCGCAGGCATTCGATTGTCCGCTCGACAAAGTCGTCGTTGACGGCGATTTCGAGCTCGACCTTGCGTAGCAAATTGGTTTGGTACTCGTTGCCGCGGTAGGACTCGATCTGCCCTCTTTGGCGAGCATATCCCATCGCATCGCCCACGCTCAGCCGGGTGACGCCAATGCGTGCGAGCGCCTCTCGTACTTCTTCCAATTTGGTTGGCTGTATAACGGCGAGGATGAGCTTCATGGTGGTTATTTGCAGAGCGAATACGGTGCTGCTCCAGCATAACCGCAGGCGTCACCGGTGTCATCGGTAGCGTTCGGTTCAGACTCACGTTGGCGACGAGGGACAGCCGAAAACTGATCAATACTTAGGCGGCGGCGTCAGGTAACATAGATAGTTGCTGCAGTCTTCCAACGAAAGCGTCATGCCGTGTCCAATCGCCCACCTGCCTCTCGACAACTGGCCTATTTGACGCCCTGGTTCGAGGACGTTTCGCAGGCGCGAATGGAATCGTTGGGCGTGAGCGGCGGATTCAGTGGAGCGGTGATCTGGCGCGTGTCGGTCGCAGGTACCGAGCTGTGCCTGCGACGTTGGCCGCAGGTCCATCCCTCGCTCAATGGCTTGATGGCCATGCATGGACTTCTGCAGCATGTATCGGCGGCAGGCTTTGACCGAGTGCCCGTCCCGCTATCCACTCGGTTTGGCGAGACGTACTTCGTCAATGAGGATCACTTATGGGAGCTCACGCCGTGGTTGCCTGGCAAACCGTTGCTCTCATCCGCTCCGACGCAGACGCGTCTTTCAGCCGCCTTGAAGGTACTGGCGCAGTTTCATCAGTTGGCCGAGACCTATCAGTATCAGCAAAGCAAGCCCACGGCGGCACCGTCACCGGGATTGCTCGAACGATTAGCAACGCTACAACGATTGCAACGCGGCGAACTTCAACACTTCTGGCAAGCGACACGCGCGGCCGAAGCGAGTGACCTGCGCGAACTGGCATTCGAACTGCTCGAAGGGATTGGCCACTCGGTGAATGCCGTTGGCGCTTATCTTGAGCAGGTTGCCCGCATCCCGCTACCGCTGCAATGGTGTCTGCGCGATGTGCGGCACGATCACATCCTATTCGGTGACGAGCAGGTCACGGGTTTGCTAGACTTTGGCGCCGTCGCTGTCGAATCTGTTGCCGGCGACGTGGCTCGATTGCTTGGCAGTCTAGCAAACGAAGACCAAGAGATTTGGCCGCACGGCATCGAGGCCTACGAGCGGCACCGCCCACTTGCGACTGCGGAACGCCAAGCAATTGTTGGCTTCGATCGAGGGGGAGTGATCTGCTCGGCAGCGAATTGGGTGCGTTGGCTGTTTGTTGAAGGAAGGTCTTTTCCGCAGATACACGCGTTGCACGACCAGTTGGTGTGGCTGCGCACCCGACTGCAAGCACTGGCCGCGATCACCAGTGCTAGCGTTGGCGAAGCTATCGCTGGGCCGACTTGGGACCGATCGCGAGCGTCAGGCATGCACCGAGCAGCTCCACGGTCGGGGCATGAATCGCCGTGGATGCACACCTAAACCTTATTCTGACAACGCTTTTCGTAAGAAGGCTAACGTCCAACGCGTCGTACGTATGTCGATAAGTTGATCGTGGCTGCCGACGTTGACCCGGTTTTTCGTCGCCGCCTACAATAGTTAGGTCAGTTGCGTGCCGCAGGAGGCGGCAAGCACGTCTCGCGAGAGGAACATTGGGAATGGTCTACGTCCGGTCACTGTCTACGTACGTCACTGCTTTGCTGCTCGGTATCGTGGTGGCTTGCGGGTCCCACACTGTCTCGGCTCAGTTCGACTTTGGTGGGTTCGCGGGGCGCGACGCTGCGCCGGCGGAGGTGACGGTCGAGTCGCAGTTTACACCCGCGACCGACGACCGCCCTGCAATGCTGTTCGTCACTGCAACGATTGCCGACGGGTTCCACATTTCGGCAATTGACCAGGCCGCTGGTGGTCCTTTGCCCACAACGATAGCTATTGATGCAGGTTCCGGAGTTGAGTTGGATGGCGAATGGCAGCCTATCGAACCGCCGAAATCACATGTTGATGAAGAAGTCTGGGTCGGTCTTGAACTTCGCGAGCATTACGAAAAAGTAACCTGGTTTGCGCCGGTCATTGTCCCCGACGGTGTCGATCCGGCAGGCCTGACAATCAAGGGTACGATCGAAGGCCAGGCGTGTAATCCACAGACGTGCGTACCGTTCGAGCAAGCAATCGTTGCCAATCAAGGGAATGGCATTGCGCTGCCTGAGGCGGCCAATTCCGGTTCGACGGCGGCTTCGAACCCCAACGAGCTGCCCGCTCAAAGCGCCGAATCGACTGCCGACGACACACCGCTGCTAGCGATTTTGGCTTACGGAGTGTTGGGTGGCCTGATACTCAACCTCATGCCCTGCGTCTTGCCGGTGATCGGTCTGAAGATGCTGTCATTCGCGGAACAAGGTGGCCAAAGTCGTGCACGTATATTGATGCTCAATCTGTCTTACGTTGGTGGGTTGATGTTCGTGTTCATGGTTCTTGCGACGCTGGCGGCTCTTGCGCAGCTCGGTCTCACGAGCGAGAGCTACGGTTGGGGCGAACTCAACACACTGACCTGGTTCAAAGTGTCGATGACGGCGTTGGTTTTCGCGATGGCGTTGAGCTTTTTGGGCATTTGGGAATTGCCCATCCCCGGATTCGCCACTTCAGGTAAGGCGACCGAATTGGCTGCACGCGAAGGACCGTTCGGCGCGTTTTGTATGGGTATTTTTACGACTCTGTTAGCGACTCCCTGCAGCGGGCCCTTCCTCGGTCCGGTGTTAGGATTCACGATCAGCCAACCGCCGCTGATCATCTTTGGGATCTTTTTCGCGGTCGGTTTTGGCATGGGACTGCCTTACCTACTGGCCGGTCTGTTTCCATCGCTGGTGAGTTGGTTGCCTAAGCCGGGTCCCTGGATGGATACCTTTAAGAACCTACTGGGTTTTGTGCTGCTGGCCACGGTGGTGTTTCTGTTTTCGACGATCAAAGCGGATTACTTTCTGGCTACGCTGACGTTGCTGTTTGGCATTTGGTTTGGCTGCTGGATGATTGGTCGACTGCCGGTCACTGCGGAGCCAAACAAGCGTCGCAACACGTGGTTGGAGGCCATTGCAGCCGCCACCATTGTCGGTGGGTGTGCGTTCACGTTCCTCTCACCAAAGGACAAAGCCAGCAGTTTGCCGTGGCAGCCCTACTCGCCACAAGCAGTCGCTGCTGCCCGCGCTGAAGGTAAGGTCGTCATGGTCGATTTCACAGCGCAGTGGTGTCTAACATGCAAGGCGAATCTGAAGTTCGCCATCAATCGTCCTGACGTTAAAAAATGGGTCGAAGAACACGACGTCGTCCCACTGCTGGCGGATTGGACGGATCGAAATGACATGATCAAGAAGGCGCTGCTGGAACTTAATAGTCGGAGCATCCCGCTATTGGCGATTTACCCGCCAGATATGTCAAAGCAGCCGATCGTATTGCCCGATCTACTGACGCAGAACAAGGTGCTACAGGCGCTGGCTGCAGCGGCACCGCAGCAAGGAAGCTTCGACCAGAGCGGTATGGCCACGAAGCCTGGCAACCTGCAGGCCGAAAAGCCAACGCCATCCGCAGTGACACGCTAAGACTTGTCACTTAAGAAGCCATTCGGACCAATCTTGGCCGACGTACGGCGCGCGTTTGAAGATTTCCAAGTACTCGTCCGGCAACTGCGCGACGACTTGTCGGAATTCGTCCTCTTCCAGATTCGTAATGGTCGTCTTCTTGCCGGGCGTACGATTCTGCTTGCCCTCGATATGGATTTCTGAGCCTGCCAGTTCTAAACCCAGTTGCTCAGCCGCGGCTTTTACACGAACGCGATCGTTAAGTTCGTGCGGCGAATGCACAGTGACGCAATCGGCGTGCTTGTCGAATTGATCGAGGAACCGCATTGCTCGATTCTCGATTTCGATCCACTGAATCACGTAGAACTGAAATAAAGAAGGCTCGCAGAGCTCGGCTGCCTTGTAGATCGGTTCGTCGCCGGTCAATGACCAATTGAATAGTTTTCTGCCGTCGTCCGCGCGGTACCTGCGCCAAGGGAAGTGTGTACTGTCGACCCACAGTTCTCGATTCGTTTCGCTGCGAGCCGTCTTGAGCGGATGCCGAATCAGATGGACAAATTTGCTACTGGGAAAATAGTCGGCGGCGAGATCAAAGTACGATTTCAGAAACGCATGACTGGTCTCGATGTAAGTGTCAGCTCGCTGACGATCAATCCAGGCTGTTTTCTTCTCGAGCAAGTGACGAATCGAAGCCAATTGACCGTGCGTGCGGTCGTAGATTGGTCGGCCAAACATCGAGGGATTGCCCCAATCGAAGTAAGGCTCGTGGCGACAGACGGCATTTCTCAAGTTGTGGCGCAACAGGTGACTAAGGAACCGCGTGCCGGAACGTCCTGTTGCCAGTGCAAAAACCGTTTTCATCGCTGGTCGCGGCCGATCCGCCGGGTTCAGACAGAAGAGGAGACGCTGGTCAGGCCAGCCGTGGGCTCGACGGCGACCGGACTCTCGTAAGGGCGGTACTCGACCATTTCCAGGTCCCAGGGGCCGCGCACTTCATAGTCGATACCGCGCCAGTGAACTCTACGCGTCAGTAGCGACACGAAGATGACTCGTACCATGACCACCTGCGTGAGCGCAACCGCCAGAAGAGTCCGCAGCGGACTTTGAGCGACTGGTCCTACTTCGTTTGGCACAATCGCCCGTTCTACCTGGCGGAGCAGGACGATTGCGAAGCCGCCGTACACCAGCAGTGCCAGCAGGCCCATCGCAGCGACACTAAGCCCCCCCGCAACGAGGCCGAAGACGGCGCATGACGCGGCGCCGATCAAGGCACCCGTGACAAGCATCTGCCAGACATTATTCATCCACCAGCAGGCCGGGTGATAGAGTCGAGCCCAGAGCAGCTGACGGTCAATGAAGGGCAAGCACCGAGGTAAACTGACGGACTCGCGATCCTTCAGGATGAGACTGGGTACGAACTTTGATTTGAGCTTTAGTTGCCGCACGATGACTCCCAGAGGCACATCTTCGCAGCCTGCTCGCAGCCACCGTTGGCGAATGTCAGTCTCTTCGAGTACGCGGCGTTTGATGGCGATCGTACCGCCCCAGGGCATCTGCCAGATGTGCATCGAAACGATTGCTACAGCGTTCCAACAGTAACGCACTAGTGAGCCCCACGTGTACTCCGTTGGCAAGTACCAGCGGTTGCCGTGGGTGACGCCAATTTTTTCGTCGGCCAACGGTGCGACTAGCTCGCGTAACCAAGTGGTGTGGGGCACGATATCAGAATCGACGAAAGCAACGATGTCGACGTCATCGACATCTTCAGTGGCCTCGTAAACGGCGCTGCACTTAAGGCTACAGGTGCTACGCGGCGTGCCCAACTGCAGCAGCTCGATCGGTGCTTCGGGGTGCAATTCTAAAACCGAGTCGACAATCTTCCAACCCGGATCGGTGTGCGAGTCCAAGATAATTCGGACGCGAAAGTTCTTATAGTCCTGCCCAACGAGTGCTGAGACGCATTCAGCCAAAGTCTCATCGGCGCCGCGTACGGGCAATACGACCATGACTGCCGGCTCTTCACCCGCCAGCGATTCCGCCGGCTTACGACAGTACTTGAGGAACACAACGACCGCGAACAGCTGCTCCATCGCCGACAAAGCGAGTAAGCCCAGGCAGATTGCGGCGATAGTTGCCATCGAGTTGTCGCGTCAGCGAGAGAAGGAAACGAGATTCACAATCGACCGAGTATAGCATGCCAGCTATCCCGGGATGCGAGAGAAAAGGCGCCGGTATCCGGAAAATAGCCGCAACGCGCTAGTGTTGGCTGCCAGACACGCAACGAGAGCAGACGGACGCTGTGGGAGTAACGAATGTGCGGCTTACGCCCAGCGACTTTCGCCGCAGCCTTCGACGATTCTACCAATCGGCCAACTTTGCAATCCCAGGCTGGCCAGTTGTTGCTGAATACTCTCAGCGTAGTACTCGCTGACGACCATCGTCAGACCAATGCCCATGTTGAAAACGCGGAACATCTCCCGATCGTCAACTTCACCGAGTGACTGCAGCCAGTCGAAAATAGGGGGAATGTTCCAGCTGTCACGGTCGATTTCCGCGTCGACGGTGGCCGGCAGGACGCGAGCCAGATTCTCGTGCAGTCCGCCGCCTGTGATATGAGCAATACCATGGACGACCGACTTGACTTTGTAGTGACTGAGCACGTCGCGCGTCGCGCGGGCATAAAGCTGAGTGGGCTGCAGTAGCAATTCGCCGACCGTGCGTTCGTCGAAGTCGACGTGGTCGTCAACGCCAAGGCCCGCGTGCTCGAAGACGATCTTCCGCACGAGCGAAAAACCGTTGGAGTGAATGCCACTCGACGCGATCCCAAGCACCACGTCGCCTGGGACGATCGCCTCGCCGTCCAGCAGACGCGACTTTTCGACAATGCCGACACAGAAGCCAGCCAGATCGTAGTCGCCGGTTTGATAGAGATCGGGCATGATGGCGGTCTCGCCACCGATCAGTGCCGCGTCGCTCTGCAGGCAGCCGGCGCTAATACCTTCGACGATTTGCTCGAGCAGCGGCGGATCGTCTTCGGCCATCGCGACGTAGTCGAGAAAGAATAGCGGCTCGGCACCGCAGCAGATCGTGTCGTTGACGCACATCGCCACCAGGTCGATTCCGACCGAGTTGTGGTTGCCAACCATTTGGGCAACTTTGAGTTTCGTGCCGACGCCGTCCGTACCTGACACAAGCACCGGTTGTTCGTAATTGCGCGAAAACAGTCCGCCACCGAAATCGAGGGCAAACAAACCGGCAAAACCGTTATTCCAAGGCATGACTCGCGGGCAGTGGGTCCGCCGCAGCAGCTTGGGTAGCCGCGACATCGACTGTTGGTACGTCTGGAGGTCGACGCCGCTATCTTTATAAGTTAGTTTGGCCATAGGATTTATTGCGGTTTGGCTAGCGCAAGCTACGATTCTAGGGCGGGCCAACGAACGATGTCAACGTGCTGGCAAGGTGGAAGGGCTGTGCTAACTGTGGCGCGTAGCGAAGCTGATTGCCATTGCGTGGACGCCGGGCTTCTAGCACCCATTGAGGTCGCAACGGCAGCAGCGGCTGATCCAAAGGTTTGGCACAACGAAGGTGTGCCGTCATCGCTCGAACCAATTAAGCATCGCGGAGGCAAATGTCGAAGGATATGGCGTGTCTATGAATTGACGAATGGCAAAGTACCTCAGACCAAGAAAGTAGCGGAATCGCACATGACAATCGCACGGTCGGCTTAGTCCGTCCTTGTTCAGTCATCAACAGATAGATTCGCTTCGTTATTGGGTACTTCGACATTCTCTTCATGGCTCTCTCCCGACCCTTAGTCCTTCGCAAAGAGCCCTCTCCCTATGCTAACCCAGTGGACGTCCTCCCTCTCGCTTACCAGTCAGCCTCGAGTCGTAATGCCTGCTTCCCAGCGTTTCATGCAGTTTCGGTATCCGTTGCCTTACGGCGCGATTGTGCAAGAAGCTGGTGTGCAGTTTTCTGTCTACAGTCATTCCGCAACTGCGATGCGCGTGTTGCTGTACCGTCGCGTGACCGATCGCGAGCCGTACCGAATTGTCGAGTTCAATCCAGCCAATGATCGCTGGGGTGATATTTGGAGTGTGTTCGTTCCTGGTTTAAAGGCAGGACAGCTTTATCACTTTCAAGCCGACGGACCGTTTGCGCCCGAAGAAGGGCATCGATTCAATGCCAAGGCCCGACTGATTGATCCCTACGCGCGAGCGTTAGCCGGCAGGTTTCAACCTTCGCAGGATGGCATTATTCGTCCGCCAAAGTGCGTCGTCGTGGAAGATACCTTCGACTGGCAAGGCGATCGCCACTTGCGGCGTCCGCTCTCCGAATCGGTCATTTACGAAATGCACGTGCGCGGGTTTACGCGTGGCTCGTCGAGCGAGTCGAAACACCCGGGCACCTACCTTGGCGTGATCGACAAGATTCCGTACCTCAAGTCGCTGGGAGTAACGGCCGTCGAATTGATGCCAGTCCACGAGTTCCCTATTTTCGACCCGTTTGGCAATACGCCCGAGCGAAAGAACTATTGGGGGTACGACTCGCTGGCGTTTTTCTCACCGCATCGCGGTTACATGCATGGCAGCAAGCCTGGCGACCAGGTGCGCCAGTTCAAGAAGATGGTGCGAGCGCTGCATGCCGCCGGCATCGAAGTGATTCTGGACGTAGTGTTCAATCACACCGCCGAAGGCAATCAGGAAGGGCCGACGCTAAGCTTTAAGGGCTTGGAGAATAAGGTCTACTACATGAACAACCCAGATGGAACCTACAAGAACTATTCGGGTTGTGGTAACACCGTCAACGGCAATCATCCGATCTGCCGCGAGCTGATTTTTCATTGCCTGCGTCACTGGGTGTACAACTATCACATCGATGGTTTCCGCTTCGACCTAGCGTCGATTCTCAGCCGCGGACAAAATGGCGAGCTGCTGCCTAATCCGCCACTGGTTGAGGTAATCGCCGAAGACCCGATGCTCGCCGATACGAAGATTATCGCCGAAGCCTGGGACGCGGCCGGTGCCTTCCAAGTTGGGCATTTTGCTGACCGAAGGTGGGCGGAGTGGAATGGCCACTACCGTGACGACATTCGTCGTTACTGGCGCGGCGAACCCGGTCGCACCGGCCCGATGGCGACGCGTATTTCCGGCTCGAGCGACCTCTACCAGCATAGCGGTCGGCATCCCTATCACAGTATCAACTTTGTCACGTCGCACGATGGTTACACGCTGAAAGATCTGGTCAGCTACGAACAAAAGCACAATCAGGCCAATGGCGAAGGCAATCGAGACGGCGACAACAACAACTACAGCGCGAACAACGGTGTCGAAGGTCCGACGCGTCGTAAACCGATCGTCGAACTGAGACATCGGCAAGTTAAGAACATGATGGCGACGTTGCTACTGAGCCACGGAACGCCGATGATCGTGTCTGGCGACGAGGTGCTGCGTACGCAGCGCGGCAATAACAACGCTTACTGCCAGGACAATGCGATCAGTTGGTTCGACTGGAAGCTCGTCGAGAAGAACGCCGAGCATCTGCGGTTCGTGCAGTCGTTGATCGAATTTCGCAAGGCGCAACCGACGGTCCGACGCGACGCGTTTCTGACCGGCAGTCCGACCAACAATGGTGAGCTGGCCGACGTAAGTTGGTTTAGTCCGGATGGTCGCCCCATGGACTGGCGTCATGCAACGCAGGGATTCGTTTGCGTCTTTGGTACGGCCGGACTCGACGATCCGACGGCTCGTCCGGTAATGCTACTGATGCACTCAGGTACCGACACCCAGGAGTTCGTCATCCCAGAAGCGATGCGCAAACTGCCTTGGCGTCAGTTCATCGACACTGCGGCCGAGATGCCCAAGGATATCCATCCCGCCATCGATGGGCCTGGCTTACCCGCCAATTCCCGACTTCGCCTGGTCCATCACACTCTGATGTGCTACGTCGCTTAGGCTGCGCGGCAGGACTAGAGCCGCTGGTCAATAACCGATAATCTGTAGGGAGTCTCGAATCGTTCGAGGCTCCCTTTTATGTTGGAGTTTGCGATTGCTCATGAGTACTCAACCGATTTCCATTATCGGCATCGGCGACGATGGCCTAGCTGCGGTGGCTGAATCAACGCGCCAACTCATTCTGTCGGCTGACGTCATTGCAGGCAGCGAGCGTACCTTGGCGCTAGTGCCTGAAGCGACCGGCAAGCGTTTGGCCGTGAGCGGCGATTTAGAGGACGTGGTGGAGAAACTCGTGGCGGCTGGCGATGCCAAAATCGCACTGCTAGTCATCGGCGACCCGCTGTTCTACGGGCTGGCTCGCTACCTTTGCGAGCAGCTTGGCCAGGACCGTTGCGAGATCATCCCACATGTCAGCAGCATGCAGATGGCATTCGCACGCGTCAAAGAGAGCTGGGACGAAGCGTACCTCACCAATCTGGCCAACCACTCTCTGACGGCTGTCCTCGAACGCATTCGCACGGCCGATAAAGTCGGTTTGTTTACGACCGACCAACATGGTCCCTCAGACGTGGCCCGCTCGCTGTTGGATCATCACATCGATTACTTCACGGTCTATGTCTGCGAGAATCTGGGAGCGAAGAACGAGCGCGTTACCCGTGGCACGGTTGCCGAGATTGCGAAAGACCAATTCGAGTCGCTCAACGTGATGGTCCTCGTTCGCGACCAAGACGTGCCCGATCGTCCTCGCGACCTGGAAACACGCAGCTTGTTTGGCAATCCGGACGAAGCCTTTGTGCAGTCGACGCCAAAACACGGCCTGCTAACTTCCGCTGAGATCCGCACCATCGCCTTGGCACAAATGGCGTTGCATTCGCGCAGCGTCGTCTGGGACGTTGGCGCAGGCTGCGGAACGGTGAGCGTCGAAGCGGCTCAGTTGGCCGCCGGGGGCAAAGTCTTCGCTATCGAACAAGACGCCGTCGACGAAGCGTTTATCAAGGAGAACGCCGAGCGGTTTGGCGTGGGCAACGTAGTGCCAGTGCTTGGACGTGCTCCCGAGGTCTGGGCCGATTTGCCTGATCCAGACGCAATCTTTATCGAAGGCAGCGGTCGCGAAGTCGTGAGATTGGCGGAGCTGGCTTTTGAACGTTTGCAAAAGAACGGACGGTTGGTCGCCAACGTGATCAGTGTCGGTGCACTCGACGAGTTGCGCCTTGCGCTGGCCAAGCACACCACGGACGTGCAAGTTTGGATGATCAATGTCTCGCGTGGCACTGACCAGCTTGAACGACTGAAATTCGACGCGATGAACCCAACATTTCTGATCGCTGCGACGAAATAGCGAATCTGGCAATGTCCGCGGTGTGGCAAGAAAAAAGGCCCCGGCGGAACGACCGCCGAGGCCCAAGGGGGAAACCTGTTCGCTTACGTCGCGTCGATCTGAACGGGTTCGACACCATCGAGAAAGCCGGTCAGCGATCTGGAGCGGTAGGGCGACTGCAGTTTGCGAACTGCCTTCGATTCGATTTGACGGACGCGTTCGCGGGTGACCGAGAAGATCTTGCCGACTTCTTCGAGCGTGTAAGTGTAGCCGTCGGCCAGACCGTATCGTAGGCGTAGGATTTCTCGCTCGCGGTAGGACAGGTCGGTCATCACTTCTTCCAGCCGTTGCTTCAGCGCCTCAATATTGGTGTCGTACAGCGGGTCGTCATCACGTTGTTCTTCGAGGAACTCGCCAAAGTAGTTGTCCTCGTGATCACCGACAGGCTGATCAAGCGACAGCGGCTGACGGGTCATCTTGTACACGCACTTCGCGTCCTCAACCGACAAGCCGGCTCGCTCGGCAATTTCCTCTGGGTTGGGCTCACGACCAAACTCTTGGACGAAATCGGCCGTAACGGTGCGAATCTTGCTCATCGTATCGATCATGTGCACTGGCAGTCGAATGGTGCGGCTCTGGTCGGCGATGGCACGCGTAATGGCCTGTCGAATCCACCATGTCGCGTAAGTGGAGAATTTGTAGCCTCTTGCGTGCTCGAACTTGTCAACAGCACGCATGAGGCCTGTGTTACCCTCTTGGATCAAATCCAGGAAGCTCATGCCACGGTTGCGATATCGTTTGGCGATTGAGACGACCAATCGTAAGTTCGCAGCGGAAAGATCTCGCTTCGCAAGATCGTACCGACGTTTCCGTTTGATCGTTCGACGGGTGAGACGTGCTAGCGTCTGCGGTGTTTCGAGTGTGATTCGCATCAGGTAGCGAAGCTCTTCGGTAAACTCGTGTTGCAGTCCGGAATGCAGCAGGTCTTCGGGGTTCGCCAGCTGCTCCTTGACCGTTGTCATGCGTGCGGAAATCTCATGCAGTTGCTGCATTAGCGGTAGTAGACGTTGCAATCGCAGATTCAGTTCTTCGACGAGCCGCACGGCTTTGTTGCGACGATTGATGATGCGTCGCCAAGCGACCTGCTTTTGGCTGGCGTTCAACCGACGGCTAACCGCGATGCGGAAGTCGGTTTGGTTCTGCGCTAAGAGATTGCGAATGGTCACCAGGTTCGGAACGATTCGCTTGAGTACTCGCTTCTTTTCCGTCGTGTTCGTCACCGAGATTTCGATGGTGCGGTCCAAGCGTAGATCGCCGTCAGCGACTTTCTGCAGCAGTTCGACCGCGCCGTGCAGGACAAAGTCGTTGCATAGCATCGTACGTCGAAAACGTGTACGCGACGTTTCGATTCGCTTGGCAGACGAGACTTCCTTGTCGCGCGATAGCATTGGGATTTCGCCCATTTGCATCAGGTACATACGAACCGGATCGTCGATGGCGGCCGTTTCGTTATCGTTGGACTGGCCGGCAGCCTCGTCTTCGTTGGGAGCATCGTTTTGGTTCGCCGCCTGGCCGTTGGCCGATCCGTTGGCGTTTTGAGGGATCTTATTGGTGGTGCGGCCTGAGCCGTTTTGTGACGGTTTCTTGCTGATTCGGCGTGACATGGCTGCTTCCTCCTGGGCCCGACGAGATGGGTTGCTTTGCTCGCCGTCACACTCTTGCAGGGGATGTGCCGCCGGTGGACCGACCAGCACTTTTCACGCAGTAACTTTCATGTTCATATGGGTTTACGTAAGATGGAGCACTCGCTGTCGCGGACTGAAATCCGGGTCGACGTGGCGGAAAGGCATCGCTCTTCGGTAACGCTGTTTCGAAAAGTCACCGCCGATTCGGTCTCGCCACGGTCCTCACGGATCGCGGGTATAGACGGCGAACTAGGACTGCAAATCGATTTTTGTTCAAACAGGCTGCTCAATGCGTTTCGCTCATGTTGTCTCCGCCAGCGATTGCATCAATTCGGCGGTCGACCAGCTCGCCGAGCATGCTGGCCTCGACTTCATGCAGCTCGACTACCGGCGGTTGCCGGAGGGATTGGAAGACTCTTCGAGGCTGCGTCAGTACGCAGACGGATTTGTGAAGCAGTTGCAGACGTTGCACCGCTGGCTGTATCTCGACACACAACTACGTCTGATCACCAACGCCGGAGGTGGAGATCCGCTGGGCTGCATCGAGACGTTATCGGATTACTTGCGGAACCACGATCACGGCGAACTTCCGATTACGCTGATCCGCGGCGACAACGTGCTAGCCAGTCTCGAGGCACTCGTAGCCGCCGGACTGCAACTTCGAGCCATCGACACGGGTGAGCCTATCGATTTGCCGTCCCTGTCGTTGATCGCCGCTCACGTGGAACTTGGTGCTGGGCCACTAGCGACCGCTCTGGATGAGGGTTCGCGAGTGGTGGTTGCTGGTAATTACGCTGCCGCTGCTCCCGGCGTCGCTTCAGCTGTTTCGACTTTTGGCTGGTCTTGGAGTGACATCGATCGTATCGCACTAGTCGGAGCGGCGACGAGTTCGTCACCCGTGGTATTGGAAATTGAAAGTGACGGTCAGATCAAGACCGTGCCGCAGATCGAATTCGGATCGCCAGTTGCTGATGAACTCCACTCGCCTGGCACGGCGGCGGAACCAGCGACTCAAACGCGGCTGGAAGATTGGCTGTTGCGTCTCGTCTGCCAGGAGGGATATCTCGTCGAAGCTTTCGTCGCCGGAACTGAAGGTCGGTGCGAGCCGCTCATAGATCAGATCAAAGGTATCGCAGGGCATAACCACATCACTGTCAGCGAGTTGACCCCCAGCGACATGTCAAGTACGGTCTTTCTTCACGTCCTAGCAACGAGCAAAGTCCGTGGTCAGTGTGAGACTTTCTTGAGCAAGTTGTTGAATCTGGTTGCGTCTGCGTCCGAGCATCGACTGCGGCTCGTGGGCAGGCAACCGATGGTTGGGCCACGTTTGCGGATTCGATATTGCCCGGTCCTGCGCGATCAGATTACCGTTTCCGTGGATACACGTCCCGCCGATGAATGGAGGTGATGGCTCGATGGCCACCGCACACGATTGGATCGACATCAAGGTGACCGACTGCGCAGGCACGATCATCTTGAATCGCCCAGAAGACGCGAATCGGATGACGCGTCAAATGGTCGAACAGTTGTCTGAAGCCTTCGATGATCTCTATCGAGAAAAGAAAGTTCGCGCGATCATCATTACGGGTGCGGGAGCGGCATTTTCGGAAGGTCTCGATTGGCACGAAGCGCGAGCCGACGAGGCTGACCCGTTGACCAGTCAGCGCTGGGGCGAAGATGCGATGGCGTGGCGTGATCTGATTGTGGGCATGCTCGAAATCACCAAGCCCATCATCGCTTCTGTCAATGGCGCCGCGCTGTCAGAAGGTGCCGGACTGGTTCTTGCCAGCGATATTGTCGTAGCAGCTGACGGCGCATCGTTCGGCTTGCCTGATCCACGCTACGGTTTGGTAGCGGGCATCGCGGCTCCCTTGTTGAGCTACCGCATAGGTGCCGGTCATGCGGCAAAGATGTTGCTCTCATCATCCATACTCGACGCTGAGGAATCGATGCGGCTTGGCGTCTTTCACGAATTGGTCGCACACGAGAAGGCTTGGGCCCGCGCACTGGAGATCGCACGCGAGTGCGCTGCTGCAGCACCAGAGGCGCTGCAGCTCACAAAACGCTTGTTGACCGAAACGATCGGCGAAGAGTTGTCCACGCAGCTATCTTCAGGAGCGGTGATGCGGGCAACCGCCTTTACAACGGAAGCCGCTCGCGAGGGTCTTGCCGCTTATGCCGAAGATAGGCGACCGATGTGGAAATAGGAAATCTCCCCATACGAGGGGTCGAAGTGTGTTGGAGTAACGCTAAACTGCGAATTCTAAATTTCTTCGACTTCCGTGTTTGACCGCCCACGATTCGTGACGTATTCCTTTAGTAGCAGCCGAGATTCTCTCCTTGCCGTACCATGTCGAGAGAGATCGCTGCTCTCATCCAAACGAGCTTCTCGCTCAAGGCAAACCGACCGCGAGGTTGGGGCGCAAAGCCATGGGTCTCTTGTAGATCGCCAGGCCGCCGAGACGCGATTACGCGAAACTCTATCGGCGGCACTACCCATGAGCCTGACGTCAGCTGGCAAACCGCTTGACAGATTCAGAGCTACTGTCGGCTCTGGCTACCTACGAGGGGGATGATAGTAGGGGATGAGTCCGTGACGAGGCGTTGTAGGTGCCCCCAAAGCGTCGAAGCCGGACTCATCCCCGTTTTTAATCCGCAATAGGGGACGTATCTGCCCGCAGAAAAGTTCGAAAAATCTTCGGGAAGGATTGCGACCTTCTAAGGGCCCGATTTTTGCCGTGGCGTCACGGTGCGTTGCCGATAAAGTCCTCCTGATACATCGGCATATAGCGGTAGTAGACTTCCAGCGTCAGAATTGCCAGTGCGGTGGTGTAGAGCCTTCCACCGGGATTGCTCCAGTCTTCTTCGATGTACCAGCTGCCGGTCTCGTGTCCTTGCGTGTCCTGTAGTTCGACCAAATAGTCACGCATCCTGGGGTTCCAGCGTTCCCAGCCAGGCCCGCCGTGGTGTCTGAGTACCTGGCTGGCGTAATAATTGAAATACATGTGGTTCTGCTGCGGCGACTGACTTGCAACTAGCGCAACACCTTTGCGCAGCGGACGATGATCGCGCGGCCAGCCAAGCAGCATCCGCGAGAACAGTCCGACTACCGTCATGACGCGTTGCGGTTTCTCTGATCCTTTGTAGCGGTATTCCGCACCTCGCGAGTCTTGCACGCTATCGAGAAACGCCATTGCGCGATACCACACTTCTCGCGGTATCACCAGCTTGCCGTGCAATGCACTTTTCAATGCTGTGATCTGCCACCCGGTTACCGACAGATCGCCAGGCTCACCAGGCTCGTATCGCCAACCTCCGGCTTGGTGCTGTGCATTGACGATAAAGTCGGTCGCCTTCTGGGCGACGTCTTCAAGCGTTTTGTCTCTTGTCATCGCATGGGCTTCGCAGAGCGCTAGCGTTGCGATGGCATGCGAGTACATGTCGCCGTTCTTCTGTACGAGCAGCACGTTGCCTTGTAGCTCCGACATCACTGAGCGGTCACGCAAGTCGCCTCCCATCGATGTGATCAGCATTTTTTGCTGCAAATAGTAGAGCCCTTTCGCGACGCTTTCCTGGTAGGGGCCTGCTTCGTGCGTGTATCCAGCACCGAGAAAACATAGCAACGCCAAACCGGTCGCGTCAGTTGTCGAACTACGAAATCCCCAGTTGCGGCAAGCACCTGCACATTGCGGGCACGTTTCCAAGTCGAAGCGCCAGCCGCCATCGTCGAACTGATGGGCGGCCAGCCATGCCAGGCCGCGCTCGACGGCAGCTTCACTTTCGGCCGTGCCGCCGCCGGACAATGCCAAGCTGCGGCGGTTACTTGCTTTCCGCCCGTCGAGGCCACCGCCGCGTGAGGCGAGTGGCTGGCTCATCGCATCGGTAAGACTCGCGCTTTGCGAGGCGGGAGCCGTCGTAGTTGGTAGCAACAATTCGGAGGGCTCGACAATGGTGCTATTTGCCACGTTGTCAGACAACGGCAGATCGATCGCGACCTCTTGATCCGCTGAGAGGTCGCCGCCTGCCGATGACAGCTCGTTGGTATCGAGTTCAAATACCTCCTCGGCATCGCCCATTGCCGCAGTCAGCCCGAGGTCAGTTTCCGTGCTCGGCAGCGTGAACAGCCAAAGTGACAGCAAAAGCAATACGATGGCATGGATCGCAGCGCTGGCGAGTAGCGAAATCGGACCGCCTAATGAGATTCGCGAAAGGTCTGAGGGCTCGGTGGAGCTGGGCAGTGCAGGTTGGTTTGCTGAGCTAGGCTGGTCGGTTACCGATGCCGCGGTAACCGACAGTGCCCGTTCGGCAAGTAGCGGCGGGTTGTCGGCAGGCACCGGCTTCACGTGGGTCTGTTCCGAATCGGGGTTCTTTTCTGTGCCTGGCCAGCTGTGACACGCAGGGACAGCTTGGGCGTCGCTTCAAGCTTATTTTCTCGTTGCATAGCTAGCCTACCGGTAAGTATACCGCTCCGATTCGGTCGCTAGGCTCATTTTCGGCTCGTACACCACTAGCTGCGCAAGCGAAAAAACCATAAAATTTGGGGCTCGATGTGACTAATTGGCGAGGTCCGACTATGTCTGGATCGCACTAGTCAGCTTAGCGTTTATTGGGTTTGGCAAACAACAGAAGGTTCTGAGCGGTTTCGTCATGGCAAAGAAATCCGGTGGCAAGAGAAAGAAAAAAGTCGAGTCGGTCTTTCTCGTCTGTGGTGAGACTGGGGACTACAACTACACAGTGCGGCGAAAGATGGGTGGCGAGAAGCTCAAGTTGCTGAAGTACTGTCCACGCCTGCGTAAGCACACGATGCATACCGAGAAGAAGAAGTAGCGGCACACGACGGGAGCGTAGGACCGAGAGTCTTTGCTTCTTTGTCTGCTCCATGCTTGCCAACTTCTTGCTATTACTTCGCCCCTAGCTCCGCACCTCTCGCATGTCCAAACGCTGGCGTATTGCGACGAGCGATCCCCATCGCGTGGAGTCTTTGCAGCGGGCCGCTGGAATTCCGGCCGTCGTAGCCCAATTGCTCCTGTCTCGAGGGATCAGTGACCCCGACCAGGCGAAACAGTTTCTGCATCCCAAACTCAACGGGCTCCGCGACCCATCGGATTTGCCGGGCGTTGACGAGGCGGCCCGTCTGCTCTTCGAGGCGGTCCGCTCTGGCAAGAAGATCACCATCTACGGCGACTACGACGCGGACGGCATGACTGCTACCGCGATCTTATTGCGTTGCCTGCGTCTGCTGGGCGCTGACGTCAACTTCTACATTCCGCACCGCATCGACGAAGGCTATAGCCTCAACGCCGAAGCGCTGCGGACTCTTGCCGACCAAAAGTCCGAGGTTGTTGTCACGGTCGATTGCGGTGTGGCAAGCGTTACAGAGGCTCAAGTCGCGAAAGAGCTGGGGCTACAGCTGATCATCACCGATCACCATCAACTGGCCGATTCGCTGCCCGACGCGGCGGCCATCGTCCATCCGGGCCTGCCTCACCGCGACTATCCATTCGAGGGTCTGTGTGGGGCAGCGGTTGCCTTTAAACTCGCCTGGGCAGTTTGTCAGTGCGAAAGCGAAGGCAAGAAGGTTACTGATCGGCTGCGTAATTTCTTGCTGCAAGCGGTCGGCCTGGCCGCGATCGGCACGGTGTGCGACGTGGTGCCGCTGCTGGATGAGAACCGGATTCTCGTCCGATATGGCCTCGACACACTCAAGGCGAACCCGACCGTTGGACTGGCCGCTCTGCTGCGTTCGACGAAGCTGAACGAGAAGAACCGGCTCGAGTGCGAAGACATCGGCTTTACGATTGGTCCTCGCTTGAATGCCGCAGGTCGCCTCGGCCAAGCGGAGATCGCAATCGAGCTGCTGACGACCGAGAGCGTCGAACGCGCCGACACGATAGCCAAGTACCTGGACGAGCTCAATCTGCAGCGTCAAGGCTTGGAACGTACGATCACACGTGCCGCGACCAAGCAAATCAAAGCGATCGAAGACTACGAGAACTCCTCGGCGTTCGTACTGGCTGACCACGATTGGCACGCAGGCGTGATTGGTATCGTCGCCGGGCGATTGGCCGACAAGTACCACCGGCCAGTCGTGGTGATTGCTGGCGATCCGCTGGGCGTGAAAGCCGGCATCGGATCAGCCCGCAGCGTACCAGGATTCGACCTGCACGCTGCACTAGCCCAGTGCGGTCATTTACTGGAGAGCCACGGCGGTCATGCAGCGGCAGCGGGGTGCCGCGTGATGCCGCAGCAGGTCGAGGCTTTTCGAGACTTGTTCTGCCAGGTGGCCGCCGAACAAATCTCCCAAGCCCAGCGAACCGCCGAGCTGTGGATCGACGGCGAAGCGTCGCTGCAGATGCTCACTCGTCAGACCGTCGAGCAGATCGAAAGCCTGGCACCTTTCGGTCATGGAAACTCACGCCCGGTGCTCTGTGCTAGCGAGGTTCGGCTGTCTGGTGCACCCAAGCGCATGGGTTCGACTGGCAGGCACTTGTCGATGATGCTCGACCAGCACGGGGTCAAGATTCGGGCCGTCGCGTTCGGTGGCGGTGACTGGGAAGAAGAACTCTCGCAGATCGACGGTCCGCTGTCGATCGCCTTTCGACCCGTGATCAACAACTGGCGTGGCCGCGTCTCGGTCGAAATCCACCTCGACGACTGGCACGTCGAAGACGGGCACAACGCCTAATTCCTACTCAGCGCCGACCGTGTGCTAGCAGTCTGCCAACCGGCATTTACATGGCCCTTGGACGGAACTATCCTCCCGCTCCCCAGACTTCTTTGTTCAATCCGGTCCAGGATCAACCGTCATGTTCGCTCTGCGCAAATCGCTGCCTGCCTTCGCTGTTGTCTGTTTTTGCCTCACCACGGCATTACCAACTGTGGACCTAGCGGCCGGAGAACTTCGCATCGAAACCGATGTCTACTCGGGCGACGATAGCGACTCGCTCAGCCATACCGTGACGCTGTTCGACGCGGGCACAGTCTACGACTTTGCCGACAAGCAGCAGCAAGTGGCCGTGTTTCGGTTGCCAACCGCCTCGCGCGAGGGCCAGTTCATCCTGCTCGATCTCGCCGCGAAGCGACGCACCGAAGTCTCGACCGAAAAGATCGAGACCCTGATGAGCAAGCTTTCGAAATGGGCGATGGAACAAGAAGACGAGATGCTGAAGTTTTCGGCGAAGCCCGATTTTGACGAGACTTACGAATCCGAGAGCGGCCAACTCCTGCTCGATAGCGAGCAATGGACTTACACCGTCGCGACGGTACCGGCGGAAGATGACGGCACGTTGAAGGACTATCGCAAGTTTGTCGACTGGTACACTCGTCTGAACGTGATGATGCACGGTGCTCCTCCTCCAGGACCGCGGTTGGCGCTGAACGCGGCGCTCGAAAAGCACGGCGTCGTGCCCGTCGAAATCCGTCGCAAGATCGAAGCCGAAGACACTTCTCTGCGCGCCACCCACCTGTTCTCCTGGCGACTATCACGCGAAGACCGCGCTCAGGTCGAACAGGTCCGCGAGCAGCTGGCCAGCTTCGAGAAAGTCGACAACAAAAACTTCCTCGCCAGCCGTGGCAACAAGGACGTGGTCCGTGGGCAATCAAGATAGCTCGAACTCACGAGCGACTTACGCGCACCTCATCGTCTTGCTGATCGCTGTGCTATCGGTTTCAAGCGGCTGCGCCGCGTCATCGACGGCGGTACGCCGATCTGGAGAGATGGCCAAGATAGCGTTCATCGACACACCGAAGCGGGCGGGGGCGAAGTTCGCCGACGCGATGGAGCGTATGCAGCCTGCCCCCATGAGCTTGGGTGCTCAGCATCAATTCGAGCAGGATACCCAAGCGGGCGGAGACACAACCGCAAAGGTCATGGCTCGCCAGCTTCAGTAGATCGATCATGCGTAGCTCTTGGTGAAAACTGCCGGTGGGTTCTCTTGCGTAAGCTCAGTCACCTTTCTGCAACGTCGACTTTTTGAAACGTTTTTTGATTTGTTTTGCAGAAGTCGCCCGTCCTGGGTGCGGTTCATTCGCCGCAACTTCTTGCCTGGAATCGAATTGCGCTGTGGACCGCGACGGTCTGCACAAGCCGTTTTGAAACACTGGCCCAGCTCCGAAGTTTCATAACTCCGCTCTTTGCTCTCGTTGGGTGGCTGCAAATCCATCGCCTGACTGGCGTTACCGCTTTGCAACATAGATTGCAGAACCGTTTCAAAACTGCGCCACGAACTCGAACTCCGCAGGGCAAGCGTTGCGATTCGAAAACGCATGGCGACTTCGATTGTTGCAGATCGAATGGCCAGTTGCAGTCGCGATTATTGGCCAGCACTACTGGTTCGCTGGCGACTGCGCATCACCTATCGTTCAATCAACAGCACCGTCTCGGCTCGCAAGACTTGGCGATACCACGGGTCGACGATTTTGCCTTTGGGGACGTAGACGACGGCCTGCGGCTGAGCGAAGCGATCCGTTGCTTCGGCGGAGAGCTTTTTGCCCGCCATTTCGTAAAGCCGGTACGACTTGGGCGCTAGGCGTCTGGCTTTTTCGTTGAGTACCGTGACCATCCGCGTGCGCTGTTCGGCAACCATTTTGGTCTTGGTTTGCTGCTGGCCATCGATTTCCACTTCGTACTCAACCGGGACTTCCACGATGAACTCTTGCTCGAGGGTTTCTGGCTCGAGCGAGAGCAGTTCGACGCCGCCTCGTGGCGACTTCCGCAGGCCACGAAACGCGATGTGCGTCGACGGGAGTTGGCGTTGCTCGAGTCGTGACGGGCTGGGAGGACCACCTCCATCGGGTGCGACGCCGCTAGCGATGATCGGCGTCGTGGGTTTGAGAAGCGACAGGAATTGTTCGTCGAGTCTGCCGATCCACTCGCTTTGCAAAATCACCGCTGGCACTTCCGATTTCAATGCGGTCCGTGCCTCTGCTCTGCTCAGCAGGCGACCCGTGGGCAAAAAAACCTCGATCTGCTCAAACGCCAACGTGTGCGGCCATGTGGAGAGCACGTCTTTGACGACTTGCTCCGACACTTCAACGGTTTTGCCATCGATCGTGCGCGGTGTTGTTTCGACGGTCGTGGCCCGTTGCCAAATGATCTGCTCGACACTCAGACGGTTGTCATCCATCATCTGCACCAAGCACAGCGGCAGATCGCCCATGGGAGCCACGCGATCGGGATCGTCGAGGTTGAGATAAACGGCAAGGTCTGTGTTGCGATACGACGGCGAGGGCTGGCTGGCGACGCCGAAGGGACTGTCGTCGTCCATATCATCGTCTTCTCTGTCGCCTTCTCCGGCGCCGTCGTTGGTTGGGACAGGCGGAGTTGATGGCTGCTTGAGCGAACGCCAACGACTGGGTTCGATTCTGACAACTTTGCCAGGATTGTAGCTGTCGACGGCCTTGCGGTAGGCGTCCAGTGTGCCACCACTCTCCTGTTTCGCAAACGGAACTTGGAACCAGCCGACACTTTTGGGTGAGTAATTCTCCTCGGTGATCACGGCGGGTCCAGGGCGCGTTTTATCGATAACCATCGATTGCCTGACCAGTTTATAGACGCTCAATTCGTGAAACAGTTGCGACTCGCCAGCACCATCGAGCAGCTCGACACTGACGGCCGACTGCGGTGGAATCTTGATTCGCCTCGGATTAAGCGGGTCGCGTCGATCGATCATTAGCACCCACAGCTCGAATACTTGGCTGTTGGCTAGCTTGAGAGTCACGGTCTGCGCTGGTTGGCGAGGCGCGTATCCTTGGCCGCCGGCAACTTGGCCGACGTTCTCCGGACTGGAGAGCCGGAACATCTGGCTCTTTCTGCCCGTCTGCCGCGCCAATCGAATGTTGCTACCTTGCCGGGCGGCATCGCCATCCACGGTCCAAACAAAACCACGCCGCAATTTGGTCTCGAGGTAGAAATAGCCCCGTTCAGCTCCTCTGAGCCGAAACTGAATCGCTTGTGGATGATTGTTCCCGCGCTGCCAAACATGAACATTGGCTCCGTTGTCCGCGCGTGCGTCGGGGATATCGACGATCAAATCTTGATCTGCGACCGGCACCAGACTGACATAGCCGCGACTTTCTTCCTGCAGGTAGAACTGATTTTCAGCAGCGCTGGGATTCGCATTGCCGATCTGTACGTTGCCACCACGACCGTAGCCCGCCGTGACTAATCCGCCGCCGGGCAAAGCCGATTCGATCACGACGATTTTGCTGCGCTTACCCTGACCAGGGTCAGGCCACGGCGAGTTGTTGCGGGCTAGTCTGCCGATGTGGTAACCCTGATGGAACACATAGTTCCCGAATCGATCAGGGTCGCCAATCTCGAGATGGCCACTGTTACTGCGCGGCCAGCGAATCACCTCGTCTGCCGTTTGGTTGTAGTAGCCAAGATAGAACCTGGTATCGAAGCGGCGATTGCGAGAATAACGGTACATGGGCGATCCGTCGGCGAGAATCATCAGTTGATTTTCGTTGATCGACGTCACGGTCGACTTGAGCTGGTTGTTTCCGTCGTAAAGCTGGTAGCTCGAAGCTTGCCCCGCATTTCCGAAACCACCGTTCGGCCGAATCACGACCTGACCCAACGAGCAGTGCGCGGTGACGGACAGACAGGCCAACCACGATAGAACGCCGAGAATAGGGCGGCAGACCATTTCTTTTCCCCCAAAGATTCGCAGACGAGGCTGATATCGTTCACTCGACACCAACAAAGCTCAGCAGTCGAGCGTGCCCTCATCATAAGGTCGCTCGTGGTTGATTGGAACAACGCGCAGTTCTCAGCCGCGATTTTTGGCCCTAGAGTAGGCTGGCTTGGTCGATCGAATCCCGCTTTAGTAAATGAAACAGGGGACTCAGTCGACATGCCTCGCGACAAGCGTCAACGAGGAGTTGCGAGCATCGCGCGCACGGAATGTGCCAACGGCGTATTCGATCGTACCAGCGGCAGTCAAACCGATGCACGCAAAAAACGCCAACGGCGTTTCACATCACAGCCCAGGGTTGCGAGCGAATGTGAGCCACCCTGGGTTGGCTGATCTGTTGGAGCTCGCGTCGGAGAGCGCTGGCGCTTTATCTGGTCGGCGATCGGCGTAGTTATTCGCCTACGCGCGCGTTAGGGCGTGAAAACGCTCTTTGAGATCGAGCGTGACGGGGCCGGGTTTGCCGCTGCCAATCGTGCGATCGTCGACTTTAACCACCGGGATCACCTCGGCGGCCGTGCCGGTGAGGAAGCACTCGTCGGCGATGAACACGTCGTGGCGCGAAAGCGTGACCTTCATCACTTGGATACCGGCGGCTTCGGCGACTTCGATAACCGCGTCGCGTGTGATGCCGCCCAGAATACCGGCGTCCATCGGCGGGGTCATGAGCACGCCGTTGCGGACGAGAAAGATGTTGTCGCCGGTGCACTCGGCCAGCTCGCCTTTGTGGTTGAGCATCAGCGCTTCGACGCAGCCAGCTTTCAGGCCTTCCATCTTGGCCAAGATATTGTTCAGGTAGTTGAGCGATTTGATTCGCGGGCTGAGTGCGGCGGGATGGTTGCGAATCGTACTGGCAGTGATGATCTCCAGCCCCTGCTCGTACAACTCCTCGGGATAGAGCGCGATCGCATCGGCGATGATGATCACTTGCGGATTGCTACAGCGATTCGGATCGAGCCCGAGCGTACCGGCGCCACGCGTGACGATCGAACGAATGTAGCCGTCTTGGATGTCATTGGCCGCGATTGTGTCGTTGTGCGCGGCGCACATGTCGGCTTCGGACATGGGAATGTCGAGGCAGATCGCTTTGGCCGATTCGTAGAGCCGACGCACATGTTCTTCGAGACGAAAAATTTTTCCGCCGTACGCACGCAAGCCTTCGAACACGCCGTCGCCGTAGAGAAGTCCGTGGTCGAAAACGCTGACAGTGGCCTGCTCCTGCGGAACAAGTTTGCCGTTGATGTAGACCTGGCGAGACATGATTCGTCGTGATCAGTAATAGGACGCGGATAAACGCGGATTGGGCGGATTTACGCTGATATCATATCATTTTTATCCGCGAACATCCGCTAGATGAGCGTCCATCCGCGTTCTATTTCTGACAGCACGGCAACGCGACGGGTTCGCTGCAATTCGGGTAGGTTGCCGCTACTTCGTCGCCTGGATGCGCCCTTCGACCAGCCGCACCTCGCGGTCGGCCTGCTGCGAAATCCAGTTGTCGTGGGTCACCATGACTATAGTGAGCTTCTGCTCGCGATTCAACTCGCGCAGCATCGCCATGATCTGCTCGCCTGTGCTGCGGTCGAGGTTGCCGGTCGGTTCGTCGGCGAGCAGCACTTTGGGTTCCAGCAGCAGCGCGCGGGCGATGGCGGCACGTTGCATTTCGCCGCCGGACAGCTCGCGTGGTTTGTGCTTGGCTCGATCGGCCAGTCCGACCAGGTCGAGCAGTTCCATCGCGCGACGTTTGTGAGCGCCGCGACGGCGCCAGTAGCCGAGTGTGCTCTCAGCGATCAGCGCCGGTGCCATCACGTTTTGCAACGTCGTGAGTTCTGGCAGCAGGTGATAGAACTGAAAGATCATGCCGAAATAGCGATTACGCAGCAGGTCGCGGCTGCGGCTCGGCAGGTTGTCGATGCGGTGGCCATCGAAGTGTACCTCGCCGGCGTCGGGCTGGTCGAGCGTGCCCAGCAGGTGCAGCAGCGTGCTTTTGCCGCAACCGCTTTGCCCGACGATCGAGAGGAACTCGCCCTCGTAGACCGACATGTCGATGCCTTGCAGCACTGGGATGCCGACCGGGCCTTTTTGATAGCTCTTGAACAGGTCGCGCGCGGCCAAATGTTCTTTGGCGTGCAGCTTGAGCGCCGTCGGTTGCTCTTCAGTCTTTGTAGTTGGCGGAACCCAAGGAGCGGTTTGCAAATTACTCATAGCGAAGGGCCCTCACAGGATGCAGGCGAGCAGCACGCCAGGCGGGGAAGATACTCGACATGACGGCGATCAGCACCGCGCCGACACAAATCCAACTGACGGTAAACGGACTGATGACGGTCGGGATTTTGTGGAAGTAATAAACCGAGGGATCGAACACCGGTGTGCCAGTAATTCGTCCGAGCAGGTCGGCGATCTCGTTGATGTAGACGACAAACGTGATGCCCAAAGCGAGTCCAACTCCGGCGCCGACGATACCAAGGCTGACGCCGTAGCCGAGAAAGATGCCCATCACGCCTCGTCCTGATGCGCCCAACGATTTGAGAATGCCGATGTCGCGCGTCTTTTCGACGACGATCATGAGGAAGATCGCGAAGATGCCAAACCCGGCGACGGCGATGATCAAGAACAGCAGAACATTCAGCACGGCAGTTTCCATTTGCACGGCGGCCAGTAGTGCACCTTGCTTGTCGCGCCAGGTACTGACGGCATAGAGTTGTGCGGGGAAGACGTCGCGCAGCCGATCACGCACCTCGTTGGCGTCGACGCCAACGCGGAGTTTGATCTGGATCGACGTAAAACGACCCACGCCGGTTGTCGGATCGATCATCCCGCGGCTTTCTTGCAGAGCTTTCAGTGGTACGAAAACGAACTGCGAATCGTACTCGCTCATCTTGCTCTCGTAGATGTCGACGACGGTGTAAAACTCGCTGGCGATCTTCGGTGGTTTGGAAGCGGTCGGAAAGCTAACGCGCACATCGTCGCCAGGCACAGCAAAAAAACGGTCCGTTCCGTCCAGACCGCGATAGCCCGCCACTCCGATGCCGAGCACGATGCCGGCATGGGTTTCGATGGATGGATCGAAATCGCGTCCCTCGGCTTCTTCGCCGCGATCAGCGGTTGCCTGAGCAAACGGGTCTAACTTGGCCGCCGGATCTGTGGCCTGCTGTTGGCGACGCTGCAGCGCCTCGTACTGCTGACGTTGCTTTTTCAGATGAGCCTTCTGGCGACGAATTTGCCAGCCAGCCGTTTTCATTTGCTCACGTGCTTTGACCTCACCGTCGACGGGAGCCTGTGGGTCGTAGACATCGTAGCCTCCCTCGCGGAGCTGAAAGTCCAGCTGCTCACGATTGCTTGGATGCTGAAGAAACTCGCTGAACTGGCTAACGCTGTCGTGCGTCGCCTGATCGATGCCGACAAGCGTCACCTGCTTGGTCATCGGATGACCGTTGACGTCGATGTACATCAGCGAAGGCACGACCAATGTCGGCGACATGCCAACAATATCGTCGCCCACTGCGGCGCGAATCTCATCCATCCGCGCGTTGGCATCGTTGGCCCCATCGAGCGAACGGCTCTCGAGCACCAAATCGCCGAGCATGCCGTTCATGCGTGCTTGCATCTCAGCGGTGAATCCGGCCATGACGCTGTTGACCACGATCATCGTCGCGACGCCGAGCATCACGCTCACGATGCAGATCAATGCGATGTAACGCGTGCGAAGATATCGCCAGCAGAGCAGGAGTTTATACATGGTTACCCGTCCTTGGGAATTTTTGATTTACCACGGAGTCACGGAGAGCACAGAGATGTCTTCTTGAATTTCTTTCTCCGTGTCCTCCGTGACTCTGTGGTGAAAACTAACTCTTCTCTGGTCGCAATAGCGGAAACAAAATCACGTCGCGGATGGATTGCGTATTCGTCAGCAGCATCACGAGCCGATCGATGCCGATTCCCAGGCCGCCCGCCGGGGGCATGCCGTAGCGCAATGCGCGGATAAAATCGTTATCCATCTTGGCCATTGAGTCTTCTTCGTCGAGGCCGGCGAGCTGCGTTTTGAACAGCTCTTCTTGCAGGTCGGGGTCGTTTAGCTCGGTGTAGGCGTTGGCCAGTTCCATGCCGTGCACGAACAGTTCGAAGCGTTCGGCGATGGCCGGGTTGTCGCGTTTGCGTTTGGTGAGCGGGCAGATGCTGCTGGGGTAGTCCATCACGAAGATGGGGCCGACGAGGGCGTCTTCGACCTTTTCTTCGAACACCTCGTTCTTGATCACGTCGGGGTGGCGGCCGCTGGTTTCGATATGCAGCGATTTGGCGAGCTCGGCAACGGCAGATTCATCGGTTGGATCGACACCGGCGTGCTCGGCGAATAGCTCGTCGTACGTTGCACGCTTGAATGGTGGCGTGAAGTCGATTTCTTTGTCGGCCCATTGCAGTTTGAACGGTTTGCCGGTCGCCTCGATCGCGTTGCAGATACAGGCCTCGGTCAGATCCATCATCGAGCGGTAATCGCCGTACGCCTGATAGACCTCGAGCATCGTGAACTCAGGGTTGTGCGTCTGGTCGATGCCTTCGTTGCGGTAGACGCGGCCCAGTTCGTACACGCGTTCGATGCCGCCGACCATCAAGCGTTTAAGGTGCAATTCGAGCGCAATGCGGAGCGTCAATTGAATGTCGAGCGCATTATGATGCGTCTGAAAGGGTCTCGCGGCCGCACCACCGGCGATGCTGTGTAGCGTGGGGCCCTCGACTTCGACGAATTGCTGCGCGTTGAGTGTCTCGCGAATCGAACGCACGATCTTGGTGCGATC
>JBCDBK010000047.1:0-36121 GCA_039184115.1 Planctomycetota bacterium | reverse complement strand
TTTTACAAGTTCGCCCCCAACGCGCCGATCACCCGCGGCTAGCGCCGGTCGGCTCAGATTTTGCAGCGGCTGCAGGAACACGCAACCTGGGCGGCGAAGCTGCACGAGGTAATTGGGCTTCGCAACTCTTGCTTAACTGCCTCTGGTGATTTCGTTAAACCGGTAGAGCTACCACCGGTGATAGCAGTGACCTAGCAGACGAGCTAGTGGTGCTTCGTTAACAGTATGTTTGTAGCTTCTACTAGTTTCCCCGCACTCCAATCGTCAATGTCGACATCGGGGCGGGCACTGAGCACAGTATCTCGGATCTGCGTACGACGCTCCAAGAACTGCTTATAATATCGATCGCTATCTTCTCGTCAGGTTCACTCACCGCTTGTCGACAGATGATCTCTGCATTTAGACGGCCATACGTGACGATATTCGTGTAGTCTTCACTGCTAAGCAAGAGACTATTTGCCAATCTGAACACGTTAAGCCCTATTGAATGGGCAAAGAAAGAGACATCAGCATACTCGCCTCCATCCCAGGCCCAGCATGGTTCCGGTCGTGGGCTGACGCGACCAAAGAGCGATTCCAGGTCTTGAATGCCGAATTTCGCCCATGCGAAAGAGGTGTAGGTAAAAATAAGTCTCGCGTCGCCACAAGCGAAGCTATTGCAAGCAAACGCATAAACATCAATGGGGTCTAGTCCCTCAATTTGCGATTCCAAATAATCAGCGATCTCTAATTCCAAAAAAATTGTGAACTGAAAGGTAGTCCCTTGCTTCGCGTACTCAATCAGCGAGACGGTATACATACCAATTGGATTACGGAATGATCTGTTGAATGGGTGGGCCGACGCCACCAGTGTAGCGTCCAATTCCTGATGATGCTCGTCGATAGCACGCATCAGTTTCAAGTTGTCGGTCGATTCGCCGCAGGATTGGCAATGCCAAGTCGAGCGAGATAGACCGAGCAGCGCAGCTGTGCATGTGCGGGATCAATCCATCGTCTGAGTTCCTTAGCTGAGCTAGGTAGATTTTTTTCAACCACTCGACTTCCATCTTCAAGCGGCCAATTTGTTCGTAAAGTTCCTGCTCGGCCGCAGAGTTCTCTTCTTGACGGGTCCGCCCGTCAGCAAACAGCGCTGCTGTCGTCTTGTCGCCTCGGGCTGCTGCCAAGTCCACCTTCGCCTTGCAAGCACCACTAAAAACTCGTCGCTTCCGTGCCATACACTGGACCTCCTGGTGGACTCCCAAAGGAAGTATTCTACACCCTATTGGGCTGTCCATTTTTTGGGGTCCACCTCAGGTATCCAGCCCAGGCGTAGCCAGAGTGAGCAAGCAGTGCTAAGTCGCTTCTGGTGTACCAGGTGCTGGCCAAGACGACAGCATCGCGGGAGTGCGCGCTCAGTTCTCGCTAGAGGACGCGATTCAAGAAACAACTAGCCAGCAGTCGGTGGCAAGCTGACTGCTTCAAACACATTCGAAATCAGCGCCGAACTCGATTCTGGAGTAACTTTCTGGTTGCTGCTTGGTGATCTCTGTCCGTTGAAGCAGTAGTGTATTTCTTCGAGGATCGATCTGTAGCAGCTTGACTTAGTCGTGCATTCTTACGGTCGCATCCGTCAGAACACGGTTGCTCGGCGCTATGATCCGTGAGTAAACTAAGTGCTGCGGTATACATGGTAACTTTCTGCCATTTCTTCGCACTTTTCAACGGAACACGGTGTCAAAGATGGAATGCATTCCGAGGCGCAATGCCAACTTGTCTCAAACTGCCTCAGTGCGGCAACGGCTACATATCGAAACGCTTGAGCCTCGGATGTTGCTTGCCGGGGATGGTATTACGGCGCAATACTTCGACACGATTGACTTGACGGAGCCAGTGGGGACTCGCGTCGACTCAGTGGTGAATTTCCCCAATGATTCGCTTGGAAACAGTGCGCAGGGAATGGTCGCTGCTGACGACAACTATTCGATTCGATGGACAGGTTGGGTACACGTCGAACAGTCCGGCACTTGGCAGTTCACCACTTTCAGCAACGACGGGGTCAGGCTCTGGGTAGACGATGCTCAGCTGATCAACAATTGGAATCAGCACCCTAGCGTGAGAGATGACGGACAAATTCAATTAGATGCGGGTTGGCACCCAATTCGGATGGAGTATTTTCAGCAAGAGGGCACGACTGACGCCCGGCTGTTGTATTCCGGTCCAGGGCAAAGTGAGACAATCATCCCACAATCGAATCTGTCGACAACGGATCCAAACGCTGGCGATCCAGTCGTTAGTGCCGGCCCAGATCGTGTGGTATTGTTGCCGGAAACGAGCGTCGTACTCGATGGTTCGGCAACCGACGACGGAGTTATCACGAATCTCCAGTGGGTGCAGATAAGTGGACCAAATAGTGCAATGCTTTCGGGGGCCAACACCGACGATCTGACCGCCAGCAGTCTTGTCGAGGGCACGTATACCTTCCGACTCAGCGCGACAGATGACGAGTTAAACACGAGTACCGATACCGTGGTGGTGCAGGTCGCCCCAGATACTGGAGGTGGCGTCGTTACTGGTGAAATCAAACAATGGCACAAGGTAACTATTGACTTTGCAGGTCCAAGTACGAGTGAGTCAGCGGCAGTCAATCCCTTTACAGACTATCGATTGGACGTGACGTTTACGCACCAAGGTTCTGGTGAGTCCTTTGTTGTGCCAGGGTATTTTGCGGCAGATGGCAATGCTGCAAACTCGAGTGCAACAAGTGGTAATGTCTGGAGAGTTCACTTTGCTCCGAACCTAACAGGGGACTGGGTATATTCTGCATCGTTTCGCTCTGGTACCAACGTGGCGATGAGCGACGCCGCGAATGCAGGCGTCAGTGCCGGTTTTTTCGATGGCGCCATCGGCTCGTTTGAAGTGGCCGCTACGGACAAAATCGGGCGCGATTTCCGCGGCAAAGGTCGACTGGAATACACTGGCGAGCGGTATCTGAAATTTGCTGGCAGCGGCGAGTATTTTCTAAAGCAAGGTGCCGATTCGCCCGAGAATCTTTTGGCCTACGATGAATTCGACGGTCCTTTTACGAGCGACGGACAAGGCGACAGTTTTATCAAGAATTGGGCGCCGCATGTTTCTGATTGGAGTCCAGGCGATCCCACGTGGGGGAGTGATAAAGGAAAAGGGTTAATTGGTGCGATCAACTATCTGGCCAGCGAAGGGATGAACGCCTTTTCGTTTTTGCCAATGAACATCGCCGGCGACGATAGAAACGTCTTTCCGTATCTCAACTATAACGAACGGTTGAGAATGGATGTCTCGCGCCTCGCGCAGTGGGAAGTCGTTTTTGAGCATGCCGACAAGCTAGGCATGTTCTTGCATTTTAAGACGCAAGAGACGGAGAATGATCAGCTGCTTGACGGTGGCGCGCTTGGAAACCAACGCAAGCTCTACTATCGCGAGCTAATCGCTAGATTCAGCCACCATTTGGCCCTCAACTGGAACTTGGGCGAGGAGAATACGAATACGTCGCAGCAGGTCAAAGACTTCGCTCAGTATTTCCGAGACAACGACCCTTATGGTCACCATATTGTCTTGCATACGTTCCCCGGTGGGCAACAAGATGTCGTCTATGATCCACTGCTAGGCAGTGCGTCCGAACTAACCGGTGCATCGCTGCAGACGAATAACTCAGATTTCAGCCAAGTCCATTCCGACACGGCTAGATGGGTTAACGACTCCGCCGCTGCTGGTAAACCCTGGGCTGTTGCTGTCGATGAGCCCGGTGATCCGCAACACGCCTTGCGCCCTGACAACGACGCAGGCAACTCGCACGTAGACGGTCGCAAAAACGCACTCTGGGGTACTTTAATGGCCGGCGGCTGGGGCAACGAATACTACTTTGGATACGGACATGCCCATTCCGACCTCACCCTGCAAGACTTCCGCAGTCGGGATGATTGGTGGGATTACGCTCGCTACGCTCTCGAGTTCTTTGAGGAAAACGAGATCCCGTTCTGGCAGATGCAGAATGACAACTCGATTAGCACGGCCGCGAGTGATTATGGGTTGTACAATCAAGGTGACACCTACGTCGTGTACCTCAAGAACGGAGGAACGACTGATCTAGATCTGACAACCGTTGGCGGAACTTTTGATGTGCGTTGGTTTGATCCACGGAATGGAGGCGAGTTGGAAATAGGGACGACGAGTACGGTAAGTGGTGGGGGCTTCAGAAATCTAGGCAACGCGCCAAACAGCACCACGCAGGATTGGACCATCTTGGTTAGGCGTCGTTCATCAACGGGCCCTAATCAGCCTCCAGAGGTATCAATCGCGAGCATCACGCCCGTCGAATCATCGGTAGGCGGTGTGTTTCTCGAGCAAAATGGCCTCGTTGTGATCGAGATGGAATCGCAAACAGCGGCCGATGGGTGGCAGCTGCAAACATCCGTACCTGGTTTCACCGGCGACGGGTACTTCCGTTGGGAAGGGCCAGATCTATTTGGAAGTCCGGGGGTACAAGGAGTCACAGAGTACAAGTTTACTGTCACGAGTCCAGGAACCTACCAGATGCGTTTCCGGAATCATCGTAACTCCGGAATACCGTTCGATCAGGAAAACGACATTTGGGCAAAGATGGACAATGGCAGCTGGATCAAAGTTTTTTCGGGAATCCAGGGAGAATGGAATTGGGCAAGCAATTTCGACTTTGGAGAAGGCAATCGTCCCGCTGCCAGTTATCAGCTTTCGGCCGGCGAGCATACATTCACCATCGCGGGACGTTCTAACGGTTTTCGAGTCGATCGCGTAGTTTTCTACGATCCTTCCCTCACTAGCGCCGGTCAAGCTCTCAACCCGAATACGCCCCAATCGCCTGTTCAAGGCGAGACCAGTGATTTGGCTTTCGAACTCGAAGGTATCGCGTTGGACGACGGCCAACTGCTACTTTCACCGGAGGTGCAGTGGTCACTCACTAGCGGTCCAGGCAGCGCAGATTTTAGCAGTCCCCAGAACAACAATACGCAGGTGGAGTTCTCAAGACCGGGTACTTATGTAGTAAGCTTCACAGCAACAGACGGCGAGTTCCAAGCGACAGCGTCAAGAACGATCGTTGCCCCAGTTGTCGAGGCGCCGCTGGCTGAAATGGTGTTCGAGCCAATTGATGATGCGACCGTTGAGGGAGCAACGGGAATCAACGACGGACTGATCAAGGTTCAGCAGTCCGGACCGGCACGGACTGGTTACTTTAAGTTTGATGTCGATGGCACTAGTGGCGATGACGTTCAGAGAGCCTTGTTGCGTCTCGTCGTAACGCAGGATCCAGGTAGCGGAACACTCAGCCTTTACCAAGGAACGTCTAACGCCTGGGCTGAGGAAACCATCAGCTCTGCGAACGCGCCCGGACTGGGTACGCTGCTGGATTCTGTGAGTGGCACACATGCGATCGGCGATATCATAGAGTTCGACGTGTCGTCGGCGATCAGCGGTAACGGCACGTACTCGTTTGTGCTCAAGCATAGCAGTGGCAGCGACGTTTGGTTCAGTTCGAAGGAAGGCAATGCACCTCCGCAACTGATCATCGAGACTGGTGGATTCGCTGATTTTACTTTGGACGGCGTTGTGAGCGGTGCCGATTTTTTGGCGTGGCAACGCGGCAATGGGTTGACGGGAGCGTACTACCACGAGGGTGACGCCAACGGAGACGGCGAGGCCAATGCAACAGACTTGGAGATTTGGCAAACCAACTACAGCGGCGGATCCATCGGACAACGCTTGGTTGCCGCATCGATCGATCAGAGTTTATTGCCACAAAATCGCAATCAGTACTCACCGCCAGCGAGAGCGGCACTAGTCGACCTTGCGGTCGCTGCCGAGTGGTTCGAGCAAGTAGCTGCCAAGAGTAGTGAAAATGATGCTGAGGTGGTTATCGCAGACGCTAGTACGCTTGACGCTGTATTCGACGGGGCTGACGACACACTGCAGCAGCTAAGCCCAGCTGAACGAAGTGCCGATGCGCTCAACTCGGAGGACCGTGAGCCCAAGTCAGACGAGTTACAGGACTTGTACAATCGCCTTGGCGATACTTTCGACGTGGATGATCTCTAAGCCATCCAGACGCGTTTTTTGTCTTTGGTAGGGATCGAGAACAACGGCTCTACAGTAGTGGAGTTCTCAAGAAGGGGTGGGCTTACTTCGAAACGCGCTCATACGCCGCAATTTCGACATAGAAGGGGTACTCATTCGCCGGACGCAAACAGCTGTCCGAAAAGTATCTTCAAACCAACTCACTGGTCATCCGCATTGCCTGTCTTCAACGGACGAAATCGGAAGTAGTCGATCTGAAGTGAGCTCTCACTCATTAGGAAGTTGTCCGTACTCTTGACCTTCCTGCCGTGGTACGGCTCCCACATCTTGTTGACTCGCTCAAAGAAATCGTAGTTGGAAAGAATCCAGTACGCCTGCTCATGAGCGGAACTCTTGTTAATGTTTAGCGCCTTTTTGTCCGTTGCCGCAGTGGTGATGGAGATCTTTTCGCCACGCTGTGACCATTGACGAGAAATTTCATCGAATTCCCAGAGCTGCACGTAGTCAGGGTGGTACTCTAGGCCGTGCGTGCTCCACACTCCTTCCTGAAAGTCAGAGCTCCAGGAACTGCTTTCAATGGGAGTCATGCGACTTTCTTCCCGATTCCGTACCCATTCAACGGCCTGGCAATGCCATTGGATATTCTGCGTGCGACTCTGGCTGAATTCGACGAAGTCTAGCTCTATGTGGTCTTGAGGTAGTCGACTAGGGTTCGTGGTGGTCGGAATCGAGCGGTGACACCAGATGGCCGGGTGCCAACTTGACTTGTGATTCGGACTAATGCCCTCGACCCTCCAGCGTGCTGTGTAGAAACCATGGCCCATGGTTTTCTTCGAGTAAATTCCACTCGAAGACCCCGTGCCAGTGACGAAGCCGTCGGCGCCCGCGGTCCTTTTCCATTCGCCGCGCAACTCGAGGTACCGATCTTCACCTTGGTTTTCGAGACTTGTGTTCGACTGCAGCCAATTTGCAGATGTTGGCGCGGTACGGTAGTCCCACTTGCCAGTATCTAACTGCTGAGCGTCGAACTCATCAGAGACCGATCGGTCGGCCTCATTCTCATATAAATGGGCAATTTCGGAAGGCATGCCTTCAGCATCCAGAGACGTACCAAGTCCGCAGGAAACTAAAACTATCAGCATTCTTAGCATCTGCATAAGCATCTCCAACTGTCACCTGGTTCGCTCGGTGGAGGTGGTCCTTCCAAGCATCTTCTACCATTGAGTCCTGCGGGCGACCATCTATTAGCTCACCACTTCTGTCGTTTCGAAGTTGATAAGGTCTATACGAAGTACAAGCTGCGCGGGGCCATTACCCCATCAAATGCCTCGTAATCAGACATCCGTGTTCTCCGCATGGACCAGAAGTGTCTTCGAACCTCCGCACGCGGCAAGTACTTGCAAACGGCTTTTACATATCTCCTAAGTCGTTTGGTCCTATCGTGTTTCGAGATTTTTGACTTGTTGAAGGAGGCCGCTCTTTGGCATCTCAGTTTCTTTAGGCTTGGCTCGAATCAGTTGGTTCGATCGTCACGCTAAGAAAGAATGCTGTGAACGACCTCGCCATGGACATCGGTCAGTCGGAAGTCACGGCCTTGGAATCGATAAGTAAGCCGCTTATGGTCGATGCCTAACAAATGGAGAATCGTCGCATTTAAGTCATGCACGTGAACGCCGTTATCAACAATGTTGTAACACCAATCGTCGGTTGCGCCGTAGCTAATTCCGGGCTTAACCCCGCCGCCGGCCAACCACATACTAAAACAGCGCGGGTGATGGTCGCGTCCAAATCGCTGAGGATCTCCCTGTTTATAAACAGTTCTGCCGAACTCACCGCCCCAGATAACCAGCGTGTCATCAAGCATACCTCGTAGCTTGAGATCTTGAACAAGGGCAGCGGACCCTTGGTCGACCTCGTTCGCGATCTTGGGGTGACGACCCGGAAGATTACTGTGGTGGTCCCAGCCACGGTGATAGAGCTGAACAAACCGCACCCCCCGCTCGACGAGCCTCCTAGCTAATAAACAGTTGGACGCATGCGTACCTGGATTATGAGCATCTGCCCCGTATAGATCGAACGTCGCCTGTGACTCGTTACTAAAATCCGTAAGCTCGGGGGCCGAAGTCTGCATTCTGTACGCCATTTCGTAGGCAGCTATACGGGTGTTAATCTCGGGGTCCCCAACTCGCTCGTGATGTAGCGAATTCAGTTCCGACAGTCGATCGAGTAGCTTACGTTTGTCCTTGAGAGACGCACCAGTAGGATCTTGTAGATACAGAATGGGGTCACCTAAAGTACGAAGCTTCACGCCCTGGTGATTTGATGGTAGGAACGCGCTGCCCCATAAACGGGAATAGACCGGCTGGGCTTCTTTGTCCGTATTCTTATCAAGTAAGACAACAAAGCCGGGTAAGTCAGTCGATTCGCTGCCCAAGCCGTAGCTTGCCCAAGCACCAATGCATGGCCTGCCCGGCTGCTGGTGGCCTGTTTGGAAGAAAGTGATCGCAGGGTCATGATTAATTGCTTCAGTGAACATCGATTTGATGATGCAGATGTCGTCGGCAATTTTTGCGTGATGGGGCAGTAGGTCACTGATCCATTGGCCAGATTCACCGCGTCGCTGAAACTTTGCGATCGACTTTGCGACAGGAAATGATTTCTGTCCCGAGGTCATGCCCGTCAACCGTTGACCACTTCGCACTGAGTCGGGCAGTTCTTGACCATCGAGTTTTTCGAGTTGTGGCTTGTAGTCGAACGTGTCCATCTGGCTGGGTGCGCCCGACTGACAGAGGTAAATGACATTCTTGGCCCTTGGCGCGAAGTGTGTCGGTCCGACTCGACCGGGGCCGTAACCCGGCCCATTATTCACTGCTAACGACGCAGCCGAAGCGAAGCTGTGGCCAACGTTTGGCTGCAACGAGCTGATCGCAGCTAAGCCCACCGCCGACAGACCACGACCGAAGAAATGGCGTCGATTGATTTGCATGCAGTGTTCAACTACGGGGTGAGTCATCTATTCTTCATTCCTTGGTAATGAATTCGCTGAGATTCAGTAGTAGCCTTGCCACGGTGGTCATCGCCGCCTGCTCGGCTACAGGAATACTCTTGTCGAGTGGACTCTCGCCTATTGTCAGTAGATGTGATGCTTGTTTGGGCGAAGTCCTAAAGTGGGCTAACCGTTCGTGATACGCATCTTCAAGTACTTGTAGCTCAGCGGTCGTCGGATGACGACCGACGGCGACTTCGAACCCATACTGAATTTGATCACCTAGACTTTGACCGCCTTGCGTGAGCGTTCTCGCAGCCAATGCTCTTGCGGCTTCGACGAACTGCGGGTCGTGCAGCATGACGAATGCCTGCAATGGTGTGTTTGTTCGCGAACGACGAACTGTGCAGTATTCTCGCGAGGGCGCATCAAAGACCGCCATCGATGGCGGTGTGACTGTACGTTTCCAGAAGGTGTAAATGCTACGACGATAGAGTTTGTCACCAGTATCTTGCTCATACGAACTTGAATAGCCCGGACGGTTGTTGACCTCCAGCCATAACCCCTTGGGATGATAAGGGAAAACACTCGGCCCACCCAGCTTCCGATTGAGCAAGCCGCTGACAGCCAAAACTGAGTCACGAATCGACTCAGCGTCGAGACGCAATCGTGGGCCTCGTGAGAGGTATCGGTTGTCAGGATCACGATTGTGCGTCTCGGGAGAGCTGACAGACGACTGCTGATACGTCTGCGATGTCATGATCGTCTTCAAGAACTCTTTAACGTTCCAACCTGACTCGGAAAACTCGACCGCCAGCCAATCCAGTAGTTCAGGGTGACTAGGCGATTGGCTTTGTAGTCCGAAATCTTCTGGAGAATCAAGCAAGCCGATACCAAAAAGCTGCAGCCAGAAACGGTTTACGGTTACTCTTGCGGTCAGAGGATGGTCGGCATCCGTAAGCCACCTGGCGAGGCCAAGTCGATTGCGTGGCAGATCATCAGCCATAGGCGGTAGCCAAGCGGGTGTGTCAGCTTGAACATGCTCGCCCCGTTTGTCGTACTCACCACGATCCAGCACGTATGCTCCCCGTGAGTGTTTGCCGTCTCGCATGACCATGGTCGTGGGAGTTGAATCCAGAAGCGATTGGTGGCGTTCGCGAGCTTCTATCATTCTTCGCTTAGAATGTCTGATGCTATCAGTTCCTGCCAGATCAGCCGCCTGTTCGGCAATCAGAATTTGCTCTTTTTTTGTCCAGCCACGTGACTGAGCATTCAGGATGGTGAGAGCCCGTATCGACTGAGCGACTTCTTTCGACGGAGTAGTAGCAAATTGGAAACGTCCTATCTGACTTCTTGCGTATTCACTCTCAAATCGAAGTCGAACCTTGACCTTCGCACCCTCACCAAGCTGCACCGGCTGATCGATAACAAAGAACGCGGTTTGTGTCTTTTCGACACTGCTAGGCTTGCCATTAACCGCCCAGCCGCCTGCCTCGAGTACGCCGTCGATAGCGGCAGAAGCCTCAAAGTTGTCTTGTGAGTAGAGAGAATATGCCGCAGCAGCCTTTACTGGTTTGAACTCGTCAGGGCTCTTGGAACTTGAAACCTCGAGTTCTATCTCCGATAGAACAAAGTTGCCGTTGTCGCTGCGTCCAACCCACTTGTTTTTCAATGTAACGCTCGGCACGGCACTGAGTCGGAGGGCTCGCAACTCTCCATCTTCGGCTGCCAAGACTACTTCATAAATGTCTTTCTCGGCGTTAATGCCAGAAACCAAAATGCTGTTATCAGGCTGTGGGACGAGGTTCGATCCACTTCGCGAACTTGCGGACTCAGGTTGACTGACATTCCAAGATCCAATCGTTTTGCGATTCAACTGTTGTTTCAGCTCGTCAAGAGGCAGGTTCCACTCCACGTATTCTGATATGAATTCATCTTCAGCTTCTTGAAGTGCAGCCTCAGCTTCTTTTAGCTGCTGAGTCTGATAGGGCGAAATTATCTTCTCCGACGGATTAAATCCCCGCAAACCTCGCTCTGGCACTTGATTGAAGAATGCTGAAAGCTGGTAGAACTCTTTCTGCGTTAGCGGGTCATACTTATGGTCATGACACCTTGCACACCCAAGTGTCATGCCAAGCCAGACCGTACCTATTGTGGTCGTGCGATCAAGCACATACTCAACGCGGTATTCCTCGTCGATAACCCCACCTTCGACGGTGATCGGGTGGTTGCGATTAAACCCAGTTGCTAAACGTTGCTGGGGCGTTGAACCGGGCAGTAGGTCGCCGGCCAACTGTTCGATTGTGAACTGATCGAACGGCATGTTTTCATTGAATGCTGCAATGACCCAGTCTCGCCAGGCCCATTGATCTCGCTGGAAATCGTACTGGTAGCCATTGGTATCAGCGTATCGCGCCGCGTCGAGCCAATTCCGCGCCTGGTGCTCGCCGTAAGCGCTCGAGTCCAAAAGGCGATCGAGTGCTCGCGGCCACGCGTTCGGCGACTCGTCGGTTACGAAGGCGTTGATCTGACTGAGACTTGGTGGGAGACCCGTCAGATCAAATGATGCGCGTCGGATCAAGGTCCGTTTGTCGGCTCGAGGCGAGGGGCTCCATCCGCGCTCGTCGAGCTTGGCAGTCACGAAACGATCAATCGGATGCCGGATTCTATCGGCCTTCCCAGAGTTGGGCGGTGTAGGGCGTCGGGGTGGCTCAAACGCCCAATGCGTTTCGTATACCGCTCCTTCGGCTATCCAACGCTTCAAGGTTGCGATCTCTCGCGGGTTGAGCGGCGGCTTGTTGCTTTCCGGCGGCGGCATTCGTATTTCAGGATCATCGGAAATAATCCGCGTAATGACTTCACTGTTCTTGGGAGAACCAGGCACGATTGCCCACTCCGTGGCTGAATCTCGATTATCAAGTCGCAAATCTGCCTGACGGCTGTTTCCGTCCGGACCGTGGCAAAGGAAGCATCGATCAGAGAGCAACTGGCGAACATCGTGACTAAAGCTGATGTTCTTCTCACCAGGCTCTGTCTTTGAGGGTGCTTGTTTAGGTGTAAGCACGATAGCCTTCAAATTCATCACGCCACCGTTGACAATCTCGTCGACACGGACTTCAACCCTTGTTTTGCCGTCACGGTGAACAACGGTATCTCCTAGAGAAACAACTCGGTAGCGATACCAGCTACCGGTTTCCTCCAAGGTTATTGGAAACTCTCTATCGCCGATCGCTATGATCACCCTAGTTCCAGTAGGGGTTGCGCGTGAATAGACGAGTTCCACCTGATACTCACCGCCACGTATATTGGCGTCCCAGGCAACATAGTCGCTCGCGATGTTCCAGTAGCCGATACGGTGGTTACCCGGGTGGGTCTCGAGTGCTGCTTGCTTGCCTACAACCGTTGCGTCAAGCGCACTACACACGACGACTCCATCTGAAAGAGTACCTGTATTCTCAGACAACAAAAATTGTAATTTCTCGGGTTTTCTGTTGCCCAGATGTAACGTAATCTCTGTTGCATCGGCATTGAATGAGAACTCCAGCTGATCTGCCGGCTTGCCTTCGCACCAAACCTTGACAAAGCTGGGCAGTGGGCCCGCGAGCCTCGTCTCTTGACGATAGTCGGCGGGAAGTGCTAGGTCCCGAACGTGGGCGGCATCCGTATGCGCTAAGATCGGCTCGGGTAGCTGTTCACCATATAGTGCCGTAGTCATTACTGCAATAAATATGGCTCCAAAGAACGTTCGGGTTGCTAGCAGGCAAAGGTCGCTCTTTCGGGTAAATTTTTCCATCAGTAAATCTCGCGAACACATGCAAGCCATAGCTCGCCAGAGGGACTTTAAGGTGCGATCGAGTTCCTTCGTAGCCACGGCATTCCACCCTAGTGAAGTGCCGAATACAACATCAGGTTCATACTTACCATTTCAGTCGTGTTCAGCCAAAGAGCTTTGAGCGGAGAATATGGCTTGCCAATCGTCTGCAAGCGTAAAAGCGATATCGATAGCTGATTCTCGTTCGTTATCGACGCGCAAGTAACGCGCGTCTTCCTGGTTGGGCGAAGCCGCGTCTGTCGACGAGGTTGCAGGTATAGGAGTCTGTCCTGCGAGATCGATACGAGTTGTATCCGATAACACGAGGATCGGGCCATCGTCTTGTTCTATGGACGACAGGACTATCGCGAGTAATGATGCGGATGATGATGTGCTCTCTCTTCGTTGGTCGGCTAACGCTGCTGGTGGATCAATTGGATCGATATAAACAAACTTTGCACCGTCAGTCACACCATTGAAAGCGGCATTCGAGTTGAACGCAAGTATTTGAGAGAAAAACGCGTCCGTGGCCGCGTAGCTAAACGTCTGAGTTGTGCCTTCGTAAGTAAAGATATCACCGCTATCCAGATTCTCAACGGTCGCTGATTCAACGCTCCAGTTGCCAGCTCCATCGGTAGTTGCCTGATAGAATACTCGCAGGTTATCACTAACGAGATCTGTTGAGCTAATCCCCACATTCGCGGCGTCAATGATTAGTCCGTCTGATGGATTGTTATCGTTCAGGTCAGGAAAGAGTCTTAGCTGACCGCCGTCGAATGCCGAGTAGGCCAACTCAAATCCCTGCTGCGGGCGAGATTCAAAGTTGTTGCTAGCCATCGGACCTTCGCCGCGAATCCCTACCTGCGCTACACCGTTATTGCCATTGTTGGGTAGAGTAAACTGATAATCGAATGTGATTTCAATTCGGTCGTTCGCATTGAAGCCTGCGTCGCTTGGACTACTGCCGTTGCCGCCACGAACGCCAGTGTTGTACATGTTGCGATCAAACGGTCCGCCAACGGAACTGACTGTGCCGGTCCCTGATGCATCGACTTGAGCGATCGGCTGACCAACCCAGCCTTGCTGCGACGCGAGATTGCCACTGACATAGCCGTTGCCGCCAGTATAGTCTGTATCCAGGATGGTCACGACGATGTCCGTTGGTGGCGGCGCGGGCCGATAGTTGATCTGCCAGGCGAGAAAGTCGCCGCCGTCGGAGTCGCCATCCTGGTTGCCGTCCGAGTCAGCGTTCTGCGCATAATCAGCTTGCCACTGCAGTAAGTCGTCGACGTCGACAAAGCCATCGTCGTTAAAGTCACCCGGCTCCGGCACATTGAACTGAGCGTCTAAACCAGCCAGCAACTGTACCGCGTCGATCGCGTTGTTCTTGCCGCCGGCTGTCGGAAGGAAGTCTAGCCACTCTGCATTGGTGAAGTTCGTTGTTGATTGCCCGGCGCCGAAGCCTCGATTTGCCCAGAAATAGGTTTGGCCTTTGCCGCCAACATTGGCATTGGCGAAGTAGTCGCCACCTGACTGGGGAATGTTTCCGGGATCAAAAATGACGTTGTCGATGAAATAATTGTCGCGCGTAATTGGATCTGAGAAAGTCGTTCCGTTGTCTGCCCACCCAAGCATGAAACCCCGATTAGGATTTCCGAGGTCCACCATTAGCGCGAGCCCGCGAATCAAGTAACTGTCGTGAGCCGCTTCTTCGACGAATCCTGCCCAGCGGCCCGCACCAATGACAACATTTTCATAGCCGATAGCCGCGTCAGTAAACGCATCCCAGTCGAGACCATCGACTCCAGCATTCACGATGAAGTTGTGCGCGGCAATTAGGTTTTGGCTCGCAATCGAATGAATGGCGCGACTGACAGTGTTTTGGATGTAGTTATTCAGAAACTTAACGTCCTCGTTGAAGCCACGAGCTACCAGCGCTTCCCAAACGTTGGAAATCTTAAACCCGTTGACCTCGATGTTGGATGAGCCGGTACCTATGAAAACCGCTGTAGCGTGCGGGGCTGCGGCGGCGAGATTCGAGTTGCTGTGCAACAGTGCGTTATCGATTCCGATCAATTTGATATTGTCAGTACCATCGATCATAAAGATCGCGTCATCGTTGTTCGAATTCGTATGTACACCACCTGGGGCAGTATGATTACCCTGCTTGAAGATACTGCCATCGACATAGATGTGCACGTTGCTTGGCACTTCGATGTTGCTAGTGATGGTCAGATCGCCTTGGATCAAATACACGTTTGGATTGCTAGGTGTGCCAGCCGCGATTTGCGAGAGGTCGGCGGCAGTCGTAAGTACGGCTGCACCGGCTGGTACGATCTCTGTGTCAGCAATTGCATCGAGTGCGTTATGAAGTATCTCATCAGCAAGAATCGTGGTGGAGTATTGGCTTGCATTGATTGCGTCAATCGCCTGCTGCTCGATGCCGGCGTCCTGAAATGTCGCCGACAGTACCTGCCGCTCTTCGAGCGACTCAAACGACAGTGTTCTTCGATAGATCGGATTCGCAAAAGACTTCATACCTGGCCGTCTCCTACTCCATATTCACGGACGTATACATGGCCGCCTGCGTCTGGATCGACCAGCTAGGACTCTGGTGTCAAGCACCCTCTAAAGGTCAAATGTAGTTGCTGACAAGATCGATCGCGATACGCTATTGCGCAAATAACCTTCGTTCCTGCGACACACGAAGGAACGTTGCGGGTTTAGTCGCACCATACGAGCGAGACACATCCTCTGCTTGAGAGCCTATAGGCTATGGATGCGAAAAAGCAAATGAATCAAGGATGAGACGAAGGCTACATCTGTCCTTTTCAGGTCTTAGCCATAGAGGTCGTCAAGAATAGTTGGGTGAGCAGTTCTTGGATTGTTAGCGAAAATATCACACTAGCTAGTGCGTCGAGTGATTAGAGTGGGCACCTCACATGAAAGCGCCGAGCCCGAAATACTTGTTCATCGATATTGCTATGAGAAGACAGCGTGGAGTTCGACGAAAAGAACCCATGATCCGAGTCACTCATATTCCTATCTCGGTGCTGACGAACCCAGTTGGACGGACAAGTTGAACTCGGGCGCCCCCGACGACATCTAGTTCAATCAATGTCGAATCTCCCGGTTTCAGCGTCGGCACCGTTGTCCTGCCAAGCTGCTGAGCTTCGCTATCAATGGCTCGGACAAGATAGTTGCGGAGGGTCATGCTCGGAAATTCCTGGCGAGCTTGAACTTCCACTACCAGTGGCTCTTTTTGTATGATTTTGATGAATGCGGGGGCAAGTTCCTGCTTCATTGTGTAGTACAGACTGCGTGGCTCTCGGTTCGGACCAACAATCCCCCACGGTCGGTATCCATTTGCGTTGGTTCCCGGATATCGACTACGGTAGTCATTAAAGGACCAGTAAGACATACCCGCTACGAACTCGCGATCGCGCACAACCTTCAACATGCCCTGGAAATGTTGAATTCGCTGCTCCGCACTCACTTGATCGATGCGCCTGCCAAATTCGGTCAACATGACGGGCTTGTTAGGCCATCGTTGATGGATCAAATCCAGGTTGCGAGCAGCTGTATCGACAGACGAGTATTGATTTAAACTGATGAAATCGACCCAATGCATACTCCGTCTCTCCAATGAAGGTGCATCCTGCCCTGGGGCATGATTTACGGCTGGAAATGTTGTCGGTCGTGTCTCGTCGAGTTGTTTCGCCAACGCAGCAAACGTGCGAGTCCAGTCCACTCCCTCTGCGGTCCATGACTCATATTCATTTCCGACAGACCAGGCGATGACGCTTGGGTGATTCCAACTTGACTGGATCATCTCAGTAAACTGCGCGGTGAAATTGGAGCGATAGCGCGCGTCGCTAAGTTCTGCAGGGTGAAGATTCCAACAGGGAGCTTCGCAAACGATCAACATGCCATGTCGGTCAGCCCAATCGAGCATCTGCTGGGAGACGGGATAGTGCTGTAGTCGATGCATCTCAAGATGGGCTCGTTTCATCAAACCCATGTCCAAATCGACGATTTCCGGAGGCTCCAGTGCGCCAGTTTCCGGATGCCCTTCAACTCGATTGGCTCCCGCAAGCCGGATCTGTTCGCCGTTAAGTAGAAGCCGTGTGCCTTTGACTTCTATCGTTCGGATGCCGAAAGTGTTGGACCGACTGTGGTTCTTGCCACCTTCTGAGGCCACCGATATCTTGCTTATGTAAAGCTCAGGTGTGTCAGGAGACCAAAGGTCTACATTCTCTTTTGCTAATGCGCATCGAAATTCAACTGAAACCTGGTCCTTTGCATTAATCTCTATAATCTGCTGGGGAATGCCGTTCTGGATCGCCTTACTTGGCTCGCCATCGCGAGAGACAGCACAACCGACTTTCACAGACTTCGGCTTTGAAGACCCGTTACGGAGAAGTGCTGTGATCGTCAACTCCGCCGACCCCTCGGGTAGGACCGGATTGGCGTCGACCTTCTGATTGACTACATATACTGGCGAACTGATTGCCAGGCGAGCGGGCGCCAGAATGCCACCGTAATTTAACCAGGCAACTATCTGATTGTGTGAATCAGTGGCTAGACGCGGTCCGGGAATATCGCCAATTTCTCGTCGATTGCTAACGCTGATCGCGAGATGATTGTAACGTCCTGGCCGTACGACTTGGGAAATATCCAATTCGAAGGGAGTATAGGCACCCTGATGAGAACCCATCTTCTTTCCGTTTACCCATACGTCGCACTTGGTCGCAACTCTTTCGAATTGCAATCGATAGACGGCCTCATCACCACCGTCTGGCACCTGGATTGACTTGCGATACCACACCGTTCCGGTCCACTCATATCGCGGATCTGAGAGGAAGTCGTGGGGCACGGTTACCGTGTCCCATTTCTCGGACGCTATGGGAGCCATTCCGTCCCAGTTCTCAGGAACGGAGTTCCAGCCGTACTGCTCACCCTCGTCGACCGGGTCGAGAGCGAAATACCAATCTCCATTGAGGTCAATGACTTGGTGCTGCGCGGCGCTAGGACTCGTCACTGCAAGTAACGACACGGAGGCAACGATAGCCCACAGTCGATGGAAAAGGCAACTCATGTGCTTCTTATGAGATATCCAGTGACGCGTAGAGAGGCGAAATTTCGGTAGGTTGCTGATTGCCATGGACTTCACTTACTTGGTCGCGTCGCTATTAAAGGGCCATTACACATGCCTGATCCTAAGAGAAGAGGGTGTCTCAGTTCACCGCCTTTGGCACGCAGCTTCAAAAGCGAAAGCACGGTCGCGACTCAGTCCTTTGTCCGCAGCGGAATGTGTACGTTGAATGAGTGGTCGCGTTTCTTATCGTCGTCGGCAGCACAGAACAGGACTCTTGGTTCGCCATTGTCGAGCCAGAGTTGAGGCCGCTCTAAGCTATGCAGTTCTAGCAAACCCTTATCCTGCCAGTTCACTTCGATCCGACTGACCAGTGGTGACGGCGCCAATTTCCATTGCAAGCCGTCTTGCGACTCGAATAGCGCTAAAGACTTTCCTGCGTCTGTGAAATGGCCTTCGTTGTCCTTCACGATAGCCAGTAGTGAGTTGCCCTGAGACCAAATATATGGATCCTCTGCTGGAAACCTGTGCCCAGGCACAGTAAACACAGGTGTTTTGTGTTTCTTAAATGGTCCAGTGGGTGCATCGGATGTGGCTACCAAGTGCACCACCGGCCCACCATTTGGAAGTGCATATTGCTTTCCGACCGCTTTGTATATGAGGACGTAGGTACCATCATCGCGCCGGCAAATTGAGGGATTACTAGTCATAAGCGCGTCTAACGCTGACGGGTCATCACTGATGTCAATTAGAGGATCATCAAATCGCTCCCAAGGGCCGGCCGGGTGGTCCGCAACAGCAACTCCAACACGTTGGTTGTTGCGGTGATGCATATTCAGTTTCTTCGTAGGGTCACCGTTTCCAGTATTGCCCATGTAATACAAATAGTACTTGCCTTCAAATTCATGCACCGTTGGATTGTGTGTACAAAGACCATCCCAATAGCTAGCGCCACGTCTCGGTAACGCAACGTCCACATGCTTGTAGGGTCCAAGTGGGTTCTCTGCAACAGCGTGCGCAATCTCGGAATGCGTTACCCACGCGTTATGGCCAAGATCACGTGGCCATCGACTGTAGAGCAAGTGACAGTTTCCCTGGCGGTCCCTGACCATACTGGCTCCCCAGATGTAATGATCCTTATCAATGAACTTCGCAGTCGGAGGGACGGGGCAAAGCTGATCATGGAGATCAATGGAATCGAACTCCGCATAAGCGAGACTGCTAGAAACTAGCCCAACGGAGATCATGCAGGAATTAATTATGGCTCGCTGCAGCATAGAGAAGTCGACCTTAAGTTTCACTTTCAGTGTACGCTTAGGGCACGGCCCGTAGGGACCGCGCCCGTTTACTCCAGATTAGAACAAGTCTTGAGAACCACTCATGACCCGCGCCGACGAATCACCATGGCGATGCCAGAAAACCCGAGAAGCGCAAGGGAGGCGGGTTCAGGAATCACGGATAGCGTTACATTATCTACAGTCCAACCTATGTTATTATTCACGAGTTCCACGCGAGAAATGCTAAACGGAATGCCACTCTGAAACGCCTGGATCGGGGCGCTCGTGTTGCCATCTACGTCAGCGGTGAATGAGGCCGTATCAACCGTGCCTAAGCCCGTTACATTCACAGTAAGCGTATGTGCGGTATCAAAGGAGATGTCGTTAAGCAGAGTTGTCCAGCCACTAGCTGGTGTTGAGGCAACGTTGTCAAACGCCTGAAGGTCACCGTCACCGTCACTTCCTTCGTCAACGATCCGCAAATTCATTCTAAAGAAGTTCGACGCTTCCAAATAGAAGTTCAACGACCGAGCTGAAGACGTTGTGGAGCTTGGCGCACTAAACTGCATGGTTAGTGTAGTGTCATCGGTGAGAGGGCTGACTTCCTGCCGAAGAGTCTTATTGAATGCCCCAGGGGGTGCGGAAATCGCTGAAAAACCTCCGCTGAGTGCCGGAGTACCCACGCTCCACCCACTCGGGGTGACTGGCTCAGTCCAGCCGGTGAGGTCGCCGGTTTCGAAGTCTCCGTTGGTAAGGAGGCTAGCGTTGGCAGTGTTAGCGGAAATGGCTATCAAAAATAGCAAACAGAGCCCTTGCGCTAAACGTGTTACGGCAAATACATATTTCATTAGTCCAATACTCCCGAACGATAGAAAAGAAAAGTAACGGATTGAATACACTTCGAATCCAGCAAAAGGCTTTAACGCGTTCGCCGGTCGCTGCCCCGCGACCGGCGGACAACAGAGAAGCAGAAAACGACTTAGCCTCCCGGGTATCTACTCATAATCTGAGCAAGTTAACTCTGCCGACGTCTCAGCAAGCCCATGGCGCCGGTCATCGCTAGCAAGACAAGCGTAGTGGGTTCTGGAATAGCGGCAGCATTAGCGGCACCGACGGTACCGACGCCTGATCCATAGTTATTCTGCCATGCTGTCAGGCCTGCCGACGTCCCGTCGGTACGCTGCCAAGTGAGGAAATCGTTTCCGTCGACATCTCCGTCGCCATCAAAATCTCCGGGCTGTGCTCCAGTAAACGTAAGCACCAGGTCGTTCCCAACGACAGAGTGAGTGAAAGGACCTGATACGCTGATCCCTAAATCGGTGATCCCACCGGCCGCCGTGAGGACAGTGACTTGATCGTTCACTGCCAATGGGCTACCGGCCAGCAACGTGGTATCAAGCATGCCAGACAAGGCTGCAGCACCGCTCACATCCAAGAGATCGCTCTGCGTAGCATTGAATATATCCAGCTCAAGTGTCGACGTTGCATCAAGGGTAAAGTCGCCGTCGACCAGCGCTGTCCCAGCATCCACAATCGTCCCGTCAAACGTGATCTCAAGTTCAGCGCCACCAAACTTCAGGAACGCTCTGCCGGCAGCGCCCTCAGCAATTGCATCAGCGTTCACCCGGAAATTTGCGGTTCCCGATCCGGCCAAGACACTCTCGATGAACGCTTCGAAGGCGCCACCTTGATTGTCGGTAAACAGGATGTCGGCAAAAACCGAAGGATCGCTAAGTTCTGTTGACACCAGCGATCCGAGTGCACAGTTAGCGGCCACGCAGGGGTCCGCGTCGCCATCAGCCGTGTAGTCAGTCCAAAGAACTCCGCTGGAAGCAGACGATGGGGTTACCTCAGATTCAACCCATTCTTGTACAAGTTCATGAAGCTCGATGGTTTGATTGCCTGCTGCTGAAGTGCCGTCAAGTGACGACCTATTCAAGGTAAGCGTCACTGAACTAATGTCGGTCACGCCAGTTAACGCTGTTTCTCCGGCTAGATCGAACGAGAGATAGCCACGACCAATGTCATTGTTGCCGTTAGCTCCAGATGTTGCGGAGATAGTTCCGATGAATAGCTCGCCACCTGGCTGGTTGCCAGTCCCATCCTGGTTAGTGTTCGGATTGTGACGTGTGCGTCGAAGCTGCGACTGCGTTACTTGCACTGTCGACGTTCCCGTAGTGACGCTACCGTCTCCGAATACTGAGATGACGGAATTAGCAGAAGTAGTTAAGTCGCCGACCACAGCAGTAGCACTACCAAGATCGACAGCTTGACCGCTGGTGGTTAACGTGCCGTCAGATCGGCCAGAAACATCAAGCGTTCCGTCCTCCGTAATCGAGACTTGGGGAGTACCGCTTAGCTGACTGGTTCCCGTCAATGCTAATGTGACACCGATCTGTGTAACGCCAGTGTAGGTGTTGTTTCCCTGCAACTCGATCGTGCCTCCAGTGCCACCTCCGAAGGAGATATCGCCATCGCCTGTAATCCCACTGGAGATGGTTAAAGTGTTGCTACCAGATGAAATTGTATTATCGATCGCGCTATCGCCAGTTACGTCATTATTCGTGACGGTTCCAGTGATCGAAATATCCTGGGCTATCGAACCCCCATTGGCAAATGCACCGCCCTGCAGGACTAGGTTGATCGCATGGACGCCACCTGAACCTGCTGGACCAGTACCGGAGCTATAAAAGGTATTCAGCTGTGCAAGACCCGATTCAGTCGTTACGAATGGATTGACATTATCGCCAATAGTGACAGTAGCTCCAGCCGAAGTTGCGTCACCTTGCCAGACCAGAGTGCCTTGCTCGATATTGATGTCACCTCCGCCCATATCACCCACTCTTTGGATACTGACCGTACCGCGGCCCTTCTTCGTGAGGGTGTGGCCATTGCCCTGCCAGGAGGCATCTGTATCTGGGGCGTCGGTAGGTGGCTCCAAGTCCCATCGATAATCGTTAACATCATCGAAAGTGGAGTTCGCTGGCTCGTCGGAGTAGGCCGCAATTGTGGCTGGGCCAGACTGAATGACGTGATTAATTTGTTGGCTACCCCCAGCGAGTGAATCGAATCCGTCGGTGAATAAAGCACCACGCCCGTCGCTGCCAGCGCCTTGAATTGTGACTACTTCACCGCTGATATTCGCACCAGTGATGTCAAGTGCGCCTCCGTTTACCGTGGTTCCACCTGAAGTGTCGCCCAGAGCCGCGTTGTTTGCTGCATGAAGTACGCCGCCGGTGATGTTGGTCGTGCCCGTGTAAGTATTGGCGTTGTTAATCGTGACGCGACCGGTCCCGCTCTTGGTGACTTCGCCTCCGCCCTGAATGGAGCCAGCACCTTGGACGGTATAGTCTTTGGTGTTGTTATTGAATGTGACAGACGCGGGCGTCAGATCCGACTGCACATCGACCGTAGTACCAACACCGGTGTCGTCGAACGTGACACTATCGAGATCAAAGAACACGTCAGACCCACCGTTATCCCAGTTGCTAGTCGTGTCAACATCCCAAAATGTTGGGTTCGTGCCCTCGTCGCCGCGCCAAACCACGTTGGCATTCGAACCAACAATATCCAAATTCACCGAGTCGCTATCGATACTAATCGACTGGGTGAAGCGAGTCTGAAGACTGGTGTCGAGCTGATAGTCGGAGGCACTGCCCGTATGCGTTCCACCGAAGGTGATCAACTCATAAGTTCCGCCATTTTGTAGCGTTGTCCCGGTGGGGACAATGCTGACGGCAGTCACGTTGCCACCTCCACCCGCGTTGCTGACAACATTTCCCGTAACAGCAATCTGATCATTTCCGCTGGCTGCAGAAGCCGACAATTCAAACTGCAATGAGCCGGATGGATTAGCTCCCTCAAAGGCGTTTAGTGCGAGGTTACCGTCGACATTGAGTGTACCAGCACTGTCACCAGGAATTATTACGTTGTCGCTGAAAACCTGAAGGGTTCCTGAGCCTCCTGCATCTACCTCACCCCCGCCCTGGAGCGTTTGACCGACGCCAAGACTATAGGTGCTGAAGTCTGACGTATCGAAGGTAGCTCCTGTCTGAACCTCAATAACAGGAGATCGAAGTTCGCCTACGGTACCGCCAGGCGCGTTGGCTCTCACAGCTAAAGTTCCTGCTTCGACGGTAGTGTTCCCGCCGTGAAAATCTTCGGGCGTACCCGTTCCCGAGCCAATGGTCCACGTGCCCGTTCCCCGCTTGATGACGACGACGTTGTCTGTGCCATCAAGTTCGTTGGCCAAATTGTTGTTATCGCGAATAGCACCAATACTGCCGCCACCTGCTCCGTCAAGCACGAGCGTGCCAGCACCATCCGACGTAAAAGTGGTAGTCCCTGTGACGTTTAGAGACGCTCCTGCAGCTGAGATTAAAGTACGCGTGCCAGGGGCGAGCTCTAAATTCGAACCTATCGTATGACTCCCCTGCGAGTTAGTCACGTCACCACCAACCCTCAACGTGTTCGCTGCCAATGTGTACGAGTTGCTACTGGCAAAAACCAGTTCATTGACAGCCCGGTCGGCATCTAGCGTTACGGTTGCTGGACCAGTAATCGCGTTTCCAAATGTGGTGTCCAGCCCATCAGGAGCCTGGTTGATATCCCAGTTTGTTCCGACCTCCCATCCACCGCTTCCCGTCGCGGTCCACTCAGCTGCTGTCAAAGGAACCGCGCCTGTGACATCGATAAAAGCTGTAGCCGTGTCGCTGAAGGAGACGAAGTCAATGGCACCAGAGTTTGTGCCATACGACTGCAGGTTGATTGAGTCGATGCTAGATCCAAACGCGTCACCCACTCCGCCAGTATAAAGTGGAGCACCGAGAGGTGCGTTCACGTTTGGGTTAACCCAAAAACTAAGCTCATCGCTAGAACCAGAGGTATCTAGATCGATACGCCCAAGAACAAGATTTGTTTGACCTAAGAAACCACTACCGAGACTTCCACTGTCTCCGGTACCGTTGATGAATCGGATCGCATCGCCTAGGAAGAGAAGTCGTGGATTCGTTGTAGTTCCAGATGTGTTATCCCAGCCAATACCGGATCGAGTTCCGCCATCACCGACTTCTGCTAGGAACGAGAACCACACGCTGCCGCTGGGATCACCGGTGAGGGAAGTGTCAAATGGGCGTGTCAATTGCCCCGTGCCAAAAGGCGCGCCGTCGTTGCTGACGGACTGGGCCACTCCAGCACTTTGAGCTAGGCCAAAGTTGGTGCCTGCTGGGGCGATTAGATCGCCTACCTGTACAACATGAGGCGCCCCAGCGGTCCAGGAACTCGCCTCGGAACCGCCGGATTGACCAGCGAGAGCTCCGACGACATTGTCGTTGAAATCAAATTGAACAAGACCTGCGTCGGAGGGCAACGTCGTCAAGAGCACAAGGATTGAAATTGTCCACAATCGTAGCAGCAGTACGTTTGAATACAGGCTTTTGACACCAATACGGCGATTCGGTCCATGGTTCACGTTCATTGGAAGCCTCCTGAAGAGAGAAAAGAAGAGTAGAGCAGAAACTTTCGCGCGGATCGTCCAGATGCCCAACGTCCGGCTTTGTCACCTTACTCTGACAAGGGACAGGATGGATTACCATAGAATGATGCGCAAAAAACCTATACTCATGCGACGCAGTCCCAGGTCGGCCAACTTCCTACTTCGGATACGACCAAGAAGAACAAGATGAATGACGACGATGTGCAATGCAGCAATCCATCGTCCTAGTCATCAACGATCGACGTAGACTGTCAGGCAAGACGTGTTATGCACGAGCTCGTCACGCAGAGCCTGTACACCTTTACTAACGTCCTTGGCACTTCTCGCGATAACGCCGAGGAGAAAGTCCCGTGTGACGTTTTACGACTGTTGCCAAGTACTCGGGCGAACCGTATCCCGATGCTTCTGCAACGGCGGGGATCTGCATATCGGTGGTCGCAAGTAAGAGTTTGGCTCGTTCGAGATGCACTCGCGCGATTTCTTCGCCCATGGTCCGATGGAGCTGCTCTTGGAATTTTCTCTCCAGCGACCGTCGGCTGATTGCCAGCGTCTCCGCAATCTCCTTGACCGTTATCGGCTCGTGAGCTCGGCTACGAATGAGACGAATAGCATCGGCCAATTCCTGGTCTTTAATCGCTAGGATGTCGGTGGACGTCCTAGCGACAATGCCCGTTGGTTCTAATGCAATCTCCTTTTTCTTGAGCTTTTTGCCTTGCATTAGCTGGTACAACAGCGTGGCGGCTTCTAATCCGATCTGTTCAGACGGAACAATTACTCCAGAAAGTGAGGGTTGCACGGCCTCGCACAACAAATCATCGTCATCGCCCAAAACGGCAACCTCGTCGGGCACTTTCAGACCAGAGTGAATGGCCTCTTCGATGACTTCGCTACCGCGTCTGACGCCCCATCCTAGTATGCCAACTGGCTTTGGGAGGCTCTTGAGCCAGAGGCCTATGCTTGCTCGTTCGCGTTCCCATTTGCTTTCAATTCTTAAGCCTTTGACGGGACGATAGATATCAAATGTACAATCTGCTTCTTCACAGGCACGAGCAATCGACTGCTGGCGGTCAATGGAATAGGCACGCCCAACGAGCCCCACGTAGGCAATGTGCCTCAGCCCTCGGTCTACAAAGTGATTGACTGCCAACTTTGCAAATTTGTCATTGTCCGTACAAACGCGTGGAAAGTCGACGGTTGGAATCCGAATCCCCGAGACATTTACTACAGGTGTCTTCTGTTTGAGCAGCTTCTCGGCCATCTGTTTAGAGGAAACGCGCGCGATAATCCCATCGCCGCTCCATCCTTCGGGCAGTCGGAGTGCTTCGTTCTGACCGCGCGGCTCGACCCAGACGTCCCAGGGGCCATGCATTTTCTCGTAGGCCAGAATTCCCTGATTGATACGTCTTCCCCACGCTGTCGCGGTATCGACAAGAACTGCGATTCGGAGGTGTGCGCGACGTGACATAAGTATGTCAAGTAAGAATTAGAAGTGGTGATCTATTCCAACTAAAGAGATACGCGGGAATGGGTAGCGCATGGCTAACTATGTTAACGAGAAGAAGAGGCTTTGTCGCATGAGTATAGAGTTTTTGCGCAATCGCCTCTAGGAGTGATTTCTGGGCTGATCGTATACTATAGAAGTGAATTGCTGAAGCCGCGACGGGAGTGATTGACACTCCCACGCTGCGCGTCAACTCCTCCACGAACTCCCCACTCGTCCTTATCGGAGTCTTTGTCGTGATAAACTCGAGAACGTACCGTGGTCATCGCCGCATCTCTCTCGCCTTTACGCTCGTTGAGCTATTGGTTGTGATTGCAATCATTGGCGTACTGGTCGCATTGTTGCTGCCCGCAGTGCAAGCAGCGCGCGAAGCTGCGAGGCGGATGAGCTGCAGTAACAATCTTAAGAATATGATTCTAGCGGCTCATAATTACCACGACGCACATGGACATTTCTGTGCCAGTGCAGAGTTAGCGTCAATAGAAGATAAGCAGAGCATTGGCATGCACATCAAGCTGCTTCCCTACATCGAACAGGCAAATCTCGAAGAGCTAGTAGACTCGTTACTCGATCAAACAGCGAACGGCACACTCGAAGAGTTTTATGCCCTGAATCAAGAGTTGACCAGCACATTGACTCAAGGCGATATGCCTATCTATTGGTGTCCTAGTCGAGATAATTCCGAAAAAGAGGAATACACGAGCGAAGGAGTAGCCATGGTAACCTACTACGGCATCACAGGAGGTGGCCGACACGGGAACTTCCACGATCTTGAAGATGGACACTGCGGTGATGTCTTCCACGATGGCGTGTTTTATCCCTTTGAAACCGTAGAAATGAGAGAGATCACTGACGGCACTTCGCAAACATTAGCGATCGGCGAACGCACTTATTCGCTGCGAGGGTTTTTCAACGGAGCCCACTATAGCGGTGGGAGGCCCTGGGAAGGCGGTACTACCCGAGTCTGTAGCCACGCAGCTAAGAACATGCGATGGGGCATTACTACTCCCGAGCAGACTGGGTGGTATGTTCAGGCAGAACAGCATCCGCCGAACGCAAATAAGGTCGTCACTTTTAACGACCTGTTCTTCGGAAGCGAACATCCTGGCGGCGCACATTTTGCCTACGCCGATGGTAGCGTGCACTTCTTGAACGACGATATCAGCCTTACGCTGATTCGTAATCTGGCGACGCGGAATGGCGGCGAAGTCGAGGATCAGGAGCTTGATGATCCCGGTGCTCCTCCAACTCAGCGATAGCGGTTTTCAGGGCAAGCTGGATGATAGATAGATTTTTAGACTTGATGCAGGGCAGCGACGCTTCTTGTAGCGTAGGTTCGCAATTTGTTTGCGTCCTAGTGGCGATGGTCATGCTGGTCGCAACTGGTTGCAGTGATCCTGCTGCGGAGACATTTGGGGTCAGCGGGGTAGTGACATTTGGTGGGAAGCCCGTTCCCGCTGGTCACGTTGGATTCATGCCGTTAGGAAAGGGAACGCGGGCCAGCGGAAAAATTAGTTCTGACGGTCGATATCAGTTGCAGGCTCCAGCGGGTCACTACAAAGTGACCGTAACAGCTTTCCGCGACGTGCCGTTGCCGTCGGTAGACGAGAATAGTTGGGCAACGGCTTTTGATGCAAAAGCGCCCGAGCCTTATGTTCCTAGCATCTATGGTGATCCGGAGTCTTCGCCCATTTCATGCACGGTTGAACCTATCGAGCAAAGCACATTTGACATAGTAATCCAGTCACGCAAGCGATAACGCAGGTGCGACAATGACTGCGAGTGGATTGGTCGCACAGCTGTCAATGATGATGCCGCTGCTTACTACTTGATCGAAAGGCAAATACTCAGTGCAGCAAATTGACTTCGTCATCCTATTTCTCTACCTGGTCGGCGTGCTCGCTGTTGGATTGGTTTTTGCTACCCGCAACAAGACTTCGGCAGATATGTTTACCGCTGGGGGCCAATCGCCGTGGTGGGTGGCTGGATTGAGCGGGTTCATGACAATGTTCTCCGCTGGAACCTTCGTGGTGTGGGGGGGCATTGCCTATAAGTACGGACTTGTCGCTGTGGCCATTAACTTCTGCTATGGTATTGCCGCAATACTGGCGGGAATGACCGTAGCAGGCCGGTGGAAGCAATCCGGAATCAAGACTCCAGCCGAGTATGTACAGCTACGCTTCGGTTCGACAGCGTTGCACTTTTACACTTGGGCAAGTATGTCGTTCAAGGTTATAAGCACAGCAGTGGCGCTTTATTCACTCTGCGTCCTAATGGTCGCAATGATACCACTTGACGAGGGCACGCCCTTGCGTGACTCGAGTACTGGCAACCTGTCCTTGAATGCTGCAATTCTGCTACTGGGTGGTGTCGTGATCTTCTACACGATGGTCGGTGGTCTTTGGGGCGTGCTGATGACCGACGTACTTCAGTTTATCGTATTGAATCTGGCAGTGCTTTTCGTAGTTCCACTCGCATTGGCAGATATCGGGGGATTTGGTTCGTTCCTTGCCGAGATGCCCGACGGCTTCATGACGCCAACCGGTGGGGGGTACACTTGGCTGTTCCTCGCTGGGTGGGTAGCCGTTCATTATTTTGTCGTTGGCGCGGAGTGGGCATTTGTACAACGCTACCTCTGCGTACCAAGTCCGGGAGATGCTCGCAGGGGAACCTACCTGTTCGGTCTGCTCTATCTTTCGAGCCCTTTGTTATGGCTACTACCGCCGCTGATTCAGCGCGTTCGTGTTCCTCTTCCAGCTGACGCGACGCCAGAGATGACAAAGATGCTGGCCGAAAACGCCTACATCGATGCCTGCCAGGCAGTGCTGCCCGCAGGCATGATAGGGTTAATGCTGGCCGCCATGTTTTCCGCGACGGCGAGTATGGTGAGTTCCCAACTTAATGTCTTTGCCGGCGTGCTGACCAACGATATTCTCAAGCCAATGCTAGATGATGAAGCCGGTGAAGGTCTCATGGTGTGGTCAGGGCGAGCCTTCACAGTACTACTCGGCGCGATGATCGTAGGAATTGCTGCAACGATACCGTCGCTGGGCGGCGCAGAAAGTGTGATTGTCCCGGCCACCAGCCTGATGGTAGGGCCCTTGCTGGCTCCGTTGCTGGTAGGGCTGGTGAGCAAGAAGCTTCCAGCGGCGACGGTCTGGATCACTGCTACGATCTGCTGTGGATCTATCCTGTTCGTGAAAGTGGGCCAGAACGACGTCGCATCCGTTTCTGCAATCCCAGGCGCGGCGACACTGGTCCATTGGTCGGCTTCACTGGGTCGATCCACTGACGTACTGTTGGGGGTTGTTCTGCCCACTGTTGTGGTCCTGCTTTGCTTACTGCGTGCACGCGAGGTGTCTCCCGGATGGACTCGGTTGGCAGCATTGCCTACAGCTACTGCGAGCGATCCCGCGCCCCGCGCTAGTCGTACACCAGCAACGGTTGTTGGCTGGAGTCTTATCGCCTGTGGATCGATGATGGTTGCCCTTGCCTTGTGGGCGGACGACGGTCGTTCGATACTCGTTCTGTTCGGAGTTGTGCTGTTGGGTTTGGCGACACTTGTATTCTATGTCGCGGGGCGTTTTTCCACATTTGGTTGCAAAGGGCTGGCCGATGCTGAGGCTTGATGAGCAGCCCGATCGAGACCTTCATACTGAAGAAATCGATGCCGATTTAGTAATTGTTGGCGGCGGCATGGCGGGAAGCTGCGCGGCAATAGCTGCTGCCCGGCAAGGATTGCAAGTTGTGTTGGTGCAAGACAGACCCGTCTTAGGAGGCAATGCTTCGAGCGAAGTGCGGCTATGGATGGTTGGTGCCACCTCCCACATGGGAAACAACAACCGCTGGGCTCGTGAAGGTGGCGTACTCAATGAGATCCTTATGGAGAACATTTTTCGCAATCCAGAAGGGAATCCGATCCTATTCGACACGGTAGTACTTGAAAAGGTTACTTCGGAACCCACGATTACACTGCTCTTGAACACAGCAGTTCATGAAGTTCACCGACGAGAAAGCAACAGAATTACGTCATTGATGGCGTTTTGCAGCCAGAATTCCACACGATACCTCCTTAGGGCACCATTGTTCTGTGATTCGTCAGGGGACGGCATCGTGGGCTTTCTCGCTGGTGCTGCATTCCGCATTGGAGTCGAATCGCACAGCGAATTTGGCGAATTACTGGCGCCTACTGAGGAAAGCGTGGACCTGCTTGGTCATTCGATCTACTTTTATACTCGCGACGTTGGACATCCCGTCCAGTACGTACCACCTGCATATGCCTTGGATGACATCACCAAGATTCCTCGATTTCGTCGCTTTAACACGAAAGAGCAAGGTACGGACTTATGGTGGATCGAGTATGGTGGGAGCAGGGATACAGTCCATGATACTGAGACAATCAAGTGGGAACTCTGGAAAGTAATCTACGGAGTCTGGAACCACGTCAAGAATTCCGGAGAGTTTCCAGACGCCGAATCACTCACCCTTGACTGGGTTGGCTTAATTCCCGGCAAGCGAGAAAGCAGGCGATTTGAAGGCGACTACATGCTTGTTCAGCAGGACCTGGTCGAGCAACGCGTCCACGACGATGCCGTGTCCGTTGGCGGCTGGGCAATCGATCATCATCCCGTTGACAACGTCTACAGCGAATCGGAACCGTGCACGCAATGGCACAGTAAGGGTGTCTATCAGATCCCTTACCGAACGATGTATAGTCGCAACGTGCCAAATCTATTTCTGGCCGGTAGGATCATCAGTGCATCCCACGTTGCATTTGGTTCTTCGAGAGTGATGGCCACTTGCGCTCACAACGGACAAGCAGTCGGTATGGCCGCGGCCCTCTGTCATGAGAGAGGCCTCCAGCCACGTGACATTGTTCGATCTCAACACATGCGCGAACTCCAACTGCGCCTGCTCCGCGAAGGACAGCATATTCCCCTAGTCAAGCGAGATGACACACAGGATCTAGCTCAGCTGGCCACAGTCACCGCTTCGAGTTCTTTCCGGAAGCTGCAATGGAGTTCCAAGTCGCCGCGACAGCTCAGTACATCACGTGCTCTATTGTTGCCCATGACTGCGGGACGTATGCCGATACTCGGGCTGCGTCTACGGCATCTTCACGCAACGCAGCTCACTGCTGAGCTCCGCGTTTGCAGTCGGCGGGCAAGCTATACGCCCGACGTCATTCTCGATCAAATCGAAGTCTCACTCCCCGTTGCAGCAAGTACTCGGCGAGAAGACGCAGTGAAGGACCAGGACTCACAAGCGAGTTTGACCCTTTCGCAGACCGATGAGTTTGTTACGGCTACGAAATCGCAAAGCAATGGTCTAACCGCGCAGCTCGATTCTCTTGCAGAGGGAAACGGCTATCCGATAAGTGATGAATGGAAGGACGTGGAAATCGAACTTGAGTTTGACGCTGAGTTGGAATCCGATTGCTATGTATTCGTTTGCTTACAGGCCAATCCTTTGGTGGAGGTTTATGAATCGCAACAATTGGTAACGGGTATCACGACGGTGTCGAACCGTCAAAATGCCAAAGTCGCCAAAGGGCGTGGGCAGATGCCTCCACAGGGATCCGGCATTGACACCTTCGAGTTGTGGCCGGCTGAGCGTCGACCTAACAGTCGCAACCTTGCAGTTACCGCAGATCTCGCCGCCTCAACTTTCGCACCTCAAAATGTGATTAACGGTTTTGCCCGCCCTACATCTCGGGCGAACGCGTGGATCGCATCGCCGGAAGATCCGTTGCCCACGCTGACGATGAGCTGGAATGAGCCGCAACAAATCCGCACAATTGAATTAGTCTTCGATCCGGATTGGGATCATCCGATGGAGAACATAGTCATGCAACACTCCGAACGAATCATGCCGACACTTGTGCGAAGTTTTCGGATCCTTGGTCCCGATCAAAAAGTTCTGGCTAGTGGTAGTGAGAACCATCAGGCAGTGGTTACATGTCATCTTCCGTCAGAAATTACCGTAGATCGACTCTACATCGAGTTAGATCAACCAAGCGATGAAGCGCCGACAAGCCTGTTCGAGGTGCGTTGTTATGCAGACACCGACGAAACAGGAAAATGCAGTCCCCCAACAGAATCCTGAAACTCGTTAGACGGCGGAGGCTCAAACACAGATAACGTTTTTGAATCTTCGAATGGATCCATACGACTCGACTTGCAATGAGGATTGGTGTTGCGGCACTGACAGCTGCGGCACTTAGCTGAATTCGCGCAAAACCAACGGTTTAGACTCAAACTCGAATACGAAGGTCATGTTCATTGGCGGGAGTAGATGCCGTCTAGGAGGCTTGCCTTGCTCGAAGAGAACCATGAGGCGCTCGCTCGAGTTGAGAACGGACAGATGAATGTCACCGTTCTGGAAAGTACGTAAAGGTGTGAACTTGAGTCGACCACGCATGCTCGCGGAGATTTAACGACGCAGTAATGTAAAACTCTTCCGTGCAGGTGGCAGTTCCTCCTATTCTGCCGCGAAGCAATTATGTGCAGTCACGTCGAGGCGTTTAGAGAGCTATCGTTTTCAAGAGAGGCACCGATTTAGGTCGTGCAGGAATATGAAATAGGCATTTTAGATTGACGAATTTACTAACTGTCAGTTTCAACGCGTTCGCCTGGTCGAAGGAACTGACTAGAACAAGCGTGATCCACAACCGCCAGAACGCACTCTGGTTGGTAACTCGGTCGGTAGCACGACAACACCATCCAATTACTTAGAGTTTGTAGGCAATAGATCTGAGGATACATGAGCTCTCCAACAATCGACTGGCGACTTATCGCATGCATCTTGCCGCTCGTTTCTACCACGTTCCTTTGCAGTGAGGCGAAAGCGGATGCACACAGTAGAAGCGAAATGAACGAGCGTAGCAGTCCGCTCGATCTTTCAGATTGGAAACTTGAGTGGCAGGATGAGTTTGACTATCCCAATGCAAGGCTAGATGAAAATTGGGAATCCCAAAACGGTCCTAGCGGTCATATCCTGTGCAGCCGTTGGCGTGAGAATGCTGTGGTGAAAAATGGTATTTTGCATCTCGTTAACAGAAAAGAGAGCCGAGGTGGACAAGAGTGGACCTCGGGCAGTATTTGGACCAAGAAGAAATTCAAGTACGGCTACTTTGAATGCCGGTATCGCTATGCCGAGGCGACGGGGACCAATAACTCGTTCTGGCTAATGACGCACGGGACGGAGCCATCGGTCGGTAAAAAATTTGAAATCGATATCAACGAAGGACATTACCCAAATGAAGTGAATACAAACATCCACAACTGGACAGATGTTGTCACTCGCGCGGACGGAACTAGGACGCATCCATCCTCGCACAAGGGATTCGCCTTTGGAACGCGGCCGGACTACTCGTTGCCGCTCGAAATTCCCGTGAAAGCGAGACGTCTTAGGTTGACCTCAACTACAAACACTCACTTTCATATTCGCGAGTTTCGAATTCTCGCCCCACGGAAGTCTTACCCATCTGCGCTTTCTGAGCCCAGTGCACGTCAGATGAAAAGACAGGTCGACCACGCAAGATCACCAGCTGTCTCAATCACTGCCAGTGGTGGGTACAACGAAGTGACGAAACCAAAACATGCGGCAGATGGAACACTGCAAACCAGCTGGATCTCACCCTCAGACGGTAAGAAGTGGCTGGAGTTCAAATGGCCAAAACCAGTCACCGTTGGGTGTATTCAGTTTATCAACGGCTGGAAGCAGGATGGAGAGTGGACCGGTCATGGGCAGGTAAGTGACTACAAGATTAGTGTCCATGATGAGCAGAAATGGTCAGATATTGCGGCCATGGATTCAAAGGATGAAACTGACTTCGGCGCCCATTACCACACCTACGCGCTGCAATGGACTGAAAAGGAAATCGTGTTCTATCAGGACCGGAAAGAAGTCCGACGAGTCGCTAACAAATTCTGCCATAGCGAAACGCCGATATGGTTAAGTGAAGCAATTATTCCCTGGGGTGGTGCAGTTTCGAATGCGATTGACGGCACAAGCATGAAGGTCGATTGGGTGCGATACTACCAAAAGAAATAAAGGCAGTGAAACAGTAAGCCTTTTTCACAACGATAGTACGGCGAAAGAATCACAGCTTGAAGCGGCCTCCCTTGCAGACCAAAGTTAAGAACCCGAACTGAATATCAGGACAGAACCTTGTCTCCACAGAATTTAATCCTGCTCGCACTCTCAGGCCTCGTTTGCAGTCCGTTATACGCGCTAGATGTTCCGGTTGACATCGCGTACCTCTACGAGAGCAACGTTGACCCTTCAATCTCTGACGAGTTCAATGCGCCGACCTTGGACACCGCCAAATGGGGCTATCGAACTGAGTCAGCTTCGGCCAACTGGAAGTCTTCCAATGTGACTATTGAGAATAATGGATTTGATCAGTACGTAAACTTGCTTGGAGAATCTGACCGGTCGCCAGATGCCAGTGGCGTCATTACAGGCACTGGTTCTTCAAGCGGCATCTACAATAGGAATCAGGCCAGTTACGGTTTCTACACTACCCGCTGGCGAGTTGAGGGAATCAGTCCCGATCATAAGTCCATCTGGCACCCTGCTATCTGGAAAGCCGGTGTGCAACCTACCACCGGGTGGCCTAGCGGCGGACTACCTAAGGATTCGATAGAGCTTGACTTCGTTGAATTCAATCAGAGCCGAACGCTAAACATCGAATGGCATAGCCAAGCTGTCGCTTGGGATTATCTCGGAGGAAGCGAATTCGACCAGCAGCGGTTTCAAAACAGTGACTGGAGTGGAGACTTCGCGGACAGTTTCTGGAACACCCATGGCCTCGAGTATCACCCCGACTACATCCAGCTCTGGGATTTTGATGAGAGAGAGGACGTGTGGGCTAAACGCGGGCCGGAAATCACGATCTCCGATGCGCCCACCAATATGGAGGCTTTCAACATCAATCGCGATTTGGCCCATCCTGGCTACTGGATTCTGTCGAACTACGATTTCTTTGATCTCCTGAACAATCAATGGCTACCCTTCCACGGCAGACCCATCAACGACACGGACAACTTCTTATTGAGCGACAGCGAGCTGCAAGTAGACCACTTCCGCTACTACCCCTTGTTCGATGGTCTGAAGGGTGACTTCAACAGCGACGACAAGGTCGATGGGCTCGATTTTTTGCTCTGGCAGAGTGATCCCAATGTCGGGAGCGTGGAAGATTGGGGAACTGGATACAACTCCGCTATTTCATCATTATCTGCGATCTCTACAAATGTGCCAGAACCGACCGGGATCGCACTCTGCCTCCTAGCTCTACTCTTCGGCGGTGTCATGCGCGAGAGATGTCAGTCATAAATCCGATGACGAGGATTGTGCTCTTAAGCGACTCATGCTGCCTCAGTTTCCGTGTACTTCAGTGACCTGCCCCCGATGTAATTCCAATAGTTATGCGAACCCCGTTGAGAACCGGGGTTATCCTTGTGAACACCGCATAACTTATAGAGCTGGGTAAAGCTCCAGTCGCTAAGCGACAATTGGGCATCTTCCGCATTTTCCAAACGCAATTGCAACTCGCCATTGAGTTCCTCAATACGCAGGTCCTGCGAAAATTGCCACGATTCGGTCGATTGCTCGCGTCGCTCATGGCAATGAGCAAGTAGGGCATCGAACGATTGAAACCGCTCGTCGGGAGTTCGTTGAAACAACTCTCGACTCGCTTTGGTCAAATTCACCATTGAGCTCTCCTCTCTGCGGGAAAGAGTGTGTGGACTAGAGCAACTTACTTTTTCACGCGACGGCATATCCGCAGTGCAAGTAGGTGGCGAGGAGATCATTGAGAGTGATTCTTGGTAGGACCTGCGCAACCGCGTTGACGATGCTGTTGAGACTTCTCGGTTTGTAACCCCGGAT
>JBCDBK010000046.1:0-36614 GCA_039184115.1 Planctomycetota bacterium | reverse complement strand
GTCGCAATTTTCTGTCGTACAAAATGGGAGCTTATTTCCCTTCCGCCGGCGGCGCTCGCCGCTGTTTAATCACCACAAAACCTCCCCTTGCTGGCCACCCGCGGCTCGCGCCCACGGCTCAATTTGGAACTACTGAATTTCTGATTGCCGAGCCACATGTATGTCGTGTCCTGCCTGAGCCAACCCGTGTCAAAATTGACGAGTACAGGAACCCAGCACGGGGTGTCGACACACCTAAGGGCCAAATGAAGTCTAGTAGATCAAGCGGACGATTACAGTAGTAATTTGTGGCCACTACATGCTTAACCACGCGGCGTTGCATTAAGAGCCTAAATCGCGCATCAGAAGGAACGGGTCACGTTGAAAATGATCCGCGCCGTGCTCTAAGAAATGGAGTGGTGCAATTCGCCACGTAATTGGCTGGCGAGATCGTGTCCTTCCTCGCGGCAGTTGGCCAGCGATTCTTATCTAAGCGCATTATCTTCTCCGTTAGAATCGGCGTGTAGCAGATCCTTGCTTTCGCCTATACTTTCCGCGTCCCTTCGTCATCACAACAGTGTGTTGACGGGGGGTTGTCACGCTAATGCGATGATTTTCCCGGTGACCAAGATGACCATGAATCGCAAGTGGATTCGATTGAGCCTGCGTACCGCATTGCTTATCACTACCATGGCGTGTCTGTTTTTAGGACGTCAGGCGTATGTCCATAAAGTGCAACGCGATGCTCTTCAGAGTATTCATAAACTGGGTGGGCGAACTCAATGTAACGCTACTCGATCAGCTCTGATTCCGTCCTTGGCGAGTCAGGCGAGATCAATCAAGGCTCGCGACGTGACTAGCGTTGCTTTTCTTGGGGCTGACTTCGATGACTCAGACATCGTCGAGTTTTCACGAAATGCCTTGGCTCTTCCTCGTCTTGAGAGAGTCATGATGACCGACACGATGGTCACGATGGACGGCGAACGGTTGTTGCGAGCAAAGCTTCCGTATCTGGAAATCGAAGTCATCAACTTGATCGACCAGCAGAAATCTCACGTCACTTACTAATCCCCGAAAGTGCCTCACCTTCATCGACTTTTGGCGTTTTAGTAAAATCGAGCCTTCAGACTGAATAGGCATCCGTTGGCCGCTAAAACCGCGGAAAACCGCCGTGATGGATCGATTTTCTGAAGACTGTTTCGCGACGTTCTGCTAGAATGGAAACAGTCTCGGGAACAGTTTCAGAAGCATCCTTGTCGGATTTCTAGTCGGAAGAGAGCCCTATGTTTGTCACCCTGCTGGAGGGTCGCGTGCGCGATCTTGGTTTCTTTGCCATTTTACCCACGCTGCTCTCCGCGATTGGTGGCGTCAGTCTCGGGCAGGCTCAGGTGCCTGATGTGCCCGGCTGGGACCTGGTTTGGAATGACGAGTTCGATGGCACCTCGCTGAACACGCAGAATTGGACTGCGCTCAACCGGCGCGATAGCTTCAACAACGAGAAGCAGTACTATCACCCCAATCAAGTAACGATCGCCGATGGCAATCTGCAACTGACGGCGATCGACACACCACGTTCTGGCAAGCAGTACCAGTCAGGTTTAATCGTCTCCAACGACTTGTTCGGTCCGGGACGGTTTGAAGCGCGTATCGACTTGCCGACTTCGCAAGGCATGTGGCCGGCGTTCTGGCTGAACTCCAATCACGTCGCCTGGCCCCAGGGGGGTGAGATCGACATTTTGGAAAATCGCGGTAGTCAACCGAATTTGGTCAGTAGTGCCTATCATTGGCAGACGAACCCTGGTCCGTGCTGCGATCAGCATCAATTTGTTTACGACGAATACACCGCAACCGAGAACGGACAACCGGTCGATTTTCACGCTGGTTTTCATACTTACACCGCGGAATGGGACGAGACGACGATCAACTATTACGTCGATGGAAATCTACACTACACAGTCACCGAGGCAGCCAATCGTCCGATCTTCGAGACGGCGAAGAATATTATCGTCAACCTGGCCGTCGGCGGCGACTTTGGCGGCGATCCCAACAATACGACGCAGTGGCCGCAGACGATGTACGTCGATTACGTCCGCTACTGGCAGCGAACCGACGATCTCGAGGGCGTGAACTTGCTGAGCAATCCGGGTTTCGACGATTTCGGTGGCACATTGGACGATTGGGAGATATTTGGCAACGCGATTGCCAATGTCAGCGTGAACGACCAATTATCGGAAAATGGTCAACATGCGTTGAAGATGTTCGGCCAGTTCAACGGTTCGAACAACGAGTCGGGCGTTTCGCAGAGAGTAGCGATCTCGGCTGGCGATTCGCTGCGTGCCGAAGCAAGCGCTCGCACGCCATCTTGGGACACGCTGTTTGGCAAGAACAATACGGTGACCATGAAGGTTGAGTTCTTCAGTGACTTTGGTGCGGCCTCCAATTCGAGTGATTTTCTGGGCGAAGTCTCGCAGGTGATCCATGATGGGGCGTCTCCGGAGGACGTTTGGCTTGATCACTCGCTTGACGCGATCGCTCCGGCCAATGCGGTCGAGGCGCGTTTGTCGTTCGTATTCAATCAGCCACTGTCCGATAACGGTGCGATTTGGATTGACTCCGCGGGCCTATTTCTAGAAGCGGGCAGCAACGGCGGCTTCGATGCAGACAGCGATGTCGACGGAGCGGATTTTCTCGCTTGGCAACGCGGCGGTAGCGAACCGTTGGCCGATTGGGAAACCAACTACGGAGTGTCAACCAGTCTTGCTGCCTCGGTTGCAGTGCCGGAGCCTGGCACGTTCTTGCTAGCCGCAGGGTGTTTAACGGTGGCAGGTCTGCGACGTCGGCGGTAGCGGTATGGCTATGGTAGTTAAGAGCCTATCCTAGAACTGAAAACCCCCTCCCCCGATAACGGGGGAGGGGGATTTAAGATAGCCAACAGTTACCTAGCCACAGTAACAAGTCACCTGGTCAGCGCAAAAAACAACCGCCGCGATAGGGGAGGGTTTGCGGCGGTTGTCGAGATCAAGCGCTGGGGTAGTTCAGCGTAGCACGTGCAATGTCAATCCATCTCTAACGGCTACATATCCAACGCGATCTTCTCTTCTTGCGCGGCTAGACGAAGTTTGTTTAGCGCACGGGCTTCGATTTGTCGAATCCGTTCTTTGGTGACGCCTAGCTGAGCGCCCACTTCTTTGAGCGTTCGCGGTTCTTGCGAATGATCGAGTCCGAATCGTCCCACGATAATTTGACGTTCGCGTTCGTCGAGTCGCTCGAGTACCCGATTGATCTTCGAGACACGGTCTTGCTGGATGGTCTCTTCGACGGTCGGATTGGCTCGATTCTCTTGCGTCATGTCGAACAGTTCGTCGTGGCTGGTGCGGAAACGGTCGCGCTGACGATATTCCGACGGGATCGTGCGAGCAAAGTTCTTCATGATCGCCCAACTGGCGTAAGTGCTGAACTTGTTGCCGCGTGCGTAGTCGAACTTTTCGACGGCTCGCAACAGCGAGAGGTTGCCATCGGACACCAGTTCGAAGAAGTTTTGGTCGGGTGTGACGCGCTTCTTCGCGATCGACACAACCAGTCGCAGGTTGCAGCGAGCGATCTGATTCTTCGTGTCGACGATCTGCTCGTACAACTGCTCGATTTCGTCCATCAGCGCCGCTTTCGGATTGTCGAGATCCAGTTGATCGCGAAGTCGGCTGGCCTTGAACTTGAGGTAGTTGTATTTGCGGAACAGATGCTGTTCTTGTTCTTTGGTGAGCAGCGGAATTTCGTACAAGCTTGCCAGATACGGTGGTAGCCCCGACGGACGGCGCGGCTTGCGCGTCGCGGTTTCGCTCTCGGGCAATGCGGCTAGACAGGTGTTGTCGGCACCCTTGCGAGTGAATCGCGGATTGGGCATGAACTCGAGCGGCAGCTCGGCAATTCTCACCGCACGCATCTCATTGATGACTCGATAGATCGTTGTTTTGGTGCGATGATAGTCGCGACACAACTTATCGACAGACATACCGCGACGATACGCGCGTAGAATGTTGGTCTTCTGCAAGTCGGTCAGCGGCCCAGCGCCAGCGGGGAAGATTGCGGTGGACGGATTCTCGGCGTCGTGCTGTCGCAGCGCGGCGCGAATGGTTTCGACGCTGCGTCCGGTCCGATCGGCCAGTTGACGTGAAATTTCAGCCTGTCCGATGCCTGACTGCGCCATCTGTTGGGCGCGTTTCACATACTCAGCGCGTTGTTCGTCGGTGAGCTGGCTGAACTTTGCGCCACGCTCGACACGGATAGGGTTGTTTTTTACGAAGCGGTCGACGCTGCTGCGCAGAAAACCAACACGCTTGCGACCGTCGAACACCAGTCGGCGACTCACGAGACCGAGTGCGCGCCAACGCGAAATCGTTTTGGTCGAGACGTTAAACTGCTTTGCCAGTTCGTCGACAGTAAACACCTGCTCACCGACTGCTTCAGCATTGAGTGCCACCGCGTCGGAAAGATCCTCAACCAACAGGCGCAGGTCGTGCAACAGGTCGGCGCTGGCGATCTTACGGTTGCCGGCTTCGGGCAACGACTGACCGACAATCTCGGAAACAACTTGAGCAGCCGGGTAGCTGGTGTCCGCATTGAGCCCGACGATGAATCGTTCGGCAGCTTCGATCTGCGCAAGCATTTCGTCGCGCGATGCGGACGAGAGCTGTCGATCGCGTAGCCAGCGAATGACGGGATTCTTATAATCTTGATGCATGGTTCACCCCTTCTCAGAGTCGCACGTTTTATAGCTTTGGTGCCTAATTGCTCGCGTGGTGTTCCGTGCGACTCCTTCGCCCACGACTTCTGTTCCGCGCTGCCTTCCTAGTTTGGATTTGACGGACAAAAAGCTCTGCTGCTTGCATCGCTATCACGATTCACTTCGACGCGTTTGCCACGACTCTGCTTACGGTTATTCGAGAGCACGATTGAATTCTTGAACGCGTTTGAGGCTATCGATTGGCTATGCCAGCGTAGCGATGCCTAGTGTTTGTACGCACTTTAGTAGCAATAGGTCGAGAGAAAGTTCGCAGGTTACGCGGTTTTGAATTGGTCTGTGATACGAAGAAAATGTCCTAAGTGTCTATGAGGATTGAATTTAAGCGTGAAGTTGGGAGATTGCCGCTAACTGTGCAGAAGTCCACATTTCGGCACATCGACGGAGTTTTAGGCAATCTTGGTGGACTAGTCATGCTGCGTCCGTTCCACGAATCGTCCTGGTTGCGAGTAGTCGATGACGCAGATAACTGCGCGATCTTCGTCGCATCGAATAAACCGTATGCGCGCCAGCATCATAAACGCCATGCGAGCTTCGTCGTCTTCAAGCAAGGACTCCAAGTATGCGATCTCTTCTGTTCGGTTTTCTGGCGCTCGCCAGATTGTTATCTGCGAACGTGGCAGCGGACGAGGCCAAGTATCTGCTAGAAGCGAAACTGGTGCCTGGCGACACGACGGAAGTGAGCGTTGCGCTGAAGTTGGGGGGCGAGATGTTGCTGACCAACGAGGACGGTGAGCAGCAACTGCCCATGGACGTTGAAGGCCAACTTAGATACACGGAACAGATGGTCACCTGGTCCGACGATTCTTCCCAGCCGGCGCGCTCGCTGCGCGATTATACGCTTGCTGAAGCGAAGATTCAGATCGAAAAAGGCGGCCTCCGTCGCGAGTTGCCTAGCGCAAAGCGAAGCATCGCAGCCGAGTTACGCAATGGTCGCTCTGCCTTGGCGAGCGTCGATAAGCCGTTGACGCGTGATCAATTCGATTTGATTAACGTTGTCGGCAATACCTTGGCGCTAAACCGACTACTGCCTGGAAATGAACTCGCCGAAGGCGCAAGTTGGGACCACGACGCGGCGACTATTGGCGCACTGTTAGGCATGGACAACGTGGCCGTGTGTGAAGTCAGCAGCATGATCACCGGGTGCGAACATCGTCAGGTGCAAATTCGCATGGCTGGCACGGTCCACGGCACGATCGACGGTGCCCCGACCGAGATGGATCTACGCGCCGCCTATCTGTTCCACCAGCAGCGGGCACGCATTACGAAGTTCAATTTGGCCATCAAAGAAAAACGAACCGCCAGCCAGCTGGTGCCGGGTTTGGACGTGGTCGCGAAAGTCTCGGTGAAAATCAAGCCGTCCGACGATATCCCCGAGAAGGCGGCTGCAGCAACCCTAGCGGATGTTGACCAACCGCTACCAAGTGTGTTGAGCTACGAAGCACCTGAGCGCGGCTATCGATTTTTCCATGATGCTGCGTGGTATGTCATCGCGGAGCAGAGCGATCGCGTTTCGCTGCGTTCGCTGCAGAACGGCAGCGTCACGGCGCATTGTAGTCTGACGACTCTGCCGACACGTAGCGAGGGTCGCGAGACGACGCTCGAGGAATTTGAACGCGATGTCCGCGAGATGCTCGGCGACCATCTCGAGTCGGTGTCTGCTTCGACGCAATGGAAGACAGCGCTCGGGCACGACTGCCTTGGCATCGTGGCACAAGGTGCCACCGAAGGCATTCCGATCGAGTGGCGCTACTATCTCATCTCATCACCCACTATGCCGCGCGTCTCGCTCAGCGTAACCGTCGAACAGGCGCAGCTCGAACGCTTCGCTGACGCCGATCGCCAGATTGTGGATTCCTTAGAGTTGGTCGAGCAAACAATATCCAAGACTGCCAAGCAATCGTTGACGAAGCGCTCTCGAAAGTAGTTGGCGTGACGACTTCAAATGCTGTTTGCCGAGAGACGTTTCAGGTCGTGCGTCATCGATCTGGCTGTTGGACGCTAGCGCGCTCCAATAGGTCCATGAGCATCGCACCAGCGCGAAGCGCTTGAAGGCTCTTCCCCGACGAGCGACCTCGGTCCCTATCGCGGCTGACAGCCGGCCTCGAGTCTCACTCCCGCGAGAATATCTCCTCGCTGCCTTCCATCACGGGCACGACGACTATGCCACTGTCGGTGACGGTGAAGCCGCGGCGACGATCGCGGTCGAGGTCGACCCCCACTTGTGCGCCAGCGGGAATGTGCACATGTTTGTCGACGATCGCGCGACGGACAATGGCGCCCTGACCGACGCGAACACTCCGAAACAAAATCGAGTCGGTCACTTCGGCGGTTTCTTCCACACGAACCTTGGGGCCAATCACGCTGCCCGTGACTCGTCCGCCAGAGATGATCGCACCTGGAGCAACGATGCTGTCGTGCGCTTCGCCACGACGGCCCGAATCGTCGTCGAAGACGAACTTCGGTGGCGGCAAGTTGGGCTGATCGGTGCGGACTGGCCAGTGGTAGTCGTAGAGGTTGAGCAGCGGTTGCACGCTGGTGAGTTCGATGTTCGCCTCGTAGTAAGCGTCCAACGTGCCGACGTCGCGCCAATACGCTTGCTCGCTACTATTTTCATCCTCGAACGGGAACGCGAACAGGCGATGACTCTCGATCACCGAAGGGATAATGTTGCGACCAAAGTCGTGCGCGCTGTCCTGCAGAGTGGCATCTTGGCAGAGTTGGTCGAATAGGAACCGCGCGTTAAAAACGTAGATGCCCATCGACGCGAGACAGTGTTCGTCGTCGCCGGGAATGGTTTTGGGCGTGGGCGACTTTTCCTCAAAGCCGACGATTCGATTGCCAGCGTCGATTTGCATGACGCCAAACGCCTTCGCCTCTTCGATGCTGACTTTCAGCGCGGCGATCGTAAGGTCGGCGTTGTTCTGTTTGTGAAAGGCGACCATTTTGCTGTAGTCCATTTTGTAGATATGGTCGCCAGCAAGAATCACGACGTATTCGGGCCGCTCTTGTTCGAGCGTGTAAATGTTCTGATAGACCGCGTCGGCGGTGCCTTGGTACCACTGTTCGTCAATGCGCTGCTGCGGTGGGACCACGTCGATAAACTCTCCGAGTTCCCGACTAAGCAAATGACGCCAACCGGTGTTGATGTGCCGATCCAGACTCATCGCCTTGTACTGTGTCAGCATGAGCATCTTGCGGATACCGCTATTGATGCAATTGGATAGCGCGAAATCGATGATCCGATAGGTGCCGCCAAACGGGACCGCTGGCTTTGCGCGATCTTGGGTAAGTGGCTCGAGTCGAGATCCTTTGCCACCGGCCAAGATAACGGCCAATACGTCTTTCATTCCTGGTGCTTTCGTCGAAGAGTGAAGCGACTGGCCGAGACGACCAAGGGAGTGTTGGTAGGTTTTCCAATTGGTACCTGCAGTGGTGATTTTAGTGATTTGTGAAAATTAGGCCTACCGCGGTTCACTGGAGACTTGGGTCGCAGATTTCTCTTACTATTCTCAATTCCTACACGAAAACTGAACATCAGCAACTTAAAAATACTAGCACTTTGAGGCCGCCCGCCGGGGCCAGAACCTCTGCGTCCTGTTGCTCACCTTGCTGTTAATCTCGCAAGTTTGGGCCCCGGTTCTTTTTCCGCGTGGTTCTCATTGCCGTCGTAGTTGGCAAACGTAATTCACAGAGAGGAAACGCCGAAGATGCGAATGGAACCGGGATATCTTCCGACGCCCAGTCAGATCACCGAAGCATGTCTGACGATTCGCGAATCATGGTCACCGGCGGAGAAGAGTCGGCGATTGGTGGGCTATGCGCAGGAATTGGTCGATCATCGGTGGCTGCCGCCACGAATCGACACGTCGACGTGCACCTCGCGGGTGCGAAAAGAGGTCTCTGAGCTAACGGCCTAATGCATCTGCGAAGCGAGCTAAGCCTCTCGCTGGCCCCATCGAATCGTTCAGTCAGCCGTAGCGGCGACATCACTGCGATTCGGAATCACGAATTCCCGACGCATCGTTCTGGTATGGTCTACACGGTCAGATTGCCGTGCGGGGCAAGTTGGGCGCACGCGGCGGCATAGCGTTCTCGGTACGTGTCTATCACATCCTCGACTGCAAATCGCTCAGCGATGTCGACAACCGCCGACATACCTATTTCTCTTGCATGATCGGGTTCTTGTAGCAACTTTCGCGTGTAGCGAGCAAAGATTGCCCGGTCGTTCTCAGGCACTAGGTAGCCGGTATTGCCGTGATCGACAAGCTTCCGACAGTTTCCTGTCTCGTTAACCACTACCGGTATGCCTGCGGCCATGGCCTCCAGGACTGTCTGTGGGAGCGCTCTTTCTGCTTTCGCTGTATGCCAGAAGACATCAACGTGCGTGAGCAACTCTCGAAAGTCGCGCCGATATCCCAAGAAACGAACCGCTGACGGTTCCGAGGTGAGCCGAGTGAATCGCTCCAATCGATGGTTATCTGGTCCGTCGCCGAAGATAAGCAGACAGACCTCTTCGTCGAGGGTGCGGACGAGTTCGAAGTGCCAGATCGCCTCGTCGACTTGTTGCGAGCGCACCAACGGACCCGCGACAGCAATCAACTTTGCATTCGCGGGCAGTTGCTCCTTGGCGAGAAACTCCGCGCGCGAAGTACTGACGGTTGGCGGAGCGTCGATGCCGACGAGCAGTTCTTCGTCCGGCACAGAAGTGATGCGAGGTCCACGCGGAACGAATCGGTCGACCGCCTGGACATAGCTGACCGCCGAGTGTCCCCAAAGGTGCAGTAAATCGTATTTGTGTCGACGTAATTCCGACACAAGCCGCACTGCTACAAATGGATCGCGCACCCACCGTCGATCAAGCGTCCGAATTGCCAGACCCTGCTGACCAAGCCGTCGAACGAGTCCGCGTCTGCCACGCAGCGCGAGCACGGTCGGCGTCATGCCCTGAGCGAGTTGGTGTGCAACAAGCAATTCCAACTGACGGCTAAGGCCGTAGCCGTCGAGTCGGTCAATGAGATGCAAGATTCTCGGCGGCTGGCTCACGTTGATCGTCTGGGTGCATGGTCGCGAAGTGGCTGCGAGTGTATCGTAGAAGTCACGATACAGTGTACCGTGATTGAAAAGATCGCAAAGTCGAATCGAAGCGGAAGCAAATGACAAGCTTGAAAGTTGCTGGCGACTGGCAGCAAATCGAAATTGCTGGACATCGCTGCCATACCTACGTTCCGCCCCAGCCGTCGGAACACGGATACACAGTCCTGTACATGCACGGACGCTACCAGGGTGTGCCGATGGAGCACCCCAAGTTTCTCGAGCACTTTGACCGACACGGACTGCGCATTATCGCGCCGCTGACGCGTCGAAGCTGGTGGTCGGACAGAATCTGTCAGGACTTTGATGCCGAGATCAGCGTCGTTGACTACTTGCTCGACCACATCATGCCGTGGATAGAGCAGCAGTGGGGCAGCGTACCACCGCGCGTCGCGCTGATGGGTGCGAGCATGGGCGGACAGGGGGCGCTGCGGCTGTCGTATCAAAAGCCCAACACTTTCCCGGTGGTCGCGGCGTTCTTCCCGGCGATCGACTATCAAATTCGGATCGAGGAGGGCGATAAAATTCTGTCGGCCATGTATCGAGATGCTGAAGAGGCCAGACAAGACACCGCCACACTGCACATTCACCCGCTCAATTGGCCGCGTCATCAACTATTCTGTTGTGATCCCGAAGATCATCGCTGGCACAACTCCGCCGATCGGCTGCATATGAAACTCTTTTCGTTAGGTGTTCCGCACGAGTACGACTTAGAAACCTCCGCTGGTGGACACACCTGGGAATACGTCGAACACATGGCCGACCGCGCGGTCGGATTCGTGGCAGAACGTCTGGAGCAGGAGCGACGTCGAGTCTAGCGTACCGGCGTGAGTTGTCGGAATTGGCCGGGCATAAGACCTTCGACCTTCACATCGCGACTCTCGAGCGAGTAGATGATTTTTCTTGCCGGCGTCGTGTTCACTGGGCCACCACGATACTCCTGGACGGAAATTTTAGCCGGGTACTGATTGTTGCCTTCCAGGATGAAGGTGTTTTTCAGTTGATCGTATTTGGCGAGTAGCGAGTGCGTGGTGAAGTTGCCGCGCTCGCCATAAGGGCCTTCGATTGTTACGCCGCTGGTCGTGTTGCCTTCGGCTTGCAACTCGATAGGGCCGATGCCGGTTGAGCGATGGGTTTGCAACTTGGCCAGTGGACTCTCGGCGACGCCCAGCCGCTGGCAGTTGATCCAAAGTGTGTCTGGACCAGGCATCCCTCGTTTGGTGAGCGCCAGCTTTTGCTCCCAGGCGTCTACGGGGCCGTAGACGGCATCGACATCGCCGACGAGAACAACCTGGCGGCGGTGGAGATTGCCTTCGATGCCGCGGACGAACTGGACCCCCAGGAATCGCAGTCGTTGCTCTGTACTGGGTGGCTGAGTCGATGTCAGTCTCTCGGGTGCGCCAAAGCTGGTCGCGTTGCCGAAAGGACTCTTCGCGTCGGAGAGATGCACCGATTCGATTTGTCCTGGGCCTTCGCCACGCAGTTTGCCGGTCTGGAGATTGGCGAAGAACGAGTCTTCGAGTTTCATGGTTTGGACCGACGTGAGACCGGTTTCGTCGCGCTGGCTAAACATCGCGTTTGCTCCGCCGTGGCATGACAGCTCGGCGATGTCGATCCGACGCCTGCTCGACGCGCCGTCGAACCGAACCGGACTCGTGAGCCGCACGACTAAGTGATGCGTATGCAGCGTGCCCTCGACGGTCTGGACTTGCACGTTGCCGCTAAACGTGATTCGGTCGCGTTCGAGCTGCATGCTGCGTTGCCATCGAATCGTCGCGGGTTGCGGTGCCGGCAGTGCTTGGCCGCTAAGGTCACGATCGACGAGCAATTCGATTTCGCCAGGCGCATGGACGTTGGCGCTGCTTTCACCACGATGAATCTGTAGGTTCGCGGTGCGTATGAGCATGCCATCGGCAGAGATCGTCGCGGGTTGGCCCTCGAGCACAATTTCGGCGGACGGCGAATCGGCGTTGCTGATCTGCAGATGGTTGGCGACCACTTGGAGAGTCTGCTCGTTGGCGGCGGCTGCCGACGCGGCAAGCGAAGGGCGTTCGCTGAACAACACGTTGCCATCCACGTCGATGCTTGTGATCTCGGTTTTCCGTTGACGCACCGTAACGAGCATGTCGAGCTGTTGGCCCTGAATATCATAGGCACGCTTCAGTCCGCCTTGCCGATCGATATTGCCGCCAGAGCCTGAACCATTTCCCGTGGGGCTTGTCAGTTCCAAGTCACTTGCGAGGTAGTCGAAGTTGACCTCCAACTGTTTGACTTTGCCATGAAGCTGTTCGGAGTCGATTGCGATCTCGCCGGTGGCGACAAGTCGATCCGGCACCACGTCGCCGGGAAGCACTTGATCTTCGGACCCATCCCACGCCTTTTCGCGCAGATAGAGGTCGAGATAGTCGGCCCACAACTGGCCCATGCCAACCACATCGAGCTTGGGTCGACCGTTGAGTGACAGCACCGGCTGACCATTGATTCGGCGTAGCCGCATGTGCTCGGTCCAGCGTACTTCAATCGGCTGGGCGTCCGACTTGTTGGAACTGAGCGCACTGAACCATCCGCCGCCTTGAGCTTCAAACTCGCCGATGCGTTGCCGCGCGTCGGTCGGAGGTGCTTTGTATTTGACAAACGGCGCGTGAATTTCGTTGCTACCGTAGCGCAGTTCGACATCGATGCGTGGACGCACATCGGCGACTGGCGCGCGCGATCGGACGCGTTCGTTGCGATCGAAAGTCACTTGTCGCGACGGAAGATCAATCCAGATGCGTTCGCAGCGAGCGTGGGCTTGTTGCGATTCGGCGTCGAGCAACACAGGCGATGCGTCGGAGCTCGTCGCGGCGATCGAACGCGCCTGCAGCTGACCCGAAGACGAGCCCACCTCGTTCGATTCGCTGGCAAGGTAGACAGACAATGTGCCGCACTGCAACTGGTCGCGCAGACCCAGGGGATGAGTCTGCGTGAGCTGCACGCGATCGTGAAAAGACGCGATCTGCTTGGCGAAATCAAAGCGAAAACTGCCATCACAGGTAATTTCCACAGGAGGCGCACTTTGCAATGTCGCTGATTGAGAGGAGGTTAGTTGCGCATTGCTCGGCAATAGACTGGCTTGCACGTCGTGGAAGACGACCAGCGAGTCGATGTTGCCGACGCTCGATCGCTGTGTACGGGCACGACTGCGTTCGACCGCGACAAGACGAATTTCCAGGTGTCGTCCCGTGCCACGATGCGGCCCGAGTTGCATCTGAACGCGCGCTCTGGTGTAAATCAGATCGGCTTGGATCTCGACGTCGCGGGTGGTGAGTAGCAAGTCGTCATGAGCGCCCAGTTCGCGCATGTCGCTGCGAACCGTGATTGCGCCGAGCAGACGGCCCGACTGCACGCGGCCTAGCGTCGTCATGCCGCTGCGGTAGCTTTCTTCCAGCTGCAGGACAGCGCCTTGTGGTGCTTCGAGTACAACGGCGTCGATTGGCGGTGGATCGCCACTGACACGTCCGCTGGGAAAGAAAAGAATCGCACACTTCTGCACGCGGATGGTTCCGTCGTCATGTGGCTTGAACTCGTCAAACACGAGCATCATCTGACCATTTTCAGCCGTGACCGGCGGTTTGGTCAGCGACCAATGGTCGGTCGGAAAGTAGGCCGCCAGCAGTTCGCGAAACTTATGTACCGGCTGTAGCTGTTGCGCTTGTTGGCCCTCGGTCGATTGAACCGATTGTTCGCCAGGCGGAGGCTCGATCAACGGTGCTGCAAACAGAACATATGCCTGATACACCACGGCCGTGATGGCAAATGCGATCGCGGAATGGGTCAGGCGAGTTAGCATAGGAGGTTAAGAGGTGTTGTGGCTCTTCCCTTGAGCAATCACTGATACTTCCGCAAAACCGATTCCCAGCGATTCGTGTTCTTGAGCAGCAGCTCGATGACTTCTCGCATAGCACCGTGTCCGCCGGCGACGCTGGTGATGTAGTCGGCGTCTTGTTTGAGTTCTTCTGCAGCATCGCCGACAGCAACGCCGAGGCCGACGCGCTTGATCACCGGCCAGTCGGGCAGATCGTCGCCCAAATAGCAGACTTGACTGAGCTGGAAGTCCAGGTCCTCGCAGATTGCTTTCACCGTCGGCAGTTTGTCTTTCACGCCCTGGCGCACGATGTCGATGTCGAGTTCGGCTGCGCGAAGTTTAACAACCTGGGAGCTGCGTCCCGTGACAATACCCAGCTGACCGCCGGCTTGCTGCCACAGTCGGATGCCTTGTCCGTCGCGGATGTGGAACTGCTTCGATTCGACACCTTGGTTGTCGAAAATCACGCGTCCGTCCGTCAGCACGCCATCAACGTCAGTCAGGACGAGCTTAATCCCTTCGCATTTCTCGGTGAGACTATTCATGGTTGCGCTGGGCGATGGCTAGCGATCGTCTCCTGCGGGAAATAGTCGCACCGTCGGCGGATGATCGGGTTCCGGCTCAGGATCGGGGAGCAGACCGACAATGTCCGTCACGTCGATCAGTCCAATCGGTTGGCCCTGGTCATCGACGATCGGCAACTCGCTGATTTTTCTCTCGGCAAGGATTTCCAACGCGACGCCCATCTTAGAACCCGCGGGAACCGTTTGCGGATTCGTGATCATCAGCTTGCTCACCGGCTGATCGAGTGCGGCCTCGTTGCGCTGTTCGATTAAGCGGGCCAGGTCGCTATCGGTAAACAGTCCGACGAGCTGGCCGGCAGCGTCGGTAAGCATAATGGCACCAGTCCGACGTCCCGGTTTGGTGCAACCAACCAATACGCTGCGAATCGACTCCTCTGCGGAAGCGACGCGACACTCGTTGAGCGTTCGCATGTGATCTTCGACATGGCTCAGCTGGCGACCCAACGAGCCGCCCGGGTGATAGCGCGCGAAGTCCTCTGGCTGAAAGCCTTGGATGCGACTGAGTGCAAGCGCCAGCGCGTCGCCAATGGCCAGCATCGCCGTAGTGCTGGTGCTAGGCGCCAAGCCCAGCCAACATGCTTCGTCGAGCTTGCCGAGTTCGATCGTTACGTCCGCAGTCCGACCGAGCGTGTTTTGCGTGCTGGCGGTGATGGCGATCAGCGGGACGTCGAATTCCTGGAGCGACGGCAGCAATTGGACGACTTCCCCCGTTTCGCCGCTTTGCGAGAGCACCAGTACGACATCACCGGCTTGAATCCGACCGAGATCACCATGAAAGGCTTCCGCCGGATGCAGAAAATGAGCGCGTGTGCCGGTCGAGGCGAACGTCGCAGCCAATTTTTGGGCGATGAGCCCCGCTTTGCCCATGCCGGTGACAATTAGGTTACCGCGCAACTCGTGCAAGAGTTGCACCGCCCGCGCAAAACTACGATCGAGCTTGTGTGTCAGCTGGGCAAGAGCGCGAGTTTCGGCCGCCATGATTTCGCGGCCGAGTTGAATGGTTTCGTTATCAGTAATCGGCAGTGCACGCGGTCGTCGGCGCAGCGCGGCGGAAGTCAGAGCCATCGAAACGTCTTCCTTGACGTGGGTGAAAGATGTGAGCGGGAAAGCAGATTGTAGAACGAGCGTCATCAAGCAACAACGGAAGATGCGTCGTGCTATCAATCGACAATAACCACGAAAGCGCCACAAGGGCCAAGCAAGCTAGCTCAACGAGCGATCGCGCACCAAGATCTTTGTCTTGGCCTCACTGGCGATCCAATACTCTCGGCATGGGCGCATAAAAAATGCTCCCAGAAAAGCACACGTCCCAGGGGGGCAAAGGACGTTGATACCTTTCCGGGAGCGATTGGACGCAAGCAGTTGCGTACCGTCGATTGCCAAGTGTGTCGGGCATGGCAACCGGGGGGAGTGTATCGCAGCGGGTGGGAGACTTCCGTGTCTCTCCAGCCGCTCCGGGATCAACTCACTGGGTGTGGGTTAATCCAACCACGTGGCTCCGGTATGTTGTCTTGTCGCTTCCTTGCTGCAAGTTGAACAAACCAAAATCATTCGCTTCGTTGGCTGCGGAGAGTAGGAAAGAGCGTCTCAGTTGTCCAGGTCACTTTGAAAGAAAAAGTGATGAGGTTTTTTTGAGTGGGCTTCCCTGCCAGACAGTCACGATGCGTCGAACGAAATCCATCTCGTTCGTTGGGTGGGGAGAATACGTGAGGCTCCAAACAGGGTCAAGGTCGGTTTGATCGTTCACAGAAAAAGATGTTTGTTGTTGATGCCATTGCATGCGCGCGACCTAGTTCGTCATCGCAAGAGTTGTGTTTCGGGCGGTGCAAGATCAAAAATGTTGTAGCTGAATTGCCTGTGATGCTAGCACTAGGCAGCGCGAGATTTTTTTGATTCTCGTGCGAGTTGAATCCATGCACTGACGGTAGCGATCGTTGGCATTAGCGCTTCGACCAACCACCGATCTTCGGTCGTTTGCCGGGCAGCTTCCAGCTTGGCGAATAGCTCGGTGGGCGTGCTGGCAGCAAGGGTTTCGACGCACCCGCAGTCTGCGGTGGCTAGCAATCGGGCCGCCTCGTCGGACAGATCAGGAATTGCCACGAGCAACGATGCTTCGCGTTGCCAAGTCGTTATTTGATCAGCATCGAAATTCCTCAGTCGCGTCGCAACGACGTGAGCTGATGCAGACAACAGATCAGCCACCGTGCGAATTCCGACCGAAGCCAGCCGTCCGGCCGTTCGCGGCCCGAGTGCTAGTACGTCGCCGGCATTACTGTGAAGTTTCCATCGCATGATGGGGCGGATGATACGATCCGACTTGTGCCCGCGCGAATAGCAATTGGGTGTGACTTCGCGGATCGCAAAGAGAGATGACTCTTTGCTAGCAATGTCGGAAGTTACACATCAGGGAATACGAATAGGATCATGTACACGTACGAAATAAAGCTTGCCAGCAGAATTGCCGGCCAGGTTGCCGCGCCTAGCCAGTGTGTCCAGTGATAAGAGTAGCCTTCCCGTCGGTCTGTTCGTACCGCGAGAAACCAATACGATAGCTCGACTAATCCCAAGCCAAAGGGGACGATCGCGTAAAATGCCAGAACCATTTGCATGCTGCTAGCTGACGGTACGCCGCCAATTACGAACATAAAGGGCAACACGAAGAAGAAAACGTATTGCAGTAAGGTTACCAATCCAACGACGCGAAAGAACCTACCCCACTTCCCAAACTTTTGAAACCGTCGTGAATAGCGGAAGTAGAGTACGAGCTGAATAATGCCGACGACAATCCATCCAAGCGTTGCCACATCGGCTGTTGACGGAAAAGGATCACCTTCGTTGTTGATACTGGAAGAGTTTACGGCAGCTGCGAATACCAACTCCCAAGCCGCCAACAGTCCATGAAGCACAAAAGCCATTTGTCCAGGCTCGTCGAAGAACATATGTCCTTGCCTCTTCCAGTACCATCCGAGCAGAAGTCCTGATAGGCATGCCGAGTTGACGAGAATATGCGGAATATCTGAGATCGATCGCTTGGTTGAAATACTGGCGAACGAAGAGTCGCTTACTTGCATGTTCGCGTCGCCGCCTGGGCTCAGGGTTGTCAACATGAGTGCGCAGACCGCCGTCCAGAGCATGAAATGATGAATCCGCAGCGGCGGTAATTCGGCATTCGGCGACTGGTCGGAGAACGGATAGCTCACGAAGTTTTCTAATTCGCTGCGGACGGTGCTGACGCGAGCTAGTATATCTCGGTCGCGCGTTGCCACCAAATTACGCTTAGATTCGAGCGTCGCGAAGTCGTTCGGCGGTCACGTTGGTCTAGTCGGCAAACCGATCTTGCAGTGACTGCACCGACAGCTCTTCTTCGTTAAGTGCTTCCAGCGCGGTAACGGCGGCTTTGGCCGCTTCGAGCGTGGTGAGACAGGGTACGCCCGCCTGGACCGCCGCGGCGCGTATTTTTCCTTCGTCGGTGCGAGCACCTTTGCCGCGTGGGGTGTTCATTACGAGGGCGACTTCGCCGTCGGTGAGAAAGTCGATCAGGTTAGGGTGGCCTTCGCGAATTTTCTTAACAGGCTTAGAAGGAATGCCCCCAGCTGCAAGAACAGCGGCAGTGCCTTCGGTCGCGAGGAGCGTGTAGCCTAATTTGTGCAAACGACCGGCGAGGTCGACGATGTCTTGTTTCGCTCGTTCGGCCACGCTAACAAACACGTTGCCTTCACGCGGCAGGACGGTACCGGCGGCGAGCTGGCTCTTGGCGAACGCCAAACTGAAACGTGGGCTGATGCCCATCACTTCGCCTGTGCTGCGCATCTCGGGACCAAGCACGATATCAACACCAGCGAATTTGATGAACGGGAAGACGCTTTCTTTTACTGAGACGTGGCTCGGCACGGGGTCTTCGGTGTAACCCTGCTCGGCGAGCGAGACGCCTGCCATCGCTTTGGCGGCGATTTTGGCGACCGGCATGCCGGTCGCCTTGGCGACGAACGGCACCGTACGGCTGGCGCGAGGATTGACTTCGATGACGTAGACGATCGGCTGTCCGTCCTCTTCTTTCACGGCGAATTGGACGTTCATCAGTCCGACAACGCCCAACTCGCGAGCCATCGCTTCGGTCGCGTCACGCAGTTCTTGCACAACGGGGCCGGGCAAGGTGTAGGGCGGAATCGCACAGGCGGAGTCGCCGGAGTGGACGCCGGCCTCTTCGATGTGTTCCATGATGCCGGGTACGATTACATGCGTGCCGTCACTCACAGCATCGACGTCAACCTCGGTCGCGCCTTCAAGAAAGCTGTCGATCAAAACCGGCTGACCTTGGGCGGCAATGAACGCTGCGGCGACGTACTTTTCGAGCTGTGATTTGTCGTAGCAGATTTCCATCGCTCGGCCACCGAGCACGAAGCTGGGTCGTACAAGTAGCGGGTAGCCGATCTGTTCGGCAATCTGCCGCGCTTGGTCCGTGGTACGGGCGATGCCGTTGGCGGGTTGGCGCAGGTTCAAGCGTTCGAGCAGTTGTTGAAACTTTTCGCGGTCTTCCGCGGCTTCGATGGCATCGACCTCGGTGCCGATAATCGGCACGCCGGCATTCTTGAGTGCGCGGGCCAGGTTGAGCGGCGTCTGGCCACCAAACTGCACGATCACTCCGTCGGGTTGCACGTTGTCGACGATGTTTAGGACATCTTCAACCGTGAGTGGCTCAAAGAACAGCAGGTCGCTCGTGTCGTAGTCGGTCGAAACCGTTTCGGGGTTCGAGTTGACCATGATCGATTCGTATCCCAGCTCACGCATTGCGAAGCTGGCGTGACAACAGCAGTAGTCGAATTCGATGCCTTGGCCGATGCGGTTGGGGCCACCGCCGAGGATCATGATCCGTTTGCCACCCTCCGGCTTGGTGGGAACTTCGTCTTCGCTTTCGTAGGTTGAATAGTAGTAGGGCGTGTAGGCTTCAAACTCGGCGGCACAAGTATCGACGGACTTGAATACGGTGCGGATTCCGTGCCCAAGGCGAAGGTCGCGAATCTCCGACTCGGTGGAGTTGAGCATCGTCGCGAGTTGACGGTCGGAGAATCCGAAACGTTTAGCGGTCCGCAGCAGATCAGGCGTGACCTCGGCCACGGTGCCAATAGCACGGATACGCTCTTCGGTCTCAACAATCTCAGCGAGATTGTCGAGAAACCAGCGGTCGATCTTCGTTAGGTCGTAGACTTGGTCGACCGTCATACCGCTTTTCAGCGCGTAGCGCAGATACCAAACTCGCTCGGGGCATGGTCGCGAGAGTTTTTCCTTGATGACGGTGTCGTCCGGTTGCTCGTCGGTGCCCCAAAGGTCGTTACTGTCACAGCCGAAGCCGAATGCGCCGACTTCCAGGCCGCGCAGCGCTTTCTGAAACGACTCTTTGAAGGTGCTGCCGATGGCCATTGTCTCGCCGACGCTTTTCATTTGCGTCATGAGCGTGTCGTCGGCTTCTGGGAATTTTTCAAAGGCGAAACGCGGGATTTTTGTGACGACGTAATCGATCGACGGTTCGAAGCAGGCCATCGTCTCGCGGGTGATGTCGTTGGGCAATTCGTAGAGTCGATAGCCGACGGCCAGCTTGGCGGCAATTTTTGCGATCGGAAAACCGGTCGCTTTTGATGCCAGCGCACTGGAGCGGCTGACGCGTGGGTTCATCTCGATGACAATCATGCGACCGTCTTCGGGATTGATGGCAAATTGAATGTTTGAGCCGCCGGTCTCCACGCCGATCTCGCGGATGACGGCCAGTGACGCATCGCGCATGCGTTGGTATTCTTTGTCGGAAAGCGTTTGCGCCGGGGCGACGGTGATCGAGTCGCCGGTGTGTACGCCCATCGGATCGAAGTTCTCGATCGCACAGATGATGACCACGTTGTCGTCCGCGTCGCGCATGACCTCCATCTCGTACTCTTTCCAGCCGAGAATGGACTCTTCGATCAACACTTCGGTCGTCGGCGATTGGTCGAGGCCGCGAAGAACCAACTCGTCGAATTCGGCCGTGTTATAGGCGATGGCCGAGCCGCTACCGCCCATCGTGAAACTCGGTCGGACGATTGCCGGAAAGCCAATTTCTTTGACCCACTCGCGGGCATCTGCAATGGTGCGAACCGTCTTGCCGCGACAGACATCCAGGCCGATCTTGTGCATGGTGGCCTTGAAGCGCTCACGACTCTCGGCCTTGTCAATCACATCGGCGTCGGCAGCGATCATCTCGACGCCATATTTTTCTAGCACCCCGTGTCGCTGCAGGTCCATCGCCAGATTCAAGCCGGTTTGCCCGCCGAGCGTGGGCAGCAGCGCGTCGGGTTTTTCTTCCGCGATGACCTTTTCGATCATTTGCCAGGTGAGCGGCTCCACATAGGTCCGATCCGCTGTGGCCGGGTCGGTCATAATCGTGGCCGGGTTGGAGTTGACGAGCACGACTTCGTAACCCTCTTCGCGCAGCGCTTTGCAGGCTTGCGTGCCTGAGTAGTCGAATTCGCAGGCCTGACCGATGACAATCGGGCCAGAACCAATCAACAAAATACGGTGGATATCGTCGCGACGGGGCAAGGCAGGGCCGAGGGGTTAGGGGCGAGGATCGGGAGGGAGAGAACTAGCCGCAAGCTGTCAATCGGTGGGCTAGCACTGAGTAAAATCGCTCTATCGTAGCCGAGTTGGAGCTGGGGCTTCAAGTGGCTACAAACGGGCGATCATTAGCGTTCGTCTCCTCGGTCAAGTACTCACGCTGCCTTTTGTCGGCACCCGTCGATTTTTTGCAACGTGTTGGGTGCCGTTATTGCATTCTGTAGCGGTTGGATGACGCTACAGATGGCGTTTGGCGAATGGTCCGACGATTGCTGTGACGTGGTTCACAAAGCGACGCCCAGCAACTCGCCCGATTTACTAGGAGGCCACATTCCATGACTCAGCCGCTGCTACCCGATTGGACGCAAGAAGATTTCAACACGGTCGAAGAAGGTGTGCTCGTTGCACCGCACGGACTTGGCGAGACGGGCTTGTTCACCGATGAGGCCTTGGCCCACATCTTGGACACGCATCCGGCGGAAGACCTCAGCATCAGCACGATGGGTGTCGATCCGGCGGTATTTGACTGGCGCGAAGGCGAACGCAACGTCGTGAGCGGGGCAGAGCTGTTGCAATTGGTTCGCAATGGTCAGTTATGGATCAACTGTCGCAAGATGCTGGTTCATAACGAAGAGTACGCCAAGGTCTTCAATCAGTTGTACGACGAGATCGAAGCGGGCAAGCCGGGCTTTCGGGCAGAGCAGCGCACAGCTAACTTGTTGATCTCGTCGCCGACCGCCTGGGTTCCATATCACGTAGATATGCCGGTCAATATGTTGTGGCACATTCGCGGCACCAAGCGAGTCTGGGTGTATCCGCACTTTGACAAGCGATTTGCATCGGCGCATGTTCTAGAAAAAGTGTGCTCCGGCGAATGGTCGGAAGATGTGCCCTACGATGCCAGTTTCGATAAGTACGCTCTGGTGTATGATGCCCAGCCCGGGCAGCTGATCACTTGGCCGCAGCTGGCGCCACATCGCGTGCGCAATCTGGACGGGCTGAACGTCTCGCTCTCGACCGAGCACAAGAATGTCCGTGCTCGCCGACGAATCAACGTTCACACGGCTAACCACCTGATGCGAAACAAGTTCGGTAAAGCTTGCGAGAGCATTGATGTGGACGAATACGCTGCTTACGCCAAGCAAGTGCTGGCTCGTGCCTTCCGCTTTGCTGATAAATTCGTCGGCAAAGAGAAGGAGCAGTTCGTCTATCCCAAGACCTTTGTCGTCGACAGTCAAGCGCCCCACGGCTACCGACTGATCGAAGGGGCCGAGCACGAAGTCATCGCCCCACACGAAGCATTGGACGCCGTCCAAGTCTGACGAGCGATGAATCAATCGAACCGTCCTGAGCCGGATCGCGTAGCGGTCCGGCTCTTTTTTTGTGCGCGGCATGAGGCGGGCGAGATGTAGATCGTGACAGTGTCAAGGTGCCCGCATGCCTTGCCTGCCGCCAGATCTTCGACTCCTTGGACGGTCTGCATGGCAGATTTCGCAGCACGCTTGTCGGGACTGTACTCTGCTGCACAGACCGCTACTATCTCATACAGCTACGATGCGGAAATGAGGCTATCACCGCTGGCGGCGATTTCGGCCGATCCATCGGCGATTCATCTTGAGATGGGAACAGAGTGGCACATGGCAAGCATTCAGCCGTTAGGGGCGCAATATCGAGCGGGGGCATTCAGTGGTCGTGTTCCGCGACCACGCGGTTTCACGCTTGTGGAACTGCTGGTGGTGATCGCAATTATTGGCGTCTTGGTAGCTCTGTTGTTGCCTGCAGTCCAGGCCGCTCGCGAAGCCGCACGGCGGAGCCAGTGTATGAATAACCTGCGTCAGATGGGCTTGGCGATGCACAACTACGAGAGTTCCAAGCAAGAGTTCCCGCCTAGCGGACAGGGGACATTTTATCCGGATGATTTTCCGACGACCAAGGGCACGACAATTTTCGATACCCATTCGTTCTTTACCTACGTGTTACCCTTCGTCGAGCAGGCGAACATCCAGCAGCAAATTGATTTCTCCGTGCCGTATTTGGCAACACTACAAAACGTTGCGGCCGCACAGAATACGATTGAGATCTACTTCTGCCCATCGAACAGCTATCGGCCAGAGCTTAACGATTCCGAGGGATTCGGCACGGTCGATTATGGCGCAACCTATTACACGGACATCCATCCGGAGACAGGTGTCAAAGATAGCTTCACCCGCGCCGATGGGGCGTTAGTTGTCGGCGGAACGGATGCTCGTCGTATCAGCGATGGGTTAAGCAACACGTTGGCCGTTACCGAAGACGTCGGTCGCAATGAATCAATGGTCACCAACACCACTTACACCTATGAGGCGTCCGGCGAATCCTATGATGGTGAGCTACGCAAACTGTGGCGCTGGGCCGAGCCGGACAATGCCTTTGGTGTCTCGCAGCCGATCAACAACCATGCGACGCCCGTTGATGGTCCTGCGGAATGTCCGTGGATACAAAACAACTGCGGACCGAATGACGAGATCTTTGGTTTTCATCCTGGCGGTGTGACGGTCGTCTACTGCGACGGCCATGTCGACTTTCTCAACGAAGACCTCCAGACGACTGTGTTGCGTCAGATGGTCACGCGCGACGGTGGTGAGATCGTTCAGCCACAATAGAATGCGGCATCGCGAGATCCATTGTCTCGCGATGCCAAATCGATATGTCGGATACTCGTGTAGCTAGTTCCTTCGCTCAACCGTCAGAATGCCGACTAAGCCCAGGAACATCAACACCAAGCCAGCTGGCTCAGGGACCGCAGTGATTGCAGGCATCGGGCGACGTGGCACTTGCTGGCGCCGACTGCCGCCATTGTATTGTTGCTGCCAAGCAAGGAAGTCGCTGCCGTCCGTATCGCCGTCGAAATCGGTATCCACTCCGTTGCGGCCGTAGTCGTGCAGTAGTTCCGCAAGATCCCGGCTGTCGACGTCAACATCGAGATCGAAGTCGGCTGTGTCGAACAACGAGACCGCTCGCAGAACGACCGACTCGGGTTGTTCTTCGGGCAAATAAAGCACTTCCCAGCCCAAGCCACCGGGCAGCAAGTCTCCGCCGATCGCGTCGAACTCGCCGTCGATGGTGTTATCGCTCGAAATAATTGTGAACTCGTCGCCTGGTTGTGGGGAAAACAAACCTTGACCGAGATCGTAGCGGCGAACGTCGAGAGTGCCATCGAGCTTCAGATAGTCGGAGACGAACAGGTGGTCGTGTTCGCTACCCGAACGATACCCGCCGATTTCGATTTCGAGTGTGGTACTGTCGAAGGTCGACTTGCCATAGATTTCCATCGCTCCCGGTGAATCGCCGGGCAGTATTGTCACGTTGGTAAAGTCGACCGAGCCGATAATTTCGTCGATATCGACCTCGCCGCCGGTGAAATTGGTCGTGCCATTGCTTGCGTCCAAAACCTCGAGCGACAGCAAACCACCCGACATTTCCAGCAAACTGTTCGTACCCATGTTGAGGCGGTCGGCCTTCACCACGCCGCCATCGTAGAGATACATCAGGGCTTCGCCAGCACCACCCAGATTGAGATTGCCAGCAATGTCGAGTTCGGCGGGTAGACCGTTCTCGTCGGTGAACACATAGATTTCACCTCGCGATCCCGCTGCGGACCCAACGTTTGTATTGCCGGCGACACGTACAAGGCCGCCTTGTCCGAGACTGAGAATACCGTGACCTTTCTGGCCGATGTAAAGACTCGATTGCGAGCCGCGAGCGGTCACGTCGAGTTCGGCACGCTCGATAACGCCATTGGACAGTTGCGTCGTGCCGAGCACGCTGAGCACCCCAAAGGAACCTGGCTCGGAGGCGACTTGCGTGTCGTCGAAAATGCGGACGAAACCGCCGTCTTCGATCGACAGTCCGCCAGAACCGTAGCGTCCTACGTGTAAGTCGGCACCTGCTCCGCCGATAGTGCTGCGGAGTGTCGAACGGCCAGCGGTTGTCGCCCCACGCACGGTGGCTTGACCAAACTCACCGGATTGTTCACCAACGCGAAAGCCAGCACCGACCGTGGCGTCCGCGCCGCTCTCGATGTAGAGCCACGGCTGACTGATCTGGTTTGGGCCGCTGAACGCATAAGTCTGGTTGAATGCTGCGGTACCGCCTTGGATGTTGAGGTTGCCGCCGGTGTGGTAAAAGCTACCAGATCCGGTGCGAGCGAAGTTTTGCAGGTAAGCCTGACCGTCATTAATCCAAGCGCTGTCCCCGTCGGCAATTTCGAGCGTTTGTGCGGCCATGATGCCGCCGTCTTGATAGTACGAACCGCCGGATTCGACGTGGATTGTGTTCGCCGTGATCACGCCACCATCGAATAGGCTGACGTTTCCGCTACCGCCGCCACCGATGTGAATGTCGCCATCTGCGTCGAAAAAGCTCTCGTGACCGAGGTTCGCATTGGCGACCGTCAGGTTGGCCGAGCCACCTGCATTCTGCCCGAGATAGGTGTCGCCGTTGATGCGGGCGAGGCCACCGTTCATCACGTTCATATAGGCTTCGCCGCTGTTACCGAGTTCCAAGTCGGCTGTGATACCGTCGTCGCGGTTGCCAACGTAAATTTCCGACTTGAATAGCTCGTCCCCTGCTTCGACTACGCCATCAACGGAGAAGATGCCAAACGCGCCTGCGAATTCGCCAACCTTCACGTCGCCGGTGAACTCAGCCCGACCGCCGTCCCGCACAAGGAAAGTGCCTTGTCCGCGATTGCCGATCCGGGCGTTGCCGGCGTATAGCTCACTCTGTCGAATGGGGCTTTCGGGACTAACGCGGCCGGTGCCTTCGACATTGATCTTGGCGACATCGCCGTTGAGAAATCCTAGGGTCAAGTCACCATTGCCGGTCTGACCGAGGGTAGCGACGCTGCCAGCTTCGATTTTCAGAACCGGAGAATCTTCGCTGCCAAAGCTCAGGCCACCGGTTAAGGAGATTTCACCCGCGTCAACAACGCGAGCCGTGCCGCCCACGAGATTGAGATTAGGCGTCTCCCAAGTTCTAGCGGCGACATTTCCACCAGCGAGGGTAAGTTGCGAGTGAGTTTCTAGATCGCTGATTCTCTTCACGCTAATGTCCGAGTCACCGCCGATCGACAGGGGACCCTGGTAGGCGATCACGCCGGTCGCGTTCGCGTCGTCCGTGACAGCGATCGTCGAGTCGATAATGTTCGCGGCGCTGCGAGTGATCAAATTTCCTCGCATATCAATCTTCGAGTTGCTGATCGATGCGGTGTTGTGAAAGTCGAGGTTCGAGTTAATCGCGAACTGATCACCGTCAGTGATATCGCCCGCACCATGCACCTCAACGATCGTGTCGAGTGTTGTACTACCTCGCAGAGATGCAGTATCAGAGAGCTTTAACGTCAGCGTCGTGGGGCCGTCGACGACAGTGTTCTCCAGAACGACCGGAGCATTAATGGTCGGATTCGCTTGGACATCGAGCGTTGCGCCGTTGGCGGTAAGCTGCCCACCCCGAATCTCACCGTCGTCAAAGAACTCGATCTTGCCACCGGAATCTAGAGCCCAATCACTGTCGATATTGAGGATGGGCGTGTTCAGGGGGTTGGAAGAGAATTCGAACGTGATCGTGCCGCTGAATGGGTCGGCTAGTGCTCCCTTCACCTGCAGATTTGCGCCTGGATCTAGCAGCAAACGCCCGTTGCCGGTACTGCCGTCGAGGTCGAGTAAGCCACCGTTGGTCGCTTCGATATAGGCAGGGCCCCCGTCAATACGTATCAACCCATTGTTGCGTAGCACGGTCCCGGCGGTATCCGTGAGCCAGAGAGTTGGGCTGATGCTACCCGAGCCGAGTAGCACTTCTGCGCTAGAACCAACCGTGAACAGATCGCGGACGGTCGCCTGCTTCTTGAGTTCGAACCTACTTTGGTCGTTGAGAACCAATCGGTTCGTGTCGACCGCCATGATCAACGTGGATTGATCATTGAGCGTGGTTGTCCCACTGACATCGAGAACGCTGTTAAAGAAGCCGCTCTGACCTCCAGTCGAAGCGCGCAGTGTGGCTCCTCGATTGAGAGTGAGGTTGGCAATCGACGGATCGTTGTCCTCGTCGATAAAGACAGTGGGGTCAGGAACCGCACTGGTGCCAATGATGACTGAGTCGTCGATTAGCGGCACGCCCAAGGGGCTCCAGTTGATCGGCACTTCCCAGGCCGCGACGGGGCTACCGGTCCAAGTGCGGGTCTGCGCTATGGCGTGATTGGCCAACTGTGCTGAGAGGGCGATCAGAATTAGCGCAACGCGGAGTTTTAACGTCTTCATCGAAGTACCCTTTCCAAATTCGAGCAAATGTGAGAAAAGCGGCTGCTCAGCTGCAAGCCGCAGCGTCATTGGTGACATAAGCGGCCGGGTCGTCGAACTGTTACAGGGCCCAGAACGTAGCAGCGGTCTGTACGCTGCCAGCACGCGCTGAAGATTGGTGAACCCCTGGTTCGTCAGATGTGACTGAGAATTGGCGCATTCGCCGACGAGCGAGTTGCCGACGAAGGCTCGTCACAGGTCGAGATGCCGAGAGCCATTGATGTCAAAATAGGGCGACTTTGCCGAGCAGCTGACAAGTAGGACGCTAAATCTCGTCGTGGCTAGCGGTTATGCAAAGCGTTCGGCCCGAAATTCGCTCTGTTTCCGCCTTGCCAGCCTTGGAGACATGGCTATATTAGTTGATTCGCACAAGTTTACCCTGCCCAGGCTAGCGTAGCTCAATTGGCAGAGCAGCTGATTTGTAATCAGCAGGTTGTGGGTTCAAGTCCCTCCGCTAGCTCTGTTTTCGTTGAGATTCCGAGCCTGTGGCAACATGCCTGCGGACGGGGGGCTAGTTGCGTGACGCTGAGATGGATCGAAGCTGACCCGGTATCAGGATTCCATATGGTCCAACAGCATAGGTGGTTAAGCGGCGGGCAAAGCAGTCGAGCAGTAACAGAAAGCCACTAGACCTCTTGAGGCAGGTCCTCTTGGGGGGAGTTACCGAAGCGGTCAAACGGGGCAGACTGTAAATCTGCTGGCTATGCCTTCGCAGGTTCGAATCCTGCACTCCCCACTGAAGTTATGAAAGCGGAAAGCGGAAGGTCGAAAGCGGGTATTCATTTTTCGGCTTTCCGCTTTCCACTCTCGGCTTTGGTTTGCGGGTGTAGCTCAATGGTAGAGCAACAGCCTTCCAAGCTGATGACGAGGGTTCGATTCCCTTCACCCGCTTTTTGGAAAGCGATTAGCTGTCAGCGTTCAGTAATCAGCTTTGTGAAGAATAGAGATTGAAAGTAAAGAGTAGAGAATTGGGCTGAAAGCTGATCGCTGAATGCTGACAGCTACTAGCTGCTGTAGCTCAGTGGTAGAGCACTTCCTTGGTAAGGAAGAGGTCATGGGTTCAAGTCCCATCAGCAGCTCTAAGTCGAATAGACGTCAGAAAGATACCTACCTGAAAACGTAAAGCACGAAGTGGGTCAATGGCGCGCGGAGCGTCAATCCCATGGTTTAGAGTTCGTCAGCAACTCCATTTTTTTCAATGAAACAGTTGGTGTTTCTCAAGCAAACAACCCCTTATTTTAGAAGTAGTTAGGGAGAAAAATGGCCAAGGATACTTTTGATTGTACCAAGCCGCACGTTAACGTTGGCACCATTGGGCATATTGACCACGGCAAGACGACCACAACCGGTGCTATCTTGGCTGTCCAGTCGACCAAGGGCTTGGCAAAGTTCAAGTCCTACGCGGATATCGCTAAGGGCGGTACAGTGCGCGACGAAACGAAGACCGTGACGATCGCAGTGGCTCACGTCGAGTACGAGACCGATACCCGTCACTACGCCCACATCGACTGTCCGGGTCACGCCGACTTCGTCAAAAACATGATCACTGGTGCCGCTCAGATGGACGGTGCAATTTTGGTGGTTTCGGCTGCTGACGGTCCCATGCCGCAAACACGCGAGCACATCTTGTTGGCTCGTCAGGTTGGTGTGCCGAAAATCGTGGTCTATTTGAACAAATGTGATTTGGTCGATGACGAAGAATTGCTGGAGTTGGTCGAACTCGAAGTTCGCGAGCTGCTCAGCACCTATGGCTTCCCCGGCGACGAAGTTCCGCTGGTACGTGGTAACTCGAAAGCTGCCATCGAGAATCCAGAGGATCCCGAAGCGGCCAAGCCGATCGGCGAACTAATGGACGCGATCGATAGCTATTTCCCAGAGCCTGTCCGTGAGAACGACAAGCCGTTCTTGATGGCTGTCGAGGACGTTTTCTCGATCGAAGGTCGTGGTACGGTTGCGACGGGTAAAATCGAGCGTGGTACGGTCAAGGTTGGCGAGGAAATCGAGATCATCGGTCTCACTGAGGAGCCCACCAAGACCACTTGCACGGGTGTCGAGGCATTCAACAAAACGATGGAAGAAGGCTTTGCTGGTCAGAATGTCGGCTGCCTGCTTCGTGGTGTGAAGCGCGAAGAGATTCAGCGTGGGCAGGTGCTCGCCAAGCCTGGCAGCATTACGCCGCACTCGAAGTTCGAGGCTGAAGTCTACGTTTTGAGCAAAGAAGAGGGTGGGCGTCACACGCCGTTCTTCAGCGGTTATCGTCCCCAATTCTACTTCCGTACCACAGACGTCACCGGCACCGCCAACTTGGTTGGTGATGCCGAAATGTGCATGCCTGGCGACAACGCCAAGATTACGGTTGACTTGCAAAAGCCGATCGCCATGGACGACGGGGTTCGCTTTGCTATTCGCGAAGGCGGCAAGACCGTCGGCTCAGGAGTTGTGACGAAGATTGTTGAGTAGAAATTAAGCGGAGGGCGGAAAGCGGAGAGCGGATTTGGTTGGAGTGATTCACTCGGCATTCCGCTTTCGCGCATTTCGCTTTTCGCACAGGGGCGTAGCTCAATTGGCAGAGCACTGGTCTCCAAAACCAGGGGTTGTGAGTTCGAGTCCCACCGCCCCTGCATGATTTTTTGAAGTGAGCGATGGCCAATTCCCTAGGTGACCAACGCAGGGATGCGTGTCGTGGATCGTCGATCACTGGGATTTGGATGTTGGTCATTTCCCGACAGGGTATGAATCGTGGCTGAGTTAATCGCTGGAATGTTTAACGCTTCGCAGTACAAGCGCAGTCAGGGCAAGGTCGCCCGTCAGCTCACGCTGGCCGCCATTGCTGTCACCTTTGCGGTGGCGGCGTGGAAGTTGAGCGATGCATACGCTGGTGCCGGGTTCGAGTGGCAATATGTTATGCCGTTGGTGGTGCTTGCTGCTGGGGTGTGGCTGAGTTTTCGGATTGTGAACATACCTCGCTTCGCCGACTTTTTGATTTCGGTCGAAGCGGAAATGAACAAGGTGCAATGGCCCGGTCGCAGTGAGCTGTGGCGTGCTTCGATGGTGGTGATCGTCGTGATCTTTTTCCTCGCAGGCACGCTGTTTCTCTATGACCTGATCCTAAAGTCGATATTTAGCAGGATCTTTTAGGCAAATCGAGGCGAAGCGAGCCTCTTAGTCCCGAGGAACGAACGCTCCCGTGAGCGACGAAACGAATAAATTGGCTGATGATGTAGCCGCCGAGGCTGACGGTGCCGCGTTGGTTGGTGAAGAGATGGATGCGCCTGCTGAAGAGGCACCATCGGCGGAAGCAATGCCGGCGGAAGATGCACCTGTCCAAGACGTCGAGCCAGAATCGGCCGGCGATGACCTCGCTGAGGCTGAATCGGGTGCCGCTGAAAGTGAATCAGAAGAATCCGACGAACAAGAAGCTGCAGTCGACGAATCGGATGAAGATGAGTCCGGTAGCGACGCCGAAGAATCGGCTGCAGACGAAGCGGAAGCGGACGAAGAGATAGCGGACGAAGGGATAGAGTCTGACGGCATCGAGGAAGAAGCCGAGGAGTCAGACGAAATCAAGATGGACTGGTACATCCTCAAGGTGCAGAGCAATCGTGAGAAATCGATTACCGCTGCTCTCAAGAGGAAGATCGCCGTTGAAGGGCTCGAAGAGTTCTTCGGCGACGTTGTGGTGCCGGTGGAAAAGGTAACCGAATTCAAAGGCGGCAAAAAGAAGGTCGTAAATCGCAAGCTCTACCCGGGCTACATCGTCGTACACATGCACATCAACGACGATACCTGGTTCGCGGTTCGCGAGACCTCCGGTATTGGCGATTTCACCGGCTCCGGCGGCAAGCCGACTCCGATGTTGCCGTCCGAGGTGGCACGCATCATTCAGACAGAGGAAGAAGAAACCGAAGATGCACCGAAGCTGAACATCACGTTCAAGGTGGGCGATCGAGTGAAGGTTAACGATGGTAACTTTGAGAGTTTTGAGGGCGAAGTCAGCACCATCGACGAGCACAGCGGTCACATCACGGTAATGATCAACATTTTTGGTCGCAGTACGCCGGTGCAGTTGGAGTACTGGCAGGTCGAACTAACCTGAGCGTTTCAGCATTGGATCGCCTGGTTCAGACAGCACAAATGGGCAAACGATCGTCGCATCAGTAGCGGCGTGACCAAGAGCATTCGAAGTCGAGTAAATCATGGCAAAGCAACTTGTAGGTTCCGCCAAGTTTCAGATTCCAGGTGGTCAGGCAACGCCTGCACCCCCGGTCGGTACCGCGCTGGGTAAGTTTGGCGTCAACCTGGGGCAGTTCGTACAAGCGTTCAACGACAAGACTAAAGAAGCGAACGGAATGATGATTCCGGTGGTCGTCAACGTCTACAACGACCGCTCGTTTGACTTCATCACGAAGAGTCCTCCTGCGGCAGTGTTGCTCAAGAAAGCGGCCAATATCGCGAAGGGTTCAGGTGTGCCGAATAAGACGAAAGTCGGCAAAGTCACCAACGCGCAATTGGAAGATATCGCCAACACAAAGATGAACGACCTCAACGCTCGCGACCTGGAGCATGCCGTCCGGCTGATCGCGGGTACCGCGCGAAGTATGGGCCTTGAGGTAGAAGGCTGACAAGAAGCAAAGAGAAGATGAAACCCTAGGTAACCGTGCCGAGCACCGAAGTGTTCGGGCGGCCCTCGGTAGCGAGAGAACGACGAAAATGCCAAAGCTAGCTAAGCGAATCAAGAAGAGCGTCGAGAAACGCCCCGCCGAAGCGTTGCCAGTCGCCGAAGCGGTCAAAACCCTCAAAGGCTTCGACGCGACCAAATTCGATCAATCCGTCGAAATTGCCATGCGTCTGGGCGTCGACCACACGCAGGCGGATCAAATCGTGCGTGGCTCGATCGTCTTGCCGCACGGAATCGGCAAAGAGCAGCGCGTGATTGTGTTTGCCAAAGGACCTGCCGCGGATGCGGCCAAGGAGGCGGGTGCCGACGAGGTCGGCGATGCTGACTTGGCGAAAAAGATCCAAGGCGGTTGGACCGATTTCGACGTCTGTATTGCAACCCCCGATATGATGAAGGTCGTCGGACCGCTTGGTAAAGTGCTAGGTCCACGCGGCTTGATGCCATCGCCACGTGCCGGAACGGTCACGCCGGAGGTCGCCAAGACGATTGGCGAGTACAAGGCGGGCAAAGTTGAGTTTCGCAATGACAAAGGTGGCAACGTACAAGCGATCGTTGGAAAACTCAGTTTCGATGAGGGGAAGTTAGCTGAGAACATCGACGCGTTTGTCACACTCATCATGGGCATGAAGCCAGCTGCGGTGAAGGGAACTTATCTGCGTTCCGCCCACATCAGCGCGACGATGAGCCCCAGCGTAAAGCTGGCTTTGTAACGCAAGTGGTTGATAGGTTGGCAGTGCCTCTCAAGCACTGAAGAATTCCCCCTCGAGTGATTCAATAACCGAATCGAGCGAAGTCATGAGCAAATATCTCAAAGAACTGATGACCAACGATCTCAAGCAGAAGTTGGACGGCGTTAGCGACGCGTTGGTTGTCGATGTGATCGGTATGGAGGCCAATGCCAACGTCGAGTTGCGACGCACGCTGCGTGAGAAAAACATGCAGCTGATGGTCGTGAAAAACAGCCTGGCTCGACGTGCGACCGAGGGCACGGCCCTTGCCGCAGCTTTCGAAGGTGCTTCCGGCACTTCGGCGGTTGTGTGGGGCGGCGAAGATGTGGTTTCGCTCGCGAAAGAAGTTGTGCGTCTGGCCAAGGAGACCGAGTTCGAGCCGTTTGCCGCCAAGGGCGGCGTGATGGACGGCGAGAAACTTTCGTCTGACGATGTCGTCGCGGTCAGCAAGTGGCCTAGCCGCGAAGAGCAACTCAGTTTGTTGATGGGTCAGATTTTGGGCCCAGGCGCGACACTGTCGGCACAGCTGCTCGGACCGGGCAAACTGTTGGCCAGCCAGGTCAAAAAGAAGGGCGAAGAAGAATAACAGCATTCAGATTTCCACAAAGCAGACCTGCAAGTCTGCGTAAACCTATTTTCATTTGAAGGGGCCCCGCGGCCCAAATCGTGCGAAAGGAAAGTTAAAGATGAGCGATGCAGCAGTAGCCGAATACTCGGCAGCAACCAAAGAAATGGGCGATAAGATCGTTGGTCTCACTCTCAAAGAGGCTAAAGAGCTGAGTGATTACCTCAAAGACGAGCATGGTATCGAGCCAGCGGCTGGCGGCGGCGCCGTCGTCATGGCTGCCGGTGGCGGCGACGGAGACGCCGGTGCTGCTGCTGAGCAGACCGAATTCGACGTCGTGATGGAATCGTTTGGCGGAAACAAGATTCCAGTGATTAAGGCCGTTCGCGGACTAACCGGCTTGGGTCTGAAGGAAGCCAAAGAAATGGTCGAAGGCGCTCCGAGCAAGATCAAAGAGGGCGTGTCAAAAGAAGACGCCGAGAAGGCCAAGGCCGAGTTGGAAGAAGCTGGCGCGACGGTTGCGATCAAGTAGCGCGTGCGGTTCTTCAAGTGAAAATACGAAGCCATATCGGGCGGTTTCCGCGCAGTTCGACTTCGCGGGAATCGTTGATATGTCTTTTCCGTTGAGATTCTGGTGCTGGGGGCAATGGATTGATGCCTAGACGCTTGCAAGTTGGTCGTCGACGACATGATCGCTCTGGCGATGACGGTCTTGCCCTGATTTCAGAACCTTATTACCCATCCGCCAGTTTCGCTTGCCATCGTAATGCTTTGCGGCCCGTAGTTTCGCGCATGTGCGTGGACCGACCAGCGAAGCTTATGCGTCACCAAGTTCCCACCTCGTGAGATCGGAGCAACCCGCCCAATGGCAGTCACCGCTCAGCGACGTTTAGTGACCCCAGAAACTCGGGCTTTCGGCAGTGGTCGTATTGGCTACTCGATTCCCGACCTAACTCAGATTCAGACCGCCAGCTACGATCGCTTTTTGCAATACAACGGCGGTTCGAGCGACAAGCGGAAAGACGATGGTCTCGAGAGCGTGCTGCGCGAGATCTTTCCGATCGAGAGCTACGATAAGACCATCAAGCTTGAGTATCTGCGCTACGATCTTGGCAAGCCGCGCTATGAACCGGATGAGTGTCGGCAGTTGCGTCTGACCTACGGTCGGCCATTTCGAATTTGGCTGCGTCTAGTCAAAGATCAGCCCGTTGAAGAAGAAGTCTACCTGGGCGATCTGCCGATTATGCTTGGCGGTGGTGAGTTTATCATCAATGGTGCCGAGCGTGTGGTTGTGAGCCAGTTGCATCGCAGCCCAGGTATCGATTTCGTTTCGGAAATCGAAGCTGGCGAACGGCGACTGCATAGCTGCCGAGTGATTCCCGAGCGCGGCAGCTGGATCGAGTTAAATACGACCAAGAAGGACAGCATTACGGTCCGCATTGATCAGAGTGGCAAGTTCTCTGCCATGACGCTCTTGCGAGCGATGGATCCAAAGCTTGGCCTCGACGGCGATATTCTGCGGGCCTTCTATCCGACGAAGAAAGAGAAGGTTGCTGACGGTCGTAGCGCGGTCAAAATCGAAGGCAAAGTCGTCGTCGAGGATGTCATTTACCCGGTCGGCAGCGATCGCGCGGGTGAGATCATCATCGAGGCGGGGCAGAAGGTTAGCAAGAATATCGCGGAAATCATCTGCACTTCCGACGTGAAAGCGGTCGAGGTGATGGAAGCTCCGAAGACGCCTCACCTGATGAACGCGCTGGCCGACGACAACACGTCGAGCCACGAAGAAGCATTGCTGCGAATTTATCAACGACTTCGCCCTGGCAATCCGCCCCAGTTGGAAAAAGCGAAGACGCTGTTTATGGAGAAGTTCTTCGACTCGAACCGCTATCGGTTGGGTCGCGTGGGCCGCTTTCGTATCAATCGCAAGCTTGGCCTCAATGTATCGGAAGACGAGATGGTGCTGCGTCCAGAAGACGTGCTCGCCTCGCTGCAGTATCTGTTGCAGCTCGTCGCTGGCGAAGGCGACGCCGAGGTCGACGACATCGATCACCTTGGCAACCGACGTCTGCGCACGATCGACGAACTGGCTTGCGACGAAATTCGCAAAGGTTTCCTCAAGCTGCGACGGACCGTGCAAGAACGCATGAGTCTCAAAGACGCAGACGACATGACTCCGCGCAGTTTGATCAACCCTAAGAGTATCTCGGCGGCGATTGAGTACTTCTTCGGTCGCGGCGAGCTATCGCAGGTGGTAGATCAGACCAATCCGCTGTCGATGCTCACGCACGAACGTCGTTTGTCGGCGCTCGGCCCCGGCGGTTTGAACCGTAAGCGTGCCGGATTTGAAGTACGTGACGTGCATATTTCGCACTACGGTCGCATCTGTCCGATTGAGACCCCCGAAGGTACCAACATCGGTCTGATCTCCAGCCTCGCGATGTATGCGGCGGTCGACGACTATGGTTTTCTGGTTACGCCGTATCGCAAGGTGAAGAACCGCAAGCTCACCGACGAAGTCGTTTGGCTGCGAGCCGACGAAGAGTCGGAAGCGATCGTCGCTTCAGCTGATGTGCCGGTCAAGGACAACAAGATCGAAGGCGATTTGATTGTCGCACGGCATAGATCTGACTTTGTACTGATGTCAGCTGAAAAGGTTGAGTACACCGACGTCGCGCCGAGCCAGATGATCGGTGTGTCGGCAGGGCTGATTCCGTTCTTAGAGCACGACGACGCAAACCGCGCGTTGATGGGCTCCAATATGCAGCGTCAGGCAGTGCCGCTGTTGGTGGCTGAGCCACCAGTGGTCGGTACCGGTCTCGAGGCCGATGTCGCACGCCACTCGGGCATGTTGCTGCGGGCAGGGCATAAGGGAACGATCACGTACGTCGACTCGAGTCGAATCGAGATTGGCCCCGAAGTTCATCAGCTACGCAAGTTTGTGGGTCTCAACGAACGGACATGCCAGAATCAGAAGCCGCTGGTCAAGCCTGGCGACAAAGTCGAGAAGGGCGACATCATCGCCGACGGTGCTGCGACGTTCCAGGGTAACTTGGCGCTGGGACGCAACGTTCTGGTCGCGTTTATGTCGTATGAAGGTTACAACTTCGAAGACGCGATTATCATCAGCGAAGAGCTCGTCCATAACGACACTTACACCTCGATTCATATTGAAGAGTTCGATGTCGAGATTCGCGAGACCAAGTTAGGCCGCGAAGAGTTTACTCGCGATATTCCTAATGTCAGCGAGAAAGCACTTCGCAACCTCGATGATAGTGGCATCGTGCAAATCGGCACCTTTGTCACACCCGGCGATATTCTGGTCGGTAAGGTGTCGCCGAAGTCGAAGACCGAACTGACTCCCGAAGAAAAGTTGCTGCACGCGATTTTCGGACGTGCCGGCGAAGATGTTAAGAACGATTCGTTG
>JBCDBK010000045.1:0-38091 GCA_039184115.1 Planctomycetota bacterium | reverse complement strand
GCTCCGACCGCTTGTAAGCGCATGGTTTCAGGTTCACATTCCTCCCCTAACAGGGGTTCTTCTCATCTTTCAGTCGCCATACTGATTTCGCTATCGGTCATTAGAGAGTATTTAGCCTTACGGGATGGTCCCCGTAGATTCAGTGCGGGTTCCACGTGACCGCACCTACTCAGGTATCCTTCGAGAGATTGTTCAGTTTCACGTACGGGGCTGTCACCCTCTGTGGCGGAACTTTCCAGAACCTTCTGTTACCGAACAATTTTCTAACTCTCATGTGAAAGACCCTACAACCCCGCGAGGGAAACCCTCACGGTTTGGGCTACTTCCCGTTCGCTCGCCGCTACTGAGGAAATCGATTTTTCTTTCTACTCCTGTAGGTACTTAGATGTTTCAGTTCCCTACGTTTGCCACGTGCAGCTATGTATTCACAACACGTCATTCAGGAATCCCGGGATCATCACTTGTTTGTCAGCTCCCCCGAGCTTTTCGCAGACTTCCACGCCTTTCATCGCCTTCTAATGCCAAGACATCCCCCATGCGCCCTTAATAACTTGGCCACATTTATCCAAAGCTCTTAATCACAGGCGATTCGACTGGAAATAAATTCCACCCAAAACGGCCATGAGGAAGCTCAAGACAATTGCTAAGTCATTTGAAGGCCCTTGCGCCTCGGCTTTACACACAAACAAAAGAACTACCCTGGCGGGCAGTGCTTCAGGCGGCTTATCCGAGAGGCCTTCGAGCAACGCTTGTTTGATCCTTGTAATCTAAGGACAAAGGAAAACCGTATGCCATTGAGCTCCACCCGCAAGCGAGTGAAACAACATTGCACGTTCGCAAGCGAACGCAACAACATGGCACGGAATTCAGATGCCACTCTTGCTAGTATTTTCACCAAATTGTCAAAGATCGCTTCGACAGGCCAGATTCATGAGAAACTAAGCTGCCGGTCCCCAAATCATCGGCTGCCGCTGCGAGCAACTTGACCGCTTCCAGGCGAGGCCAGGAAGTGACTGGGAATCTCAAATCATAGCGAGTTCCCGAAGTCTGTCAAAGGGGTCCGCTGGGAGAAAAATCCAGCTTTCTGCAGGCCTTAAAAGAACTAGGCCGAGTAGATACTGTCGATTCCTTCCAACCGAGCATCGCATTGTAAGGACGATAGCATCACCGACAAGGGGCTCCATGCCAGAACGTCGGAAATGACGACTGGCGAAACATTGATGGCGTCACTCCGAGGAATGTCGCTCAAAGTAGCGGCGGGCGCGGATGCAGAGCCAGCCGTTGATCATAGCAAGAATGGCGAGAACAACATATTTGAGACCTGCTTCTAGATAGGTCGCCAGCGCCATCCCAAAGCCGCCTAGCAGCCAATCGAAGGTGTTGACGACCTCTCCAAGGAAACCTCCGCCTGTGGGGGTCCAACTCGAGAGTACCACAACAAGCGCACCGATGCAGAATGCCCGCTGATCGCCCCGACCGAATAGGACCCCCGTTGTGAGGACACCCGTCGCGGCATACGAAGTTACGAAAACAAGCAGGAGGATTGCGACGTAAGGCATCACCGCCATCGTGCCGAAGATGGCGGCTATCCCCGTCATGCCGATCATCATCGTCCGCATGCTGAATTGCCACTTTGAGCTAGTCAGTGGAGACTGCTCCGGCGGCAGCGGAGGAGGCGTTGGGGCTTGCTTGGGTGACATAAGTGCTGCGCGGTGTTGAGAGCTTCATCGCAGAGCAGCACAGCGTAACACTTCGATGATCAGACTGCATACCGTCCGGCCAATCAATCAGCTTACGACGGGCTCTAAATCTGCCTGACCACTCTTAGCCATCTTGCCTGCACGCTCGATCATGCTGTCTGCGTCGTCGTCAGGGTAAACGTCCGTAACGCCGTGCGAGACTTCCAACCGCAGCTGCTTGCCACCCAGTGGGATGACGCACTGCGAGATTGCCATTTCGACGCGTCGGCCTACCATCAGGGCTTCCTTCTCCGAGCTTCCTGGCAGCATAACAATGAACTCACCTGGCTCCAACTGTCCGAGCAAGTCCATATCGCGAAGTGAAGAGCCGATGAACTGAGCGACGGATTCTAGCAGTAACTTGCCAACGGCGTCTCCGTACTCGTTAGCTAGCTTGGTGAATCCCACGATATTGATCTGCATCACCGAAAGCGACACGCTGAATCGATGACTCTCCGATACTCGGCGCTGCAATTCACCCGTAAACACCTCGCGTCCTGGGGGGCCATTTTCGGGCGGCGTGGCATCTGCGGACTTAGCCTTCGTCTTCTCGGGCAATTCCTCCGGTTCTGGCTTCGCCTTGGCGTTGACTGAAAGGCAGTCAGAACCGTCATGCCAGTAGGTTTGGTTGCGTCCCGCCTCCTTAGCGGCGTAAACGCAGTCATCCGATCGACGAATGAGCTTTGCATCGTCATCCGACTCAGTCATTTCGGCCACCCCTATACTGGCCGTAACTTTCAGCGTTTTACCTTCGAACTCTACGTCCATCGACTCGATCGCTTTTCGCACCCGCTCTGCGGCCAGTCGCGCCGAGTCAACACGAGTGTTTGGCAAGATTAAAGCGAATTCTTCGCCACCGTAGCGGCAAGGAATGTCGGTGGTTTTCACCGTCTGGGTGAGAGTACGTCCAACGCTGCGAAGTACTTCGTCACCGGCCTGGTGGCCGTGCGTATCATTGAACTTCTTGAAGTGATCCACGTCGAAAATCAGCAAACTAAATGGTTTTCGCTGATCGTTGAAGCTGTCGATGTTCTTCGCAATCGCTTCGTCAAACGCTCTTCGGTTTGCCAATTTTGTTAACGAATCCGTTAACGCTTCCGATTGCTGTGTACGGATTTCTTCGGCCTGCCGCTGAATCTTTTGCTCAGCTTCCTCGAGTCGGCTCTGTAATTTGTCGTTGGCAGCCAGTATCTTGGCGACGGCAGCCTCAACAGAAGCGGAGTCCGCGCCACTGGTAAGTTGGTCTGAGATATCAGTTACCAACTCGTTATGAGCACCGACGTCTACCGCGACGTTCTTTGCCAAATCTCGCAATTGCAGTGCTGCCATGCTTGCGCGTTCGGTATCGTTCGCCTTTTCTTCTTCAGCCAAAGCTTCCTCCGGCGTTGGCACGTCGGCAGCAACCTTGGAATCGGTCTGCCGCACGTACCACAAAGCTCCAAAGAAGCCGACGAGCAGCGCCACCAGCGCGAGCGATGCATCAATTAGCACATTGCCTAGAGTCACTCCGAATAGCAGCATCGTCAATTGACCTTATATGGTGTGAAAAATCCAGAAAATCGACGGGCAAGTTACGGGGCCTGCCTCGAAGAAGCGGCGAACTTCTAGAATTTCTCCATCAAAACTTAGGTCCTACGTAGATCGAGTCAAAAGCTACTTGCGGCATTTTGGGTTTTAAATTCGCACTGCGATCATTAGCGGGGCAGTTCCCGACCGACACGGCCTTAGCTAGGTCAGGCTGTAACGATGGAGCGGATTGTCGACCAACCGCACCGCAGAAAACGGGTCAGGTCGCACGACCGCTACAGTCCCTATCTGCTTCCAGTTAGAGGAAGCACTACCTACTGGACCCAGAGTGTGCCGAAAAGAAGAAGAAAAGAAGTGGAGCCGAGGGGGCTCGAACCCCTAACCCCCGGCTTGCAAAGCCGGTGCTCTCCCAATTGAGCTACGGCCCCGATGCGAATGTGAAATTCGGATGCGGGAAATGCTTGGGCATGCTTGCCAAAGCTACAGGCGTTTTTATCGGTAATGCTACGGACTGTCTATGGGTTAATTTCAGCAGAATTTCCGCTGCTGGTCTCCCTAATCGAGCCTGACAAGTTCTAACAGCCGGAGATCCATTACCTGGCTACCCGCAATCTCGACTGCCTGCAGGGTGAGCTTTCCGCGTCCGGCGACGAGAGAAATCTCCCCAAGTTCTAGTGGCAAGAACTTCTTCATATCTCCCTCTTGTCGCGGAAACCGATCGTTTAACGCTGCCGTCAATGGTGGGTCAAACTCTGGCTCGACCTTTGCACGACACTTCTCAGAAACAAACCGTAGTTCTACCAATGAGCCAACGTCGCCCTGCGTGCAGGTGTAATGGACGATTGCCTTAAACCGACCGGAAGCCACGACGTCGACGTCCCAATGTATGAGATCGTCCGTCGAGGTCCAATCGGTGAAGTACGTACTGTTCTTATGTCGATTTGAACGACGAATTCCCGTCGAACAGTTCGCGTCACGAACCGGCAGCTGGGTCGACTCTAGGTCTAAGTGCCCGACGGTAAAAGGCTGCGGCTTGGTAGGACTTAACGGTAGGCAATCGTTGCGCCATGCGGCGATCTCGCTTCGCAGCTCACGCGCAATTTGCGGTTGCTCAGCGGAGAGGTCTTTTGACTGTTGCGGATCTTTCGACAGATCGTAAAGTCTTCCACCGTCGTCAAGTAACATCGAACCTCTTCGGACGGCGGTTCTCCCCGCCCAGTGCGAAAAAAGTGTTCGCTCGTCCCTCTCTTCGGGCTGCCCAAGCAGCAATGGTGCGAGACTGAGACCGTCGATTTTCTTATTCGGATCTAGTGAGAATCCCGCGAGCTCGGCAAGAGTCGGCCCTATGTCAATCGCTGCAGAAGGGGCACTAATCGACGTCTTTGCCGCTACCATGCCTGGCCAGCGCACGAATAAAGGCGACCGTACACCACCCTCGTCGGTCGAACCCTTAATTCCGCGCATCCCGCCGTTAAAGCGGTGACCGTTGGGGCCGTTATCACTGAGAAAAACGACGATCGTGTTGCTGGCAATCGCCCATCGATCCAACGCTTCGACGATTCGCCCGACGTTCCAGTCGAGGTTCTCGCACATGGCCAAAGCCGCTCGGGTATGCAATGGCTTCTCTCGTTCGGCATCCGTGCCACGCTGAGTCAATGTCTGTTCCGCGTGAACGCGCCACCACCGGTCTGGTACTTGCATTGGCGAGTGCGGTGTGTTGAACGCGACCAGTGCGAAGAAAGGTTGATTGCGCTGCGCACGGATGAACCGCAGGGTCTCGTTGGTAATGTCGTCTGGCAGAAACCCGCTTCCGCGCGTGATTGCGCCGTCCCGATCCAGCATCGGCGCGAAGTAGTCGGGCCAATGCCCTGAAGTAAACCCATAGAACGTGTCAAATCCACGACACAACGGATGGAACGGAGCTTGGGTACCGTTGTGCCACTTGCCAAATGCTGCCGTTGCATAGCCAGCGTCACGCAGCGCGTCCGCAATCGTTCGGACGCCTTGTTCAAGTCGTTCCGTGCCCGCAGTCACGCCCGTAACACCGACCCGCGGAGCGTAGCAACTCGTCAGAAGTTCAGCCCGAGTCGGCGCGCAGACGGGCTGTACATAAAAGTGATCGAACGAAGCCCCTTGCGTCCGCAGAGCATCGAGATTTGGGGTGCTTAGATTCTCATTGCCGTGGCAACTGAGATCGCCCCAGCCCAGGTCGTCGGCGATAACAACGATGATCGAAGGCCGACTGCTAGCATAAGCAGACGCAACAAACGCCAAAACCGCCGTCAATATCAGCGGGACTCGCCAACAAGCATAAAAGGCAGACGCTATGTCAAAGAAGTAAGACAAGTGGGTGTACCAAGATTCGAACTTGGGACCTCAGCCTTATCAGGGCTGCGCTCTAACCAACTGAGCTATACACCCGCCGAAACCCTAGATGAGACTAGCCGCTGCTCATCGAACGGTGCCATGAATTTTCGCTTGGAATCGCATATTCTAGATTGCTATCGCTGGCTGTCAAATGACGTTAGCGATTACTAGCTCGGAGAATGGGCCGTTGCATTCGATGGCTAGCGGACCACTGCTATCGTGGTATCGCTCGCATCGCTATGGCATTATGGAGCGTCCGGAAGGTATAAGACTGAAAATATCGGTCGAGAGGATTCGTCTCGACAGTACCGTAGTTAGGCCTAGCGACCCAAGTCTCTGAGGCGAGTTTCTGCCTCGAATTATACAGGAAACACCAGCATGATATCTCGCCAGACGGTTCGACTGATTCTCGTGTTCATCGCTTGCTGGAGTCTGCCAGCAGCTGTCGGAAACGGCAAGCCCTCGGTGGAAGACGCGCTGAAGCTCAAACCGGTTCAGGAAGGTGTGCCGTTTGACATGCCTACGAGCGCCGAAATCAAGGACTGCACGATCAAGGCGGAAAAAATCGACGGTTCGGTAGCTTGGGTAATCCGCGGGCCGAACGGAAAAATCCTGCGGCAATTCTCCGACTCCGACAACGACAATCGCGTCGATACCTGGAGTTACTTTCGCGACGGGCTTGAAGTGTATCGCGACCTCGACGCCAACTTTAACGACAAAGCTGACCAATATCGCTGGTTTCACGGAGCTGGCATGCGATGGGGTATCGACCGCGACGAGAACGGCGTGATTGACACCTGGAAACTCATCTCGGCAGAAGAAGTGGCCGAAGAGCTCGTTGAAGCGATCCGAACACGCGACTTGACGCGTTTCAAGCGACTGCTGCTCAACTCCGTGGAACTCAAGCAGTTGGGTCTTGCCAACGACTTAGGCACCAAGCTGAGCAAGCGAATCGAATCAGCGCCAGCCAGCTTTCGGAAGCTGACCTCGAATAAGCAAGTTGCCACTGACCTGGAATTTCGGGATTTTGGCGGACTCAAGCCCGGCATGGTGCCTGCTCAATCTGGAAACACCCAGAAGGACCTTGTCGTCTATGAAAATGTGTGGGCGATGGTACGCAAAGGTGATGATTTTGAACAGCTGCAGCTGGGCACACTTGTCAACGTCAAGGGAGCTTGGAAGCTGTTGGACTGCCCATCGTTTGGCGACCCAACCCAAGTTACGCGAGGCCTGTTCTTCGACACCAACCCGCTCGCAGGACCGACCGAACCGTCAGCGCTAGCGGCGGGCGAGGCACCAAGCGAGAAAATGCAAGAGATTCTCGGCAAGCTAGAACAGCTCGACAAGCAGCTAATGCAGGCCGATGCTAGTAAAAAGCCAGCCCTGAATAAGTCACGGGCTAACCTGCTACTCCAATTAGCCAACACGTCAGCCAATGCCGAAGAACGATCGCAGTGGCTGCGTCAGCTAGCAGACATGGTCAGCGCAGCGACGCAAGACGGCAGTTTTCCCGGTGGTCTGTCGTACCTGAAAGCAATCGAGGCAAAACTTGCCGAGCGGAACAAGTCAGACGCATTGCTCGCTTACTTTGAATTCCAGCGGATGCTCGCTGAGTACTACGGTGTGACGCTTGCCGACCCCAAGGTCGATCCCTCAAAAGCTCACGCTCAATGGCTGAAAGACCTCGAAGCATTCGTCAAGGCTCACCCAAAGAACGACAACTGTGCCGAGGCGTTGCGACAACTTGCGATGGGCACCGAAATCTCCGGCGAGAACGAGCAGGCAGAGGGTTGGTATCGTCAGATTCTCAAGAATCATCCATCCAGCATCCACGCCCCAATGGCCCGTGGCGCAATCGTCCGCCTGTCGAGTGTGGGACGTTCATTCCCACTGGCTGGCCGGGCTGTGGCTGGCGGAAACGTCGACCTGAGCAAACTGCGCGGTCGTGCCGTAGTCGTCCAGTATTGGACCAGTAGCAGCGACGTTTGCAAGTCCGACCACGCCGTTCTGAGCAATCTCTACAAAAAGTATGGCGGTCGTCGCGGGCTGGAGATTATTGGCGTAAATCTCGACTATTCGCGCAGCGAAATGATGAGCTACCTGAAAGAGGCGCAACTTCCTTGGCCTCAGTTGTACGAGACCGGGGGCTTTGAAAGCCGTTACGCCCACGAGATGGGCATTGTCACGGTGCCGCTGATGCTTTTCGTCGGCCCCGATGGCAAAGTCATCGACGACAACATTCAGGCAGCCGAAATCGAAGATGCCTTCAAGAAGCTGCAAACGCGCCAGGCGCGCAAGCCTTGAGGGTTGCAATTCGATGAGGCGTAACACGCAACTAACGGCTGCTTAGCCTCTACGCCGCACGCTTGCGCGCAATCGGTGTCTCGCAGATTTCGTCCTTCCGCCTGGTTTTGCGCTTACGGCTGAGATGATGGGCCCAATCGTAGACGCCGGGAATCAGACGCTTACCCCAGTGAGCGAGTTTGGCGTATGGTTGCATTACCACCTGTGCCTCGTTTCGATAGACGGCCTTGATCGACCGTGCGGCAATCTTCTCGGGCGTTGTCAGCATCCAACTTGGCGGCGTCTTCTGCTGTTGCCGATCGGCTCCTAGCGGCGCAGTCGCGAATAGGTTGGTGTCGACAAAACCTGGACAGATCGCCGTCACCCCAAGGTTTGTCCGTGCATACTCAGCCCGCAGCGATTCACTGAAGCCGACGAGTCCGAATTTGCTCGCCGTGTATGCCGCGAGACGGCGTGTGCCAATCAGTCCGAAGAAGCTCGCGATGTTCAGCACGTGAGCCTCCGGTCGCTGCAGCATTGTCGGTAGCAGCTCCCGCGTGAATTGAACTGGAGCGTTGAGGTTGATCGATAGCAACTTCTCGCAATGCTCTGCACTCATTTCGGTAGTTTGGCCGTAGTAAGTAATTCCGGCGTTGTTGACCAGCAGATCGATACCACCCCAGCGATCGACAATGTGTTCGACGCTGGTCTGGATCTGACGCAGATCGCTGACGTCGCACCTTCGACCAATCACTTCTACGCCTTCTCGCTTGGCTTCTGCCACAACGTCGACTAAGCCGGACTGATCGATGTCGAGTAGATACAAGTCCGTGCCTTCCCGCGCAAGCCGCAGAGCAATGGCTCTTCCAATTCCCGATGCCGCGCCAGTAACCAGCGCAGACTTATTGCGAAGGGTGCGCATATCTAGTCCCCACAGATGGGTATGTACAGGATAAGTTGTTACGAAAAGCTCAAATAGTTGGCTCTATGCCGCCATACGCTGTGCCGGTGCCGACGCGAGTTCAGCATGTCGCTCCGCCATATCAACGGTTCGACTAAGTTGATAACGGTCTTCACCACGCAACAAGGCGACGCCCCAATTCCTCAAAAAGTACTTTCCGCCGTTGTAGACGGACCGATACTTTTCTTTGTCCGTGTACACGGGCACGTTGGTTGGAATGACTCGCATGTTGAATGCTAATCGATGGCGGTCAGTCGTATTTGGTGGTGAGCCGTGAATGCAGCGCTCGGCGAAAATGACGAACTGCCCTGCTCGCACAGGTACCGATACAATTCGCTCAGGGTCGCGGTCGAACTCTAGGGAGAAATTGGCGTTGTAAAAACCTTCTTCACCACCAAACTTGATCGTCCTCACTCGGTCGTGGCTCCCACGCACAAACTGCAAGCAGCCGTTCTCGGGCGTCGCATCATCGACCGCAACCCATACGGTCAGCTGGAACATCTCGTCGCGATTTGGCGGAAAAATCGCCGGATCGAGATAGTCTTCCACCATGAAAGTGCTCGCTTGATGAAACTGAATCGCAGGAGCCTTCGGACCCTTATAAAAAATCTGCGAACGCCAACACAGAAGGTCGGGGCCAAGTAACTGGGCGACTCGGTCCGTCAGCGCCGGCGAAGAAAGGTGATCCCACAGGCGCGGCATCTCAAAGTGCCGATCTCGCGGTGTCACGAAGCCGTACGTCTTCGAAACCGTCGGCTCGATGGCCAGCAACTCTTCTCGAAAACCGGCCATCTCCTCCCGAGAGAACGCATCGAATGGGCCGATGAAGCCGTGCTCGCAGAACTGCTTGATTTGTTGCTGGCTAAGCTGATGCTCTGGTCGGACGAACACCTTGGGCTCAAATGTAGCTGGCATCTTGAATTCACTGGGCTGATCGATGTAGGCACGTGTGATGCCAGACTTGATCAGAATCCAAAACATCGAATAGTCCCAATGCGTGACGATTGATCGTATGGCTCGCGGCAGTATTCGTCTTGGCAATTTCAAAGCCTTATAGCCCATTAGCACCATAAGTGCTGGCAGGATTACGGCGCGTTGCCAAAGTGGACGGACTTTGGGGTGCAGATTCATAGCAGCTCGCGAGGGGAAGCGATAGGCGGGTCGGCAAACATGGCGCAAATTACTCATTTTTTATCGACCAAAGTGCTAGCCTTAGATCAAAAATTTCAAAGCAAACCGAATTTGCGAAGCGGCGGACGATTTGCGGCCTGCGCTATTTGGCGGTGCGGAACTTCGCGGCCCTCTGCGAGGCGATGCTCGGATTGTGCTAGCATCTTTTGGATTCGCGCGCCCGCGTGGTAGAATCGGGGGGCATAGGCACGTGAATTCCAACGCACCCGCTGGGTGCAGACCTAGAGCCCGGTCCGCTTTGATGTCGTCGTCACCGCCGAATCCACCCGATGAGAAGAGTGCTAGCAGCTCGAATTCGTCAAGGAAAACCGCGTCTGGCCAGCCCGATCAACAGGCTGTCGAGACATTCGAGTTTGAGGTAAGCGCAGGCGCTGCTCCCTCGTTGGACTCGCTTCCGGCCTCCGCACCCGAGACGTTCATCGGTGCTAGCCCAGATTCAGCGACGATTCTGCCGGAACGAGCAGAGGCTCCGAAGAAAGGTAGCAACGATGTGGCAGTATTGCCGCAAGGCATCCTTGTCGACGAGCTCTCGGCGGAAGCGGTCCCAGTTGGTCCGAAACAGGTGGTCGTCGCCGCCACCGAGGAAGCCCGGCAACCCAAGCTTGTTCGCCGCGTCGCTAAGCAGTCGTCCTGGTGGATCACGAGTCTTGGCGTCCATGTCCTCGTGCTCTTGGTGCTGGCATTCTCAACCCTCGCGATTATTCGTGAAGAAAAATTAGAACTCTACTCGACGGCGGTCTCCTACGAGCCCGTTGATGAGTTCCAGGACCTAGAGATTGATCCGACCGACGACCTCGATTCGCTCGACGAAGAACTCAGTGAACCTGATCCCGCCCTGCTGGAAGAAATGAGTAGCGAGTTACTTGTTGAGGAGCCGACAGTTGCCGAGTCGGCTATTACGGAGTCGCCCAACTCTGAGTTTTCGGAGAGCCTATCAGACCTGGGTGGCTTGCTGGGGGATGTGTCGACAGAAGCTGGCGGGATGGACAGCGAAGTAGGGACCGGCAGTGGCGGCGGCATGGCGAAGTTCTTCGGAACAGCAGTCAAAGCACGGCGTATTCTGTACATGCTCGACAACTCCGGAGGTATGAGAAAAGACGGCAAATTCGAGGCTTTGGTCCTCGAGCTAATGAGAAGCGTCAACGCGTTGGGCGCCAAGCAAGAGTTCTACGTGATCTTCTACAGTGATACCGTCTATCCGCTGTTTTATCCGCAGGGCGTGCGGGAATTCGTCCGTTCTAACGATCGCAATCGTAATCTGCTCGATCGTTGGCTGGCGACGGTTGAGCTATGCGGAGGCAACGCAATTGACGAAGCTCTGGCTGCCGCTGAAATCATCCGTCCGGAAACAGTATTCCTGCTCACTGACGGTGATCTATTTACAACGGAGAAAAAGAAGGCTTTGCTGCTGAACCCAGTCGGGCGCAGCTACTCGATCCACACTTTCGGCCTTGGCGTCGGCGAGACGACGAAGACCGCAGATCGGTTACGCCAAGTCGCGGAGGCCAACTCCGGTTCGTTTCGTGCAGTCTATGTCACGCCAGAAATGAAGGTGCTCGCCAGCAAGCTGAAGCGTCCCTACCATAGCACGCAGCCGGGTGCCGTCTGGGGATTGAAGGTCGGCTCGCGGAGATAGCAGAAGAGCTGCCCGCCGACGGCCATGCTTTCGTCGTCGCCGTTCACGCTCACGGGTGCGGCTGAAGATTACCAGGCATGATCCATGCGGCTTAGGAGAGCATGTGGGCCGGCCAACTGCGGCTGCGCAAAAAATGCGGGCCTCGGATGAGCCAAATACTCATTGACTTAACAGGAAGGTCAGGGGCAATTGAACCTCACTGTTACAAGTTCATCCGAGGCCCCGCGGGCCAGCGTAGTTGTTATCGAATCGGCCAACTGTATCTGCCGAGTCTTAGGAAAATACGGGGCACTTTGCGTGCCGGACCATGGCGTCCTAAGCGGAATGCAAAGCAGCACGAAATTCGTAAACGCAAATTTGGTAAATGTTTAGGGTGAGACAATTGGTGGCCGCAATGCGTCGATATACCTCAGCGCAAACAGCCAGTTCGCGTCTCGAAGTTCTTTGAGGCTGCAGCAAACTCGCCCATTTTGCCGTGTTTTGCTTCAGCGCGGCCCGATTTGAATGATCATTGCTGAGAAGTCGCTGACATCGTCTCATTTAGGGAAAATCGATCCTCACTAGTATCTCTAAGTGTCTTCTCTATTTGCACTTAGCAAAAAAACCGCCAGTAGGTGTCGCCTCTCAGCAGTGGCTGGGAGCCACACTTGGCTGCAATCGTCGCAACGGACTGTGTCTCGATCAGAGACTCCGCCGGGTATCTCGCAACTAGCGACCCACCGACGCTGCCGACGGTTATCGAGGTGGCTGGTTGCCGACCGGAACCAATCGTCCGCATAGTTCGTAGCTGATAATGCGGTTATATTGCTCCATTCAAAAATACGACCCGTCGTGTAATTAATTCGCTGCCTCCCAGGAACTCCGTTTTGACGAATTACCCCGCCAAGGTTGGCCCATACGACTGCGGAGGCGACCAGCCTTTGCTCTGGATCGCTGGTCCCTGCGTGCTCGAGACAGAATCTCTGGCGTTGGAAATTGCGGAAGAATTGCAGGTGGTTGCTGAGCGACTTTCACTGCAACTGGTTTTCAAGGCCTCTTTCGACAAGGCAAACCGGACCAGCAGTGATGCGTATCGTGGGCCGGGCATGGTGGAGGGCTTGCGCATTCTTTCAGCCATTAAGGACGCTACCGGATTGCCGGTAACTACCGACATTCACGAGGCCCAGCAGGCGGAAGCCGCGGGCGAAGTGTGCGACATACTGCAGATACCGGCATTCTTGGCACGGCAAACTGACCTATTGATCGCCGCCGCAAAAACCGGCAAAGCCGTTAACGTCAAGAAAGCACAATTCATGTCGCCCGCCGATATGCAGTATGTGATCACCAAGCTGACAGATGCCGGAGCCCAAAATATTCTCTTGTGCGAACGCGGGACATTTTTTGGCTACGGACGATTAGTAAATGATATGCGTGCGATTCCGCAGATGCAGGCATTAGGCGTGCCGGTCGTTTTCGATGCTACGCATAGTGTCCAGGAGCCCGGCGGATTGGGAGGAGCTACCGGCGGCAATCGGCAAATGGTTGAGCCATTGGCGCGCGCGGCAATGGCGTTGGGAGCCGAGGGTCTATTCTGTGAAACGCATCCCGACCCAGTTCGGTCTCCCAGCGACGGAGCAAACATGATTCCTCTTGGCCAGATCGAGGGTACGATGCGCAGACTGGTCGCCATCCGTCAGACCGTGTCGAACTTCGACTATCAAAATCAATGAGCCCTCGAGACGACCCATTGGTGAGTAAGCAAGCAAATTCGTGGGCGCCGCGACTGATAGTCAGTGCCGCCTTGTTGGTCGGAGCGGTAACGCTGTCGATTGTCGGGTGTAGCGATCGGTCGGACCGACCGCAGTCGACCGCTGGCGTCGCAAAACGTCGCAGCAGCAACGCCGACTTCCTCATCAGCACCGTGAGCGACAGCCTCAACAGTCTGCCACGCGAGATCGTGCTGGACCTGACGCCGCCGAAGCCAATCCTAGATGACGCAAAAAGTGCTGATGGGCAGCCGGTCCTGGCCACTTGCAATGTGACCCCTGCGGTACCGGAAGGGCCGTTTAACTTCATCGCCGTCCCCAAAGGCAATGCAAATTTCCGGAAGATTGGGGTTCGACCGGGCGATGTCGTGCGATTTTTCGCGAAGTTTGATCAAGATAGTTTCGAACACGGGTACGAACAGACTGGGTTCTTTGAACTCGTCGTCAGACGCCTCGACCAATTCAATCCAGAAAATGCACTGATCGTCGAGAACCCACTAAATGGCCCTGTGCCCATTCCTAGGCGGATCGAAGTTTGGCGCTTTTCTGACAAGAGGATGAACGAGATTCGGCAGCGTATCACGCGATATTGGCAGCGTCCAACAAAGTTGATCGGCTGGGAACCCAGCGCTGACGAAACTGCGCTCGATCAGCTTGTCGAGCGCACGAATCAGTGGCTGCGCAACCTGGGCGACCAAGAGACGTCGTGGACTGTCGAGCCGAAGATTTCTCAACTGCCAAAGCAGGTTCGAGCCGCGAAGCAGATTCAGACTCTGCTCAACGAACAGAACTTGGAGTTCGGACAATTCAACGCGACTGAAGCCAGGCAACTTCAACAAGCTGTCTGGTTCCGCGACATCGCACGCTGGGCTAAGGGCGATGCCGTTTCGCCGGTCGATGTGGCGGCTGCGCTTTGCGATTGGACAATTCGCAATGTTCAACTCGAAGCCGATGAAGCCGCTTCGGGTCATATTCACCAACCCTGGCAGGTATTGATGTACGGTCGCGGCACCGCGCAGCAACGTGCGTGGGTCTTTGCGGAGCTATGTCGCCAGCAGCAGCTTGACGTGGTGATGCTTGCTACCGAACGCGAATGGTGGCTGCCAGCGCTTGTGGAAGAAGGGCAGTTGTACCTATTCGATATGAGGCTCGGTTTGCCAATTCCTGGCAGCAGCAGTGAGTCGATCGCCACCTTGGCGGAAGTGGTCGAAGAACCGACGTTGCTGAGCCAACTGGACATTGACGGCGAGACCTACCCGGTTACTGCTGGCGACCTGAAAGCGGTGACTGCCTGGTTGGTCGCGTCACCGCTGCAACTATCCAAACGTGCCCGGCGGTTGGAGCAATCACTCGAAGGTGACGACTACGTCGTCCTGTCCTCAGATACCGTCCGACTTGGTGAATTGGTTGGCTCTTTTCGGCAATTGCAAGACGTTCAGCTTTGGCCGCATCCGTTCGAGTCGATCATTGCCGAAGCGACCATGGACGAGCGACAGCGCGTCCGCGCAATGCAGCGTTTCATCGTCTTCGCACAGCGTCCACGATTGTGGAAAGCACGCGTGCTGCATTTTCAAGGCACCAAGGATATCCCACTGGAAGACCGCAACGATCCCCTCGCGCAGCCGGACTATGGGCACAAACAGGCAATAGCACTGTATCAGGATCCGCGTGTCCGACCGCCCAATGCTCAGATTCAGCGATTAGAGCCGGCAAAACGACCTCTCTACCAGATCAGTAAAGGTGATGCCAGCTATTGGCTAGGGCTACTAAGCTACGATTTGGGACGCTATCGAGTGGCCAAGGATTGGCTTGAGAAACGCACACTCGAGGCCCGGCCAGACGGACCTTGGACTGCCGGCGCGCGGTACAACTTGGCGCGCACTTACGAAGCGATGGGTGACCTGGCAACTGCAATCAAGTTACTCGAGGAAAGCGACTCACCGCAACGAATTGGCAACTTGTTACGTGTACGTCAGCTTAAGACGAAACTGGACGATAACGCCTCGCCAGCCGAAGAGTGACGAGTTCAGAGCGCGGCGCAATCCCTGCAACCTCCATCCGTTCTAATCGAGCGACAACGGCTATTTCTCTTGGTTCAAGCGCTCAAAAAACGTTGGTTTCTGTTGCTGTTGCTGGCAACCGTCTTGGTTGGAATGGTTTGGGCCGAGTCGCTAGGAAGTTTGGCCGACCGGCTACCGCGTAGCTGGATTATCGGGAGTGTTCTATTGGCAATGGCACTCCCATTGAGAATTGATGCGATGTGGGCGACCGTGCGCCAGCCCGCACCTGCGTTTGTTGCCGTTGCCATTAACATGCTGCTCGTGCCTACGCTGGCTTGGTGTGTCAGTCATCTCTTGCCTGCCGACTTGGCACTTGGGTTGATCATCGCAGCGTCAGTGCCATGCACCCTCGCATCAGCTGCCGTCTGGACACGTATGGCCGGCGGCAATGATGCCGTCAGCCTGCTCGTAACAATGATTACGAATCTCAGCTGCTTCGTCGCGACGCCAGGGCTCATCTACCTATTCGCTGGACGTACTGAAAGCACGGTCGACTTTTCGGGCATGGCGTCTAAGCTCTTCATTCTGATCGTGCTACCTATCAGCGCTGCTCAGCTCTTGCGGTTGCTTCCGACGGTTGGTCTGTGGGCAACCGACAACAAACGCCTGCTCAGCACCTACGCGCAGATCGGTCTGCTCACCATCGTGTTTACGGGTGCCGTCAACTCGGGCCTCAAAGTGGCGGGCCTTGGCGACCAGATCGCTCCAATACTCGGACAAATCGGGCTGATGATTGTCCTTGCAGCCGTAGTGCATACAGCTGCCTGGTTTGCCGGATTGCGCCTCGCCGGCGCTTTAAACATGACTCGACCAGACCAACTTGCCGTGGCGTTTGCCGGTAGCCAGAAGACGTTGATGGTGGGTCTGGCAATTGCCCTGTCTTTCGGCGGCCTGACAGTCCTGCCTATGCTGGCTTTCCACATCGAACAGCTACTAATCGATACGTTGCTGGCCGACAAATACCGCCATAAGGCGTCCTCCTAGCCCTCTGGCGTGATGCCGAGAATCAGGTCAAACTGGGCCGAAAGTTCGCCCAGCTTTGAGTCAGCGATCGGTCTAAAGTCGACAATCACCGAATCGCGCAGCTTCTGATCTCGTATACGACCCAAAACGAAGTCACGTTCATTCTTGGGTTCGCCCTTGATGTAGCACTGCGTTGTAAGCAATCGTCGATCACCGCGATTGACGGCGAAGTGAATGTGTGGCGTTCGCGAACCGTACATCACCGGTTTGATTGTGCGAAAATAATACTCGCCTTTCCGATTCGTGAGAAACCGACCGTATCCCTGGAAGTTCTGGTCATAGTCGCCTCGCCGCGAACTCTCGGAATGCAGGTAAGTGCCATTACTGTCGACTTGCCATATTTCGACGACGACGTTTCGCATGGGTTCTCCCCGAATATTCATTACACGTCCGCTGAGATGGGTCACCTCACCAACTGCGGGAGTCAGCAAATCGTTGATTCGCAGCAAGTCGTTGTCCGTGTCCAATGGCAGCTGATCGGGGTAAAACGGACCTTCGGTCTGGCTGGCGGTTTGAGTGAGTGCTTCGGCGAATGCGCCTGGCGTCCAGATTCCCGGCACAGGCAAAAGCGACGAGCCGATGGCCGCTGAGCCGACGGCGAAACCTCTCTTTAGAAAACGACGCCGTTGCGTATTGTGATGCATCATGACTCCTTGAAATGAAGAACGCTCCCAGTTCCGGCATTATCGCCAATTGCTGTCGGCGGGTAAAGCAATCTTCTTAGTTGACCTAGATTGCAGCCTTGATGTGCTAGCGCTCGACGTGAAGCGCTGGGAAAGTGAAGAATCGCGAAATCGTCGGTGAGTAGCTATCGGATCGGTGATCAACCAATAGGATCTTTGTCATCAAGTCTGACACGCGCCCGATTAACCAGCTCCTGGACACATTGCCGCGCTTCATTCTTAAGCTCGACGGCGTTGCCATTTCCTTGCAATGGCTGACCGACTTCGATCGATACACGCAATCTCTTCAAATAGGCGATACGCACCATGTGCGGCAAGAAAAACAAACCAGAATAGTAGGCACGATCGTCACCGTAAGCTATGCCGACAGGAATGATTTCTGCTCGCGCCCGTCGTGCCGCGTTGAAAGCACCCGTCCGAAATTCATGCACTTCGTCGCCATCGTACGCGGTGCCTTCGGGAAACATGGCGACACCTTCACCACGTTTCAGAGTTGCGTCTATCGTACGCAAGACTGAAGCTCCGCTCTTTTTGGACTCGCGATCAACAAAAAGTGTGCCGACGCGTTGGGCAGCTCGCCCAAGGAGCGGCCACGTGGCTAGATCGTGACGGCTAATGACACGAGTCTCCGCGACTGTGAACATCAAAGGAATATCCATACCTGAACGATGATTGGCGATGAAGATGCGCCCAACACCATTGGGATCGGCTCCCGGATAAGTTCGACCTCGGTCGAGGTGCTCGCCACGGGCGTCGATCTCGACACCAAAAACTCGCAGGTTGAACTTTGCCCACATTGGCACCCATTTGTTGATCGCATCTAGCCGCTGCTTGCGTAGGCAAAGCACCTCTAGCTCTAAGCCGATCCACAGAATGATTGTGGAAAAGACAAAGACCAGCATGCGATAACAGAGGCGGAATCGTTCGACCAATCGCATGTTCGTCCTGGGTGAGAGATTAATCAGCTAACGTGGGAATGCGAGCATAACCGACCCTGCCGGGCGTGGCCAGATCGCTGAGTTTGCCTTACCGCCGGAGCGCGCTACAATCAATGTCCGAGCCTGCTCCCGGTCTTGTGGTTTTATGAGGATTTCGAGAATGCGATTTGGGCGTTTTGCGATCAATGTACTCATGCTCATTGGATTTAGCGGGCCCTTAAAATTTAGCGGGAGTGCGCAAGCGGTAACTTTCAACAACGTCGTGACGCTCGGTGATAGCTTGCTCGACGACACCAGTGGCGGACGCAGCCCTGTCGCGGCAGAACACGTTGCCAATCGACTCGGCGTATCGGTAACCAAATTCGCCGAGTCGGGCTCAACCTCTGACAATCTCATTGTTAGTGGTCAGCACACGCAGGCAGCGACACAGTTCGGCACCGGCGACTTGGCCATGCTGTGGATTGGCGGAAACGATTTTTTCACCAACCCAATTGCTGTTGCGTCAGGAGACAGCGACTTCCTCAACACGCTTGAGTCGAATGTCGACCAGGTCATGTCGACACTAAGTGCGGCTGGCATCGAAATCGTCGCGTTTAACCTTCCCGATATGGCGGAGGTGCCAGGAGTCATTTCCGCAGTCAATCTGGCAACCTTCGGGATTCCTCTATTGCGCGACAATGCCCTGGAGAACATCACCGAAGAAACGATTGCTTGGAACTCGCGACTCGCCGACCTGGCGGACACCTACAACGCAACCGTCGTCGACGTGTTTGGCCTGTTCAATGAACTGAAAGCTGACCCGAGTTCGTTCGCGTTGCTTGGCAACGATCCGATACTCAACGCTGACACGGGCTGTCAATTCTGCGTGTTCTTCGACGACTTTCTGCTGCCGGACGTACATCCCTCGTCATTCGCTCAAGCATTCATTGCCAACGAAGCAATCGAGTCCATCAATCAGTCCTTTGATCCCAGCGCTACAATGCCGCTACAGCCACTATCGATCATCGAGATCGCGGCGCTCGCTGACGTTTTTGCCAGCGACTTCGACGGAAATAACCTCGTTGATGGCGGCGATCTAAGCCAATGGCAGGCCGGATACGGTCAGGCCGGTGCTGACGCGGACGGTGATGGCGATTCGGACGGCGACGATTTCCTAATCTGGCAAAGTCAAGTCAACTCAACCGGCAGCCTCGCCGCATCGAGTGTTCCCGAACCTGCAGGATCCACGCTTGCCATTGGATTTTTGGTGCTTGGCATCACGTCTCGGCGAAGAATGCACTAAGTCATTTTCCCTCGCGTGACGCGGCGGTTATACTGAGCACAGATCGGATCCGCGTGATCCATCTAGGGTGTTCGGAACCTCCCGTATTTGTGTTCTCTTCCGCAGAGGGGTCAGGCGATGTCGAGTTTGAGTGTTCGTGGGCGACTGCTTCTGTTCGGACTGCTGGTCGGCTGGCAGCCGCTAAGTCAAAACCAGGCTCTTGCTCAGACGTTCGCCCGGCGAATCACGGATTCAAACGACATCACTCGACCGGTGTTCGCAACCGCGCCCGCAGGCGACGCAGATCGGTTGTTTGTTGCTGAGCAACATACGGGTCGAATCGAAATACTCGACCTCAGCACGGGAACCGTCTCGCCGACACCTTTTATCGACCTGAGTGGACTTTCCACTGGCAACGAGCAGGGCTTGCTGGGGTTCGCATTCGACCCTGATTATGCCAGTAACGGCCACTTTTATGTCTACGTGACGACGTCGGCCGACGGTGGCGACACGCACGTTCGACGATATACCGCAAACGGAAATCCAACCACTGCAACGACGGCTTCGCTTGCCAGTCAATTCGAGATTCTGTCTTTCAACCAGCCACAGGGCAACCACAACGGCGGTTGGATTGGGTTCAGCCCCAACGACAACTATCTGTACATTGCTAGCGGCGACGGCGGTGGCGGCAACGACGATGACGCGGGGCACACCCCTGGCATCGGCAACGGGCAGGACATCACCAACAACTTGCTCGGCAAGATGCTGAGGATCGACGTGTCAGGCGATGATTTTCCGTCGGACGCAAATCGCAACTATGCGATTCCTGCCAGTAACCCTTTCGTCAACGTGACCGGCGACGACGAAATCTGGTCTTACGGTCTGAGAAACCCATTTCGCGCCAGCTTCGATCGCGGCACCGGCGACTTGTGGATCGGTGATGTGGGCCAAGGGCGCAGGGAAGAGATCGATTTCCAACCCGCTTCGAGCCCAGGCGGCGAGAACTATGGCTGGCGATTGCGCGAAGGCACGATTCAGACTCCAGGAAGCGTCGGTGGTCCGCCTCCCGTCGATCACGTCGAGCCGATTTACGACTACGAGCATCTTGCCAGCGTGCAGCCTGATCCGACCCTGCGAGGCAACGTGGTAATCGGCGGATACGTCTATCGTGGCCCGGTCGAGGCTTTTCAGGGGCATTACTTTTTTGTGGATGCCGGCAGCAACAACTTCTGGACGCTCGACCCCGACGCGATCGACCCAGCGGCATCCGTCCGTCAGATCAATAGTAAATTGGCACCAAGTGCTGGCAACATTACTTCGATTGGATCGTTCGCCGAAGACGATGCAGGCAATCTGTACTTCATGGAAACTTTCGGCAATGAGTTGTTCATGGTAGATACAAATTCTGAGGTTGCGACTTGGAACGGAACCGATCCTACGGCAGGAGCTGCCGGCAACGGCACGGTTTGGAGCACGGCTAGCAACTGGACTCGCGGCACGACAACAGATCAGGTCTTTGTCAGTGAGGATGCGGTGGTATTTGCGGCCGGCTCGACGGCGAACAATATCAACCTGAACACAGATCGCATTGTCGCGTCCGTGGCATTTGAAGCGGGCTACACGCTACAGAACAGGACGCTACGAGTTCTCTCGGGCAACGTCTCGGTCGAACCGGGCATCGTGGCAATCATCGAATCTGACTTGGTGGCCGATACCTCAGACCATAGCGTGAGGAAACTTGGTGGTGGAACGCTTATCGTCGATGGCAATGTCGGTCAAACGGTGGTCAAGGACGGTACACTGGGAGGCCAGGGCATGATCGATCATCTTACGGTCTTGGATGGTGCCACTGTCGCACCTGGCGCATCGGCCGGCACGCTCAGTATTACCAATACGCTGACGTTCGAAGCTGGCTCGACACTTGCGATCGAGCTAGGTGGCACGGGCATCGGCGAATTCGACCAGTTGTTGGTTGGCGGTGTGGCCATGCTCGCAGGCACGCTGGACGTGGATCTACTCAATGGCTTTGTTCCGCAGGCCGGCGATAGTTTCGGTTTTCTTGCCGCAAGTGGCGGCGCTGGGGGTGTCTTCGACACTCTAGACCTGCCAGTCCTGGGACCAAATCTCGAGTGGGTGCTCAATCCCGGCGGTGTGACCGTTTCGCTGTTCGTCAACAGTACCCTGCAAGCCGACTTCGACAATGACGGCGACGTCGACAGCGACGATTTAGGGGCGCTGCAAACGAACTTTGGCTTGGCAGGTGGCGCTGGTCGCGCACAAGGAGACGCCGACGGCGATTTGGACGTGGATGGGACTGACTTTCTGCTGTGGCAATCGCAATTCGACGGAACCGCGGCGTCGAGTGCCGCCCCCGGTTCGGTACCTGAGCCAAACTCGCCAACGATGCTCGCACTGTGCGCTTCCATTTCACTGGTCTGTAGATTGCGTCATGGCCTTCCTGTTGGATCTTAGACCCCAGCTGCCTCGCTTCCAATCGCCCTCATTTTTTGCACTTCGAGCAGATCGTCGTTAGACTAGCGGAGAATTCCTCATCCGTGAGATTTGGCGTGCGAAACTGCTGGCTTGTATTTGCAACTTTGGCGAACCTTGTGTTCCTTAGTCGGGCGACCGAGGGTGCCGAGACAACGACACTCGCCGTTACAGGCGCCGCCGCACCGGGTTTGCAATGGGCACTGTTCGACCAACTCAATTCGATTACGCTTAACAACGCCGGAGCAACTGCGTTTTCAGGTAGTTTGACTCACGGTGGAGCGATTGATGCTGCGAATGACTCAGGCATTTGGCTGTTTACAGACAACGCTGAGCACTTGATTGCGCAAACTGGTGAGGGCAACGTGCCTGGTATTGCGGGTGCCGACTTTGCCGAGTTCGACAGGCCTTTGTTGAGTGCTTCCGGCGATTTGCTGGCAACTGCGAGGCTGGCATCGGGCATCGGTGGCGTCAGCACTGACGACGACGAAGGGCTGTGGAGGTTTGACACTTCCTCTGGCTCACTGGAATTGCGAGCTGGTTCAGGGAATGTGCCAGGCGTGTCGACCGCCGACTTTGCGCGTGCTCCTAGTTTCTTTGGTACGACCAATGTCGCCGTGGCTTCCAACGGTGACTTCGGCTTTTTCAATGACATGCAATTCGGCATCGGCGGTGTCCTGTCGACCAACAATCGTGGCGTGTGGAGCTATGCCACATCAGGCTCAGAGCTGCTCGCTCGAGAAGGCGTGTCACTGGTCCCGGGAGTCGGGAACGCACGATTTGCCACGTTCACAACTCCGCGAGTCAATGCAAACGGACAACTAGCTGTCCGCGCCGTCGTTTTACCCAACGGCTCGATCAATGCGCAGAACGCCGATGGCGTCTGGCAGTATACAGGCACTGCGGGCGCACTGATCGCCCGGACGGGTGTCGGCAACGTGCCCGGCTATGCGAGTCGCAGTTTTGCGACGCTGGGCTGGCCGCGGATGAATGAGGTGGGACAGGTGGCGATCGGTGCAGCACTTGACGATGTTTCGAGCTCGCAGGGAGTTTGGCTCTTCGACAACGGCGTTGGTGCGTTGGTCGCATCACCCGATACCGAAGTGCCTGGTATTGACGCTGGCGTGTTTGCCGAGCTCCAACTCGACGCAATCAACGATAGCGGCCAGATTCTTGCTTCGGCATCGCTGGCCGTCGGTAACGGTGGGGTCATCGATGACGATCGGCATGGTCTGTGGCTGCTTGGTACGGATGGGCAACTGGTCGCTCGCACCGGCAGCAGTGGCGTGCCCGGTATCGGTTCCGCGAGCTTCGCTGCCTTCGGCAATGCCGCGCTCAACGAGCGAGGGCAAGTCGCGTTCGCCGCCGATCTACAAGTTGGCGGCGAAATCGACCAGACGAACGATGGCGGGATTTGGATCATCGATCCAGCTGGCCCCTCGTGGTTAGTCGCGCGAGAAGGCGACCAGCTCGCCGGTCGAACCGTCGAATCGCTATCGTTTCTCACCGACGAAGACGAAGACCGAGGTGCTGGCTTCAATGATATCGGTGAGCTGGCATTTCGTGCGAGTTTCACCAATGGTGATAGCGGCCTATTCTTGTTTCGACCACATGCTGCCGACTTCGATCGCGACGGCGGCGTCGACGGCGATGATCTGGACGCTTGGAAAGGTAGCTATGCGACATCGGCAGAGGCTGACGCGGACCACGACGATGACTCGGACGGTAGCGATTTTCTGGTTTGGCAGCGTGAACTTCCCACTAGCAGCTCAGCGCAACCGATAGTAAGTCAGGTTCCCGAGCCGACGAGCTTGGCACCGCTTGCCTTCTGTGCACTTGGCGGGCTGGTCAGTCGCCTGCGCAATCGACAATAGCCGCAAGGTCGCCTGTCGTCGCCCAACGCCCTACCCTGCCCCGAAATCTGCATGCTATCCAGACGTCAAGCACTCGCCGCGACCGCCTCACTAGCTGCTACTCTGCCGCTGCCTTTGCATGCCGCGAGTCGGCAGCCGCACCAGCGGTACACCTATCGCGACGGACGAGTCCGATTGCCAAGTGGTCGCTGCCTGAGTTACCGCGATTATGGTGAGAATTTAGGCGCGCCGCTGCTACTCTACTTCCATGGCACTCCAGGCTCCAGATTGGAACTCGGCCTTTGCGACCGAGAAGCATGCGACTCTGGTTTTCGTGTCATCGCCGTCGACCGACCCGGCATGGGGCGATCGACCTACCATAGCAATCGTCGTATCACCGATTGGCCATGCGACATCGAAGCGTTGGCGGCTGCACTTGGCTACGACAGCCAACCTTTTGGCATTATCGGGCTGTCAGGCGGAGCGCCGTACGCAGCGGTTTGCGCAGCGCGAATACCACATCGACTGACCCACGTTGCGATCGTGTCGGGGCACGCGCCAATGGGTGCCTGCGGTACTTGCCCAGGCAATCAAGACAAGTTCATTGAGCTGATTACCCGCCGTCCTAAGCTCGGGCAGGCCGCGTTAGGTTTGGTCGATCGTCGACTCGACCGCAAGCCGGACAAGACTATCCAGATGCTCAGCAAGAACTGGTCGGCGGCTGACCGAAAGCTAATGTTGTGTAACCGCAAACGTTACTGTCAACTTCTGGCGAACCTGCGCGAAGCGACACGTTGCGGCACCGACGGCATCACCACGGACATTCGCCTGTTGGGCAGCTGCTGGGGATACTGCCTAGGCGAGATCTCTGGCACGCCGGTCTCGATCTGGCAAGGCGGCTGCGACCCGGTTGTCACGCCATCGATGGGTCGCTACTTTCACAAACAGATCGCTGGCAGCGATCTCATTCTTGACCCACGAGCTGGCCACGTGACGATGTTCAAATGGCACGTGCATGAAATTCTCCGCAGATTTGCTCCGTGACTCCAATGGGGCACGACGCGGCGAATCGTGCTACAATCAGGTCGGTTTACGACCTAATTTCTGCTATCTCAATTCGTCCCCAAGATCTCTCTCCGGTATGTCTACTAAGTCAACTCTGGGCGGTGTGATCCACACCTATCAGCAATACGATCCGCAAAAGTTTCCGAGCCCAACAACGGAGCCGCCCGACTTGGTATCCGGCGCATTTGAGCACATGCTAATGTACGGCGAGCGGCGCGAGTTGACCGAAGAGGAGCTTGCTAGGGCAATTCGTATCGATCCCAGCCAAATTGCCGGGCTTGGTCCGAGTCTTGATGCCCTGCTGGCAATACTTCGCGAGCGCAAGCGCAAGATCCTCGCAAAGTACGAAACTCGCAAGGTGAGACACAGGGCGCACAGCGCTTTCGCGGAGCATGCCCAGAGCGTTAAGCCTCCGAAGCAGCATCGCGAGCGTTTTCGGCAAGCTGTCAAGCACGAGCAGCTTCGTGACTTCGAGCGACTTTGGTATGCCGCCGGTGACGATCAGTCGCCGTTTGCCCGCGCGCTTGTCGGATTAATCGAGACGCTAGGCGATAAGTACCAGGTGGAGCAACTGGCGGCCAACTACGATTTCACTGGTCGTGAGACGATGACCGTACCTCAAGCACTAGAAATCAAGAATGAGCTGGAACGCATCGACGAATTGATCAAGCAACTTGAAGAAGCACGCGAGACGGCTCAAATCGGCGTTATTGATATGGAAGCCCTCGCCGAGTTTGCCGAGCCTGGCGAAGTTGACCAACTCAGCGCCATGCAACAACAAGTGCAGGACCTGCTTCGAGAAATGGCTGAACAGCAAGGGCTTGAGCAAAGCAAAGGGAGTTTTCGGATTACGCCCAAGGCGTATCGCATATTTCAGGCAAAGCTCATCGAGAAACTGTTCAGCGAGCTGCAACCCTCGCGTAGTGGAAGGCACCAAGGTCCAATCGTCGGGGAAGGAGCCGTCGAAACCCAGAAAACCAAGCAGTACGAATTTGGCGACTCGGTAACGAACCTCGATATTCCCGGTTCGTTCATCAACGCGCTCGTGCGTCAAGGCCCGACCTTGCCGGTTCGCCTGCACCAGGACGATTTGCAGGTTCACGAGACACGGAACAATCCCAAAGCAGCTACTTGCGTCCTGATGGACATGAGCGGTTCGATGCGCTACGACGGACAGTACATCAACGTCAAGCGGATGGCGCTCACGCTAGAGGGCCTCATCCGCAGCGAATATCCAGGCGACTATCTACACTTTGTCGAGTGCTTCAGTTTCGCCAAGCCAGTACCTCGGGGCAAGATTGTCGAACTGATGCCCAAGCCGGTCACTGTGCATGATCCCGTTGTTCGCCTTCGCGCCGACATGAGCCGCGACGACATCAGCGAACACCAGATACCACCACACTTCACAAACCTTCAGCACGGCCTAGCCACCGCTCGACGATTGCTGGCCGCGCAGGACACACCGAACAAGCAGATCGTACTTATCACCGATGGCCTACCAACGGCGCATTTTGAGGGCGAGATGCTGTACCTGCTCTACCCGCCCGATCCTCAAACCGAGTCAGCCACAATGCGCGAGGGGCAACTCTGCCATCGTGAAGGAATCACCATCAACATGTTTCTGCTCCCCAGTTGGTCACAGACAGAAGAGGACGTGCGCTTCGCCTATCGGCTGGCCGAATCGACCAAGGGACGCGTATTCTTCACGGCCGGAAAAGACCTCGATCGCTACGTCGTCTGGGACTATCTTCAGCGGCGGCGTGAGATCATTTCATAGTCTGCCTTCGACCTTCGATGGCTCAGTCTGCCTCACAGCAATCGATTTCTTCAGCGAGTGATACCAGAAGTAGCACGCCAACAGCAGAATAAGACAGACCGCGTTATAAACCAGCAGTCCGGTCGGTTGATACCAGGCGCCCGTGCGGGCCTCGATGAGATCGGTTCCGGCGAAAACAATGAAGCTAGCCGCCGCAGCGTAGGCAACTCGTCGCAGCGATGGATGTGCTGATTGGGACCGCCAGACGAGGATCAGCCCGACGACTACCCAAAACACAGCTTCACCAAGATTGAAGGCCGTATGCATTGGCATACTGTCTAGCCTAGCCAGACTTTACTCTACTGAAAAGCAATCTGGCAAGATCGGAGCGGACTAGCTACCGCTGCTTGTCTAACGTCGCGTCCCGGTCCCCAGCAGTGCCACCTTTAGTCCCGCGTCTGCAGGGCGTTCGCCTAGCCAGATGCCGAACAATGCCTGTTTAAACTGCATGCCAGCGATGCGCCCTTTCTGCTGGCCATTCTTCAGCACGACAACGCCATGACTTGGGGCGTAGACAAAATCGAAGGTGTCACCTAGCGTGATCTCGTCGGTGAAGCAGCCGCGAAATTGATCAATCTCTTTTTGAATCGACCGCGTATTGCCGCCTGTCGAATTGTCGAATCCCTTCTGAAGCGAATCGACGAGCTTCTGCTGACTCACCATCTTTGAATTGATGACGATACGAATGGCCATCCACTCGTCCACGTCTAGAATTAGCTTGGCTTGTTGGATGGGCTGCGCGAGATAGAGTCCCGCTTCGTAAACACTTATCATGTACTTCGAACGCGTTCCCTTGCCATTGAGTCGAAGCTCTTGCTTAGCAATTTTGAGTGTTGATGGCATTTCTGCACCATACGTTGTGGCTGGTGCGGCGGCAGCAACAAGCAAAACAGCAAGGGAGATTCGTACGCGTATCATTGCAACCTCAATGCGGAAGTGGAAAGGGACTGACAACTTGGTGGCGACAGTAGCAAACCCTCGCTGTCACAGCAAGATCGACAGCGGTGCTTGCACTTGGTTCATCGGTCAGAGCTGTGGAAGCCGCCGCTCCGATTATGTCGGTGGTGCCGATAGTCCTGCCATCTTCGCCCCCCGCAAGGCCTGATCTCAGGTCGGACGTAAGCTAAGTTTCGGTATGAAGAGCCGTCTGCTTCCCCCAACGCCCGATGCAAGAGACTCAGCGGCTGACGCTGCGCCGATTTCTGGCGCTTCTCCTGACGGTCGACCGGACAACGAGTCACTGCGGCGCGAGTCCGATGTCGTCAAAACTTTCGACGAAGTATCCGAAGCACTAACCCATGAAATGGCCGAATCGAAAGGCACAGTTGGCAGTGCTGTCAACTCGCGGCAGGCACTTCAAGTCTCGGCGAGACCTAGGGGAAGGTTGATCGTCGCAGCGGTTCTGTTGGCCTGCCTTGGCTCGATTGGCTACTCGATTTGGATGACGTTCTTTCGCGATGCGGCTTATGGAGTGGTGACGGGCAAAGTTGCCAAGATCTCCGCACCATGGACCGGCACACTGACTGCTGTTTTCGCCCGAGCGGGTGATCAGGTACGACAGGGCGAGATTCTTGCCGTCGTCGAAGATGTGGAATTGCAGGCTGACATCGAACGCCTTGGAGACGTGCTTCGCACCGCGCAAGCAGACCTAGACGCTCAAGCGGCGCTAATTGCACTTGCCGCTCGCGAGCGAAGCGACGATGCCGACGAAGTGAGGGCAAGTTACTTCGATCTGCGTGGAGAACTGCTGGCTGAGGAGTTTCGCCACGCAGAACTGACTAGCAAACTTGCGAGACGCCGCGAACTCGCTCACCAGCGCGCCTACAGCGACGAGGAAATCGAATCGTTGACATTCGTCGCGGCCGGGCTTGCCGCGAAGATTGAAAACTTGCGACAAGCGACCACAGCACTAAAATCTCGCCTGGATTCGCCGGGAGTTTCGACGCTGGACTCTCAACTGAGACCGTCGCTAGCCCAGATCGAAGCCACGCAAGCCGAGATCATGCGACTGCGAGACAAGCAGCGTCGAGGAACGATTCGCGCACCCTTCAGTGGCACCGTGGTTGCCATCAAAGCTCATGTCGGCGAGCGCGTCAACGAGCAGCCAATCGTAGAGCTGTTGCCAAACGACTCGTTAGGAATGGTGCTGTACGTCAAGCAGTCCGAAAGCGAATCGTACATGCGCGGACAACAACTGGAAATCGTCGTCGACCCCTTACCGGCAGCGATTGCCTGCAAAGTCACTCACATCGGTAGTCGGCTCGAAACGCCAGACACTCCGATCGGCCAGCGTCATTTCGCCGGTGAAAAGTTGATTCCGGTTCACCTGATTCCATTGCAGCTGCCTTCAGACGTGACGCTTCGAATTGGCAGTTCTCTACGTCTGCCTCGATCCCTCTCGAATCGTCGAGAATAAACCCGTTATGTCGATCGATCAATCACCCGCCGAACCAACGACCGCGCTTTCCGCGTGGCGACTGCTGCATATCGAGTCCGACGATGTGGACGCGCTGAAGTTGAAACTCACACTCCGCGAGGAGCTGCCTGCCGATTCCAAGGTTGATCACGCAGCGAGCCTGGACGAGGGTCTGGAGGTGCTTCACCAAAGTGCGTACGACGCGATACTACTCGGCGTCGCGACATCCGACACACCTACGATGGACGCGCTGAAGCACTTTACCGCCGAGGTCGACGATACACCGACGATCGTACTATCGGGCGATGACGACCTACGTGCGGCGGTCACCGCGGGTCGCAATGGCGCGAGTTCGTTCTTACTCAAATCGAAGCTAACCGGCTCTCAACTATGCGGCGCGTTGCGTCAGGCGTTGCAGGTACACACCTACGACGGACAATTGCCGGAACGTCGCAAGGAACCTCGCTATTCACTCGAAACCGCGGCTGTTATCTATCCGATCGACGCCGATGGCAAGCCGGGTCGCGAAATTGCCGCCACGACCGTCGACATCAGCGAGAGCGGAATCGTCGTGCTCGCAGAGCAAGATTCCGATCTAGTACCCGATATCTGTCTGCTTGGTGTCCAATGCCCCGACGGCCAATATCGGTACGCCACCGTCGAGTGGCGCCACCGCCGCCTGGCACTTCCCGCTATCCGCTTCGGCGGCCGATTCTTGCGTCGCGTGGACGATCCGCTGCACATTTCGCGGCTGACGCCTCGTTTCGACGCCCGCGAAATGCGATTTACCACATCGCTTGATAGTGCCGTGCTTCAAGAGTGGGTCGCACGAGGCATCTTGCGACCGACCATCGTCGATCGCGTGCAGGTCTGTCCACAATGCCAGTCGCTACCAACGTTCCGCAATGGCTGTCCGCAGTGCGGTTCGGCCCTGACTGAGCAAAGTCGCTTGATCCATCACTTCGCTTGCGCGCATATCGCACATGCCGCGGAGTTTGGCACGAAGTCGCTATGCTGCCCAAAATGTCGGACAGAAAAGTTGGTTGTGGGCGCGGACTTCGAGTACTTGGACGGGACTCACAGCTGTCGCGAATGCGAATGGACTGACACAGAGTTGTCGCAGATTGGCGAGTGCCTAAAGTGCGGGCACCGGTTTGTCGGAGAGGATGGCGTCGAGAAAGAGGTGTTCGAGTACCATGTGGACCGGCTGGACCCATTGGCTCTCATCGATCGCGCCTGATGAGTTGCTCCTGATAATCGCGCCACTGCTCTGCTTCGATGGAGTACGCTACTGTTTCGCAAGCATCGTAATGTGCCTGTGGGACACAGTACGCAACTTGTTAGGTAAGTCGAAACCATCTGAGGCCTACTATCCGCAAGTCTGCGTTATTCTTGCCGGACTCAACGAGTCGGAGACGATCGTCTCGACGCTGCAGTCAGTGTGGAATAGCTATCCTAAGCTCGAAATCGTCGTTGTTGACGATGGTTCGTCCGACGGCATGGCAGGTTTAGCCCGTGAGTTCGCGGCCAATCACGATAACGTGCTTGTACTGCGTAAACCCAACCGCGGCGGTAAGTCGTCTGCGTTGAACTTTGCCATCCCATTCACCGACGCAGAAGTCGTCATCTGCGTCGATACGGATTCGCACCTGGAATCGCACGCAATCTTCGAAATTGTACAGCCTTTCGCCGATCCTCAGGTCGGCGCAGTCGCGGGGACTGTGCTCGCACGCAATGGACACGTGAACGTTGTCAGCCAATTGCAGGCTGCGGAGTACCTGCGGTCAATCTTTCTAGGCAGGATGCTGACGTCGCGACTTGGCACGTTGGGCATCGTCTCGGGAGCTTTTGGTGCTTTCCGACGAGAGGCGATCATGGCCACCGGTGGTTGGGACGTCGGCCCTGGCGAAGACGGCGATCTGGTCCTGCGTTTGCGGAAGGCGGCTTGGAAGATCGTCCATGCCCCGTATGCGCAGTGCTTGACTAATGTACCGCTCGCTTGGAAAACACTATTCCGACAGCGACGCCGTTGGGAGTGGGCAATCGTCACATTCGAGTGTCGTAAGCATGTCGACATGGCGAACATCTTCAGCCCTAACTTTCGCCTCAGCAATCTGATGATGCTGCTAGAGACGTGGGTCTTCCGCATCGTGCTGACATTCGCAGCTCTGGTCGTATTGACTTGGTTGGCGATCAGTAGTCCCGCGACGTTTGGGTATATCTTACTGACCAACTACGCACTGTACTGCGGATTGGAGTTCTTGCAGTGGTTGGTGCTGATGTACTACTCACCGAATCCGCGACGCGACGGCTGGTCGCTGGCTTGTCTGCCGTTGGTACCACCGTACTACCTCTTTCTGAAAATCGCGTCAGCTGTGGCAATTCTCGAGGAGTTTCTGTGGCGACGCTCGTACGACGACAACTTTGTACCCCTGCATGTACGTCGCGTCACGTGGCACTGGTAGCAAGCGACTGCTAATTCGTCAGCCGTAAAGCGCCCGACTGGCGCGAAAATCTGTTACATGCGGAAGTTCGTGGGTTCACAGTCGTACCGAGAACGTGCGCGAGCAGTTACAATGGCAGCTGGCGTGGTCACTGCCCCGTCGCGACGTGTTCTTCTCTCTTTGTTTCTTGTAGGATCAGCCCTCGTGCGAATACTCATACTGGCGATTTTCGCTACCACAACCGTCGTAGCTCACGCGGCAGATGATTGGTTGCCCACCGTCCCAACAGGCACAACCACGGTCGAGGTTACTCCGTTTCTAACGGGGCTTAACCAGCAACAGAACGGAATCAGCCAAGTTTTTCCAACGAAGATGGTACCGATTCCCGATGGTAGCGGACGCAGTGTGATTTCGACATTTGGCGGCTTGCTACGAGTCATCGACTCCGGCGGCAGCTTTCTCGACGATCCCTTGGGCGGATCGTATCTCGATACCACGACCAGTGAGACCGAAATCGGGCCGTTTGCGTATGGAATGACAAGCGTCGCATTCCATCCTGATTTCTCAGATTCAGCCGCAGCGGGCTACGGCAAGCTCTACTCGTTGGTAACCGAAGCCGCCAAGACGAATCCCAACGACTACGACTTTCAGCCCGACATCAGCTCAATCAACCAGCACGCCGCTGTGCTTGTCGAATACACCGTCGATCCGACGGCGCTGGGTAGCAATCGCCTCTTTGCGAGCGGGCCCAATCAGAATGTCACGCGTCGCGAGCTCTTTGTCGCGCGAGAGCCCGACAACGAGCACAATTTTGGCGACTTGGCATTCGACGCAGACAATTTTCTCTACATCACTGCTGGTGACGGCTTCTTCGAGTTCAATGGTGGCGTCAATGCCGAAGCCTTTGACGCGCAGTCGCTCAATTCGCCGCTGGGTAAGGTATTTCGCATTGATCCGACCGGCAATAACAGCGCCAACGGTCAGTACGGTGTCCCGACCGGCGCAGGCGGCAACGTGTTTGCAAACGATGGCGATGCGAATACGTTGGCTGAAATCTATTCCTACGGGCACCGCAACCCATTCCGCATCAGTACCGATGCGGCTACCGGTGCCGTGATCGTGGGTGAGGTTGGACATTTTAACATCGAAGAAGTCAATCTACTGGAGAATGGTGCCAACTATGGTTGGCCAAATCTCGAAGGCACTTTCTTGATTAACCCGAACGATGGGTTTGACCTGACACTCGATGCTGACACCAATGGCAACGGCATTGGGGAATTCTCCGAAGCCAACGGACTGACCGAACCTCTGTTCCAGTACGACCACCAAGACGGCCGGTCAGTGACGGGCGGGTTTGTCTACCGGGGCAGCAAGTTGCCTGACCTACAAGGCAAGTATGTGTTCGCCGACTTTGCCGGTGGAGACGGTGTTGGCACTCGGCTGTTTGCCGGCGATATCAACACGGGCCAGTTCGAAGCCCTACAAATATCGACCGCTGGCTCATCGCTGCCGGCCAATCTGCTTAGCTTTGGGACCGACGCCAATGACGAGTTGTATGTACTGACCACTAGCGGCGACATCTTCTCGCTGGACGCTCCCACGCCACCGCCACCTCCTAGCGCCAATCAGATTAGCAACGGTAGCTTTGAAGTCGCCAATGGCTCGACGGCAGATTGGACGGCCTTTGGCGACGATGGCGACAACATCAGTGTGACCGACGACGTGGCATTTGATGGTGAGCATTCGCTGAAGATCTTTGGACGCTTCACCGGAGAGTTCAACTTTCCCGGCCTGTTTCAGAGCGTACCAATTCAGGGCGGCGAGACGCTGAAGGCCTCGCTACAGGCATTCGTCGACAGCAACGACTCGCTGGCTGGAACCGGCAACTTTGCCGAACTGAAACTCGAGTACTACAGCCAAGCGGGAGCCTCGATCGGCTCAGAGTTCTTCTTGGGACAGACAATCCAGCTAATCGCCGATAGCGCCACGATCACCGACGTCTGGCAAGAGCACATCATCATGGAGGACGCCCCCGAAGATGCCGTCGAGGTAAGAATGACGCTGCTGTTCCTCCAGCCCGGACTTGAGGGTGGTGCGGTCAACATCGATCTGGCGTCGCTGTTGATCCTGCTCGACGCGGACTTCAATGCTGACGGCGCCGTCGACAACTCGGATTTGGCGCTGTGGCAGGCTGGCGTTGGGACTGCCAACGGAGCGACGCGTGCCGATGGCGATGCCGACGGAGATGGCGACGCCGACGGCGCTGACCTGCTGATATGGCAGCGTCAAGTCGGGCAGATCGCGATGGCGGCCCTGGAAGCTTCGACCGCGCAGATACCTGAGCCCTCCTCGATTGGCCTGCTGCTAACTTTGCTCGCCGGCATCTCTGGGTCGCACGTCACGCGTCACGCCAGTCAGTGACTTGCCTTCCGATCCTTGAGCGGTCATCATGCCGTGATGCCCACTACGATCATCAATACCAGCGCGGTTCGCACACGGTTGACCCTCGTCTTGCTTTGCATTCTGCCTGCGTTTCACTCGCTTGCATTTGCCAAGGAACTCACAGAGAAGCAAGCGGCGGCGGCCAAGCAAGTAGGCGTGCCAGCGGGCGAGATTGCGCCTCTCGTCGCGAAGCCTCTCTACGAATTCACAGAGGCCGAAGTCGATATCTATCTGCAGTATCTGCAAGCGCTCGAGCCAGACCTACGACGAAGGATCGTCCACCTGGCGCGGAAGAACCTGGGTCAGCCCTACGATCTTTATCTGCTGGGCGAGATGCCGTTTGAGCACTACGATCCGCAGCCGATCTATTGCCTCGGCAAAAGCGACTGCCTCGTGTACAGCGAGCATACCTATGCGATGGCTCTGGCTGACGACTGGCCGAGTTTTATGAGTCTGCTGCAGCGCATACGCTATCGCGACGGCCAGATTGGGGTCGCCACGCGCAACCACTATACCGAGGCCGACTGGAACCCTTCGAATCGCTGGCTCGTCGAAGACATCACCACGAAGCTTGCCGACGACCGTGCGATGACGTTTCGACAGCGAATCGATCGGTCGAAGTTTCTGAAGAATCGCTACCAGCTCAACGTCGAGATTCCCATCGAGCAGCACGAGGATGTCTATCTGCCGTATGAGGCGATCGAACTCGCGAAGCCTCATTTGGCCGAAGGCGATTTTGTGAACATCGTCCGCGGACGACCCGATCCAGACGCCGAGAAGAATAGCATCTTCGGCGGCAGTGCTTGGATCGGTCACGTGGGGCTAATCGTCCACGGCACCGACAAGCAAGGCGGCAAGCAGATCAACATCATCCACTCGGCCAAACCGCAAGTCCGCGAGGAGCCTCTCGACACGTTCATTTCCGAGTCGACTAAGGACCTGGCCGCACGTGACGCCGCTGGCAAAGCTCGCCTGTTGGGGTTCAAATTCCTCCGCCTGCAGTCGAATCCGCTCGACCGCCTGCGACGGCTAGATGGCCCCGATGCGCCGCGCGTCACCCTGCCCAAAGGCGGTCGAGCGGTCTTTCGCTAGCTGATGTGGCGGTAAATCCGCTCGCTAGTCGCCCGCGAACCACCTAACTTGCCACGCTAGCGGGGCGAAAGCTGTGGTCAATCGTGATGATTGGGTAAGCTCTATAGAGCTAGCAACCTCGGCAAGATATGCGTTGCCAGCGAGCCGATAAATTAGTAAAGTCCCCGCGCGCCGCTTAATCGTCGCGGTTGGTTGCGATTGGAACAGTCGAGCCATCCTTCATTATCCATCTTTTTTACAGGCCCTTGGGTCGCCCTCAGGCAGGAATATCGTGACTTTCGAAAAGAGAAGTACTTCGCTCTTCGCTCTGCTCACTCTCATCCTCGTTCAGCAGAGCAATGCGTTGGCGGTGGTTCGTAGCGACAGTCTGATGTCGCCTAACACGCGTGGCTTTGCTTCGATCGCTGACATCCAAACATTGGGCCAACACTGGCGGCAAACGCAGATGGGCCAGCTCGTACAGGATGAGTCGATGCGGCCGTTCGTCAAAGACCTCAAGCGGCAGCTGGAACGCAAGATCTCCGGCGTCCGCGACAAGCTCGGCCTTGAGTTTGCTGACCTCAAGGGCGTAGCGAGCGGTGAGATCGGCATCGGCATCGTCGAACGCGCTGGCAAGCGTGCCGCGGTGGCCCTGACCGTCGACGTCACCGGCAACGGCCCACAGCTTGGCGAATTGCTCGATAAGGTCGATCGAGAACTCGCCCAACGCAACGCAGAGAAGAGCAATGCAGTGGTCGCTGGCACCGAACTGGCCGTCTACCAAGTCCCCGCGGTGATCGACGGACAGCAGGTTACCCAAACAGCGATCTACTTCGTCAAAGACAACGTCCTCTGCGCGAGCGACAGCCGCGACGAGGCTGAAAAGATGCTCCAGCGTTTCAGCGGCAGCCAGCCGTCTCTCGCTGGCGTCGAGGCCTATCAAGTCACGTCGTCGCGATGTAAGAAAGAAAGCAAAGGACTGGCTCCAGAGGTGCATTGGTATCTCGATCCGTTTGGCTACGCCAACGCAGTTCGCTCGTTTGCGAAACCAAAGGAAAAGACTCGCGGCCGCGACTATCTGGCCATTCTCGATGCGCAGGGTTTCGATGCGATCAAAGGCGTGGGCGGGTTCGTCAACTTGGCCGTCGATGGCTCGTTTGAGCTGATTCATCGCACCGCTGTTTACGCCCCGGCGATTCCAGGCTTGGCTGACAAATACCGGCTGGCCATGCGAATGATGAAGTTTCCCAACGACAAATCGATGACCGCCCCCAAGTGGTTGCCGCGCAAGCTGGCCAGCTATCGTACGTTCAACATGGATATCGATAATGCCTTTCAGTACTTCGGCTCGCTGTTCGATGCGATTGCCGGCTACGACAAGGCATTCGAGCGTGTTCTGCGCGGTCTGGAGGAAGACCCGTACGGTCCGCAGGTCGACGTGCAGCGTGATTTCGTGGCCCATTTGGGCGAACGGGTGACGATGGTCACCGACTACCAAGTCCCCATCACCACCAAGTGTGAGCGATTTCTGTTCGCGATCGAACTCAAAGACCAAGCCGCTATCGAAGCGACCGTCAAGAAATTCATGGAAAGCGATCCCAACGCGAGCGCCTCGCAAATTGCTGGTCGCGTGGTGTGGGAAATCCAACCCGAACAGGACGATCTGCCCGAACTCGACATCAACGTTTCCGAACTCGACTTGCTCGACGCGCCCGCCGTACCCCAAGCAGGACGCGCTGGCGTTGGCGGCCAAGCCGGCATGACGGCCTCGGCGGTCTGTGTGACGGACGGTCATCTGTTTATTGCCTCGCATGTGAGTTTTATGCAGGAGATTCTCGCCAACAAAGCGGCACAGGACACGCTGGCCACGGCGGGTGACTATCGCGAAGTGGAAGGTGCACTGTCCCGCCTACTTCCCGGCGACGCGGCGGCACGCTGCTTTGTTCGCACTGACGAAGCCTATCGACCGCTGTACGAACTGTTGCGTCAGGGCAAAATGCCCGAGTCCGAAACGCTGCTCGGCCGTCTGCTCAATCGACTGCTCTCGCCCGCCGATGACGAAGGCGAAGCCATCTTGCGTGAGCAAAAAATCGATGGCCGCAAACTGCCCGAATTCGAAATGGTCCGCCGCTACTTCGGCCCCGCCGGCACAATCGTCCGTAGCGAAGAGGACGGCTGGTTCATCACCGGTGCCACGCTCACCAAACTTCCCATGCAAGCCCGCGGCGGCATCGGTGAGCTTTTTAGGGACTCCGAATACGTTGTTGAGTCTCGATACATACCGATTGCGCGATGGCTACGTTTTTTCGTGTGGCCGCCTATCTGCCAGCTGAACCATTTCGTTTTGCAACGCGTGGTGTTACAAAACCGCGTTGGCCGTCTCGGCAAACTCTACAAAAACAGAGTCGGCAAGTTCTGCAACGCGCGGCTTTTCTGGTACCCGCATTTCAAAATTACGAAATCCTAGCCGCGGGCCGTCCGCGCATGAACCTAAGTGCTTCGTACCCCGTACGTTGCGACTTCAGCGTTGCCAGAAGCGGAGCGACTTTTGCAACTTTCGCCCAATAGGCGCGTTACAAAATAGGCTGATGCTTCTAGCCCGGAGAATTTCACGCAACACGCGGCAAATGCAATCTACCAGGCGCGAGATGAGGTTTCAGCAGCAATTGTTGGCCACCTGCGATCTTTGGCGCCAGGGTATCGCCCGCTTCCTTGTGTATGTGCAGGTTCAGGAAGGTACCAGAAATCCAGTCAGAGCCGCTTTGAGGACTTTGATTGCAAGGGGAGGTCGGAAAGGCTGCAATTTGCGTTCGTAATTTGCCTTCATATCCACTTGAGGTGTCACGCCAAGGAGCTTCTTTCAGACCATGTCGTACCATGTTTCGAGCCGTCGGACGTTCGCGGTGAAGCAAGTCTGGCCGACGGTTCCAAGCTCGAAGGTTCACTCCTCCGCTGGAATCACTCCAGTGGGCAACGGTCATTCAACGCAATACTTGAGCGATGGCTGCCCCAAATCCAATCACTGATACCAGCAACATTGGGCCTAGTGGCTGATGGGTGTATCCGTGCCCTTCGACTTC
>JBCDBK010000044.1:0-38243 GCA_039184115.1 Planctomycetota bacterium | reverse complement strand
GCTGGTATCGCTGATTCCAAAGAGTCCACGCTGGTTGATGATGGTTGGTCGAGATTCCGAAGCGACAGAAGCGATGGCACAGCTGATGTCAAGGGAAGACATCCCAGGTGAAATCGCGGCGATTCGGGAGAGCATGAGCAATAGCGACCGAGTTGGTAGTGCTCGAGGGCAACTGCGTGAATTGCTATCCAGGCACTCTCGAAAAGCAGTTGTGATTGGCGTAACGATTGCAGCTGTGCAACCGATTACTGGCATCAACGCCATTAATACGTATGCGCCAATGATCTTCGCTCAAACTGGCGCGGAAGACCCGCTCTGGCAGACGGCATTGCTTGGCGTAGTTAGTCTCGTAGCCATTGTGTTCTCGTTCTTGCTGATAGATCGCTTCGGACGCAGGCCAATCGTGCTGTTTGGGCTTTTCTGGTGCGTCGCAAGTCTTGTGATCTGTGCTTGGAGTTTTCAGCAAGCAAGTTATTCGCTGACGGGGGACTCCATTGCCGAAATCAAAGATCAGCTGGCAGACGAACACCCAGGCGTGGCAGACGCGCTGGTGGGCCAAGACGGAGTCGTTTACCAAAGCGACATTTCCTTTATGCAGCAAATGCAGCAGCTGCTTGGGACAGAAGTGGCAAACAAGAATAAGGACTTTATCATTGGTGAAGCTGCCGATATCGATGGCGATCTCGTACTCACGGCGATGCTAAGTTTCATGGCCGCGTTCCAGTTCTCGATTGGTCCTGTAATGTGGGTTGTGCTCGCCGAGATCTTTCCTATCCAGTTGCGAGGGATTGCAATACCTGCCGCGCAGCTTGTGACGGCTGTTGTAAATTACTTCGTGCAACAGTTCTTTCCTTGGCAACTGTCAAACATGGGAGCACGCGACATTTTTCTATTCTATGCTGTTTGCGTTTCAATTGGTGCGGTCGCACTCAGTATGCTACTGCCAGAAACAAAGAATAAATCGATTGAAGAAATAGAGATTGAGCTAAGTCGGTCCAAGGAGACACTTGTGTGATAACTAATGCCATGGTCACGCAGTAAACTGGATAGATCGAGAGACTGTTGCAAAAGCTTATCCGTGAAACTGATTATCGAGAGCCTTTAGGTCGCAGTCAGAAATGAAGCCCACTGAAGTGTAGTTATGCAAAAGAGCAATAAATTAAGCGCCGCAAGTTTGCGAGCGCAGAACTACTGCAAAGGTCCGGAGTGGTATTGCGAAATCAAGACCGAAGCGCTCACGGGCGATTTGGCTGTCCACCAGGATGGCACGATACGTCGAGACCCAAGTGCTGTGATTAGAGTAGGTGACATCTACCACGTTTGGTACAGCAAGTCGACCGGTACGAACTATGGTTTTGGAAGCGGAGACCTTAACGCTAAAACATTTCCTTGGGACTACTGTGATATCTGGCACAGCACCAGCAGCGACGGATGGCACTGGCAAGAGCAAGGGCTCGCCGTCTCGCGAGGCGAACCTGGTGACTACGATGATCGTAGCGTATTTACACCGGAGATACTTGCGCACGAGGGTAAGTACTACCTGGTGTATCAGGTGGTGCAGTCACCGTATCTGAGGCGTTCATTCGAGCATATTGCGATCGCTGAGTCAGATTCACCCCAAGGCCCATGGAAAAAAATGCCCGGACCGATTTTGGAAGCTGCTCAGGATGGAGCGTGGTCGACAGACGCTGATAATCGGTTCTTGGTTTCCAACAAGGGCAGCTTCGACAGCCACAAAGTGCATGATCCGACGCTCATGTATTTCAATGGGAAGTTCTACTTATACTACAAGGGCGAGCCGATGGGCGAGGAGATGTTCATGGGTGGACGTGAAACCAAGTGGGGCGTGGCGATCGCTGATAGGCCGGAAGGCCCCTACGAAAGATGTGAATACAATCCGATCACCAATTCTGGCCACGAGGTCTGCGTTTGGCATTATGACGATGGCATCGCGGCGATGTTGACCACGGACGGACCCGAACGCAACACCTTGCAGTGGGCATCGGACGGCATCAACTTTGAAATCATGGCGTATATCAAGGGCGCGCCGGAGGCCAATGGACTGTTCCGCTCCGACATATACGACGCACATCCGCTCGAAGGGCTGCGTTGGGGGTTATGTCATCAAGTGGATGGACAGTCAGGCTATATGCGACGATTCGAGGTCGATGAGTCGCTCAAGGGTCACTTCCTGAGGCGAGAGACCTACGAGTGATGCCCGCATCGAACTGAGGTACGCCTACGCTCCCCGCTCGGAAACCAACCAACGAATTCTTCATGAAATCAGTCGAGTATCTTGGCAACCGCGAGATTGCCGTTGGCAGTAGTAGAGTCATTGCACCAAGCGCTGGAGAAGTGCGCCTTGAGGTGTCTCATTGCGGCATTTGTGGAACGGATATGCACATCTTCCACGGCGCAATGGATCAACGAGTCCGCTTGCCGCAAATAATTGGTCACGAAGTATCGGCAAAGGTCGTCGAGGTCGGCGCAAGCGTCGATCGCGTCTGTGCAGGCGATCGCGTTGCTGTTCGACCGCTGAGTTTCGGTGAGCCAACACCTTTTGATAAAGGCTACGAACATGTAGGAAAAAACCTGCAGTTCATTGGCATCGATCTGCCGGGAGGAATGCAAACCTCTTGGACGGTTCCTGATTACACGCTTCACAAACTTCCCAGCTCACTAAGCCTCGAACACGGCGCAATGATCGAGCCTGCAGCGGTGGCCTGCCACGATGTTCGCCTAGCACGACTACAGCAAGGGGAGACTTGTGTGGTTATCGGCGGCGGTCCGATCGGACTGCTGATAGCCCTCGTTGCAAAACAGAAAGGTGCCAACGTCGTTCTCTCGGAGGTGAACGAAGTCCGACTGGAATTAGCAAGTGATATTGGAATTACTTGTGTGAATCCTGCGACTCAAGATCTATCGCTTGCCGTGCAGGAAACATCCGGCGGCGCAATGGCGGACTGCCTGTTCGAAGTGTCGGGTTCGTCTGCGGGTGTCAACGTGATGACGGAACTCGTGAACGTTCGCGGTCGGATTGTTTTGGTAGCAATTCATCCTCAGTCCAGGCCCGTCGACTTGTTTAAGTTCTTCTGGTCGGAACTCACATTGATTGGCGCTCGATTGTACGAAGAGTGTGACTTTGACGAGGCGATACACCTGGCCACTAAGGGCCAATTGCATCTCGACCGACTGATCACTGAAGTGTCTCCCATCGAACAGGCTCCAGAGATGTTTGAGAGAATTGACGCCAATCCGAACGGCATCAAGTACCTGATACAGTGCAGTTAATCGAAGCGACAAGGTAACGAAGAATGAGTGTTTTGGATCAATTCAATTTGAAGGGGAAGACCGCGCTCGTCACAGGGTGCAAGCGAGGCATCGGCAAGGCGATGGCCATCGGGCTTGCGGAAGCGGGCGCAGATATCATTGGAGTGTCTGCTACCTTGGAACCTTCCGGAAGTCGTGTCGAAGAAGAAGTCCAGTCACTTGGCAGGTCGTTTCGAGGCTACCAGTGCGACTTTACCGAACGAAGTTCTGTCTATTCATTCATTCAAACCGTGGTGTCGGGTGACACAGAAATAGATATCCTAGTCAACAATGCTGGGACGATCCTTCGTCGGCCTGCTGCGGAACATCCGGATGAATATTGGGACCAGGTGATGGAGGTAAATCTCAACGCCCAGTTTATACTCTCGCGTGAGTTTGGCAGGTCCATGGCTGAGCGAGGAACTGGAAAAATCATCTTCACCGCGTCCTTACTGACGTTTCAAGGTGGGATTACGGTTCCTAGCTATGCAGCGAGCAAGGGAGGAATCGGTCAGTTGACGATGGCGCTTGCGAACGAGTGGGCTTGCAAGGGTGTTAATGTGAATGCCATAGCTCCTGGCTACATTGCCACAGATAATACCGAGGCGCTCCGCAACGATTCTTCGCGTAGTGAGCAGATACTGACGCGGATTCCGGCAGGACGTTGGGGGAAGCCCGAAGATTTTAAGGGCGCGGTCGTCTTTCTAGCGTCCGATGCGGCACGCTACGTTCATGGTGCAACACTCCTAGTCGATGGCGGCTGGATGGGGCGGTGATGCGATAGTACAACCATTGCCTCGTCCGATGAAAAGAGTGTGTGGTCGCCTCTTGGGTACAGGCAAACAACTTGGCATAGATTTATGAACACGAAAGACGATGATCGAGAGCACTACCGCATGCTGATCGGCGATCAGTTTTGCGACGCCAGCAACGGTGCCGTCTGCGACGTCGAAAATCCTGCCACGGAAGCAGTGCTTTGCACCGTCCCTGATGGCACGGCCGACGATGCTCGAGCAGCGCTGTCTTCAGCGCAACAAGCCCAACGTAGCTGGGCATCGCTGCCGGCGGTAAGACGCGGCGATTACCTGATTGCGCTTGCTGATAAGATGCGCGAGAATCGAGAGCATCTGGCCCGAATACTCACTTTGGAGCAAGGCAAGACTTACCAACTGGCCCTTGGAGAGGTTGATGTTTCGATCGACTTTTTGAACTTTCCGGCGCAAGGGGCACGACGTTTAGAGGGTGATATCTATTCTTCGGATAACCCAGACGAACATATCTACATTCACAAAGTTCCCTACGGCGTCTGCGTCGGAATTGTCGCCTGGAATTTTCCATTGGCGCTGGCTTGTCGGAAACTTGGTCCGGCGCTGACCGCTGGGAATACCATGGTCGTGAAACCGCCAGAGATCACCCCCCTCGCCGTTTTGGAGCTAGGTCGATTGGCGATCGAGGCAGGGCTACCGCCGGGGGTAGTGAATGTAGTCTCAGGTCGCGGGTCCGTCGTAGGCAGCGAGTTGGTTTCGAACAAAATGACGCGTCTGGTGACCATGACGGGAAGCACAAAGACGGGACAGCGCATCTTTGCTGACTGCGCGACAAACCTCACCGCTGTTCGCTTGGAGCTGGGCGGCAAAGCCCCTTTCATACTGCTGGAAGATGGCGACGTGGACAAAGCAGTCAACGCTGCGATGTTATCACGCTATCTCAATCAGGGGCAAGTTTGCACGTGCAGTGAGCGCTTCTATATCCACGATGCGGTCTACGATGAGTTCGTCGAGAAATATGTCGCGGCAAGTGCAAAGCTGAAGATTGGTGACCCAATGGCACCTGAGACCGACATCGGACCGAAAGTCAGTGCATTTGAGTTGGAGCAGATGGAGCAGAAGGTGGTCAAGGCACTAGAGCAAGGCTGTGAACTTGCCCTCGGTGGCAAACGTCCAACAGGTGCCGAATTTGAAAAGGGATATTGGTACGCTCCAACGATCCTGACGAATGCGTCTAACGAGATGCAGATTATGCGCGAAGAAGTCTTCGGAGTCGTAAGCCCAATCATGAGAGTAAGCAGTGTCGACCAAGCGATCGATCTAGCGAATGACAGCGACTATGGCCTCTCCGCCTTCCTGTTTACAAGCGACAATCGCATCATTCAACGATCGCTGCGCGATCTGGAATTTGGAGAGATCTACGTGAATCGCGGTATGGGCGAGCAACGACAAGGATTTCACAATGGCTACAAGCTGAGCGGTACGGGTGGCGAAGATGGAAAGTATGGGTTGGAGAATTACTTAGAAAAGAAAACCGTCTATTTGAATTTTTCCGAGTAGGAACTCCATTGACCACAACTTGGTCGAAAATCTATCGATGATGACCCAAAATCACTACATGATCCAATTGACTACGTCTGGCGTGTTGTTTGTAGCATCGCTCGTTAGTGGATCCTTGACTGTCGCGCGAATCGCGCAGTCGGAAGAAGTTTCCTACAACTTCGACGTGAAACCAATCTTGTCGGACCGTTGCTATCATTGTCACGGACCGGACGCTGAGAATCAGGCTTCGGAGTTCCGAATTGACACGCAAGAGAATGCATTTGCTGATCTGGGCGGATATGCCGCGGTCGTTCCCGGAAATGTCGACGCGAGCGAACTCCATCGCCGTATCTGGAGTACGGACGACGACCAAATGCCTCCGATTGAATCGCATCGAAAACTCTCCGACGACGAGAAGCGAGTCCTTGACGACTGGATAAAATCCGGTGCCAGATTCGATAGGCATTGGTCGTTTGAGTCTCTGCCGAGTGAATTCGCTGCGCCCAATCACCAAACGATTTCGGGCCGAAATGAAATCGACGACTTTGTCGCTAATGAGTTGCAGCAGCATGGGTACTCGCCAAACAGAGAAGCCAGCCGAGAGACGCTAATTCGACGCGTGACATTTGCACTCACGGGTTTGCCGCCGACAGTGGACGAGATAGACGCTTTTCTCGCGGATAGTTCCGCCAATGCCTACGAGAATGTGGTGGATCGCCTGCTCGCCTCTCCCCATTACGGCGAGCGAATGGCAGTCGACTGGCTAGATTTGTCTCGCTACGCCGACACTTATGGATATCAGGAAGACCGCTATCGCGATGTGTGGCCCTGGCGAGATTGGGTGGTGCGAGCATTCAACAAAAATATGCCGTTTGACGAGTTTGCTACCTGGCAACTGGCTGGTGATCTGCTGCCAAAGGCGACCAGCGAGCAGGTATTGGCCACGGCATTTAATCGCCTTCATCGTCAGACGAGCGAAGGTGGCAGTGTCGAAGAGGAATTTCGAATTGAATACGTCGTCGATCGCGTCGATACGTTCGGATCGGTGTTTCTTGGTTTGACGCTTGGTTGTGCACGTTGTCATGATCACAAGTATGATCCGATCACGCAGAGAGACTACTACCAGTTCTCGGCATTCTTCGACAACATCGACGAGAGTGGGCTGTATCCATTTTTCACGTCATCAGTTCCAACTCCGACGCTCGACCTAGCCGATGAACAATCGAGTCAAGCGTTATTGGAATTGGAGCAGGCGGTAGAAGACGCCACGTTTGAGCAGGACTCGGTTTGGGATACCCAAAGAGTTGCGTTTGAGCAATGGTTAAATGCTTCCCCAGTCGATACGAACCTTACGGGGCTAGTTGGCGATTTTTCGTTTGACGACCTCGAAGGCAAGAACGAAGAAGAGGTAATAAACAAGGCTGATCCAACATCGAACGGCAAAATCGCGGAAGATTCGAAAATAGTCGCGAGCGATCAGGGGCGGGCAATTCTGTTCAATGGCGAAAACGCCTTCAGCACAACCGTCGGAGGGACCTTCAGACGCTTTACCCCATTCACGATCGACGTCTCGCTGAAGACGCCAGACGAGAAGCAACGCGCGGTCGTCTGGCATCGAACACGTGCTTCAATTGACGCTGGCAGCCGTGGCTATCAACTGTTGATTGAGGACGGCAAGCTCTCGGCATCGGTGATTCACTTTTGGCCTGGCAATGCTGTTCGCGTTCGTTCAAAGCAATCTCTGCCCATAGGCGAATGGGTCCGCGTGACAGTGACCTATGACGGATCAAGTGCTGCCTCCGGGTTGCGCATTTACCTCAATGGTCAGTCGATGGATGTCGAAGTTGTGCGTGACTGCTTAACTCGGCGCGTCGATTATTCTGGGGAGTCGAACATTGTCGACGCTGAGAAAGTCGCGAAACTTGCTCATCGACTCGTCCTAGGTCAACGTTTTCGCGATCGTGGTTTCAGTGGAGGCATGATCGAGAGCTTGAAAGTCTTCGATCGCGCGCTAGCGGGGCATGAAGTCGAGGCGTTATGCAATCGACCTGGTTACTATCAGCGATTAATCGAAAAAGAAATGAGTCGCACCGAACGCGAGCAACAGCAACTCTATGAATACTACCTGCGCAATCACAATGAGGCATACACCGCGGCAAATTCCGCGTTGCTGGATGCTCGCCGCACCCATGCAGAGTTTTATGACTTGATTCCTCAGATCATGGTGATGCGTGAAATGCCTCGACGGCGTCAAACTTACGTGCTTGCACGAGGTGCGTACGACGCCCCGACCGCGCAGGTCGATCCTGCAACTCCTGAATGGTTGACTCCGTACGAGGCAGACTGGCCACGAAATCGACTGGGGCTTGCGCGTTGGCTTACCGATCCGCGCCAGCCTTTGATGTCTCGCGTGGCTGTCAATCGCTTTTGGCAGACGCTGTTTGGGCAGGGAATTGTCTCGACGCCTTTGGATTTTGGTAGCCAAGGCAACCGCCCGTCGCATCCCGAGTTATTAGACTGGCTATCGCGCGAGTTCGTCGCTTCTGGATGGAATGTGAAGCAGTTGGTCAAGAAAATCGTTATGTCCGCAACGTACCGCCAGTCTTCCTTGCAAACACCAGAGGTTCTAGCACGCGACCCACACAATGTTCTGTTGGCACGCGGTCCTCGTCATCGCCTGCCAGCGGAGATGATTCGCGATAGTGCACTCTTTGCAAGTGGGCTGTTGGTGAATCGACTCGGCGGCCCGCCTGTAAAGCCCTATCAGCCTGCCGGGTTATGGAAGGAAAAAGGTTGGGGGAGTTTCGAGCGAGACCCAGGTGAGGGCAGTCGACGCCGCAGTCTTTACACCCATTGGAAACGTACTTCTCCGCCGCCGTCGATGATGACTTTGGACGCGCCAGATCGCGAAGTCTGTGTGGCCCAACGTCAAACGACGGCGACGCCTTTGCAGCCGCTGGTCCTGCTAAACGATATCCAATACGTAGAGGCAGCACGCGCGCTTGCTGAGTCGCTGATTATTGCGATGGGTGAAGATACCGAAGCGCAAATCGACCTCGCGTATCGAAGGTGTACCGGCCGCCATGCGACGCTACACGAACGTAGTACGCTGGAACAGCTTTTCTATGATCAGCTCACACTGTTCAGTAGCGATCCTGATCGTGCTCATGAATTCTTGCGAGTCGGCGACCACGTATCAGACGATAGCCATGTTTCGCACAAGTTGGCGGCATTAACAGTCACCGTTCAAGTCATCATGAACCACTACGATTCCATAACAGTACGATGATCGAGTTTGGAAGACAAAGCGACGTTCGGTTAGCACGCGAGATCACGCGACGCCATTTTTTTTCGAAGTCAAGTTGCGGCCTAGGCACAGCAGCCTTGTTCACACTTGCTAACCGTAGCGGAGCGGGCGAGCTTCTGGGGGCGGGCATAAGCCAGCGCGGCGCGCTAAATAATCTGCATTTCCCCGCCAAGGCGAGGCGGGTGATTTATTTGTTTATGAGCGGCGGACCATCGCAGATTGACATGTGGGATCACAAGCCGCTTTTGCAGCAGCGAAATGGAGAAGAGCTACCTGCCGAAGTCCGTTCTGGGCAGCGACTTACCAGTATGTCGGGCAATCAGTCGACGCTTCCGTTGGCAGGCTCGATATTTGATTTCAAGCGATATGGTTCGAATGGAAACTGGATCAGTGAATTGCTTCCACATACGGCCAAAGTTGTCGACGAGCTGTGCCTCATCAAATCGATGCACACTGAGGCGATCAATCATGACCCGGCCATCACGTTTTTTCAGACTGGAGCACAACTATCGGGTCGCCCGTCTATCGGAGCTTGGTTGAGCTACGGGTTGGGCTCGACAAACCAGAATCTACCTACGTTTTGCGTACTCGTGACGAAGGGCAAAGGCGGACAGCCACTCTATGCGCGACTTTGGGGAAATGGTTTTCTCCCGTCGAGTCACCAAGGGGTGCAGTTCCGCTCAGGCAAGGATGCCGTACTCTACCTCACAAATCCGAATGGAATCTCTGCCAGCAGTCGCCGCAACATGCTCGATCACCTGTCTGCGCTCCTTCAGCAACAATACGAGCAGACTCTGGACCCAGCGATTCAAGCGCAGATTTCGCAATATGAGATGGCCTATCGGATGCAAACTTCTGTGCCGGAAGTTACTGACGTTTCAGATGAGTCTGAGCACACGTTTAAGATGTATGGTGCTGACTCGCGAGAGCCTGGCACATTCGCAGCCAACTGTCTCTTAGCACGCAGGTTGGCTGAGCGGGACGTCCGCTTTATTCAGTTATTTCATCGTGGATGGGATCAGCATGGCAATCTTCCCAAGGCAATTGAAGTTCAGTGCCGTGAGACGGATCAAGCGTGTGCAGCGCTGATCACTGATCTCAAACAACGCGGAATGCTGGAGGATACTTTGGTCGTGTGGGGCGGCGAGTTTGGCCGCACGAGCTACAGCCAAGGCAAACTGACACCTACCGACTATGGACGCGATCATCACCCTCGCTGCTTTACAATGTGGATGGCGGGTGGCGGCGCGAAGGCAGGGGTAGTGCACGGGGCAACAGACGATTACAGCTATAACGTCGTTGAAGACCCAGTCCACGTGCATGATCTCCACGCGACAATACTGCGGCTCTTGGGTATCGATCATGAACGGCTAACTTACAAGCATCAGGGTCGAAGATATCGATTGACAGATGTTCATGGAACGGTGGTCGAACAGCTAATCACTTGATTCGTGCCATGGTAGTGGTCTCGTGAAATCTCGCTCAGGTGGCGATCAAAGAGAGTCGGCCAACAACGAATTCGAGCAAGCCGCGGATTTTTTAGGCAAAGCACTTGCAATTCTGAGATATCACGGCTAAATTGCATATTGTCGACAATCGACGACGATGTCGATATCAAACGGCGAAGCTACTCTTCTTCTGTCTTATCTGCTGGAGAACAATATGCGTCTCAGAAAAAAACCTGCTGCGATAGAGTTTCCATCCTCGCAGCGCCAGGTTCGACGGATTCGGCAGACGGACGCTTATGGTTCGGCCGTGGCAGGATTCACACTGGTGGAGCTACTCGTTGTCATTGCAATTATTGGCGTCCTGGTCGCTCTGTTGCTTCCCGCTGTCCAGGCCGCACGCGAAGCTGCTCGACGGGCGCAGTGTCTCAACAATCTAAAACAGTTGGGAATCGCCTGCCTGAACTACGAGTCGTCCAATGGTAGCTTTCCATCAAGCGGTGCGAGGCGTGCCGACATCTGGTGGGCGAATGACGTAAATACTGGCGAGTCGCCCGGTGCCAACATCGTACGTGAACAGGCGGGATGGTGCTGGCAGGTTCTTCCATTTTTGGAATTGGCGACCATCCAAGCACAACGCAGTACTTCTAACTCGATCACAAGCTCGGCAATTGGGATTGCACTCTGCGAGACTCAGATTCCAATGATGACGTGTCCAACGCGAGGGCCGCGCTTTTGGACGGACGGAAACACTCTCACCCGGTGGTTTTGCGGAGACTATGCCAACTTCGAGGGTAGAGATGGCCGAGTAGAGCCAGACGATCCGCAAGAAGCCCCTTTGGTCGTCAGCAGCATGTTCGGTCCTGACCTTATGAACGAGCGGACGAACATGGAATGGTACTCTGGGCTGATATCACGATCAGGAACATTCAAAAACAACGAGCGCTCTCACAGCAATGCAGGCAACCCTTTTATCCCGACTGGTGATATTGGCATACGGCACTGCACCGATGGTCTTTCCAACACAATCTTATTGGCCGAAGAGTCGCAGGATGCGAACAGCTATAGTGGGATATCGCCCGGACATTGGCATCATGTAGGGAATGTGGGGGGCGTTTTTTCGCCGGGATGGTTCAGCAATGGTCGAGTCAATAAGCCAAAGACATGGGATAGATCCTTGAAGTCAGATGGCGATTTCGAGCGAAATAGAGTTCAAGACAATTTGACCACCGACGAGCGAGGGTTTGGCTCTGCCCACCCTGGGGTCGTGAACTCCGTGTTCGGTGATGGCTCAGTGCATTCGCTCTCGCTGGATATTGACGAGAGGATTTTTCGCAACTTATGCGAGAGGAATGATGCGTTGCCGACAGACACTGCCGATTTGTAGACATCGAATTCTCTTCCAGAGGTGCGCCTGCTTGGCATAATTGGCTGCAGCACCCTACGCTTTCTCAAAGGAATCAACACGGTGAATGAGCGTGCGATTCGTTATAGCGGCTGCATGTCATTGATGATGGTCGTGGCATTGGGCTGCAGCGTTGGAGGCGAGCCATCATTAGCCGACTTTAATGACTCGAATATCAAGAAGCTGCGCGGCGCGTATGGGTTGTTCTTGGTCGCGCATAACCTCAATGGCCCGGAGTCCAAGGAAGAACTCTTGGCGTATCTTACGACTAATCCAACAGCGATTCGTAAAATGGAAATGATGGGCATCGCGAAGGATGCGATTCCCAGCATCTTCATGAGCGATCGCGACGGAAAACCATTCAAGGTACGTTACGGACTAAAGGGGCTTGACGATCATTACATCGTATTCGAATCGGAAGGCGTTGATGGCAAACGCCTCGTTGCGCACCATACGCCCGTAGAATTAGAACCAGACGAGTATGAAGCTGCATGGGCAGGCCAGCTAAAAGGAGTCGGGGCAATGGGTGCACTGGGAGAGGTTGGTCAATAACTTGATCCGGCAATCCCAACTCTGCCGCCGGCTCACTCAGGGTTCTGATTGGATGCCCAGCGCACCGTACCGACGTAAAAGACAGAGGTGCGAACTGGACCGAGCGACTTAAGGCAGGTCGTAATTGCTGCCAGATTCTGCTCTGACCATTAATCGGCGAAGCCATTTGCGATTCAATCCAACGGGTAAATGTCACTTCTCGAAGTCAAACCGCAAGACTCGTGTCAGATTGATCAAGTTTCGCTCGGTGAGGTGATGCTTCGGCTTGATCCAGGCGCGAGCCGAATTCGCACCGCACGTCACTTTCGTGCGTGGGAGGGCGGGGGCGAGTACAACGTGGCGAGAGGTCTGCGCCGATGCTTCGAGATGCGAACTGCCATCGTCACGGCGCTTGCTGACAACGAAGTCGGTCGACTTATCGAAGACCTTATGCTACAGGGAGGGCTCGATGTATCCTGCGTCAAGTGGGTCACGTACGACGGAATAGGTCGTGAAGTTCGGAACGGATTGAATTTTACAGAACGTGGCTTCGGTGTGAGGGGCGCCATTGGCTGCAGCGATCGTGGCCATACTGCGATAGCTCAGTTGAAAGTGCGTGAGATCGATTGGGATCACCTGTTCGGCACCCTAGGTGTTCGCTGGTTTCACACGGGTGGGATCTTTGCGGCACTGTCCGACAGCACAGCGGCTGTGGTGGAAGAGGCACTGATTAAGGCCAGACGGTATCGCGTCGTGACTTCCTACGACTTGAACTACCGACCTTCTCTATGGAAGTCAATCGGCGGACAGAGACGAGCTCAGGAAGTCAATCGACGAATCGTTAGACTGGTTGATGTCTTGATCGGTAACGAAGAAGACTTCACTGCGTGCCTCGGGTTGAAAGTAGACGGCACTGACGAGCAGTTGGCTAGCTTGCCAATCGACGCCTACCGGCACATGATCGGGCGGGCGATTGGCGAGTATCCAAACATTCGCGCGACGGCAACGACACTACGCGTGGTCCACTCCGCTGGCATCAATGATTGGGGAGCACTTGCCTGGTATAATGGCGAATTCTACGAGGCGACGAATCGAACGAATCTCGAGATACTCGATCGCGTTGGTGGTGGAGATAGCTTTGCTTCAGGGTTCATCTACGGCATGATGACGACTGGCAATGCACAGTTGGCAGTGGAATATGGCGCTGCTCACGGCGCGCTGGCAATGACGAGTCCAGGAGACACGACCATGGCAAGCCATTCCGAAGTTGAGAAACTCGTCCAAGGGGGGTCAGCTCGTGTCGATCGATAGTGATTACGCACATTCAATCGGCCGAGCGGCGATGCCTATTCGTCGTGCTGCTACACATGGGTGACAGAGTAATGGGACAGTATGCAGGCTACTCGCGTGCTAACGATGACTGTTCGACGCCAAGTGGAGGGAGCTTGTGTGTGTTCAAATAGGTTCCGTCGAGTGGTTCACTAAATCCACAAGCGAGCGGCTTCAGTAAGCGTAATAGAGGCTTCCCACTTGCCTATCCAGCCATCTGTATCGAAAGAGAGGAAGAATCGTGCCAAGAGTCACTTACATCACTCCCGATGGGGAACAAGTCGTCGTTGACGACGCGCGGGAGAATCTGATGCGCGCCGCGGTGGATAATCGAATTGAAGGAATCCTGGGCGATTGCGGCGGAGTCGCTGCTTGCGCGACGTGTCACGTGCGCGTGTCCCCAGATTGGATTGCCAATGTCGGACCAGCATCAGATATCGAACAGGGCATGTTGGATCTGGCAGATGAGGTGACGGAGCTGAGCCGCTTGGGCTGCCAGGTTGAATTAACTGAAGAGTTGGACGGTTTAATCGTATCGGTCGTTGGTCGTTAGCCCTATGAATCTTCTTTCTCGCCTTCGGAGGTAGTTAGCCGTGCCCAAGCATTCTGATCCGTTTCGCGAATGCCGTCAGCAAACGGGCGTCACGACGGCGCATGCCGAAGGACAAGAAGTGCCCCTGTTGCTCCGCCTGAAGGACATCCGCAACACGTGCAAAGATACAGAAACTTTCAGTAACGATAATCCACTGATGATTGTGTTGCATTCAGAGGCTCATGTGCGCAAAGTGCGCCAGTTGCCGATTGAGACTGACCCACCTGACCACACCGAATATCGAGCGTTAGTGGAGCCGATCTACAGAAGGCCGCGGCAAGCTGAATACCAAGCAGCAATGCGAGCTTTAGTCGGTGATATGATTCAGGCAGCGAGCGAAGAAGCGGAGATCGAGGCGGTCCGTGGTTTCGCAGTGCCACTGCAATCTCGAGGACTCGCGATGCTTCTCGGTCTGCCGCAAGAGGAAGCTGACTTGTGGATTGAGTGGGGAGTCCATATCTTCCGAGATGCGGAACTCGGACCGAAGGATTCGGAAGTTGATGAGTACATTTTGATGAAATTTGAAGAGACTGCTAATTCGCAAGGCGACGACTTTTTTAGCGTTTTGAACCGCATTGACTTTCGCGGACGGAAACTCACGCTCGAAGAGAAGCATGGTTTTGCAAATATGGCGTTCGCCGGTGGGCGCGATACGATTATCAACACCGTCAGCAGCATTCTTGTCTACTTAGCCGAGCATGTCGAGGCAATCGACTTCTTGCGGGAAAACAATTCAAAAATCATGAATGCTGCTGAGGAATTTGTGCGGTACTTCAGCCCACTCACAATTATCTCGCGAACATGCCCGCACGCCACAAACGTGCACGGCCATCAAGTCAACGAAGGCGAGCGGATAGGACTTTGCTGGCCGTCTGCTAATCGCGATGAAAGCGTGTTCGAGAACGCCGACGAGGTAGTTCTCGATCGCGCACCAAATCCACACGTTGGCTTCGGTTTTGGCGTTCATAACTGTTTAGGTCAACATCAAGCTCGGTCAATTATCCGATCGCTGTTAGAGGTTGTCTGCGAGCGTGTCGAGCGCTTCGAGTTGATCGACGCGACGCCGGAAATCGAGACCGAATCGTCGTATTCTCGTCAGGTAGGTTACAAGTCCGTACGCATGAGGATCGTGGCGAGGCGATTTCAAACGTCCAGCTGATCGCGAATGTGCAATTGAGAGGGGTCGTGAGAGTGGAAAGATTGACACGTTAGCCTAATTGCATGGCAGGTGTCTGAAGGTATGCAGCTTTGCTTCGTCATCAGGCGATGATTAGCAATCAGGCATTGCTAGCGAAGGCGCTGTGGCCGCGTTTGGCAAGTGATTCTTCTAAGTCGATCGAAAAGTCAGACTCTTCGGTCACAGTCGCTGTCGGTCGTACATTAGCATGTTGAGAGAAGGTGCCGATCAGGTTTTACCACTCGTTGAACATTCGGAGGGAGTAGCGGTGCGGCGATACTTAACTTGGGTAGCGGTGCTCTCAGCGGCAGTACTTGCGGTCCCTGCCAGCGCAACAGGCCAACAAGGCGAAGCCGTTGTATCGGGTAAGCTCTTGCAGTGGCACAAAGTAACGCTCACTGTCGCAGGACCGAGCGCTTCGGAGGAGGGCAATCCCAATCCGTTTCTCGACTATCGAATGCAGGTTACTTTTCGGCATAGCGAGACCGGACTAACTTACGAAGTGCCCGGCTACTTCGCGGCGGACGGCAATGCGGCTAACACTTCGGCGATTGCTGGCAACAAGTGGCGTGCCCATCTGGCTCCAGATCACGAAGGGCGCTGGACTTACGTTGTCTCTTTTCGAGAAGGTCCTCGCATTGCTGTGTCCGACGAGAAGGATGCTGGTCAGGCGATATCCTCCGTCGACGGCTTGGCAGGATCCTTCGTGGTCGCCGAGACGGACAAGGCGGGCCGAGACATGCGGGGTAGGGGACGCCTCGGCTACGTAGGCAAGCACCACCTGCAATTTGCTGGCACAGGCGAGTATTTCTTGAAAGCCGGTGTCGATGCGCCGGAGAATTTTCTTGCATACAAAGACTTTGATGGAGATTTTAAAGACGACGGTCACAAAGACCAGCTTGTTAAAGATTGGGAGCCACATGTTAGCGACTGGCGCGCAGGTGATCCGACTTGGCAAGATGGCAAAGGTAAAGGACTCATCGGCGCGATCAACTACCTAGCCTCGCAGGGGCTGAACGCGTTTTCCTTCATCACCATGAATATCGGCGGCGATGATCGGAACGTTTTTCCCTATACCTCTTACGAAGTCCTCGACAGAATCGATTGCTCGCGAATGGATCAATGGGAGATAGTCTTTTCCCACGCAATGCGGCAAGGAATGTATCTGCACTTTAAGATGCAAGAAGCAGAAAATGTCAATCTGCTGGACAATGGGTACCTCGGACTGCATCGAAAGCTCTACTATCGCGAATTAATTGCCCGCTTTGCCCACCACCTCGCGCTGAACTGGAATCTGGGCGAGGAGGTCGGTTTGGGCCACGAGGTGAGTACACAGAAGAAGCAAGCGTGGGCCCAATACATGGCCACCCATGACCCTTACCACCATCATATGGTGATTCACAATGGCGATAATCACTTCGACCTGCTGGGCAGTGAATCTGCACTTACTGGATTTTCGTTGCAGACGGGGCAGCCTGACTTTCGCAACGTCCACCTGCGAACGCGCGCCTATATTCGGCGTAGCGTCAAGGCGGGCAAACCGTGGGTCGTTGCTTGTGACGAACCAGGCGACGCTTCGCATGCTCTGGTCACCGACGCTGAGGATCCCAGTCGTGATAATGCTCGCATGAACGCACTCTGGGGTAACATTATGGCCGGTGGCGCCGGAGTCGAGTGGTATTTTGGCTACAAACATCCGCATAGCGACTTGACTTGTCAAGATTATCGTGTTCGCCAGAAAATGTGGCAGCAATGTCAGATAGCCTTAAGCTTTTTCAGTGAGCACAGGATTCCATTCTGGGAAATGAAAAATGCAAACGAACTTGTCGACACTGCCGACGCGTACTGCTTGTGCAAACCGGGTCAGCTCTATCTCGTTTACGTCAAGTCACACTCACCGCTGTCACTTGATTTATCGTCGGCGACCGGCGAGTATTCAGTCCACTGGTTCAATCCACGAGTCGGTGGTCCGCTGGCAGATGGCGAGAAGCAAGCGATCTCTGGCGGCGAACGGGTTAAAATTGGTGATCCACCCAGCGATCCAGGTCGAGATTGGCTAGCTATCTTACGAATATTTCCGCGCGAGCAACTACGCGCGGTTGGAGGCTAGCTATCTTGCCAGCTAACAAACCTTGGCCGGGCGAAACAGATCGGACTACACTCCTGCGCTAGGCGAAGGCAGAAGACTGCGCACAAATCCAGGCCGTTGTGTTTAGCGCAACCAGGTAAGTTCGCCTTGCGACTGGCATCGACGATTGCAGATTCTACGGTCGCGACAAAGCAGACTTGACAGTTCATCTAAAGGAGCAATTTAAGCACTGGCCCATAGCGACCGACGCCAACATGGCGAGCCGACGGTTTTCCGAGCGAATCATCTCTCGATCACTGGAAACTATCGAGGGGTTTATTGGCATTCTTTCGGAATAGCAGCACCATAGGATTTAGCTTGAATTATGATAGTCGCTTTCTCATCGATCTGTTGCAGAGTTCGGAGTCTGGCCTTGAAGTCACCATTTCGATACCTAAGCGTCAGTTTGGCGTTAGCGGTCGTTTACTCTTCGTGCGATGTAATATCAGCTCAGCCTTGGCAAGATCCCCAAGTAAGTGGCATAAACCGGCTGCCTGCTCGTGCCACGTTCTATTCGTTCGATAACGAAACGTCTGCCTTGCGCGACGCTCGCGAAAAGTCGAATTGGTTTCGCACGCTTAACGGCGAATGGCAGTTCTCGTGGGTACCGCGTCCAGCCAAGGCAAGCAAACAGTTTCACCTTACTGACTTCGACACTTCTCAATGGAGCACGATTAACGTTCCGAGTAACTGGGAAATGCATGGATTTGGCATTCCGATTTACACGAATAGCGTCTATCCGTTTACCTCCAATCCTCCGTGGATCGACGGCAAAGACAATCCGGTTGGAATGTACCGGCGCGTGTTTGAAGTCCCCGCTAACTGGCAAGATAAGGAGGTCGTTCTGCATTTTGGCGGTGTTTCGTCAGCCTACTTCGTTTATGTGAATGGCAGAAAAGTCGGTTATTCAGAAGACAGTCGATTGCCGGCAGAGTTTGAGATCAGCGAGTACGTAAAGCCAGGCGAAAAGAATCTACTGGCAGTGAAAGTTTTTCGCTGGAGCGACGGCAGCTATCTCGAAGATCAAGACCACTGGCGGCTGAGTGGAATCCATCGCGAAGTACTTTTGCTCGCACGCCCTCGAAACGGCTTGCAGGATTTTGCCGTGCGTACTGTGCCGCTCGCTAAGGGCAAAGACTGGTCACTACAGCTAAGACCCCGACTGCGTAGAACGAAGCAGCAGGATGACTTGCAAGGCTGGCATGTCGAGGCACAGCTTTATGATGCCGATGAACGTTCGATGTTAGCAGCGCCAATGCAGATTGCCGCAGAGAAGTTGCTGAACGAAAGGTATCCTCAGCGGGACAACGTCGCGTTCGCAATCATGAATGCGCAGGTAAAGAACCCACGCCTCTGGTCCGCGGAGCATCCGAATCTCTATCGATTAGTCATTACTGTACGTGACGCCGACAACAACGTCGTTGAAGCGACTCGGACGAATGTCGGGTTTCGTTCCGTCAAAATTGAAGACGGGCAGCTCTGCGTGAATGGAGTTCCTATCAAGCTCTACGGCACCAATCGGCACGATCACAGCCCTACTGGCGGTAAGGTGGTTACGCGTGAAGAAATGCTTGCAGACGTCTTATTGATGAAGCGGTTTAACTTCAACGCCGTGCGAACGTCGCACTATCCCAACGACCCCTACTTCTATGATTTGTGCGACGAGTATGGACTCTATGTGATGGACGAGGCCAACCTCGAGACGCACGGTGTGAACGGATTGCTCAGCAACCTGCCCGAATGGTCCAACAGCTATTTAGAGCGAGCAGTGCGGATGGCGTTGCGCGATCGCAATCACCCATCAATCATATTCTGGTCTTTGGGCAACGAATCGGGCACCGGACCTAACCACGCCGCAATGGCCGAGTGGCTGCGTGAACTCGATGATACACGACCGATTCACTATGAAGGTGCTCAGGGCGACCCCAAATCAGAAAGCTATCGAGACATCTCAAGCATCAAGGGAGGCAAACATCTCGGGAACCCAACCGATCGGTCCTATGTCGACGTGATCAGTCGTATGTATCCCCGCGCCAGCGAGCTCCAGGAACTCGTCAGGCAAGATGCGAGCGGCCGACCGATAGTGTTGTGCGAGTACGCGCACGCAATGGGGAATTCGACCGGAAATCTCAAAGAATACTGGGACTTGATTCGCAGCGAGCCGAGGCTGATCGGGGGGTTCATTTGGGACTGGATTGACCAAGGACTAGTCAAGCAGACTGCCGACGGTCGTGAATTCTTTGCCTACGGAGGCGACTACGGTGACCAGCCTAACGATGTTAACTTCTGCATCAATGGAACGATCACTGCCGACCGCAAACCGAAACCGGCGATGTGGGAGTGCAAGAAGGTCTTTCAGCCGATCGACGTCGTTGCCGTCGACTTGGGCAAAATGCAGTTTGAAGTACTCAACAGACACCACTTCACCGACCTTTCTTCCTACGCCGGCAGCTGGGTGCTGCTAGCCGATGGCAATCCTGTGGCGGATGGGAAATTGCCTGATTTGTCCACGGCTCCGGGCGACAGCGAGCCGCTCGAATGGACTTTGCCGCATAGCGAATCAAAGCCTAGCACGGAACGCGTTCTGCGAGTCGAGTTTCGTAGCCGCGAACCGGCTAGCTGGGCCGTCGAAAACGATGTGGTTGCTTGGAATGAGTTCATTCTCGGAGTCACCAAAGAAGCCAAGACAGTTGCCACCGGGCGTTCCAGCAAAATGCAGCTAGCGGAAACAGCCGAGGCTGCACTCATCATGGGCGACGACGTCGAACTGCAATTTGACCGAAAAATTGGTTTGCTGCAGAGCTACAAATTCGCAGGCGAACCCTTGTTGGCTGCCCCATTAGCCCCCAACTTCTGGCGGGCACTCACGGACAACGATGTGCCTGGAATCCGCTATCGCAAGCAGCCTCGCGACCTCTGGGAAACTGCATTCGACGATGCGAAGTTGGACGAGTTCGATGCAGTGCAACGCGTCGGCGGCCTCGTTGAGGTTTCTGCGAAATATACTTTGCCGAACGTTTCGGCAAAACTCAATGCCACTTATACGCCACATAACAACGGTGAAATTGAAGTCGAGCTAAAGCTTGATCTCACAGAAGAATCACCGCCTCTGCCACGCTTTGGTATGACCATGGGAATTCCAGAGACTCTCGATCAGGTTACCTACTACGGCCGTGGCCCACACGAGAACTACTGGGATCGTAGAACTGGTGCGGCTCTAGGCCGATATGCAATGCCTCTGCGCGCGATTGCATTTGACTATGTGAAGCCGCAAGAGAACGGCAATCGTGAAGATTGTCGATGGCTGCAAATCACGTCGAAAACTGGCGATGGGCTCAGGGTGAAAGGTCAGCCGAGTTTTTGCTTTAGTGCCTGGCCCTATACGCTCGAAACACTGAGTTCCGCCCGGCACACGACCGATCTCGCCCCAGCAGGTTATACAACGCTCAATATTGACTATCGTCAGCGTGGCGTCGGCGGCGACGACAGCTGGTCGTTCCGAGCAGCACCTTTGCCGAAGTATCAACTCACAGATAATCAATACGAATTCAGCTTTGTCATTGAATTCGCGAAGTCCGTTGCGAGTGACGAGTCGGATTGATACTGCCAAATCTGACGACTTGAGCATTCAACTCGCGTACACAGTGCCAATACATCATATAGGTATAAAGCAGCGAATCGCGGTCGTAGACTCCGACAGCCTCTTAATGAGTATACGGACGGCACACCCAATAATCCGGCGCGTGGGATGTGCAATCTCGAAGTATAATGGTGCGTTACAACCATACTGAAAGCGCCTCATACTATCCAAGTTTTCTGATTGGCGCTATCCAGAGTCGCCAGCGTAACAGGAGTACCCGTAGGGGAGTCGAACGGCCTGTGCGAAATCCGAGTGAGAGGCCAATCGACGCTCAGTCCGGCGCAGTAGGAGTCAAGGACGAATCTGTTGACGGCGAGCTAGCCGACCTGATCGAAGCTTGGGGGCATCTACCAAACTCCGAAAAGGCCGGCATCGTGGCCATGGTGCGGGCGTGCAGTCGCTAAGATTCGGAAGGCTGGGAATTTCACTCGAGTTCTAGCCTTCAATTGCCATTGGCGATTGAGAACTACTGGTCAGCAGTTTGACTCTATTTTTGGGTCACCGCTCTCGGCGGAAATTTTAGATTCACCCCCGCCCCTTTCTCGCTCGGTTCCAGGGGTATTAGTCTCGCTGTCTCTCGTCAGAGCTGAAGTGGAATGGAAGGAACGCGTGAGCTGAACTTCACGTTGTGCAAGCGGTCTGCGTCAATACAATCGCGTCGGGCTGCAGTTTTGGAAGGGTTGTGTAGACCTCTTGAGTGTTGCGAACTACGTCTGTGTGGGCGGCGGTGATCCGGTACTTCTAGTAATTAGTCATATACGGTTACCGTCGGTCGGTGAATCCAGCCGACACCGCCGAACTGCAATTGCGGTTGGTCATTCTCTCCGACTGCACTTGCGCTTGGATGTTCGGGAGATGCAACCGTGCTTGATTGGCTTCGTCTACGGAAGCAGGTTCATGAATCAAACCCATTCGATTTTCGTAGAGTGGTACGTCGAAAGTGTTGCATGATTGAGGTTACATCGAAGCTAAGACTTCTTGGTTAAATTGGCGTGAAGCAGAATAGACTCAAACTGACACCACCTTTCGTAGCGGCGTCTGCTCAGTCTACGATTCCACAAGCGATGGTGATCACTGAAGCGGGAATCGAGTTCCAGAATCCGGCAACTTCAGACTAAACTATGAGGTGTCTAGCCAATAGCATGGCTCTGCGGTGAGATGTCACCTCATGGTTGGGCTTGTCCCTTGTCGATCGATGTGACGTCGGCCAGGCCTCCGCTCAAATCATGCATCCGCAAATCCAGTTTTTGATTCTCAATGTTGATCAAAACATAGTGATGTCCGCGGCTCACCTTTGATGAGAAGTTGGTGGGATTTGGTGCGAAGTCTTCGAGGTTGCCGCCACCACCTCCACAGAGAAGATACAGGACACCGTTCTTGTCTGTGCTAGTCGTACTTATTCGACGAGACCGTTCGTAGCTGTGGATATGGCCGAACATGACGACGTCGACTCCGTATTTCTCGAAGAGGGGAACTAGTTGACGCACTTCGTCGTCTCCCCCATTGGGCTTCTCTAGCCAAGCGTTGCCATAGTCATCTTCGTCGGAGCTGAACGGAGCGTGATGGAAGCACACGAACTTCCAATCTGCGCGTGAATTCTCGAGTTTGTCTTCTAACCATAGATGCTGTCGACCACCAGGTGGAAACTCAATCGCCTTTCGATTGCTGTCTAGCATGAAGAACTCGGCGTTTCCATAGGTAAACGAGTAGGGCGATTCGTCGCCGGGTAACGAATGGTACCGCTTGTACCAATACAGGTCGCCTTCGCCGTTTCCGGGTACAGGATAAAATGGCACTCGTCCACCCAGCCCTGCGATGCCGGTGAAGTATTCGTGACTCCACTGCCACTTTGCGTCCCGTTTGCCACCGTCTGTCAGATCACCTAGGACGACGACGAAGTTGGGACGCTCTCCCCAGACCTTCTTGCTTAGTTCATGATTGATATGGGGACGAGTTTCGGTGTCGCCGATCACGACGAATCGAAAAGGCGCTTCCGCACGAACAGCGGTTTGAAACGTGAGTATTCCCGACGAGAGTCCTTCTTGGTCCGCATTGATTGCCGTGACGCGATAGAAGTAGGGGGTCTGTGGTTCGAGATCGGTGATTTCGTATTCTTGGATTCGTTTTGGTTCTTCAAGTAGCTGCGAATTGCCCAGCTCGGCCGTTGGTCCCCATTCGACCTTCGCGGCCGCTGGTGTATCGGTCTCCCAGAGGACGCGAATCGAATGCTGCGTTGCGTAGTTGAGGTAGGGGCTCACGGTGAAGTGAAAAAAGCCTGGACGCACCAAGCCTTCTTCCAGATCGTATTTGAACTCAGCAAACCGCTGTTGAATCTCCTTGGTCGAAATCGCGCGGCGATAAAGCCTTGCGTGATTAAGCAGATTGGCCAGCTGCATCTGCGGTTCTTGTTCGAGATACGCAGCGATTTCGAATTGTGGGGTCGCGGGCCAGGCAATTCCGTCGCTGCCGACGCTCGCTTCCGCTTGTTGTTTGCCATTGAGATACATCCGGCACGTTTCACCGTCGAACGTGAGCACCAAATGCCACCAGTACTCCTGAAAACCGAGCGATCGATCGTGGTCGCAAGCAAGTTCGACAGTCTCGCCTTGCCTTGTAACAAGTTTGGCTACGGCTCGGGACTGGCCTTCCGGAAATGAATGATAGGCAATCGCCCAACCACTATCCTGAGGCGAGCTACTGCCGCCCGCGACTGCCGCAAAACCCACGGGTTGATCCACGTGATTGTTGATCCAAGCTTCGAACGTAAACTCTTGACGTGGAACGTCAGCAGTCGGCACCAGATTTCGAAATCGCTCGGTGGGGCTAAGACCCATCAGTCGAAGCGGGAGTGAATCGCGTGCAAACTCAGGATCAGCCAGATTGTCTGCAGCAGAGAATCCCACACGAGGATGCGCAGCCCGACGGGGCAGAGCGTAGTTTGGACGAAAAACCCACTCATTCACGAGATCGACGAGGTCTGCATCGGCGCTTGAATGATGGTTCTCGTGAGCGTGGCAGAGCGCACAGAAAATGCAGCCAATCGCTGCCATTGCGGAAAGAACCCTGGCAATCATGTCAAAACAGAAGTGGCGACGATACATTGAGTTGGTCCTGTAGAAAGCTATATTTGGCGGTTCGGTGGACTACTTCGCGGTACTTGCCCTAGCTGCTGCAACGTTGCTACGAGACTCTGACGCGACGATATCGGGAAGCGGTGCGGCAACCTTCGCCGAACTCGTAGTAAAGTCCTCACCAAGCAGCATGGCGGCGGATGCCGCATATTGGCCTTGAGTAGTTGTGATGGTCGATCGCACGCCGAGCGCGGGAGTGTCTGGCCCAATCACGGCCATCCAGATACGTTCTGATCCCGGCAACTCGGAGCCATGATTCTTCCAGCCTTCGCGCCCATCACCGCGCCCGTGATCGGTAGTAATGATCATGGCAGTCTTGTCGCGGTACTTGGCGGATGATTGCGCGTACTCCCAAAGCTCCTGGAGATACTGGTCAGACCGACGGGCCGCTTCGAGATACAGATCGTACCGTCCGTCGTGGCACCAGTCGTCGGTTTCGTCGAGCGCCAGGTAGAGAACGCTGGGCTGTTTCGCTCTTACGTACTGCATGGCGGCCGTAAACGTCATAAAGTCGAATCGCGCACCGCGCCAGTAGTGGGGTGTCTCGCGAATACTGCGGTTAAGCAAATTCTTGATCGAATCGTTTTCGGCGAAGTCAATCTCCTGCCAACCAGCATTGACGTAGAGGCAACTCCGCTCAGCGTTGAGTATGTAGGGAAACACGTCCCATGAGGCGAATGCAGCCACTTTGTTTGCGAATCGCTCTCTCTGTGAGAGCCATTCGAGAACGGACACGTTCTCGTTGTTCTTCTTATCATTCGAGTCAACTCGATCATCAGGGTATCCGCAGAGGATTTCTTGATAACCGGGGTACGAGAAGTACCGACCATTCTTTACCAGCACCGCGCTGTCATGCTCGACGCTGCCGAAGACTTGTCCCTGCTTGGCGACGACGTCCCAAAAAAACGGCATGAGCCTTCGGCGTCGCTGCAGGGGATCGTCAACCCAGAACTGACGCAGCGTTGCGGCGGGATCTTTAACGCCCCCGATCTCTTTGTCGATCAGACGCCTGTCAGCACCAGTGAATAGCTCTTCGGGTCGCAGCCCGTCGAGAGTTACCATCCACAAATATTCCGCCTGTAGCGATTCAGTGGTTACCGCGTGGCAGGCACATCCGCTTCCCAGTAGGATCGCAGCAGCGAAAACAGCAATTCGCCACGCCGTATTGGCCGATCGCAGCACACATCGAAACACAGCTGGCGACATGGACATTTCCTTGGTAGTTACCCGATGGTCGAAATCGTAGCCGAATAAGTACAGTTCCCCCAGTCGCTACAGCGTAATCCGTTTGACGCCGTGCGCAATGGGCAGGATTGTTAATGATCGATGAGCTTCTCAAAATCTTAATCTTCCCCACATATCTTACTTGGGTTCCGTTAACTCATACGCGATGAGAACCAGACATTCTCCGAGGTACACTATGCGTAAGCGTGCACGAGTCGCTTTGCTTATCGACACGGCAACTACGTGGGGCTCGGGCCTGATTGAGGGCATTGCTGACTACGCACACAACTCTGCCGAATGGCACTTGTTTCTTGGTCCATTTGGCAAGTACGACCACATGTTGATGCCTCAGGGCTGGGACGGGGAGGGTGTCATCGCGCGCGTCAATTCTCAAGAGCTCGCAGATCAGCTCGTGCAGCGACAGATTCCAGCCGTCAACGTTTCGTGGTACACGTTCGGCGATAAACAGATTCCTCGCTGCACGTGCGACGAGGTCGATATCGCTCGGCGGGCGGTCGAGTACTTTCTCGACCGAGGGTTCCGTCAGTTCGCCTACTGCGGGTCGTCGGTTCGTGAACACTATGTCGATCGTGTAGGCCAGGCCTATGTGGACACTCTACAAAGCCAGGCCCACGCTTGCGCTCGCTATACCCCTCAGGCCGATCCTGAGGGTTTTCTGCCGCGGTCGGAGGACCTGAATCGGCTGACGACATGGCTACAGGGTTTGCCAAAGCCGGTTGCTCTACTCGCATTCGACAGCATCCAAGCGAGGTTCGTTACCGAGGCATGTCAACTGGCTGGGATTGAAGTCCCGCACGAAGTTGCCGTGCTGGGCGGAGAACACGATTTGCTGAGCTGCACGATCTCGAAGCCAGAACTATCGAGTATCGACCATTCGCCGCATCGGGTCGGGTTTGCTGCCGCCGAGATGCTAGCAAAGCTGATGGAAGGCGAGCAGGTCCGAGACGAACCGATGCTGTTACCTGCCTCGAGAGTGATAACGCGGCAGTCAACGGATACGGTCGCACTGAACGACGATCTGCTGGCGGCATGCGTCCAGTTCATCAAAAGCAATAGCCACAAGCGAATTCAAGTGAGCGACATCCTGGCCTCCGTGCCCATAAGCCGACGTGCGCTGGAGAAAGGATTTCGCAAGCACCTCTCGCGTTCGCCTGCCGAAGAGATTCGTCGAGTCCGTGTTCTCAAAGCCGTGACACTGCTTTGTGATACCTCCTGGCCGATGCCGAAAATCGCTAGCGCCTGCGGATTTGACCGCCCTGAGTTGCTCACCCGGGCGTTCCGACGAGAATTAGACATGACGCCCTCACAGTTTCGGAAACAGGCGGTCAGGAAGCGCCAAGACGAGGCGATGTTTCCGACCGGATTAGTCAACGACTGGAATCGACTGGACTCGCCGTCCCAAGATTCGTCGAACCCGTCGAGCCTTCTCTGATCCAGTCGTTGCCATTTGCGTCCCATGCGGCGATTGCGGCGCAAATCGGCGTCGCGGGTGCGCATCCTAGCGCGGCACTTCGTCTGCTGGCCGCTATTCTCTAGGAAACATCGATTCTCTCTCCGGGAGCTACGCAGCACATGCATACAGATGCTCAACGATCTCTTGCCGTATTTCCAGCTGGTTGCAACGGCGAGTTTGATCTGCCGCCGGATCTGGTACGCGTAATCAAGCGAGGCGAAGGTTGCCGTGTTTGGACGACTGCCGGTGACGAGATGCTCGACTTCTCGATGGGCTGGGGGTCAGCTCTTGTTGGACACGCGCGTCCAGAAGTGATCGAAGCAGTCCGCTCACAAGTCGAACACGGCTCAAACTTCGCCTATGTCACCGAACAAGCCTTGTTGTTGGCTGAGCAACTCATCGAGTTGAGTCCCGCTTGCGAATCGATCCGTTTCTGTGCCTCGGGTACCGAGGCGACGATGTACTGTTTGCGGTTGGCTCGTGCATTTACCGGCAGGCAGAAAGTCATCAAGTTCGAGGGAGCCTATCACGGATCGAACGAGGAGGGCGTGTCCAGCTTATTCCCTAAGTCGCCGCCGGGCTTTCCGCAGAATGATCCGTCGTCAGCCGGTATTGCGCCGGGGACCGAGGACTCAACGTTGGTGGCACCTTTCAATGATCTAGACACGACAAGCGAGATAATCACTGCGTATGGCGACGATCTCGCGGCCGTGATTGTCGAACCTTTTCAGCGGTGCCTGCGACCTGTGCCCGGGTTTCTGGAAGGGTTACGAGAAGCGGTGAGTCAAGCCGGCGCGGTGCTAGTCTTCGACGAAGTCGTCACCGGTTTTCGCCTCGCGTACGGCGGGGCCCAAGAGTATTACGGCGTGACGCCCGATTTGGTCGCCTATGGCAAAGCACTTGGCGGTGGGTTGCCAATCGGAGCCTATGGTGGCAAACGCGACATCATGGACTTGGTCTGCGAAGACCGGCTCGGAGAGCCCAACTACGTGTGGACTGCTTCGACCCTCGGTGGCAACCCGATCTCGACGGCGGCTGCCAATGCCGCACTCGCCGTCTATCGGCAGGAAGATATTTACGCCCAGTTGCATGCAATGGGGACATATCTACGGGAGCAGATGAAAACGGTCACCCAAGATCTCGGCATCGAAGCCCAGATACTGGGAGATGGTCCGCTTGCACAAGTTGCGTTCACTTCGCAACCGGTGACAGACTATCGCAGCAACTTGAGTGGCGACAAGCAGCTGGCTCGTCGGTTAATGTTGGATTTGTTCGCCGACGGGATCTTCTTGAATCCAATGGGAACGAAGCTCTACCTGTCTTTGGCACACACGCAAGCAGATTGCGATAGCTTCTGCAGTGCATTCAATGCTGCACTTTGTCGCTTGCGGCAGCCGAGTCTGGCCTAGGGTGCGGTTTCCACGCTCTTTAGGACTACTCGATCAGGCCGCCATCGGATTCTAGGATCTGGCTTGAACGCGTGCCGTAGTCGCTCCACACCTGGGCGTCGATGTCTTCCGAAAAGCCTTCGACGTGGCCATCACAGAAGACCATCTGGACGATTCCCGGATGTTCGCTGCCAAACGAGAGTTGTAACGCCTGGCATGCAGCACTCTCGGAGGCGAGGCAAGCTTGTTCGTTCTCTTCGGGCGTTCTATGTAGATTCATTGGCACAGCCGTAGAGCCCAAGAACTCCGAGAGATCTCTGATGGAAGCGTCATCAGACGAATCACCTCCGAAACTCGTGTCAATATCGTCGCTGCCTCCCCACCAGTGATCCTTTCGATTGCCGGCAGTCGCCTCGAGCTGCGTTCCGAAATCGTCTTGATTCTCGATGTCGTGCCAGGCTTCGCCAACTAAAGCGGTGTTCGAAGTCCCATCCTCAATTTGTCGCATGGAGACACCATGGTTGGGATCTTGGTCTTTGTGAATGGCAAACAGTACTCCGTCGGCACCTTGGTAGTTCGGCTTATTGGGATTGAATGTGCCCCGCAGTGTCCATGAAGGAAATTGCTTGTTCTGCAGGCCTGTGGCAACTCCAATATACGACGCAGGCGACCGGTTCATCACCCACCAACCAACGCTACTGCGGTCGACCTGATGTTCCGGCAATCCCATGGAAGGACAGCGAAATATCTCCATGACCGTTTCAATAATCCGTACGTTACGATAGCTTTCGCCAAGTTGTGAGGCATCGCTGTACTTGTTCGGGCTCGCCCACTGGAAGTTACCGTTGTCGTCTTCACCTATCTCGAGCAGCTCGAACGCGTTGTTCTGCTCGATGTACGGCAACAGGTAGGCGCTCCACGAGCTACCTTCGAACATGAGCGCCCCAGGCGGGAAGTACTTGCGGGCAGAATGATAGTTCTGGAAAGCCAAGCCGATTTGCTTGAGATTGTTCGTGCAACTCGTTCGCCTCGCCGCTTCGCGTGCCGATTGCACCGCCGGCAGAAGCAACGCGACAAGCACACCGATGATGGCAATCACCACTAAGAGTTCCACCAGTGTGAACGCAGACTGAGTAGGTCGAATAGCGTTAGACTTGGTTGGATGTTTTGCGGGGGGACGTAGCATGTATTCCTGGCTCCGTGATCCAATGCAGTTGGGGTGCCTCTCACGCTGCGATGGCAGCGTATTCCTATTCTGTGGCCGCGTCAGTGGGTCGCATACGATCCTTTCCGCAAGGTTCCCGACCGATAGCGCACACGCGTTTTTAAGCTGGCTAAATCAAGGGACTTGCAGGCTTAGCGTCGTCTACTCCGGCCGGCGAAGTGCAAGAAGGCGATACTCACAAGCACCAGCGTTGAAGGTTCTGGAACGGCATTAATCAAACTCATGGCTGCCGCTGCCATGGCGGGATTCTGGTCATTGAGGATTTCCCAGTCTCGGAGATCGACGCGGCCGCTATAGTCGAAGTCGCCTACGGCACGCGTGGTCAGGTCGCCCACGCGAAGTGAACGGTCTTGAGCGCCCTGGGTCCATTCCAGCTGCTTCTCAAACAACCAGTTGTCCGCAAAGATCGTTGCGTCTGCGAGCGTGACAAGCCCATCACCGGTGAGGTCGCCGTCGACGGCGGGGCTAAAGTGCGCGGCATACTTGTTGTCTCGAGCGAAGTCGAACTCTCCGTAGTCGGCGGAGTTGTTAAAGCCCATCACGAACATCTCGAGATCGTCCACCATGCCAGAGAAGAAACTGTTCTGGCCGATCTGGCTAACCTGAGCGTCGTCGGCTGTATTCGAGCCAATCACCAGTGGACTATCGTCGAGTTCTTCTGCTGGTAGAACTTCTTCGGCGGTGAGATCTTGTTCACCGAGGTAGGTGCCGAACGCGGCCGCCTCGGCAACGCCGTCAACGTACAGGATAGACCCGCTGGAGGGCCCGAAGGGACGTACCACCATCAAGTGATACCAGGTGTCGCTATCGATCGAGTCTTGAGTGACCTGGGTGACACCGGTGTAGTCTTGCCCAGCGTACCGCATCGCGAGGGTTCCATCGTTTTGCAGAAATACGCCATGATTGTTGGAGTCCATCACGATGTTCGCAGCGTCTGAACCGTCGGGTAAATTCGCCGGCTGCACCCACAGCTGGAACCCACGATCGGCAATGAATCGATAATCGATCGATCCGGTACCAAAATCGCTCTCGGTGGAGCTTGGCGATCGAATCGGAAGGTTCAATGCCTGCTGGCTGCCGGTGCGTAGGTAGTGCTTACGTGCGTAGGGGTTTCCAAACACGGACACGCCGTTGAGCAGCACGCCAATACCCGTACCTCCATCGGGACGACCAACGACGTTTTCATACGTTGGACCGGCGCTACCAACATTGAACGACTGCATGTGAATGAGCTGCTGGCCGCCAGGGACTCCCTGGCTATCGCGTGCGAATGCCACTTGGTCGCCGATGGAAATTGGCGTGCCGGAAGACAGACCGTTATCGGTGTCGTTCTCGCCAAAGTTATAGTCGCGATCGAGCACAGGCGGCGGAGCAACAGCTGAAGCCCGCTCAGCCGCTACCGTCAAAAGCACACAGCAGCCGAAGACTGCAAACGTCACATGTCTCATGAGTTTTCTTTCCGATCGCACAGAGCAAGCAATGACAGAGATCGCGCGGCGCCGGCGAACACACGACGCCGTCAGACCGCTCAGAATTGCGAGCGCGACGCTTGAGGGCTCCGGCACTGCCGCCGACGCGGCTAGTGCAGCGGCCTGACCGTACTGACCTTGCCACACCGCCAGGTCAAGCGCGTTAACATCGCCATCGCCGTTCGCATCGCCAGGGCCGAAAGCCGTACCTCCGGTGGTGCCGTTGGCACGTTGCCACGCGAGAAAGTCCGAGCCGTCGACATCTCCATCGCTGTTGAAGTCGGCGTCTCCCTGTGTGCCTACGTACTCAACGATGCCAGCAATCTCGGTCCCGAACAGGTTTGTGTAAGTGAAAACCAGGTCGCGTTCTGCTTCAGGCGTCGAGATGTCGAAGATTTGTCCCAGTGATTCTGAACGAGAATCCGTGAATGCAGAGCTTCCTTCGAGAAAGAACTCGCTGAAGAAGTTCTCATTGGCGGCAGCAAGCTGCCAATTCTCACCGAGGCTGGTACCCACGCCCGAGTCGAGATCCGCACCGTCTACCGCATCGGGTTGTGTGAAGCTCAACCCGGCGTTGACTGCGGGATTGAGGTTGCCATTCGCACTTTGAATATCAAGTGAGTTGATGTCGACGTTGATGACATCGCCACCGATGAGCGTAGCTTCCCCCGTACCAACATCGACTTGCAGAATTGACGGCTCTGCCGGCACGAAAACGCGGACGTTGTCGATCGCCCACCACCAGTCGTTCCACGCGTTGCCGAGGTAGAACTCAAGCTGCATCGTCGTGGCGGTGCCGTTAAACTGCGCGTCAATGTCGATGCCTTCGTTCTGAGCGTCCTCTTGAAAATTGTCTTCTAGCGGATCCGACTGGTACTTCAGAATCTCCGTCCGCGCGCTGCCGTTGTAGATGACATCGAGTGTGGCGGTCTGATTGTTTTGATTGCCAACATCGCCGTCGTCTAAACCTTCAGGTCGCCAACTGGAATCAAAGGCGACGCGAATACGCCCGGCTGGTACACTCGCTGGGATATTAATCACCGGTGAACGAATGACCGCATCATAGAAGTCGAACGAGCCAGTCTGTTCATCGGGATCGTCGTCGTCCCATTCATCCGGGTCGGCGACGAGCACCGTGCCCTGTCCGCGCGTGAAGAGCGCCCGCGTCTGGTCTCCGGCTGCGTCGATCCAGTAGTCTTTGTCAACGAACGACCAACCACCCCAGTCGACAACACCGTCCCCCGGTTCGTCGGTCGGGACCTGAGGCAGTCCGCTGTTGTCCACAGTCCAGCCCGTGAAGGTTTGACTCCACACTGCCAATTGAGTCGGATCTTCTTCAGGGCTCGCCTCTAGGACGACGGTTTCGAAATCTTCTTCCAGCAGCCACAGCTGTGCTTTGGCATCCTCTGTCGAGGCAGTGAGAACGGCGATGAGTATCGCAAGAGTTAGGGCGAAATGGTTAAGCCGGCTGCGACGTAGAGCAACCAACCCAAACACGCCGCATGCCATAAGGAGCACGGATGCAGGTTCTGGGACAGATTGGGTGGCTAGCAGGGCTTGAAAGCTACCGGGACCAAACTTGACCTCGAACTGACGCTGAAACTCCAGAAAGTCTTGTACGCTGTAGCGGCTATCGTCGTTGAGGTCCCCAAGGCTATAACGCTCCGCTAGAAGCTTGCCTTCCAAAGTTGGAACGGAACCGTAGTCATCGAGAAACTCCTGGTAGTCAGCGAAGTCGATGACCGTATCGAAATTGAGATCTAATGGGTCGAAGGACTCGTCGGCATTCCCTGTGAACTCCACGATGCCGACTTGTGGGCCATCACCGGCTTCGATCGAGTACTCAAACGAGATGTCTGAGAAGTCTTGGTAGAACTGTCGCCAGGACTTACCGAGATTGATTTCCGCACCAGCGGCTAGCGTATCGAAGTCGACGTTTCCCTCGCTCAGTTCCGAAGAAGTGGGGCTGTCAAAGATAATCCAATTGGAATCTGTGTCCGCCAAGTAAGTCGCCGCCGACTCGTCAAGCGTGCCGTTTGCCGACTCGATCGAATAGCCTCGTAAGTCAACTGCCTGTCCTGTGTTGTTTCGAATGATTACGTCTTGCGTGTCGCGGTCGATAACCAGTCGCAATACTCCATCGATTTCTGGGGCATCTCCGTCGAACATCGACAGGTTGTCAATCGCCCACCACCAGTCGTTGGCAGCATTGAATAGCCGGAATTCCAGTGTGACGGAAGTTGCACCAACAGGATTCAGCAATGGAACGTTAACAAACTCGTTTGTGGCATCGTCTTTGAAGTTTGGAGAGTTCTCATCAGAGTCCCATGCCAGCACGTCGATGACGGTGTTACCAGGATCGTCATAAATGGCTCGGATGGTGGCGGACTGGTTGTTGGTGTTGTCGCCGTCGTCGAAAGCCTCAGGTCGCCATGACGAGAAGAATGTGAAGCGGGCGGTATTCGCTGCGATGCCCTGAAGATCGATGCCGGAGATATTTAGCGTCGAGTCGAACGTGCCCCGATCAGTGGGTGACTCAGTGCCCGACTCGTTGGGAAAGTCGTCCCATTCATCGGGATCGGCAACGAGTACTGCACCATTTGAGCTCACGAATTCCTCACGACCCTGACCGCCCGATGTTTGCACCCACCAATCACGGTCGACGACTCGCCAGCCTTCGAACTCAAGCACGCCGATGTCATTGTCGCCCACGGTACCGGCGGGCATCTGAGAGTTGTCGACCGACCACGTCTCCGTGTTGAAAGGTGTGGGCAGTTGATCGGTCCACGCTTCGCGATTGCGAACTTCCGACAGGAACCCCACGGTCGGGTTGAGCGTCATGTCATCAAAGTTCTCTTGCAGGAGGTCGACACCTTTGGCTACCGGCATGAACGCAAAGCAACAAGTGACGACCGCAGCGACCGCGAGTCCGGCTGGAATCGGCCTGCTGCATTGAATAGGGTGAGAATGCGATTGCATGTTTTGCTGCTCCTGAGAGAATTCTGTCCGATTTGATACTGGCGGGCAGTGTCAAGCGGATCGTTGTTTTGTCCCCGCTGTCGCGATTCTATTGGCGACGCGTTAATAAACGTCGTCTAGTTTGATGTGGTTTTCGCGCCGTTCTACCGACTTCTTGCGCAGCGGAGAGTTGAGCTGCTGCGCTATGTGATACTTGCTTGCTGATAGCGAATGAACAGAAGCGCCTCGCCAACTCTGTAGCAGAGTTGGCGAGGCATCGCTCCGATTGCCTTTAGTGCAAAACAGCGTACTAGCTATTTCGACGGGCGACGAATCCAAGCATGGCGAGCATCGCCAAACCAAGCGAAGTTGGCTCAGGAATCGTGCCGACTTGAATGTTGTCGACAGCCCACCACCAGTCGTTTCCACCGATATACTGGAAGGCGACGGTGGCAGAGGTCGCACCATCAGGATTGTCCAGCGAGACCACAACGGTTTCGTTGGGGTTATCGTCGTGGAAGAACGCCGACGCTTCGTCCGATTCCCAACGCAGCACTTCGACGGGACCGTTGCCGTAGTCGACTGTGATGACAGCAGTGTTGTCATCTTCGTCACGCCAGCTCGAATCGAACATGAGCACCAATTCGCCTGCCAAGATTCCCGTAATGTCAATCTCCGGGCTTTCCAGCAACGTGTCCATTAGGCCGCCCGGAGGGTCCGTTGGGTCGTTCAAGTCGTCCCATTCGTCGCCATCTGCGACTGCGAAGGATCCCTCAGCTTTCGTGAACAGTTCGCGGTCTTGCGTGTCGGCGAAGTTCCAAAACGCAAGGTCCATGAAGTTCCAGCCTTCGAATTCCAAAATACCAACGTCGTCATCACCCAAGTTACTTGCTGGCATGTTGGAGTTATCGACAGTCCATCCAGCAGGTGCAGTCGACGTGAACGAATCTGGACGAGGTTCGGTGTCGGGAGTCGAAGCTTCGGTGGTCACCTTTGCAAACGTAGGGACATCGGCAATCTGCTCGTTGATGCTGTCAGTGAGCGTGACGCCCTCGAAATCTTCAGAGAAGATCTGACCGCTGACGTCGCCTAAGACTTGGATGTTGTCGACCGCAAACCACCAGTCGTTGCCGGCGTTAAGCAAACCGAAGGTCACCTGTACGTTCGAAGCGCCCGCAGGAATCGTAGGCAGCAACACCGAAGCCGATCCATCCACATCACCTGCATCAATGAGACTGTCGTCCAGATCGTTGAATGTCGCTGGGGTGGCGAGAGTGGCGGACGGAGCCCGAAAGTCAGAATCGCCAACGACGCCGTTGCCTGCGTCGGAGTCGATAAGCGTGCCTGGTACCGTTTGGGTACCGCCGTTGGTTCCGTCGTAGGTGACCCACACTTGTGCGGTCGAGTTGTTTAATTCTTGCTCGAAGATCGAGGAGCCAGCAACGTTGTGGCCGTCGTCGAATGCCTCGGCGCGGAAGCTATAGTTGTAGTTCAGCAGCAGATCGCTGTTGCCTGCAGGAATGTTGATCTGCGGCGTGCTCAAGCCAGAGTTGAAGTAACCGCCGTTTCGACCCTCGCCGAGATCGTCGTATTCATCGGGGTCTGCAATGGCAACGTTGCCAGTACCGCCAGTCCAGAGAGAGCGTTGCTGGTCATCAACACTGATCCAAAAGTCTTTGCTCGCGACGTTCCATCCTTCCCACTCGTCGACGCCGTCGTCGAAAGACCCCTGACTAGGAACACCGGCATTGCCAATCACGGTTCCGACCGGGGGAGCGAATCCTTCTTCAAGGTCGAGGAGTGCCGGATCGCCTTGAGCGAATGGATCAAACGCTAGGTCGATGTTGCCAAACGCATCAAAGTCGTTGTCGACCGACCAGCCAACTGGAAGCGACGTCGCGATAGCGTCTGGGCGCGGACTAAAGTCGGGATCGTCCGCAAGGCGAGTCGCAAGCTCGAACTCGGCGATCGTGCTGACGCGTTCGTTCACACTCGGACCAAGCGTAACAGAATTGAAGTCTTCACTGAACACAGCATTAAATGCGTGCGTTTGCGTAGCTGCCGTAGAGGCGACTACAAGGGCCGTACAAAGTAGTTTCAGTCTCATTGGATTCACTCTCGGAAGAATGGCATACGATGTTGCCAGCACGACCGCGTCCTGGCGTTTCGCGTACCGTTCTAGCTGCCAAATATGAAGAATCTTCTCCAGCTTTACTGTTTTCTAGCGCAGACCATCAGCTGATATGCGCCGCTTCGCAGCTTATGTTAATGAGACGTGAAGCCGCTATTAGCTTCGTGTTACAGGCGAGAACGCGTTGCGCGTTTGGGAGAGGTGCTCAGCCGAAGGCGCGGTTGACCAACGTGAGTCTAACGACGGCGCAAGTCTTCGATCTGCTCAATCGCATCGGTGAGTTCGGCTACCGAGTCAATGACAACATGCGCGCCCGATTGCAGCAGTTGCTGGCGGGCCGCATCCGTCAGCCGTTCCTGCTCGCTGGTATCTAGATCGGAATACTCTTGCAGGCTGAGGCCGACGAGATTCCCAGATGAGGCAACGCCGACAGTCCACATGCCGGCATTGAGGCCGGCTTCGATGCCAACAAGCGTGTCGTCAACCTTGACGATCGCTTGTGGAGGATACACACCGAGCATTCGAGCGTTCTCAAAGCACATCCAGGGTGCCGGCCGACCCTCGCTCATGTCCGAAGCGCACACCATAGCGTCAGGCTCGTACCCCTGTTCGGCGACCAGCGGCATCAGGATGTCCATCAGTTCGCGCGTGTAACCCGTGCTCGAACCGATCTTCATACCGCGGGCGCGACATCGATCGATACTTTCAACGCATCCTGGAATGAGCTTCGCGTGATCGGCAAGCAACTGTCTCTGGATAGGTAGGAACCTCTCATAGACGGTGTCTATGGCGCTTTCGATATCACCGCCGTGCGTGCTTTCCCACTGCGACGCTACTGCTTGCTCTGAGAGCATGGCCCGAATATGCTCACGCTTGGCTTTTCCCATGGGTGCTCGGGCTTGCTCCCGCGAGACGGGAACCTCTAGTGACCGAAATGCCTCGATGACCGCGGCGACCGGCGCGCAGCTACCGAAGTCGACAACCGTGCCTGCCCAGTCGAGGATGAGGGCGCGTAGTGGGCCGCAATATTTGTCTGTTTTCGAGTTAGTTGCGAGCATCGTTGGTCGTCGTATCCAGGCTACACTCCGCCTCGATCGGCACCCGAGCGTCGGCATTGGCGATTTGCGAAGTGTGTGGAGTAGGTAGCCATTGCTCCCAGTGCGCCTCGGCGAGTCCAAACGACATCGTCATGCCACATCCACCAGACGCGATCGCGACATGCAGATTCTCGTCGACTTCGTCGAAGTATTCGGCGGCATTGGGCACCTTGGCGTACACTCCGTGCCAGTGTTCGCCGATCTTCCAAGTCGGCAGATCGATGATCTCACGCAGTTCGCGCAGAATGAGGTCGTCTATCAGTCGCCGATCGTACGGGCTTATGTGATCCCCGTACTCGTGCGAGTCGCCAAGGATCAGCTCTCCTTGTTCATTCTGAGCTGCCATCACGTGGATGCCAAAGTCATCGAGTTCCGGAGTCTCGTCAGCGATTCGCTGTTTCAGCGCTTGCAGCGTCTTGCATATCGTAAAGGACTCGTAATGCCGCAATGTAAGACCACTCGCGATCATCGGTCCTAGCTTCCAGTTGTCCGGTTGAGGCACCGTGCGCATCATCTGCAGCTTACAGAGTGTGAATCCGGCTTCTCGATAGAGATCTGGGAACAGGAAGCGAAAATCCGCGCCGGCCGCGATGATCACGCGATCCGCTCGCCAACTCGTTCCGCCGGCGCTTGATACCGCCCAACGGTCAGCGTGCGTGACCGCGACGCCAAAGTGGAACTCGACTCCAAAACGATCGGCAAGCCAGTTGGGCATCTCATGAATTACTTGACGGGGGTTCACCCCGACTTCTGTCGGACTCCATAGCGCCCCTAGCAGCGATTGGGCGTTAACGGCAGGCGTGCGTTTCTCAGTCTCGGTTGCATCTAGCAGCTCACATTCGTACCCAACCGACTGCGAGTGCTTGGCGAAATCTTGCAGTACTGATAGCTCATCCTCGCGATACGCGAGGTGCAGCGACCCGCTTTCCTGATGCCAGATCTGAGAATCGCCAAGAAACTCTAGCCACAGAAGT